>NZ_CP076457.1:3418176-4029235 GCF_018866325.1 Streptomyces sp. YPW6
AGGTGCTCCAGGTCGGCGGCTCCGTGCTCTCCCCCACAGAAGCCCGGAGCCTCATGGCCGGCCTGGGCGGCCGTCTCCAGCAGGTCTTCGGCATGGCCGAGGGGCTGCTCAACTACACACGTCTGGACGACCCCGACGACCTGGTGGTCACCACTCAGGGGCGCCCCATCTGCCCCGACGACGAAGTCCTCGTCGTGGACGAGGACGACGTCCCGGTGCCGCACGGCCGGCCCGGTCGGCTCCTCACCCGCGGCCCCTACACGCCCCGGGGCTATTTCGCCGCACCCGAGCACAACGCGCGCGCCTTCACCGCCGACGGCTGGTACCGCACCGGGGACGTCGTCCGCCAGGACGCGGCCGGCAACCTCGTCGTGGAGGGCCGGACCAAGGACCTCATCAACCGGGGCGGGGAGAAGGTCTCGGCCGACGAGGTCGAGGACCTCGTACGCCGCCTGCCGCAGGTCGCCGACGTCGCGGTCATACCCTCGCCGCACCGGGAGCTGGGCGAGACGGTGTGCGCCTGCGTCGCCCTCCGGGCGGGCGAGACGCTCGATCTGCCCGAGATCCGGCAGTCCTTCCTCGACCGCGGCGTCGCGGCCTTCAAGGCACCGGAACTGCTCGTGCTGCTTCCCGCCCTGCCCCGGACAGCGGTCGGAAAGACCGACAAGAAGGCGCTCCGGAAGCTCGTCGACGCAGCGCACATTCCCGTCCAGCCGGCCGGGGACAGAACCCCGCCGGCACCGGTTGCGGCGCTGCGCCACCCCTAACGGAAGTCACCCGCTCACAGCACGAAAGGAACACGCATGGAATCCGCGGCCGGTCCCGCTTCCCACGAACAGCTCTCCCTTCAGGGAGTCGACCACTTGGCCCACGTCACCTGGGACCCCGACGCGACGGTGCTCTTCTACCGCGACGCCCTCGGTCTGCCGCTCGTCCACGCGGTGACCGGGACCGGCTGGCTGTCGGAGAGCTTCCCGGACTTCGTCCACTTCTTCTTCGGGCTGGGCAAGGGGAACCACCTGGCCTTCTTCTACTTCTTCGGCCTCCCCCGGGACCAGGCCCCCGACGACCTCATGCACAGGTCGCGGCACCTGGCCCTGCGCGTCGAGACCGAGGAAGAGCTTCTGGCGTGGCGGCGCAAGCTGAAGGCCGCGGGGATCCGGGTCACCCCTCCGCTCGCCCACGAGATGATCGAGTCCATCTACTTCGACGACCCGAACGGCATCCAGCTGGAGATCACCCGTCCGCTGCGGGAGTTCGGCGACGTAGACGCCCGTGACGCCGCGCTGACCGTGGCCGCGCTGACGGACGTGGTCCGCAAGGGCGACCCGTCCCTGAAGGCCACCTGGCAACGCAAGGGCGAGCTCATCGCCGACCGTTTCGAAAGGGGCAACATCTGATGGCCACCCTCTACGTCCTCGACGTGCCCGAGTTCCGCACCCTGCTGGACGCCGTGGCGAGCGACACCGCGACGACGCGGACCGTCGGCGACTACGTGCGCGTCTCCTGCGAGCCGGGACCGCTCGTCCTGGAGCGCGCACGCGTCGGCGCACGCGATGCCGTCTGGTTCTCCGCCCTCACAGGCGGCTACAGCGGCACCATGGCGAGGTTCGACGCCTCCGAACTGCGGCTGGAAGACTGAGCCCGGCGCCATGGACACCAAAGTGGCCGGCATCCGGACGGCCTGCGACGCCCGTGGCCGGGTGGCCGAACTGCTGGCCCTGCGCGAGCAGGCGCGGCGCGGACCGAGCGAGAAGGCGACCGAGGCGCAGCATGCCAAGGGGAAGCTGACCGCGCGGGAGCGGATCGGGCTGCTGCTGGACGAGGGTTCGTTCAAGGAGGTCGAGCAGTTGCGCCGGCACCGGGCGACCGGGTTCGGTCTGGAGGCGAAGAAGCCCTACACCGATGGTGTGATCACGGGCTGGGGCACGGTCGAGGGCCGGACGGTCTTCGTGTACGCGCACGACTTCCGGATCTTCGGCGGGGCGCTGGGCGAGGCGCACGCGACGAAGATCCACAAGATCATGGACATGGCCATCTCGGCGGGCGCTCCGCTGGTGTCGCTGAACGACGGCGCCGGCGCCCGTATCCAGGAGGGCGTCTCCGCTCTGGCCGGGTACGGCGGCATCTTCCAGCGCAACACGCGTGCTTCGGGTGTGATCCCGCAGATCAGCGTGATGCTCGGCCCGTGCGCCGGCGGCGCCGCCTACAGTCCGGCGCTGACGGACTTCGTGTTCATGGTCCGGGATACCTCGCAGATGTTCATCACCGGCCCGGACGTCGTCAAGGCCGTCACCGGTGAGGAGATCACCCAGAACGGCCTGGGCGGCGCGGACGTGCACGCGGAAACCTCGGGCGTGGCGCACTTCGCGTACGACGACGAGGAGACCTGCATCGCCGAGGTCCGCTACCTCCTGTCGATGCTCCCGCAGAACAATCGCTCCTGCCCGCCGCCCGTCGCCTCCGACGACCGGGCCGACCGCCGGTCGGAGGTTCTGCTGGATCTGGTGCCGACGGACGGCAACCGCCCGTACGACATGCACCAGGTCATCGAGGAACTCGTCGACGACGGCGACTACCTGGAGATCCACGAACGCTGGGCCCGCAACATCATCTGCGCCCTGGCCCGTCTCGACGGACAGGTCGTCGGCATCGTCGCCAACCAGCCGCAGTCCCTCGCGGGTGTCCTCGATATCGAGGCGTCGGAGAAGGCCGCCCGCTTCGTCCAGATGTGCGACGCCTTCAACATCCCGATCATCACCCTGCTGGACGTCCCCGGCTTCCTGCCCGGCGTCGACCAGGAGCACGGTGGGATCATCCGCCACGGCGCCAAGCTCCTGTACGCCTACTGCAACGCCACCGTGCCGCGGATCAGCCTGATCCTGCGCAAGGCCTACGGAGGCGCGTACATCGTCATGGACTCCCAGTCCATCGGCGCCGACCTCACCTACGCCTGGCCCACCAACGAGATCGCCGTGATGGGCGCCGAGGGCGCCGCCAACGTCATCTTCCGCAGGCAGATCGCGGAGGCCGAGGACCCCGAGGCCATGCGGACCCGCATGGTCAAGGAGTACAAGGCCGAACTCATGCACCCCTACTACGCGGCCGAGCGCGGCCTCGTCGACGACGTCATCGACCCCGCCGACACCCGCCAGGTGCTCATCCGGTCCCTCGCCATGCTCCGCACCAAGCACGCCGACCTGCCGTCCCGCAAGCACGGCAACCCGCCGCAGTGAGCCTCCCCCGACCGGTCTCATCCAGAGGAGCCGACCCACGTGAGCACTCCCGCCCGCCTCCTGCGCGTCGAGAAGGGCCACGCCGACCCCGAGGAACTCGCCGCCATCACCGCGGTGCTCCTCGCCCGCGCCGCGATGCGCCCCACAGCCGCCGCGGCGCCGGTTCCCGCGACCGTCAGGGCCGGATGGGGGCACCGGGAACGGCGGCACGAGTTCCCGGCCCCGCACAGCTGGCAGCACTGAGCACCTGTCACCGGCAGCACGCCGCCTGGGAAGCGACCGGGCACAGCAGTCCGGTGCCGCCCGTCAGTTCCGGGGTTCGCCCGACCCGGTGGCGAGGGGCCGGTGGCCGCCGATGACCACGTACGGCCCCGCCGGAAGGGCGTCCAGGCCAGGAGTCACCCCCGGGCCGGCGGACGCCCTTCGCCACGGTCGCGGCCGGCACAGGCACCGGACTCATGCGTCTAGCAGCCGCTTCCGCCGCAGCAGGAGCCGGAGTTCGCCGCCGGGGCGGGCGGCCGGGCGGCGGCCTCCGGGGTGGTGGCCGGCTTCGCGGCTCGGACCGTGGCCGAGTGCATGCCGTCGGCCACCGCGTGGGTGGGGATCAGTTCGACGTCCGTGAAGCCCGCGGCCGCCAGCCCCTCCCGGTACTCCGTGAAGGAGAGCGCGCCGGCGATGCAGCCCACGTAGTCGCCCCGCTCGGCCCGCTGGCCGGGCGTCAGCCGGTCGTCGGCCACGACGTCGGAGATGCCGATGCGGCCGCCGGGGGCCAGTACGCGGAACATCTCGGCGAAGACCGCGGGCTTGTCGGTGGACAGGTTGATGACGCAGTTGGAGATGACGACGTCGATGGTGTTCGCCGGGAGGGGGATCGCCTCGATGGCGCCCTTGAGGAACTCCACGTTCGTGGCGCCCGCCTTCTCCCGGTTGGCCAGGGCCAGGGCGAGCATCTCCTCGGTCATGTCCAGGCCGTACGCCTTGCCGGTCGGACCGACGCGGCGGGCGGAGAGGAGGACGTCGATGCCGCCCCCGGAGCCGAGGTCGAGGACCCGCTCGCCCGCGTGGAGGTCGGCGACGGCGGTGGGGTTGCCGCAGCCGAGGGAGGCGGCGACGGCCTCGGCGGGGAGGGTGTCGCGTTCGTCGGCGGCGTAGAGGGTCGAACCGAAGTTGTCGTCGACCTCGACGGGCTGCGGGCCGCAACAGGCGGCGCCGCCTTCGGTGACCTGGACGGCAGCGGCGGCGTAGCGCTCGCGGACGGTTTCGCGCAGGTCGTTGGAGTGATCGCTCATGGCAGGCCTCCGGAAGAGGGGACGAACAGACGCTGTTTCGAAGTTTCTCTATGCAAGCTTGCTTCTTGAATTGAAGTTCGTCAACATAGAAACATGTCAAAACAAGAGCTGGTCGTGCTCGGCCAGGACGAGAGCGGCTGCTGCCCCACCCTGCTGACCGCACCGCTCGACGAGGAGCAGGCCGTCGAGCTGGCCAAGGTGTTCAAGGCGCTCGGCGACCCCGTGCGGCTCCGCCTGCTGTCGATGATCGCCTCGCGCCAGGGCGGCGAGATCTGCGTCTGCGATCTGACCCCCGCGTTCGACCTCTCCCAGCCGACGATCTCCCACCACCTCAAGCTGCTGCGGCAGGCCGGACTCATCGACTGCGAGCGGCGCGGCACCTGGGTGTACTACTGGCTGCTGCCGGGGACGATCGACAAGCTCGCCGGGGTTCTCACCCGCTCGGAACAGGCCGGACGCGCCGGGCAGGCCGCGGGTACGGAGGTCTCCTCGTGAGCGCTCCTGCCACCGCACCCGTCGCCGCGCGGCTGTCCTTCGTGGACCGCTACCTGGCGGTGTGGATCCTGGTCGCGATGGCGGCCGGTCTCGGTCTGGGCCGTCTCGTTCCCGGGCTCGGCGACGTGCTGGCGCGGGTCACCGTCACCGGGATGTCGCTGCCGATCGCTCTCGGGCTGCTCGTGATGATGTACCCGGTGCTGGCCAAGGTCCGCTACGACCGGCTGGGCACCGTCACCGGCGACCGCCGGCTCCTCATCCCCTCGCTGGTGCTGAACTGGGTGCTCGGACCGGCGCTGATGTTCGCCCTCGCCTGGATCTTCCTGCCGGACCTGCCGGAGTTCCGTACCGGCCTGATCATCGTCGGGCTCGCCCGCTGCATCGCCATGGTCATCATCTGGAACGACCTCGCCTGCGGGGACCGCGAGGCCGCGGCCGTCCTGGTCGCCCTCAACTCCGTCTTCCAGGTCTTCGCCTTCAGCCTGCTCGGCTGGTTCTACCTCTCGGTCCTGCCCGGCTGGCTCGGCCTGGAGCAGACGGTCCTGGACGTGTCGGTCTGGGAGATCGCCCGCAGCGTGCTGATCTTCCTCGGCATCCCGCTGGCCGCAGGGTTCCTGACCCGCCGTCTCGGTGAGAAGGCCAAGGGCCGCACCTGGTACGAGACGAGGCTGATCCCGCGCATCGGGCCGTTCGCCCTGTACGGACTACTTTTCACCATCGTCGTGCTCTTCGCCCTCCAGGGTGACGCCATCACCTCCCAGCCCTTCGACGTCGCCCGGATCGCGCTGCCGCTCCTGGTGTACTTCGCGCTCATGTGGGCCGGATCCATGGCCCTGGGCAAGGCCGTCGGACTGGACTACCCGAAGGCCACGACGCTCGCGTTCACGGCCGCGGGCAACAACTTCGAGCTGGCCATCGCCGTGTCCATCGCCACCTTCGGCGCCACCAGCGGACAGGCCCTCGCCGGAGTGGTCGGCCCGCTCATCGAGGTGCCCGTCCTCATCGGCCTCGTGTACGTGGCGCTCGCCGCCCGCCGTCTCTTCCCCGGTCCCGACGCCTCCCCCGCGTCACCCGCCGTCGCCCCGGAAGGCGCCAACCGTGTCTGACACCGCCAAGCCCTCGGTCCTGTTCGTCTGCGTCCACAACGCCGGACGCTCCCAGATGGCCGCCGGATTCCTCGCCCACCTCGGCGGCGACCGGGTCCTGGTCCGCTCCGCCGGATCCCTGCCCGCCGACCAGGTGAACCCGGCCGCCGTCGCGGCCATGGCCGAGGTCGGCATCGACATCACCGCCGCCGCCCCCAAGGTCCTCACCCCCGAGGCGGTCCGGACGTCCGACTACGTAATCACCATGGGCTGCGGCGACGCGTGCCCGGTCTTCCCCGGCAGGACGTACCTCGACTGGCAGCTGGACGATCCGGCGGGCAAGGGGGTCGATGCCGTCCGCCCGATCCGGGACGAGATCAGACGGCGCGTCGAGGCCCTGATCGCCGAGATCTCGCCTCGCTAGATCCGCCTGGAGCGCCCCTGGCCCCGCGCGGCGGACGGCGGTTCGAGGACCGGTCCCGGATCCGCCTAGACCGCGCGGGCCACCAGCACGATGACGCTGAGGTAGCAGCAGACGCCCAGCACCGTCGCCAACCAGCTCAGCACCGTGTGCCGGGCCGTTCCGCCGGAACTCATGCCCAGGTGGGCGGCCGCGGCGCCGCTGACGCGGGGCGGTACGTCGCTCCGTGCGCCTGGGTCCAGTGCGCGACGTACGCGCCGCACGTCGGTCTGCTCCCTCAGTCCCAGCAGCACGCCGTCGCCGTCGCGCACCAGAACGACCCGGTCCGAGACTCCGCCGCGGGAAAAGCTCGTCAGCAGCCGGACGCGCTCGATCCGGGACAGGTCGACGGTGCGGAGGCCCGTGACGGTCCGTGCCGTGAGCAGGCTGCCGGTGGCCCGTCCCCGGTCCCGGCCCGTGGGCATCTCGCTGATCAGCACGAACCCGACCAGAGCGGCCGGCCCGGTGACGACGAGCGGCACCCCGGGATGCAGTCCGGCCGCCGCCGACACCGCGAGGCCGGCGAAGGGCAGGGCCAGGAGGCCGACGACCCAGGCGGTGCCGAGGCGCGTGCGACGACGGCCGAGAGCCGCGTCCACCGCCGGGTGCTTCTGCTGCTTCGCCATGCCGATCAGTCGCTCTCGACGCGGCGGCGGTTCAGGACACCCGCGTCCGCCCGTATGTGGGGCGGCACGACGAACGTGAACGTCCAGCTCCTGACGGCCGCGCCCGGCGCGCGCGAGGCGAACAGCGCGTAGGCCATGTGAGGTCCCCTCCCCGGGTCGCCCTGCTACCACCTGCGCATGAGGGTGAGGGCGCCGGGCGGGCTCCGAGGGTACGTCATCACCCGGCCACGCCCGGCGGACAGGGCTTGCTCAGGTAGAGGGCGTACTCCCCCGCCGAAGCGGTGAACGCGTAGAGCGAGGTGTCCAGACCGCAGAGCGAGAAGCCCATCCGCCGATACGCGTGGATGGCGGGGGCGTTGATGTTGCTGACCTCCAGCCAGACATGACCCGCGCCGCACTCCCGGGCGAACTCCTCCGCCCGGGACATCAGCGCCCTGCCGACGCCCCGGCCCCGGTGAGCGGGAGCGACCTCGATGTCCTCGATGGTGAGGCGGCGGTTCCAGCGCGCGTACGAGACGGAGACGAAGCCGGCCAGGGTGCCGTCGGGGGTCAGGGCGAGGAAGGTGGACTCCCGCCCATCGGCCGTCCCCACCCCGACTCCTGAGTGCCCGTCATCCACGTCAGCGCCGCGCCCCTCGTCGGGGCCGTCCGCGCCACCTGGGCCGTCGGGGCCGTCGGGGCCGTCGGGGCCGTCGGGGCCGTCGGGGCCGTCGGCGTCATCCTCCGGGAACACCTTGGTCAGCGGCGGATCCACCGGCACCTCCCGCAGCGTGAACCCGTTCTCGGCGGACTCCACGCGGAAGACCGTGGCCGTGGTGAAGGAGCCGTCCAGCGCGTCGATCCGCCCCGCGTCCTCGGGGCCGGCCGCGCGGATGTCGTAGGTGATGTCATCAACCAGGGGCATGGCGCGACAGTACGACCGCGCGACGCGCCGCCGGAAAGCCGCCCAGACACCGGAGGCTGAACTTCCGTGCTCCACCGAGCCCCTTCACCCAGCAGACGGTGATCCGTCCGGGTGAACCCGCGGGCATACGAGGGGCCGCAGGGGAGCACAGGATCCCCTTGAACGTGGCTGTTTCAGCACCGAGTTGAGGTGTGTCTACGCGCGGAGCACACCCAACCGAACGATCCTTCGGGCATATCAGACGACTTCTCGCACGCCTATGACCGGCGGGTACCGGGAGCTGCTAGAAACTGCATCCCCTCATCCCCCCACGCTTTGAAGGGCCGGCAGCCATGTCAGTACGGAGAATTCGAGCCGCTCTCTCCACTCTCGCGATCGCCGCCGTGGCGGCGATCGGTCTCGCCGCGCCGGCGTCCGCCGCCGACCCGGCCGCCGCGGGCGGCTACGTCGCGCTCGGCGATTCCTACTCCTCGGGCGTCGGCGCCGGAAGCTATCTCCCCGACAGCGGCGGCTGCCGGCGCAGCACCGCCGCCTACCCCTACCTGTGGCAGGCGGCCCATTCCCCCGCCTCGTTCGCCTTCGTCGCCTGCTCGGGAGCGACGACCTCGTCCGTGGCGAGCGGCCAGCTCGGCGCGCTCGGCACGTCCACCTCGCTGGTCAGCGTCACCGCGGGAGGCAATGACGTCGGGTTCGCCGACGTCATGCAGGACTGCGTCCTCGGCAGCGAGGCCACCTGCCTCAGCAGCGTGGACGCGGCCGTCGGGCAGATGAACGACACCCTGCCCGGCAGCCTGGATGCGCTGTACGACGGCATCCGGGCCCGCGCCCCGCAGGCCCGGGTCGTGGTCCTCGGCTACCCCCGCTTCTACCAGCTGTCCGGCAGCTGCGTCGCCGGGCTCAGCGAGACCGAACGGGCCGCGATCAACAACGCGTCGGACGCGCTGAACGACGTCATCGCCAAGCGCTCCGCCGACGCCGGGTTCACCTTCTCCAGCGTGGTGGACGAGTTCACCGGACACGAGCTGTGCTCGGGCGACGCCTGGCTGCACAGCGTCACCGTCCCGATCGAGAACTCCTACCACCCCAAGGCAGCGGGGCAGTCGGGCGGCTACCTGCCCGCCCTCCGCTCGGCGGTGTAGCGGAAGCCGAAGCGACCGGGCTGCGGCTCACCGGGCGACCGGTGAGCCGCCACGCTCCGCCCCTCGTCGCCGCTCTCCGCCACGCTCGGCCTCTGGCGGCCCCTCTCCGTCTCTCGCCACCGCTCTCCGCCCCTCACCGGCTCTCACCGTCTCTCGCCATCACTCTCCGCCCCTCGCCCGCCGCGTCGGTCTCCCCGGCCGGCCTCCCCCGTGACGCTTCCTCACCCTCCCCGTAACGCCTGTCCGTTCTCAGTACCGCTCGACCAGATGCTCCCGGCCCGCCGGAGGCTCGTACGACTCGGGCCAGAAGTCCGTCACGCCGGTGATCAGCCCCTTCTCGTCGAAGGTGAAGAAGTGGATGGCGTCCAACTCCTGGTCCGCCTCGCCCTCCTGCTCCCCCGTCACCGTGAACCCGGTCCGGGCCGCGGCCTGCCGGCCCTCCGCGTCGGCGACGATCCGCTCGACCCGGACGTGCCAGTCGCCCGGATACTCCTGGTTGAACCGGAGATACCGCTCCTTGCCGAGGATCCGCTCGCGCGTCTGCGGCAGTTCGTACACCACGTCCTCGGCGAGGGTCTGCGCGAACGCGCTCCAGTCGCGCTCCTCGGCCGCCGACCAGTACGTCTCCACCGCCCCGCGCAGCGCCGCCGTCGTCGCCCCCCGGGGCGCTGCTTCCTGTCATGTCGGTCATGGGGACGAGTGTGGCCCCCACCACTGACAATCGGCCGGACAGAGCCCGCGGGGCGCCTCCGAGCTGCGGTTATCCCCGCCCCTGCACCGGCCGCGACGCCTTGATGGAATACATCAGCGGAATCCTCGGCCGGCCCGCCGGGAAGCGGTACTGGCCGTCCGCATGGCGCTCCAGCGTGTCGAACCGCTGGACGAGCGAGACGTCGTGTTCGTGGAGGAAGTCGATCCGCAGACCGGCCGTGGCGAGCGCCGTCACCACCCGGCCCACCGGGTGCTGCCACTCGACGCTGCGGTTGTGCACCGTGGGCGCGTCGAGGTCCGCGTACGTGCCCGGCGTCTCGTCCACCCAGGCGTCGCGGCTGAAGTAGTCGTCGGTGACCACCGAGCCGGTCGCGTCCATCGAGTCGGTCAGCGGATGGAACTCCGCCAGGTAGAGGAATCCGCCGGGCGCGACGAGCGACGCGGCGGTCTCGGCCCAGCGGTCGATGTCGGGCAGCCAGCCCAGGGCTCCGATGCCCGTGTAGACGATGTCGTAGGCGGAGTCGGGAACGGCGGACGGGGCGTCGTACACGTCGGCCGCGACGAACGCCGCCCGGTCCGGGCCGAGGCCCAGCGACCTGGCCAGGCCCCGGGCGGTCTCGACGGCGGGCTCGGAGAAGTCGAGGCCCACCACCTGTGCGGCGCCGTGCCGCACCCAGGACAGGGTGTCCATGCCGAAATGGCACTGGAGGTGCAGCAGGGTCCTGCCCCTGACGTCGCCGACCTCGGCCAGCTCGAAGGCGCGCAGCACGTCCTTGCCCGCCCGGAACGCGTCCAGCTCGTAGAAGGCGCTCGCCACGTGGATCGGCACGCGCTCGTCCCAGCGCGCGCGGTTGGTCTCGTGCCAGTCGTCCGGAGTCGGGGAGTACATGTCCGGGAAGCTACCGACGGGCCGGGCGGGGCGCGAGCGGATATCCGCGGCTGACCGGCGCGCTCAAGGGCCCCTGGCCCATCGGGTTGGATGGGGGCATGACGACTGATGCTGCAGCCGCGCCCGACTGGGAGAAGCGGTTCCGTGCGCCCCGCGTCTCGCTGCCCGACTGGGCCGAGGACGCCCCCGACCGTTCGCTGTTCGTTTCCAACGCCACCGGCACCTACGAGCTGTACGCGTGGGACCGGGCGAGCGGGCGGCAGCGCCAGGTGACCGACCGGCCCAACGGGACCACCGACGGCGTGCTCACGCCGGACGGGGAGGCCGTCTGGTGGTTCAGCGACACCGACGGCGACGAGTTCGGGGTGTGGATGCGCCAGCCGTTCGGCGGCGGCGAGGACGAACCGGCCGCCCCGGGCCTCGCGCCCTCCTACCCGGCGGGCCTGGCCATCGGGCGGGACGGTTCGGCGGTGATCGGCCGCTCGACCGACGAGGACGGCACGACGGTCCACCTGGTGCGGGCCCCGGGCGCCGAGCCCGTGGAGATCTACCGGCACCGGGAGTCCGCGGGCGTCGGGGACCTCTCCCACGACGGGACGCTGATCGCGCTGGAGCACACCGAGCACGGCGACGCGATGCACTCCGCGCTGCGCGTGGTCCGCCGGGACGGCTCGACCGTCGCCGAGCTGGACGACACCGAGGGCGGCACGAAGGAGCTGGGGCTCAGCGTGCTGGGCTTCGCACCGGTCGCCGGGGACACCCGGCTCCTCGTCGGGCACCAGCGGCAGGGCCGCTGGGAGCCGATGATCTGGGACCCGGTCGCGGGCACCGAGACCCCGCTGCCGATCGGCCTGCCGGGCGACGTGGGCGCCGAGTGGTATCCGGACGGCTCCGCGCTGCTCGTCGAGCACGAGTTCGAGGCCCGCAGCGAGCTGTGGCGGTACGAGCCGGGGGCGGCGGCGCCCGTACGGGTGGAGACCCCCGCCGGCACGGTCTCGGGCGCCACGGCCCGGCCGGACGGAACGGTGGAGTACCTGTGGTCATCGGCCGCGCAGCCGCCCGTGGTGCGGTCGACGAGCGGTGCCGTGGTCCTGGATCCTCCCGGTGCGAAGGCCCCGCCCTCGGTGCCCGTCGAGGACGCGTGGGTGGAGGGACCCGGCGGCCGGATCCACGCCCTCGTGCAGAGGCCCGCCACCGGCGAGGGCCCCTTCCCCACCGTCTTCGAGATCCACGGCGGGCCGACCTGGCACGACAGCGACGCCTTCGCCTCCGGCCCCGCCGCCTGGCTCGACCACGGCTTCGCGGTCGTCCGGGTCAACTACCGGGGCTCCACCGGATACGGCCGCGCCTGGACGGACGCGCTGAAACACCGGGTCGGGCTGATCGAGCTGGAGGACATCGCCGCCGTACGGGAGTGGTCGGTGCAGTCCGGGCTCGCGGACCCGGAGCGCCTCGTCCTGGCCGGCGGATCCTGGGGCGGCTATCTGACCCTGCTCGGCCTGGGCACCCAGCCCGGCTCCTGGGCGCTGGGCCTGGCCGCCGTCCCCGTCGCGGACTACGTCACGGCGTACCACGACGAGATGGAGGCCCTGAAGGCGATGGACCGCACGCTGCTGGGCGGCACGCCGGAGGAGGTTCCCGAGCGGTTCACGGCCTCGTCCCCGCTGACGTACGTCGACGCGGTGCGCGCCCCCGTCTACATCTCGGCGGGCGTCAACGATCCGCGCTGCCCCATCCGTCAGGTGGAGAACTACGTGGACCGGCTCGCGGCGCGCGGTGCCGTCCACGAGGTGTACCGCTACGACGCCGGGCACGGCTCACTCGTGGTGGAGGAGCGGATCAAGCAGGTGCGGCTGGAGCTGGAGTTCGCCCTGAAGCACCTGGGCGGCGGTCCGGTCCACGGGGCGTAAGGGCCGGATAAATTGCGGACCCCGCCCCGGGTACCCGGGGCGGGGAACCGTACCTTTGAGGGGTGTACCGGTTCCTGCTGACCCCACGGTGGTGGGGGATCAACCTCTTCGTCGTGCTGGCCATCCCGTTCTGCGTGTTCATGGGCACCTGGCAGCTCGGCCGCTTCGAGGACCGTGTGCAGTCGCACGAACAGGCGGAGAAGGCCCCCGATCCGCGTACCCGGGACGCGAAACCCCTGGACGAGCTGCTGCCCGTCGACAAGGTGACGTCCGGCCGTCCGGCCACCGCCACCGGGACCTACGCGGACCAGTTCCTGGTGCCCGGCCGTGAGCTGGAGGACCGGCAGGGCTTCTACGTCCTGAACCTGCTGCGGACCGACAGCGGCAAGGCCCTGCCGGTGGTACGGGGCTGGCTGCCCGGGTCCGCGACCGGCGCCCGGGTCCCCGCCGCGCCCGAGGGCGAGGTCACGGTCACCGGCGACCTCCAGGCCTCCGAGAACACCCACAGCGACGGCGTGAACGTCCGGGGCGGGCTCCCCTCGGGCCAGATCGGCATGATCAGCGCGGCGACCCTGGTCAACCTCGTCCCCTACGACGTGTACGACGCCTGGGTGACGCTTCCCGAGGCCGAGGCGGGCGGTACGGGCGGTGGGATGGAGCCCGTCCCCGCGGCGGCCCCGGAGGGCAGCGGCCTCGATCTGAAGGCCTTCCAGAACCTCGGCTACACGGGCGAGTGGTTCGTGTTCGCCGCCTTCGTGCTCTTCATGTGGTTCCGGCTGGTGCGGCGCGAGGCGGAGGCCGAGCGGGACATCGCGCTCGGTCTCGTACCGGAGGGGGCCCCTGCGGCGGCCGCTCCGGCCGCGAAGGGCGCCGGCCCGGACTCGGACGACGCCGGTCCGGCCCAGCAGGTCTCCACGGCCCCGGAGGGCACCGGTCCGGCCCAGCAGGACGCCACGGCCCCGGAGGGCACCGGTCCGGCCCAGCAGGACGCCACGGCCCCGGCGTCCCCGGAGGGCACCCCGCAGGACGCCCCCGAGGACCCTTCCGCGCCGGACTACGGCGACGTGGCGAGGACACCCGTCCGGTAGATCGTGCCCGAGCAGGCGTCGGGGATCTCCGTCTGCGCGGTGGGCGCTCCCGTCTCCGGAGTGTGCGTCACGGCGACGCTGCCCTCGGCCGTGGTCCCGCCGTCCACGGACAGCGACTGGGGGTCGACGCCGGTCTGTTCCTCGGAGCCCTCGCCGACCGCGCCTCCCGCGCCGTCCGCCGACGGGGTCGGGGTCGGTGAGGGGCGCACGGTCGGACAGGTGTCCGTCGGGACCCAGGCGAACTGCACCTCGTACGCCATGGCGGGCTTCAGCAGCACCGTGCCCGGCTCCTCGGACGGGTCGGGCAGGCCGGGGGCCGCGTCGCCCTCGGCGTGCTGGACCACGACGATCTTGTGGGAGTCGGCGGCGCCGCGGGCGGTGAAGCCCACGGTGCCGTTGCTGGTGACCCTGCAGTCCGAACCGGACACGTTGGCGATCCGGAAGCTGCCGTAGACCGTGCCGTCGGCCCCCGGCGCACCCGTGCTCGCGGACGCGACGCCGAGCTGGCCCGGGTCGCAGACGGGCAGGGAGGCGTAGTCCGGGCTCGGGGAGTCGGATTCCTGGCCCGCCACCGACGCGTCGGGGTCGCGTCCCTCGCCCCGGGAGGGGCTGGGGTCCGGGGCGGCCTCGCCCAGGCTGCCCTCGCTCTCGCGCTGGGTGGGCGCCACGGTCCGCAGGCCCGGCTGCTCCTCGGGGCCGGGCTCCTCCCCGTTGCCGCCCTGGGCCTGCTCGCCGTGCCCGGCGATGGCCGGCCGGGCGGTGGGCGGGCCGTCCGAGGCGGCGACGTGGACGAAGGCGGGGACGGCGGTGCCGATCAGCAGGGCGGCCGCGGCCGTCCCGACGACGGCCTGCCGCCGCCGGGCCCGGCGGGCGGGGACGGCGCGCTGGAGGCGGTCGAGGGTCCCCTCGGAGGGGGTGAGGTCACCGACCGCGCCGTGCAGCATGCGGCGCAGGGCCACCTCGTCCAGTTCGCCGGACCGGTCGGGGGCGCGTCTGCCGTCGGCGAAGAGGTCGGTCAGCGTGGCGAGGACGTCGTCGTCAAAGGCTCCGGGGACGTCGCCGGGGGCTCCGGGGTCGCCGGCGGACTCGCTGTCCCCGTGCGCGGGCGGCGTGGGCTTCGCGGACGCGTTCCCCCCGGGGCCCGCGCCTTCGCCGTCCGGCCGGCACGGATCGGTGTGCGGGGTCTTCTCCGGCCCGTCGTTCACCATGCCGATTCCCGTCGGGTCGTTCTCGTGCCTGTGCTCAGGGACGTCGGGACACTGCCCGGGGGACTGCTCGGACCCGCTCATGCCTGGGCCTCCATCACCACACGCAGCGCCGCGATACCCCGCGAACCGTACGCCTTCACGGAGCCCAGCGAGACCCCGAGCGTCTCGGCGACCTGGGCCTCCGTCATGTCCGCGAAGTACCGCAGCACCAGCACCTCGCGCTGGCGTCGCTGGAGCCCCTTCATGGCCTTGATCAGCGCGTCCCGCTCCAGCTGGTCGTAGGCGCCCTCCTCCGCGCTCGCCATGTCCGGCATCGGCTTGGAGAGCAGCTTCAGCCCGAGGATGCGGCGGCGCAGCGCGGAGCGCGAGAGGTTGACGACGGTCTGCCGGAGGTAGGCGAGGGTCTTCTCGGGCTCACGGACCCGGTTGCGCGCGGAGTGCACCCGGATGAACGCCTCCTGCACCACGTCCTCGCAGGACGCGGTGTCGTCCAGCAGCAGGGCGGCGAGGCCGAGCAGGGAGCGGTAGTGGGCGCGATAGGTCTCGGTGAGATGGTCGACCGTCGTTCCTGCTGCCACCGTCTCGTCAGCACCCCCGCGCTGCGAGGGCAACGACGTCGGGTGCGCGGCGGGCATGGGCGCGATCACCGGCATACCGCCGGGCGCACGGGGCCGCCGGAACGGGCGCACCGAAGCACCCCGCAACGGGCCCACCACTGTGATGTCGAGAACCTCTGCCACGCCAGTTGGACACGCTTCCCCCCGTCAGGGTTGTACGCGGACCGCACCATGTTCGACGCCGTGCGATATGCCCTCATACGTACCTGCTCTTCCCCAATTACCCCGTTGCAGCGCCCGGCCACGCACAAAGTGACGGCATAGACGCAACCCGGCCGAGGTGCGGTTGCGCATGGCCGGGAGATCATCGTCGGACACGACAACGCCCCAGCTCAAGAGGTTCAGACCAGCGAATTCCTCATAGGGCGTTCACAGATCCTACAAAAGAGGTTCGACGCTCATCGAGGGAATTCGGCGGCGACCGATTCGGCGATCTGCGCCACGTTCAAAGCCGCCCCTTTTCGGAGATTGTCCCCGCAAAGGAACATTTCCAGGGCATGCGGATCGTCCATGGACCGCCGCACGCGGCCCACCCAGGTCGGGTCGGTGCCGACCACGTCGGACGGAGTGGGGAAGTCCCCGGAGGCCGGGTTGTCGAACAGGACCACGCCGGGTGCGGTCGCCAGGATCTCGTGCGCCTTGCCGACCTCGACCTCGTTCTCGAAGCGGGCGTGGACGGACATCGAGTGGGTGGTGACGACGGGGACGTACACACAGGTCGCGGTGGCCTTCAGGTCCGGCATGCCGAGCACCTTGCGGCACTCCTCGCGCAGCGCGATCTCCTCGGAGGACCAGCCGTCCCCGGCGTCCGTACCGGCCCAGGGCACGATGTTCAGGGCGACGGGCGCGGCGAACGGGCTGTCCGCCGTGGCGGCCTCGTCGCCCAGGGCCCGGCGGACGTCTCCGGGCTGGGTGCCCAGTTCCGTACCGGCGACCAGGGCGAGCTGTTCGCGGAGGGCGGCGACTCCGTCGCGGCCCACGCCGCTGACGGCCTGGTACGAGGAGACGATGAGCTCACGCAGCCCGAACTCGGCGTGCAGGGCGCCGACCGCGACGATCAGCGACAGCGTGGTGCAGTTCGGGGACGCGACGATGCCGCGCGGCCTGAGCCGTGCGGCATGGGGGTTGATCTCCGGGACGACCAGGGGCACGTCGTCGTCGAGCCGGAAGGCGGCGGAGTCGTCGATGACGACGACGCCCTTGGCGGCGGCGATGGGGGCCCAGCGGGCGGACACCTCGTCCGGCACCAGGAAGAGGGCCACGTCGATGCCGTCGAACACGTCCTCGGCGAGCGCGAGGACCTCGCTCTCCTCACCGCGCACGACCAGCTTCCGGCCGGCCGAGCGCGGTGAGGCGACGAGTCTGACCTCGCCCCAGACGTCCGCGTGCTGCGAGAGGATCCGGAGCATGACACCGCCGATCGCCCCGGTCGCACCGACGACCGCGAGCGAAGGGCGGTGTTCCGTCATCGGCCGGTGCCTCCGTAGACCACGGCCTCGTCGGAGTCGCTGTCGAGCCCGAAGGCGGTGTGCACGGCGCGCACGGCCTCGTTGACGTCGTCGGCGCGGGTGACCACCGAGATGCGGATCTCGGATGTCGAGATCAGCTCGATGTTGACGCCCGCGTCGGACAGCGCCTCGAAGAATCCGGCGGTGACGCCCGGGTTGGTCTTCATGCCCGCGCCGACCAGGGAGATCTTGGCGATCTGGTCGTCGTAGCGCAGCGACTCGAAGCCGATGGAGCTCTTCGTCCGCTCCAGGGCGTCGATGGCCTTGCGGCCCTCGGTCTTGGGCAGGGTGAAGGAGATGTCCGTCAGGCCGGTCGACGCGGCGGAGACGTTCTGCACCACCATGTCGATGTTGACCTCGGCGTTCGCGATGGCGCGGAAGATCGCGGCCGCCTCGCCCGGCTTGTCCGGGACGCCGACGACGGTGACCTTGGCCTCCGAGACGTCATGGGCGACTCCGGAGATGATCGCGTGCTCCACCTTCTGGTCCCCTTGCGGTTCGTTGCTGACCCAGGTGCCGCGCAGTCCGGAGAAGGACGAGCGGACGTGGATCGGGATGTTGTAACGGCGTGCGTACTCGACGCAGCGGTGCAGCAGCACCTTGGAACCGGACGCGGCCAGCTCCAGCATGTCCTCGAAGGAGATCCAGTCGATCTTCTTCGCCTTCTTCACGACCCGGGGGTCCGCGGTGAAGACGCCGTCGACGTCGGTGTAGATCTCACAGACCTCGGCGTCCAGGGCGGCAGCCAGCGCGACGGCGGTCGTGTCCGACCCGCCGCGGCCGAGGGTGGTGATGTTCTTGCCCTCCTGGCTCACGCCCTGGAACCCGGCGACGATGGCGATGTTGCCCTCGTCGATCGAGGTCTGGATGCGGCCCGGCGTGACGTCGATGATGCGCGCTTTGTTGTGGACCGAGTCGGTGATGACACCGGCCTGGCTGCCCGTGAACGACTGGGCCTCGTGGCCCAGGTTTTTGATCGCCATCGCCAGCAGGGCCATGGAGATCCGCTCACCCGCGGTCAGCAGCATGTCGAATTCCCGGCCGGTAGGCATCGGTGACACCTGCTCGGCGAGATCTATCAACTCGTCCGTCGTGTCGCCCATCGCGGACACCACGACAACCACCTGGTTGCCGTTCCTCTTGGCGTCCACGATTCGCTTGGCGACCCGCTTGATGCCCTCGGCATCGGCTACGGAGGAGCCTCCGTACTTCTGCACGACAAGGCCCACGTGCGCTCCTCGCTCAGTCATTACTGCGGTCGGCTCAGTTTAACGAGCAGTCCGGAATCGACCCGTCCATTACCAGATGATGAGATGTCCCGCTCATCACCCGGAACGGCGTGTCGCTCCGAACCGCTCGTACGTGGCTGTTGCCCAGCCGGACCGAGCACACTCCCGTTTGTGTCCCAGCCCACACGATCGGGGCGGAAAGCGCGAGCCGGGACACTCTCCGTTACGGCAGCTGCTGGATCTTCTCCTCGGACAGCACACCCGCATAGGCGTACACGCTGTCCACCACTCCCTTGAGGTGCTCGCCCCAGCCGTCGGCGGTACGGCCCCGGCCGAGCTGGAGGCCGCCGGTGCTCTTCCAGGCGGCGTCGAAGTCCGCGGTGCCGCCCACGGACTCCTTCCACCCGTCGACGTAGAAGGACACCTGACCGGCCGAGGCGTCGTACACGACGGTGACCCGGTGGCCCGCCCCGAAGTCCCCGTCCGGCCACTCGATCCGGCGGAGCACGGTCTCCGGCGCCCCCGGCTCGTCGGCGTGCGCCAGCACCAGGTCCCAGCTGGAGTTCTCCGGGTCGAAGCGCACCTTGAAGGCGTCGCCGTGCTCCCCGCCCTGGGAGATCGCCGTCATCGGCGCCGCCGGGGCGTCGTCGGTGAGCCGGACGCGGGCGCTGACGGTGAAGCTCTGCGTGGTGTCGACCACCGGGGCGTCCGTGGCCGCGTGGCCGGAGACGCCGTCGAGGCGGAGGTGTCCGTCACCCTCCAGCGGCCAGTCCTGGCCGCAGCCCGGGTCCAGTGGGTCGCAGGGGGCGTCGAGGCGGAAGACCGAGGCCCCGGCGCCCAGCTTGAGCGGCGCTCCGCCGTCCGACTCCGGGGCGAGGCCGTCGGGCGCGCTGTCGAGCGCCCAGTGGCCGGTCCGCTGCGCGGCGCGGGTGGCGAGGTCCGTCAGCTCGTCCGGGACGACGATCCGGTCGTACGCCCGTACGTCACCGATCTCGCCCTGCCAGCGGTCGCGGTAGCCCCGCGCCCCGCGCGCCCGGCCGATCTGGAAGTCACCCTCGCCCGCCACGGGGACGGCGGCCGTCTCCTCGCCGGCCGCGCGGCCGTTCACGTACAGCCGGACCGTGCCGGTCCCCGCGTCGTACTGGCCGAGCACGTACGCCCAGTCTCCGGCCTCGGGCAGTCCGCCCGTGACCCGGGCCCCGCCGACGGCGAACGACCAGGCGGGGGCGGAACCGGCCTGCCTCAGCCCCAGGGTGAAGGCGCGGCCCGTGCCCGCGTCCTGCGAGAGGACCGTGCGGGTGCCGTCCACGCGGGCCGGCCGGACCCAGCCGCCGACGGCGAAGTCCTTCGCGGTGTCGACGACGACGGGGGCTCCCGGGGTCAGGAAGCCGTGGCCCGTTCCGTCGAGCGAGGCGGTGGTGGTGAGCGGGGTGCCGGAGGGGGCGGGCGTGCCGAACGTGACCCCCGCACCCGCTCGGGCCGCGGTGCCGTTCTCGGCGGCGGCCGAACGGGAGCCCGCCGCGTCGGCGAGCTTCCACCGGGCCACCGGAGCGGGCCCTTGCCCGATCCGGAACGTGTAGTCGGTGCGCGGGCCGCGGTTGCCCGCCCGGTCCTGCGCCTGGACGGAGAGGACCTGGACGCCGGAGTCCTCGGGCACGAAGCCGACCTCGGCCGAACCGTCGGGCCGGACGTCGGTCCTGCGCGGCTGCCCACCGGTGAAGGTGTAGACGAAGGCGACGACGTCCTCGGCCCGCGCCGTGAAACGGAAGGTGCCCCGGACTCCGGCGCCGGGGGTCCAGGTGCCGTCGTCCGGGTAGTCGGACGAGGTGACGACCGGCGCGTCGGGCAGCGTCCGGTCGTACACGAACTCGCAGGGCGCGCCCGCCCCTTCGCTGCTCCAGGCGGAGGCCCCCGCGTCGTTGACGGCCCGCACCCGCCAGGACACGACGGTCTCGTCCGGGACGGTGCTCGGCAGCTGCCACGTGAACGGGGCGGTGTCCAGCTTCGTGGAGGTGGTCATGGACACGCGCTCCTCGGCGCCGTCCTCGCCCTGCCACCACGCCTCGAACTCGCCCCGCACGCGGCTCGCTTCACCGGGCTGCCCGCCACCGGGCCCGTACAGCCGCGCCGTCACCTGCGGAACGGCCCCCACGTACGGCCGCTCGTCGCCGGTGGCGCATGCCGCGCCGCCCGTCTCCAGATCAGCGGTCAACGGCTGCTTCGGCACGAGCTCCTCGCCCACCGCCGCGAGTACGGCGCCCGGCGTCGCCAGCACCGTCCCGGCGGCGATCACCGCAGCGGCAGCCGCCCGTCTGGCGCGTCCCTGCCCTCTGCGCTCTGTCATGCGCGTTCCCCTCCCCTGTCCGTCCTCGAAGATCGAAGATCAAGAGCTGGGGAGACTAGCAAGCGCATGCATCGACCGCCCGTGGATATCCGCCCCCGCGGCGGGCGGCACGCCCGGGTGGTCACCCTCAGTCGGCGTACTCCTTGAGCTTCTCGGTGTCGAGCGCGAAGCCGGCCGGTTCGGGCAGTTCGACGACCGCGCCGAAGGGCCGAGTGGTGGCGGAGCGGTACGTTCCCTTCTCCGGCTCGGTGAAGGCGGTCACCGAGCACGCCTCACGGTCCACGAGCAGGTAGACCGGAATGCCGGCGACCGCGTAGCCGTCGGGCTTCTCGACGCGGTCGCGCTCCAGGCCGACGAAGTCGGCGGCGCGGGGCGGGCCGGCGGCGTCGGCCCGCCTCTTCACGTTCCTCAAGCAGGCTGCCCTGAAGGACGGTTGAGGTTCCAGCGTTCCGGTGCGGACCAGGCGGCGGCCGGCACGCCGCGACCGGGCAGAGGGACGCCCAGCGATGCCGCCGGTGACCGGCGCGATCCGTGCCCTGGCGCGCCGGGGCACGGCAGGCGGGCGGCTACTTCACCGGGCGCAGACCCAGCGGGCCCGCGATCTCCTGGAGCATCACGCGGCCCGCCTCCTCGGCGAGGTCCTCCTCGCCCGGGTCCTGGTCGGTGTCCAGGCCGTCCAGCTCCGCCAGGGGCTGGCCGAGGCGGATGTGGGCGACCAGGGACTGGAGGGCGCGGAGGGTGGCGGAGGCGGTGGAGCCCCAGTTGGAGAAGTACGAGAACTGCCACCACCACAGCGCCTCGGCGGTGCGGTCCGCCTCGTAGTGCGCGAGGCCGTGGCCGAGGTCGGTGACCAGGTCGGCCAGGTCGTCGGAGATGCGGTGCGGGACGGGGGCCTTGCGGGGCTCGTACGGGTCGAAGACCTCGGAGTAGACGTCGATCGGCTCCAGCAGCGCCGCGAACCGCTCGCGCAGGCCGTCCGCGTCCGGCTCCGCGCCGAGGTCCGGCTCGTACCGCTCGTCGGGCAGGACGTCCTCGTACGCGCCGAGTCGGCCGCCCGCCAGCAGGAGCTGCGAGACCTGGAGGAGCAGGACCGGGACGGCCTCCTCCGGTTCGTCGACCTTGGACACCTCGGCGACCGCGACGATGAACGTCTTGATCTGGTCCGCGATCTGGACGGCGAAGTCGCCCGGGTCCTGCGTGACGGAGTTCAGCGTGGCGTCAGACATCGAGGGGACCTCCCGTGGGCGCGGTCACAGACGGTGAAGCGGGCGGCGGTACGTGCAGGGGCCCGGGCCCGCACCGGGGGCGTGCGGCGGCGGCCTCGGCGCCGGTGTCGGTCTCGGTGTCAGACATCCAGCAGCCGCCTCCCCTCGAAGGCGCGGCCCAGGGTGACCTCGTCGGCGTACTCCAGGTCGCCGCCGACCGGCAGGCCACTGGCCAGCCGGGTCACCTTCAGGCCCATCGGCTTGACCATCCGCGCCAGATACGTCGCGGTGGCCTCGCCCTCCAGGTTGGGGTCGGTCGCGAGGATCAGCTCCGTGATGGAGCCGTCCGCGAGCCGCGCCAGCAGCTCGCGGATGCGCAGGTCGTCCGGGCCGACGCCCTCGATGGGGCTGATCGCCCCGCCCAGCACGTGGTAGCGGCCGCGGAACTCACGCGTCCGCTCGATCGCCACGACGTCCTTGGGCTCCTCGACCACGCAGATGACGCTCGGATCGCGGCGCGCGTCCCGGCAGATCCCGCACTGCTCCTGCTGCGCGACATTGCCGCACACCTCGCAGAACCGGACCTTGTCCTTGACCTCCAGGAGGGCGTGGGCGAGCCGGCGCACGTCGGTGGGCTCGGCCTGCAGCACGTGGAAGGCGATCCGCTGCGCGCTCTTGGGACCGACGCCGGGCAGCCTGCCCAGTTCGTCGATGAGGTCCTGAACCACGCCTTCGTACAACGGAACGCCTCTCTTCGCTTCCTGCTCCGTACCGTAGTGGGTACGGGTCGGTACCAGTAGGCCCCGGAGGGCCCGCGGGACCTGACGGCCGCGGAACCTACGGGCCCGCGGCCGGCCGGGTCAGAACGGCAGACCCGGGATGCCGCCCCCGCCGCCCAGCCCCTGCGCCAGCGGGCCGAGCTTCTCCTGCTGGAGCGCCTGCGCGTTCTCGTTGGCCGCCTGGACGGCCGCGACGACGAGGTCGGCGAGCGTCTCGGTGTCCTCCGGGTCCACGGCCTTCGGGTCGATCACCAGGGCGCGCAGCTCGCCCGAGCCGGTCACCGTGGCCCTGACGAGACCGCCGCCCGCCTGTCCCTCGACCTCGGTCCCGGCCAGTTCCTCCTGGGCCGCGGCGAGATCCTGCTGCATCTTCTGGGCCTGCTGGAGCAACTGCTGCATGTTGGGCTGGCCACCACCGGGAATCACGGTCACTCCTGGCATTTCGACGACAAATGTTTCGGTAAGCCGAGCCTACGTGCTCCCCGGTCACCGCGCTCCACCCACCGGGGACCAACTCTTTCGAGTGAGATCCCGGGACCGGCGTGAGCGCTCCTATACCTGACCAGGGGCCCTGTCCAGGCGGGAATCCCGCGATTTCGACCCCACCGCCCACCATTCGGCGGTAGGAAGGGCATGCGCATCGGCACACGAGCGTGCATGTGCAGTGACGCAGAGTTACCTTCTACGCGTCCGTACCGGGCGTCAGAGTGCAGAGGAGTGCCCCGGTGAGTCAGCCGGAGAGGCAGCCCGAGGGGCCGCCCCGCAAGGAGTCCGACGCGGGATCCGGTGAGAACGGAGCTGAGCATTCCGCTACGGGGGTCCCGGCCGGGGGGCGGGCTGACGGACGCTCCGGCGACCGTGCCGGGGGGCGGGCCGACGGGCGCGATCTGACCGGGCGCCCGTTCCCGCCCGGCGACTGGGGCGAGCCGTCCGAGCGGCTCGACGAGCTCTACCGCTGGGTCGAGACCGGCGCCCTGGACACCGCGGACTGGTATCTGAACGACCGGGTCTGGAAGCGCCGGGCCGCCCGCGCCCTGCGGATGGGCACGGGCGCCGGGGTGGTCGCCGGGGCCGCCCTGCCGCTGCTGGACCTGACCGGCGCGCTGAGCGGCTCGGCGGGCTGGGGCTATCTGTCGCTGCTGGTGGGGGCCGCCTGCATGGCCGGCGACCGGTACTTCGGCCTGACCTCCGGCTGGATAAGGAACCTGGCGACGGCGCAGGCCGTGCAGCGGCGGCTCCAGGTGCTCCAGTTCGACTGGGCATCGGAGTGCGTACGGGAGACGCTCGGCCCGACGGAGGGCACGGCGAGCGAGGCGACCGAGCGGTGCCTGGGGGTGCTGCGGAGGTTCTCCGAGGACGTCACGGAGCTGGTGCGGTCGGAGACGGCGGACTGGATGGTGGAGTTCCGGGCGGGCCCCGCGCCGATGGGGATGCAGGCGCTGGCGGCGGGGACCGCGGGCGGACGGGGCGAGCCGGGGGCGGTGCCGGGGCGGTTCGCGATGCCGTCGGTGGCGGCGCGGCCGAACATGCCGCGGCAGCGGCCGCCGGAGTCACCGCCGCGGTGAGGTGCCTCGGGGCGCTGCCCGGCGCCCCGGGGACGTTGCGGGCACGACGCCCGGCCCGGGGCACGCTGCGGGGCGCGGCCCGGCCCCGGGGTGACGCTGCGGGCATGAGGCCCGCCCGGGTGACGCTGCGGAGCGCGGCCCGGCCCCGGTGACGTTGCGGGGCGCGGCCAGGCCCGGGCGACGCTGCCCGCGCGGGTGGCGCTGCGGGGGCGCTGCCCCGTACCCCGGTCCTCAAGCGCCGGACGGGCTGAAGAACGGCGCCCCGGCCCGTGCGGCGCGGGGTGGGACGAACGCACGCGGGCCCCGGTCCTGCGCATGCGGGCCCCGTCCTACGCGCGCGGCCCCCGGTCCGCAGGCGCCGGACGGGCTGCGAAGCGGCGCCCCGGCCCGTGCGGTTTCGGGCGGGACGGACACGGTGTCCCGGTCCGCGGGTCGTGGGCGGACGGGCTCCGGCTCCGGCTCGGGCTCCGGCTCCGGCTCGGGCTCCGGCTCCGGCTCCGGCTCCGGCTCCGGCTCCGGCTCCGGCTCAGCTGAAGATGATCATTGAGCCCTGGGCCAGGCTGCGGGTCGCCGCCGCGTGCAGGCCCAGCCAGACGTGGCGCTCGCGGGCGAACGGGCTGTCGTCGTAGGGGATCGGGTGCGCCGGCTCCTCCAGGGCGGTGGGGCCCGCGGGGGGTTGCGGGGCGGCCGGCGGGTTGGCCGGGTCGATGCCGATGGCCGGGGCGACGAACTCCAGCTCCCGCAGCAGCCCGTGCGCGGAGCCGAGGGGGCCGCCGCCCGCCAGGAGGGCGTCGTCGGAGAGCGGGGCCGGGAAGTCCACCGGGACGTACGCCCCGGCGTGGTCGTAGTGCCAGACCAGGTGCGACTGCTGCGCGCCCTGCTCGAACATCTCCAGGAGCTGCTCGTACTCGCCGTCCAGACCGGCGACCGGGGTGACGGGCAGCCCACTCAGCTGGAGCAGGTAGGCGCGGCGCAGGAAGTGCAGGGCGTCGTAGTCGAAGCCGGCCACGGGGGCGACGTCCCCGGTGAGGCCCGGCATGTAGGCGTAGACGGGGACGGGCGGCAGCCCGGCGTCGTTCAGCGCCTTGTCGTAGACGGCGATCTCTTCGGCGAAGGGATTGTCGGCGCTGTGGCACAGCACGTCGACGAGGGGGACCAGCCACAGGTCACAGGCCACGAAGTCTCGCTCTCCAACGGTTCGGGCGATCGTCGGGACAGCGTAGTGCGGGGCGAACCTCACGCACAGTGCCCCGGGGACTCCGGAGGTATCGCGGAACCCGGCCCCGGCGGCTTCGCGGATCGCGGACCGGGCGGCACCGCGGAGCCGGGACCGGACGCCGCCGGGGAGCCGGGACCAGGGCCGGGCGGCACCGCGGAGCCGGGACCGGGCGTCGCCGGGGAGCCGGGGCCAGGGCCGGGCGGCACTGCCGAGGCGGGACCAGGGGGCACAGCGGAATGCGGCCCTGGCGGCCCGCCGGCGCTTCCCTCCGCCGCCCGCGCGTCCAGGCGGTCCGCCCAGGCGAGCGCGTGACCGTAGTAGGAGCGCATCTCGACGTGGACCTGATCGCGGTCGCCGCGGGCGATGGCCTCGACCAGTTCCTCGTGGCCGAACCACAGCACGTTCTCGTCCATGCCGTCGCGGCGCAGCCGGTGCACGGCGAACACCCAGGCCTGGACGCGCAGCCGGGTGAGGAAATCGGCGACGTACGGGTTGAGGACGAACTGCCCCAGCTCCCGCCAGAACCGCAGGTCGTACCCGATCAGGACGTCGAGGTCGCCGCCCTTCGCCGCGCGGACCGCCTCCGCGGCCCGTCGGCGGATCGAGGCCAGCCCCTCGGGCCGCACGGCCACCCGTTCGTCGGGGTCGCGGAAGAGGCCCTCGATGACGAGGGCCCGCGCCTCGGCCATCGCGCGGTAGTCGGCGACGGTGAACTCCCGCACCTGGAAGCCCCGGTGCTGGTCGGAGGCGAGGAGACCCTGGGCCGAGAGGTCGAAGAGCGCCTCGCGGACGGGCGTCGCGGAGACCCCGTACTGCTCGGCGATCTGTTTGACGGTGAACGCGCGGCCCGGCGGCAGACGCCCCGCGAGCACCTCGTCACGCAGCGCGTCGGCGATCTGCTGGCGCAGGGTACTGCGCGTCACACCCGCGCTCGGGCTCATGCCGGCCCCTCCCGTCCGTCCCTGTGCGTACCCGTCCGTACCGTCCGTCCATGACCGCCCCGCTCGCCGGAGGTTTCCGGTGCTCGCCGGACACGCCCGGTCCTCGCCGGACACGTCCGGTGGGGGTCATCTCTGGTTCGGGTCACCTTAAGCCAGGGGCCCCGCCGTGCCCGATTCCGGGCACGGCGGGACGGCGTACGGGGGCCCACCGCGTACGGAATGGGCCCGTCCGGTTACTCCGCGTACGGGCGGAGACGGACCGGGGGCCGCCCTACGCGCCCTGCACCGTGTACGTGTCGGCCACCGAGAGCGCCACGTCCAGGGCCGCGAGGCCTTCCTTGGCCTCGGCCTCGGAGACGTTGCAGGCCGGGACGGCATGGGTCCGGTTCATGTTGATGAACGGCCACAGCCCCTGCTTCTTCGCCGCCGCCCCGAAGGCCGCCATCGGGGCGTTGGCCTCGCCCGAGGCGTTGTACGGGACGAGCGGCTCGCGGGTCTCGCGGTCCCGGACCAGGTCCAGCGCCCAGAACGCGCCGAGGCCGCGCACCTCGCCGACCGAGGGGTGGCGTTCGGCGAGTTCGCGCAGCCCGGGGCCGAGCACGGTCTCGCCGATCCGGGCGGCGTGCTCGACGACCTTCTCGTCCTCCATCACGCCGATGGTGGCGACGGCGGCGGCGCAGGCCAGCGGGTGCCCGGAGTAGGTGAGGCCGCCGGGGTAGGGGCGGGTCTCGAAGGTCGCGGCGATCTCGGCACTGATGGCGACGCCGCCGAGCGGGACGTAACCGGAGTTGACGCCCTTGGCGAAGGTCAGCAGGTCCGGCACCACGTCGAAGTGGTCGGCGGCGAACCAGGCGCCGGTGCGGCCGAATCCGGCCATCACCTCGTCGAGCACGAAGACGATCCCGTACCGGTCGCAGATCTCGCGGACGCCCGCCAGGTAGCCCGGCGGCGGGGTCATGATGCCCGCCGTGCCCGGGACGGTCTCCAGGATGATCGCGGCGACGGTCGACGGACCCTCGTAGGCGAGGGTGTCCTCCAGGTGCTGGAGCGCGCGGGCGCACTCCTCGGCCTCGGTCTGCGCGTAGAACGGCGAGCGGTAGAGGAACGGCGCCCAGAAGCGGACGACGCCCGCCGAACCGTTGTCGGAGGGCCAGCGGCGCGGGTCCCCGGTGAGGTTGATCGCGGTGGAGGTGGCGCCGTGGTACGAGCGGTAGGCGGAGAGCACCTTCGGGCGGCCGGTGTGCAGCCGGGCCATGCGGACGGCGTTCTCGACGGCCTCGGCACCGCCGTTGGTGAAGAAGATCTTGTCCAGGTCGCCCGGGGTGCGCTCGGCGATGAGGCGTGCGGCCTCGGAGCGCGACTCGATCGCGAAGGCGGGCGCGAACGTGGCGAGCCTGCCCGCCTGCTCCTGGATCGCGGCGATCACGGTGGGGTGCTGATAGCCGATGTTGGTGTAGACGAGCCCGCTGGTGAAGTCGAGGTAGCGGTTGCCGTCGTAGTCCCAGAAGTAGGACCCCTCGGCGCCGGCGACGGCGAGCGGGTCGATGAGGCCCTGGGCGGACCAGGAGTGGAACACGTGCGCGCGGTCCGCGGCCTTCACGGCCGCACCGGCCGCGGGGTCGGCGTACGGGGCATGAGGGGCATGAGGGGTCATGCGGCCGAGCGTAAGCGCTGGTGGGGGGTGGCCTCCATGGCCACCTTGTACGGCTTGCAGCGGATGGTTCGGCAAGGTGTCGCCCCGCCTCCACCCCCGATTCCGTTGACAGCACACTGTCGACATGACAGCATTCTGTCATCGAGCCGAGGAGGTCACCATGACCAGCAGCAGCGCCACGACCGTGCATCTCGCCGTCTACGACACCTTCGCCGACTGGGAGACGGGGTACACGACCGCCCATCTCACCCAGCACGGCCGCACCGTGCGCACCGTGGGACTCTCCCGGGAGCCGGTGACGACCATGGGCGGGCTGCGCGTCCAGCCCGACCTGGCGCTGGACGAACTCCGGCCGCAGGACAGCGCGTTGCTGATCCTGACGGGCGCGTCCGGCTGGGACACGGGCGACACGCTGGCGCCCTTCGCGCGGGCGGCCCGGGGCTTCCTGGACACGGGGGTGCCGGTCGCGGCGATCTGCGGGGCGACGGCCGGGCTGGCCCGGGAGGGGCTGCTGGACGACCGGGCGCACACGAGCGCGGTCTCCTTCTACCTCGCGGCGACGGGATACGCGGGCGGCGAGCGGTACGTGGAGGCCGACGCGGTCACGGACCCCGGGGCCGACGGAGGCGGGCGGCTGATCACGGCCGGGCCGACGGAGCCGGTGGCGTTCGCGCGGGAGGTCTTCGGACTGCTCGGGATCTACGACCCGAAGAAGCTGGACGCGTGGTACCGGCTGTTCCACGACTCCGACGCGAGCGCGTACGAGGTGTTGCAGGGTGAGTAGCGAGAGCGCGGAACACGTCCCCTCCGAGCAGGAGTTCCTGAGCCGGGCCGCGCTGACGGTGTTCCGGCTGAACGGTCAGTTCCTGTCGGTGGCGGACGAGTTGGCGCGGCCGGGCGGACTCACCGCCGCGTGGTGGCAGGTGCTGGGGGCGGTGCTGGTGGAGCCCTTGCCGGTGGCGGGCATCGCCCGGACGATGGGGGTCACCCGGCAGAGCGTGCAGCGGATCGCGGACCTGCTGGTCGAGCGGGGGCTCGCGGAGTACGCGGAGAACCCGGCCCACCGCCGCGCCAAGCTGGTGATGGCGACGGCGGCCGGGCGCGAAGCGGTGGCCCGGATCGGCCCGCCCCACGCGGAGTTCGCCGCACGGCTGGGGGCGGAGCTGGGGGCGGAGAACCTGGCGGAGACGCTGGGCGCGCTGGAACGCCTGTCGCAGGCCCTGGACGCCCTGGCGGCCGCGGACCGGGGTACCACGAGCCCGCCCGACGCTTGAGCCGCGGACCGGGGTACCGCAGGCCCGCCCGGCCCTACAGCCGCGGACCGGGCAGTCGCGCCCGTCCGGCGTTCGAGGGCGGAACCCCTGATCGCGCGAGGGCGGTGCGCCTTCGCGAGGGCGGTGCGCCTTCAGGGGCGGGACCCCCGGAGCGCCCGGACGATCCGGCCGAGGCCCGACACCCCGACCGTTCCGTCCCCGAACGCCGGACGGGCTGCGGAGGCGGGCTGGGGAGGGTGCGGGGCGCGGCGCTATCCTCGTGCGGGCCGCAGGGGGAGGAACCGCACCATGGACAAGCTCGGGCCCGACGACCCGCACCGCATCGGCGCGTACCGGCTCCTCGGCCGCCTCGGCGAAGGCGGCATGGGCCAGGTCTTCCTCGCCCGCTCCGACCGCGGTCGTACCGTCGCCCTCAAGCTCGTCCGCCGCGAGCTCGCCGAGCGGCCCGAGTTCCGCGCCCGCTTCCGCCAGGAGGTCCACGCCGCGCGCCGGGTCGGCGGCGTGGGGACCGCCCCGGTGCTGGACGCCGACACCGAGGCCCCTGTCCCCTGGGTCGCCACCGGTTACGTCGCCGGGCCCTCCCTCCAGCACGTCGTCTCGGGCCGTCCGGGCGCCCCGGTCACGGCATCGGGGGCGTACGGGCCACTACCGCCCCGCTCCGTACGGCTCCTGGGGTCCGGGCTCGCCCAGGCCCTCCAGCACATCCACGGGGCCGGGCTCGTCCACCGGGATCTGAAGCCCTCCAACGTCCTGATGACCATCGACGGCCCCCGGGTCATCGACTTCGGCATCGCCCGCGCCCTGGAGACCGTGACCGACGCCGGTCTGACCCGCACCGGGGCTCTGGTCGGCTCGCCCGGTTTCATGGCCCCGGAGCAGGTACGCGGCGAACGCGTGACCACCGCGTGCGACGTGTTCTGCCTCGGTTCCGTCCTCGCCTACGCCGCATCGGGCCGGCTGCCGTTCGGCACGGCGGAGAGCGGCGGGGTCCACGCCCTGATGTTCCGGATCGCCCAGGAGGACCCGGACCTGACCGGGGTTCCGGAAGAGCTGGCCGACGTCGTCCGGGACTGCCTGGCGAAGGACCCGGCGGACCGCCCCGGTACCGACGAGATCCTGGCCCGCCTGGGCGAGCCGGACACGGACGAACCCTGGCTGCCCGCCACGCTACTGGCCCAACTCGGCCGCCAGGCAGTGGGGTTGCTGGACGCGGAGGACCCGGAGGAGCCGAAGCACCCGGAGGAGCCGGGAAAGCCGGACGAGGCGGGGACGTCGGACGCGGCGGGGACATGGTCGGTGGCGGGGAGACCGGAGGGGGCACGGAGTCCGGCGGGTCCGGAGAGGCCGACGCAGTCGGAGGAGCTGGCGAGGCCACCGGGCCCTCAGGGCACTCAGGGCCGGCAGAGCACGCAGAACCTTCAGAGCCCTCGGAGCACGGAGAGCCTTCAGAGCCCTGGGACGCCGACAGGCCCGCAGGGGCTTTCCGAGGACCCGCGCACTCTCGCGGGTCCCCCGTGGCCCGCGCCGCCCCACCCGCCCGCACAGCCGATGCATCCCGCGCAGCCCATGCATCCGGCCCAACCTCTCGCCCCCATACCCCCGTCCCACTTCGCGCCCACGCCTCCCCCGCCCGCCCGGCACCGCCGCTCCGTCGGGGCCACCGTCGCGCTCATCGCCGTCGCCGTGGTCGTGGCGACAGGCGCCGGCGGATCGGTGTACGCGTTCATGAAGGGGGATGGTCCGGGCACGACCGCCTCCCCCGGCCCCTCGGGCTCCGCCGACGCGGCCGGCAGCGGCGAAGGGCGGCGGGGAAGCGGCCAAGGGGCCGTACCCGAGAGGTTCCTCGGCACCTGGTCCGGCTCGCTGCCCGGCGACCAGGGCGTCTCCACCCGGACGTTGACGATCCGGCAGGGCGGCGTCGGCGACCAGGTCCTCGCCCTCACCGCCGAGGGGCCCCTCTCCCCCGGTTCCACGTACCACTGCGAGTTCAGCGCCCCGCTCGCCGACAGCCCCGCCGGGGACGGCCCGGTCCGCATCGGCCCCTCCACGGTGTCCTCCGGGAGCCCCGCCTCCTCCTGCTCGCCCGGGAAGCCCACCGAACTGACCCTGCTCCCGGACGGCACCCTGCGCCGCACCACGACCGACACGGGCAAGAGCCTGATCTACACCAAGTCGGGCTGAGCGGAACGTACTTCGGTCACCGGATCACCCGGGCGCCTCCGTAGTGCCCCCGACGGGTTGTCCAGAGGCCACGAGCCCAGGCCGTGCACCCCCTTTGCGGCGTTCTATGCTGCGCGAAGAACCGAGCAGGCCGAGGCACAGGCCGATACCGAGACCGAGACCGATCCCAGGCCGAGCCGGACCCCAGGCCGACCCGACCCCGAGGAGGCACCGCGTGGCGACCGGGCGCACCGATCCCGAGCGGCGGGACCGCATCATCGACGCGGTGCTCGACCTCATCGTCGACGAAGGCGTCGCGGGCGTCTCGCACCGGAAGGTCGCCGCCCGCGCGGGCGTGCCGCTGGGCTCGATGACGTACCACTTCTCCGGCATGGACGAGCTGCTGCACGAGGCGTTCACCCGGTTCTCCGGGACGATCGTCGCCGTCTTCGAGGAGCGCCTCGGAGCGGCGACCACCCCCGACGAGGCCCGCGAGGCCGTCGCCGACCTGGTCCACCACCTCTCCGGCGGCAACCAGCGCGAGCTGGTCCTCACCCACGAGCTCTACACCCTCGCCGCCCGCCGCCCCGCCTACCGCGAGCTGACCCGCACCTGGATGGGCCGCAGCCGCCGCGCCCTGGAATGGCACTTCGACCCGGCCACCGCCCGCCAGCTCGACGCCCTGATCGAGGGGCTGTCCATCCACCGCGCCCTGGAGACCGAGCCACACGAGCGCGCCCTCACCGTCGAGGCGATCGCCCGCATCACCGCGCCGCGTTCCTGACGGTCTCCGCTCAGGCGCGCTCCCCACCCTCCGGCGGCCCGCCCGCCACCTCGCGCCGGTGGCGGCGAGGCCGGTCCCGCCGTCGCGTCACGCCCCCGGCACACACGTCACGCCCGTCACGTCACGCCCGTCACGTACGCCCCTCCGCGGGAGACCGCACCCCTCAGTGGGAGATCGCACCCCTCACGGGAGGTCGCGCCCCCTCACGTCACGCCCGTCACGGTGACGATGATCCGGAACTCCTTGCCCGGGTACCCCGTGGCGAGGTGGTGGCCCACCGCCTCGCGGACGGCTCGGGTGGTGTCGAGGGTCCGTCTGCCGGACCGGCAGATCACGCGGATGTCCACGGTGGTGCGGGTGTCCCCGCGAGGGGCGGAGACGGTGATGCCGGGGGTGTCGTCGCCCTGACGGGCCAGGGGCGAGGTGCCGCGCAGGGCCCGCAGGCGGCTGCGGAGGCCCGGCGCGAGGAACGCCACGCCGGGTACTTCCTGGACCACGTGGGCCAGTTCGCTGCGCAGGGTGTCGGCAGAGGCACTCATTCGGGGGCACTGCCTTCCTGAGGTGATCGCGGTGTTCTCGGTGACAGCGGTGATCGCTGGTACGGGTCGTCGTCATGCGCTACGAGGTCGGTGACACGGACGTTGATCTCGCCGAGCCGGAGTCCGAGCCGCTCGTGAGCGGCAGCGGCGACCCGGTCGCGGATCTCCTGTGCCAGCGCCTGCACGTCGGGGGTCGTGAGGGGGACGTGCACGGACAGGCCGACGTTCACGGGCGTGCCGCCGGAGGAGTCCAGGAGGGTGAGGCGGCACGACCCCGCCCTGACCCCGGGGACCTCTTCGGCGGCCTCGCGCAGGCTGCGGGCCGCCACGTTCTCCATGATCCGCAGGTCCTCCTCCGGCTCGCCCAGCGGCAGGGGCCGGCCGGGGCGCAGTTCGAGGCGGACCACGTCCATCACCCGGTCGATGAAGGAGGCCGCGTCTTCGGGCTGCTGCGCGGGGTCGGCGTCCAGGGCGCGCACCTGCGACTCCAGGCGTTCCAGGTCGGCGACCGCGAGCCGGCAGTCGGCGCAGTGCGCGGTGTGGTCGTCGCCGGCGCCCTCCTCCCAGTCGGCCCAGACCTGGGAGAGCAGTCGGCCGCAGGGGAGCGTCTCGTCGTCGGGATCGGTGCTGGTCTCGGGTGGCAGGTTGTTCATTGCCAGGCCCCCAGGGAGTGAGTCAGTTGGCGGCGAGCTCTGAAAACTCGGGCGCGTACGGCTTGTTCACTGATGCCGACGGTCTTCGCGATGAAGGCGTAGGACCTGCCGTCGAGTGTGCGCAGCGTCCAGCAGGTGCGTTGTTCGGGTGAGAGCGTCGACAGCGCCTCCTGGAGGTCGTGGAGGGCCGCGCGCCCCTCGGTGATGCGGTCCGGGGCGGTTGCGTGCGCCGGGGCGGGCAGGTCGGGCAGTTCGTTGAGCGGTGCCTGCGGCCGCCGGGCGCGCAGGATGTTGAGGCACCGGTTGGTGACGATGCGGTACATCCAGGTGCCGAAGGAGGATCTGCCCTGGAATTCCGGCAGGCTCCGCCAGGCGCCGACGAAGGCCTCCTGAACGGCGTCCTCCGCCTCGGACCGGTCGCCGAGCAGGCGGGTGGCCAGGCGCAGGAGGGAGGGGGCGTGCCGACGTACCAGTACGGCGAAGGCGTCCTCGTCGCCCTCGGCCGCCCGATCCGTCATCAGGATGTCGTCGGAGCGTCCGCCCTCGACGTCGGGCGGCTCGCTCGGCGCGGGATACCCCGTCACGGTGTCGCTCCTCCTCATGCGGTACTCGCCCGCTGGTCGTGGTGGTCCGCCCCGTCCCTGGCGGAGGGAGGGGGCCTGTCGGTCCGGTGCGCGGCCCCGGACCGCCCCCGTCAGGTTTGGACACGGGAGCCGGTGCGCTGTGACGCGTACCCCCGGGATGAACCGGAAGCGCACGGTCTTTTTCGGGCGGTAGGAGAACGATGTTCGGGGGTAGGTGCAGGCGGCTCGCCGGGATCGGAGGAAATTCACGCGTCCTGGTGCGTCACAGATGGCGGGGAGCCGAGTCGAACCCAGTGAACGACCGCAACGGCAACACCACGGCAACACAGCGACGTACGCCCAGCGCTGACGACATCGAAGGAGCACATGGTGGCTACCGACACGAAGACGACCCCCTCCACCGACAGCGTGAACAACAGCGGCAAGGCGGCCCGCTTCGAGCAGCCGGCCGCACCGGGCCGGTCGGCCGGGACGAGTCTGTCGACCGGGGCGACCGGGGCGGATGCTCCCGCCGGCGACCGCGGGCGCACCTCCATCGCGGACGTCGTGGTCGTCAAGATCGCCGGCATGGCGGCGCGTGAGATCCCCGGCGTCCACGACATGGGCGGCGGCCTGTCGCGCACCATCGGCGCGGTCCGCGACCGGGTGCCCGGCGGCCGTCCGAACGTGGGCCGCGGCGTGAAGGTCGAGGTCGGTGAGCGGCAGACCGCGATCGACCTGGAACTCGTCGTGGAGTACGGCGTGTCCATCAAGGAGCTGGCCTCCGCGGTCCGCGAGAACGTCATCCTCGCCGTGGAACGGATCACCGGCCTGGAGGTCGTCGAGGTCAACATCGCCATCGACGACGTCCGCCTCCCCGACGACGAGGACGCCTCCGCGACCGGCGCCGACCAGAGCCGGGTCGCGTAACCCCTGAGCGCCGTCCCCGGCCCGCGGCACGGTTCCGGGCCGGGGACGGCCCGGCCGCATGCGGCGCCGCCGCAGACGACCGCGCGCGGCAGCACGCGTCATCACCGCCGAAGGACCGCGCGGCAGCACGGCGGCACTGCGGTACGGGCACACGCGGCACCGCCACGGCCCGGCCGCACGCGGCACCACCGCAGTACGGGCGCACCCGTACACCCCGAGACGAAGAAGGAGGCGGCCTGTGAACGGCCGGTCCATGGGTCTGCTGGCAGGAATCGCACTCGGATTCGCCGCCTACTTCGGCGGGTTCGCCGCGTTCCTGCTCGTCGGTTCGCTGGGAGCGGTGGGGTGGGGGGTGGGTGCCTGGCTAGAGCGGGAGGGGCCCGCGCACCTGCGTGACCTGTTCGACCGGGAACGCCGGTGATCCCCGCAGCCGCGCGGGGCACCACCACCGTCTCCGCGCGGGCCGTCGCCAGGATCGCCCAGCAGGCCGCCACCGAGACACCGCACGCGGTCGGCACCGTACGCGGCACGGCGACCGTACGGGGGCAGCGTGCCGAGGTCTCCGTACGGCTCGCCCTGCCCTGGCCGGCCGATCTCGGCCGCCGGGCCCGGGACGTACAGCGGCACGTGGCGTCCCGCACCGGCGAGCTGACCGGGCTGTCCGTGCGGGTCCCGCGTCTCCGGGTCCACCGGTTGCAACGCCCCTCCGGTACCACGGCCGTGTTCGGGCCCACCACCGCGTCCGAGCCCACCGCAGCCGAAAGCACCGCGTCCGAGACCACCGTGCCGGCCGCCGGAGGCCGTACTCCCCGGCGCTGGTGGTCGGCGCGTCCCGTGCCCATCGTGCTGTCGGCTCTCCTGGGCGCGGCGGCCGCGGGGCTCCTGACCGCCGACATGGCCTCGGTCCACCTCTTCGGCCGCGCCCCGGCCGCGTGGCGTACCGACCTCGTCGACCGGCTGTCCGAGACGAGTCCGGCCGCCGGGACGGTGACGGTCGCGGCGGCCGCCATGGTCGTGGGCGGTCTCTGGCTGCTCCTGCTGGCCTGCACGCCGGGGCTGCGCGGACGCCATGTGGTCGCGGGCTTCGGCGCCGGGCGGTCCATCGCGCTCGACCGGGCGGCCATCGCCTCCGTGGTCCGCGATCGCGTCCTCGACACGGACGGCGTCGACTCCGTACGCGTCAGGGTCGGCCGACGGCGAATCCGTGTCCGCGCCGCCCTCGCCTTCGGTGACCGCACCGCCGCCCGCGAACAAGCCCTCACCGCCGCGCGGGAAGCCGTCGCGGACTGCCGACTGAACCGGCCGCCACGTATCGGGCTCCGCCTGCGGACCACCGGCATCTGGGCCCCCGCACCCGCCGGGTCCGGCTCGGACTCCGGCTCCGACTCGGACTCCGGTGCTGGTGCCGGCTCCGGTTCCGGCTCCGGCTCCGGTTCCGAGCCGGTGTGGACCGAACCACCCGTCGCCATCGCCGCAGAAGGAGCGGAGAGTTCCGCCCCTGCCCGGGGAGCCGAGGGACCCGTCCCTGCCCGAGGAGCGGACGTTTGCCTGCCCGCTCAGGGATCAGAGCGTAAGGAGAGCCCGTGAAATCCGGGAGCGGAGTGAACAGGACGTTCATCGCCCTGGCCGGCATCGCGCTGCTGGGCACGGGGCTCTGGCTGCTCGGCGCGACCCGCGCGGTCGCGGACCACCTGCCCGCCGGGTGGCCCGCTCCCCCTGCCGACGGCGTCCTCCTCGACCGGGAAGGGCTCGCCTCGCTGCGCGAGACAGGCTGGTGGGCACCCGCGGTCCTGGCCACCGGGACGGTCATCGCCCTCCTGTGCCTGGCCTGGGCCGTGACCCGGACCCCTGTGCGCGGCCTCCGCCCGACCGGGTCGCTGTCCACCGCCCGCGCCGAACTCAGGCTCACCGCACTGGAAGCCACGGTCTGCGAGGACGCGCGCCGCGTCGAGGGAATCGCACGGGCCCGCTGCCGAATCGTCCTGCGCCGCACGTCCGCACACCTGACCCTCCGGGTCTGGACCCGGCCCGGCTGTGCCCCGGCGGACGTCCTCGACGCCCTCGGCACGCTGTCGACGACCGTTGAGCAGGCCCTCCGCCCCCGGGGGCTGCGTACGCGCACGCGCGTCAGTGCGCAGCGCCACGCGGCGCCGCACGTCCGCTGACGCCCGAAGCTCGGCACCCCGGACACGAGCGTCGGAGTGCGGCGTTCACTCGTGCGGGGGTACGTGGGTGGCTCCCGGGCCCGAGGCTCGGGTGCCGGGATCCGGGCGTCGGGATGCGAGACCCGGGGTTCGAGCGCCTTCTTTTAACCGGGAGGGAGAAGAAGGGGGTTGGGAAAACCCACCCTCCCTCCCTACCCCGTCACGGACCGACAGTATGACTAATCGTGACGAGTTGCGGCGGAGCGTAACCGCCACTTACGGTGCGAGAACCAAACGACCCCGACGCGGTGTAACAGCACCAGGCCGGGGTCTCACCGCAAGATCGAGCACCTAGAAAGACGATCCCGTGGCTATCCAGCACCTTAGCTCCGCCCTGCCCGTCCCCGCAGTCTCCGCCGCGTACCCGATGGCCAAGCCCGGCTACGGCAAACGCTCCGTACCGGACCAACAACCCCGCACGCCTCATGACTTCGCCCTGCTCCCGGCCCGTGAGCGGTACATCGCCGGGTTCGTGGACCACCTGCCCGACGGGGCCGCGATGAGCGTGAAACAGCTCACCAAACAACTCCCGCTCTACGGCCAGCAGGCCATCGGCACCTCCCTCAACGCCCTCTCCGTCGCCGGACACCTGCGACGCGTACGGTGCCCTGTCGGCACGGGCGACGAAACCCGCTGGGCCTTCCGCACCTTCTGGTCCCGCACCGCCCGCGACAACGCATGGTGGACCACCTACCTCGCCACCGAAACCGCCGTTCGGACGGCGGCCCCCGCCGCCGTTCCGCAGCAGCGCACCGCGCCCGAGCCCACGAGCCCGGCACCAGAAGCACCGACACCGGCGACGACTCCGGCGGCCCCGGCAGCACCCACGGCCTCTTCAGCCCCCACAGCCTCCACAGCCCCCACCGTCGGGGCAGTCGGGGCAGTCGGGGCGGCCGAGACAGCCGGGTCGGCTGGAGCAGCCGGGATGGCCCGGTCAGCCGGGACAGCCGGAATGGCCGGGACAGCGCAGAAGGCCCTGCCGGCGGCCTTCTCACCCGCCTCCCGCTTCTCCCCCGCCTACCTCGCCCTCGCCGAACTCGGCCGCAAGGACACCCGCCTGACCCTCTCCGCCCACGACTGCACCACCCTCGAACCCCAAGCCGCAGAATGGCTCGCCCGAGGCGTCACCACCGACTACCTCATCACCGCCCTCACCGCAGGACTCCCCACCCACGTCGACTGCCCACCCCGCTTCATCCGCCACCGCCTCACCGACAAAATCCCACCCCACCAACCCACCCCACACACCCCACCACACACCAACACCCCACCACCCACCCGCCACCTCCTCGTCGAATGCACCGACTGCGGCCGACCCGGCCCACCCCAAGCCCTCCCCGACGGCCTCTGCCGCCCCTGCCGCACCACCCACCCAACAAACCACCACCCACCGGCCGACCCCACCCAGATCGCCGCCGTCAAAGCCCACATGGCCAACCTCCGCGACCTCCTCAAAGCACCCTGAGGGGCGGACCAGGGCCCTCAACAGTGGGCGCTGCCGAAGCCGTCAGCGGGCCGGGGAGCGTGGCCCCGGGCGGACACGCGGTGACTGCGGCCACGGCTGCCGGTCCCGTGACACACGCCGAGGTCACGGACCGCCCCGGCGCCGGTCGGTTCCTTCGTGTGCTCGGGGGCCTGGGCCGGGGACACGGCCCAGGCCATCCCCTCAACTCAGTAACGCATAAGCCGCGTTGAACAGAATCAAGGTGTGCACGAACCGCCCCGCCCGCGTGGGCGGGTACCGCCACATCAGCGGCCAGGTGTCACCCCCGAGCGCCGGAACGGGTACGTAACTGATGCGGCCGGTGGAGGAGTTGAACGTCGTCACCTCGCGCGGCCACGGCCGCCCCGCCGTCGACCCGGGCGGCACGAGGAAGTACACCCCGCGCCGGCCGTTCGACTCGCTGACGACGGGCCCCGGTTCACCGCCGACCAACTCCTCCATCAGATCGGCCAGCCGCCGCCCCGCGCCCCCGTCCACGCGGATCGCGTCGAATTGGACGCCCGCCTTGCGGAGGTGGAATCCGTACTCCGGAATCCAGTCCGCCGTCATACCGCCATGAGTCGCATTCACGGGACGATTGTGACCCTGATCACCTAGCGTTATCCATGTCTGCCGAGGTGCGTCGCAAAGCCGTTGACCTGCGCGAACTTGGCTGGAGATGCGTTGAGTTCGACGGCATCGAGTAGTGACCGGTTGAGTTCGGTTGAGTCGAAAAGAGATCGCGTAATGGCGAGTGCTGAGAACAAGGAAACGGCGAGCCCGATGGCCCGGATGGTGGCCGAAATGGCCCGAACGCTACGCATCCAGCGCGGGTGGACGCAGGAACAGCAGGGCAAGGAGATCGGCTACTCGGCGGCGGCGATCAGTGCGATGGAGACGTGCGCGCAGCCCGCCAGCGACGCCATGCTGGTCGAGCTGCAACGGGTGCACGGCAACGGCTCACGCATCTTCGAGACGGCACGGAAGTACATGCGGATGGAGCGGCTGCCCGAGCAGTTCAAGGACTACGCCCTGCTGGAGGAGGCCGCACTCAGCCTCCAGTTGTTCGTCACGAACATCGTCCACGGGCTGTTCCAGACGGAGGCGTACGCGCGGGCGCTCATCGGGGGCGGACACCCGCCGCTCCCCGACCCGCGCGTGGAGGAGCTGGTCCAGCTCCGGATGGCGCGCAAAGCCCTCTTCGACCGCGACCCGCTGCCGATGATCGAGATCATCATCGACGAGTCCGTTCTGCGGCGTGTCATCGGCAGCGAGGAGATCATCCGGGAGCAGTTGCTGTATCTCGTGGAGTGCGCCCAGCGGCGTAACGTCACGCTGCTCGTGCTGCCCCTGGACGCCGGGAAGTACGGGGAGTACGCGGGCGCTCACGGCGAGATGAATCTGCTGGAGACTTCGGAGCACGAACACCTCGTCTATCTGGAGCCACAGGACGAGAGTCTGCTGATCAGTGACCCGGCAAAGGTGAGCACGTACGCCCAGCGCTATGCGAAGATCCGGTCACAGGCCCTGGGTCCTCGTGAATCGCTGGACCTCATCAAGCGGTTGGCAGGAGTGACGGAATGAGCAGCACCCTCCGGTGGTTCAAGTCGAGCTACAGCAACCCCAGCGGCGGCGACTGCATCGAGGTCGCCTTCGACTGGCGTACGTCCTCCTACAGCAGCGGCAGCGGCGGCGACTGCGTCGAGGTCGCCGCCTGCCCCCACTCCGTCCACGTCCGTGACTCCAAGGTCACCGACGGGCCCGTCTTCGCCGTCGCGCCCGACGCCTGGTCGGCGTTCGTCACCTGGGCGGAGTGAGCCGACAGCACTTCGCCCAAGTGGCTCCGGACGGCATTCAACGGGCGTGGTCGACACACGGGGAAGGCGACGCGGGGTCTCGGTGAGACCCCGCGCCGCCGTGCCACCCGGCCGGCGTCACCCGGCCCGTGTCACTGGGCTCGCGTCACAAAGCCCCCGTCACTCGGCCCGTGTCACGGCGCGAGCTTGATGGAGTTAATCGGCGTGATGTCGTAGTCCCAGTACGTGCCGGCGGCCTGGTTCCCCAGGCAGTTGGTGCCGTCGCTGCCCTTGCAGGCGTACGCCTTGGCGCCGCCGGTCTGGTTGTTGAAGAGCCGCTTCATGCCGAACTGGTTGTAGATCTTGTGGGTGCCGTACGTGTAGAACTTCAGGCTCGGCTGGTCGCCGTTCCAGCTCGCGTTCGGGTACAGGCAGACGTAGCCGGACGGGCAGCCGTGGCTCGTGGCGGCAGCCTGCGCCGCGTGGGCCGTTCCGCCCAGCGTGAGCACGGCTCCGGTGGCGAGCGCGGTGGCCGCCATCGCGGTCCTGGTCATGGTCCCCCGCGTCAGACGCATGTGCTTTCATCCCCTTCAGGTCGTTCTGGCGTTCGTTCATCGCTCGTTTACGAGCTCCCTCGATGATGGGGAAACCCGCGCAAACGGGTCGAAGGGTTTTCGGTACACAGAAAACGGCTGCGATCATTTCGGGGGATTCATGTCACTCCGTATCCATTTCACAGCAGACGACCTGGCGCGCATCACCGTCGCTCCCCGCCCTGACCCGATGTGGGAGCTGGTCAACAGCCTGCACGCCCTCCAGGCCCGGCAGGCCGTCCCCGAACACGCGCCGTGGCTGCGGCACGTACGGAAGCGGCTGGCCAGGAGTGACCTCAGGAGCCCGATCCAGCTCCTCACGACACTGGTCCCACCCGCGGGGGACTTACCGGACTTCCTCACCCCGCCGCCCCACGGGGGTGGGCTGGAGACCGCCCGCGACCTCATTCGCGCGACCCCGGCCGCCCGCCTGCGTTCCGAGATCGCCTCGTTCGCCGGGCGCCGGAAGGCCACTCCGTCCACCTGGCTCCGGCGGCTCGCGGAAGGCGACCGCGCCGCCCGGCAGGAGCTGGACGGCGCCGTCCTCACCTACTTCCGCGAACTCCTCGCCCCGCAGATCCACCTGATCGACGCCGTGGTGCAGGCCGACCGCGCGCACCACGGCCGGGACGTGCTGGAGGGCGGAGCCGAGCGCTTGCTGAACGCGCTGTCGCCGTCGATCCGCTGGGAGCCGCCGACGCTGGTCGCCGACTATCCGCGGGACGGGGACCTCCATCTGGGCGGGCGCGGCATCTCGCTGGTCCCGTCCTTCTTCTGCACCGGACGTCCCATCACGCTCATCGACCCCGGCCTCCCACCCGTGCTCGTCTACCCCGCGAGCCGCCGCTCCGGATTCGCCGCCCCTCTCGACGGCCTGCCCGAACTGCTGGGGCGGACCCGGGCCATGGCTCTGTGCGCGCTGGTCTCGCCGTGCGCGACGGGCGAACTGGCCCGGCGGATCGGCGTATCGATCGGCACGGCGAGCAAGCACGCGTCAGTGCTGCGCAAGGCGAGACTCATCACCAGCACGCGCAGGGGCGGCGAGGTGGTGCACGCCCTGACCCCGCTCGGGCGCGAACTGGCACAGGGGCGGAGGGGTGTCTCGTGGTGCTGCGGCACGTAAAGAGCCACGCCGCACGACCGCTGGTCCGGTCGGCCCGTGCGTCCCTGCATCTCATCAACCCTGCTCGGGAACATCGCTGCCCTGTTGTACGAGATCGCTGCTCTGTTGTCCGAAGCAGCAGCCGCATGGCGGGCGCGGCGTGGATGCCGACGGGTCCCGCAGTGGCCTCGGTTGTCGACCGGGACGACTGTTCGGACGGCAGGCGCAGCCCGGGGTCGCGGTTCTCTCAGCAGTGGGCCGCGTAGCGGGCGCACCCCGGTGAGGACGGGTGGCTGGTGTCCCACTGGTGCTGGACTGCCATCAGCACCCCGCCCGCCAGGAGGGCCACCAGCAACAGTGCGACCACCGTCCGCCAGGCACGGTGGACTCCCGCCACAACCGCCAGCGCGAGGACGACGATCAGCAGCACCCGCGTACGCCAGATGTGCGCGAGGCCGGCCGCGTCGATGCGGCTCTGCTCGCCCTGCGCTGCCCAGACTTCCATGCCGAGACCGAACATCCAGTCCAGCACGAACCACGCGGTCCCCAGCAGGAACAGCGAGATGGCGAAGGCCAGGTCCACGCCCCGGGGCGCCGGGCGCGACCAGGGGCGGCGATGCTCCGGGGGCGTCAAGGGGTTCGTCATGTCCGCAGGATGCCGGGGCGGGCGGTGGGGCGCATGAACGCGCGTACTCACCTCCGCCCGGTGCGGTTCATCGACCTCCATCGTGCGCCCGAGAACCGTGCGTGGCCCCACGGCCCTGCACCAGCCAACGGCCCTGCACCGTCCATCGGCCCGCGCAGTCCAACGGCCCTGCACAGTCCATCGGCCCTGCACGGCCCGGAGACAGGGTCGATCTGACCTGGGCAGGATCAGCCGTTGCCGGGCGAGGAAGCCTCCAGGTCGCGGGACCTCAGCGCCAGCCACAGGTCGTAGCGGGCGCTCGGGGGGCGCAGCAGTGAGCGCTGGAGCAGCGTTTCGAGCCGGGTGAGGCGCTTGCGGGCCCCGGGTACGGAGATGCCCAGTTCGGCGGCTGCCGGGCCGAGGCGGGCCTCGCACCGCAACCAGGTGCGCAGGGTCTCCTCCGCTCCGAGGACGGGCGCCAGTTGCGTGTCGGCCCAGTCGCGGACGGCGGGGCGGCGCAGGATCTCGTCGAGGCCGCCCGCCGCCTGTGACGTACCGGATACGGGGGCGGGGCCGTACGGGGCCGACAGAGGCGCCGCCGCGGGCTGCGCGCTCTCGGGGGCGCACCCCGGGGCGGGGTCGGGGGTGCACGCCGGGGCGGGGGTGGCACGGACGCGGAGTGCCAGGTCGAGGGCGGACTGATCGGCCAGCCGGTGCAGGTCGAGGCCGAGCAGCTCGCCGATGAGCCGCAGCCGGGCGGTGAGGGTGTTGCGGTGGACCTTGAGGTGGTCCGTCGCGTGCGACGAGAACGCCAGCCAGGAGGTGGCCGTGGCCAGCAGTTCCTGACTGCCGGGGTCCTGCGCGCGGCGCGGGACGTGCGTCAGGAGCGGGTTCAGCAGCTCGTCCGCCCACCGGCGGCCGATCCCTCCGACGGCGAGCGCGGGATCGGGCGAGGCCCCGAACCGGGCGTGTCGGGTGGGCAGTTCACGGGCGACTGCCAGGGCGTGGAAGGCCTGCCGGTAGCCGGTCGCGGTGTCGGCCAGCGGCACGGGCTCGCTGACGCCCACCACGCAGTCGCCGACCCGGGCGGCGACGGTCTCTTCCACGGCGGCGGCCCCCGGCTGCGGAACCTCCTCCTCCGCGGGCATGACCAGGATGAGGTGACGGGCGTAGACGGGGCACCGCACGATCCAGGAACGGCCGCCGTCCGCGTCCACGCAGACCCGCGCCACCTCGTCGCGGTCGTCGCCGGAACACTCCACGACGCACACCCGCACCGGATCGGGGAGCCGGGGACGCAGCGCCCCGGCGACCTGCTGGGCGATGGAGAGCTGTCCCGTCATCAGCAGGTGCAGCACCGCCTCGCGGCCACGGGACTCGGCGAGGTCCACCCGGCGGCGCTTGCGCTCCAGCGTCTCGGCCCGAAGGCAGAGGGAGAGCGGCAGGACGACATCGGCCAGCAGCACGGCGAGCCCGGCGGCCACGGGCCGGGGGGTGACGACGGCCAGCACGGGAGCGGTCGGCCCGCCGGCTCCCTGCGGGACGACGCTCACGGGGAGGAGCAGGGCGGTGTGCTCGCCGGTGTCCACGGAATACGCCTGGACACCGCGCTCGGCGAGGGCACTCGCACTTGCGGCCACGAGCGCCGCGACATCGGGGACCATCGCCCCTTCCGTACGGGCCGCGGCGTGCAGGACCGTTCCGTCCGGCCCCACGATCCCGGCCCACCCCTCGGACCGCCCGGCCAGCCAGCGCAGCAGGCCGGCCGTTCCGCCGGTGCGGGCCAGCCGGTGCATCCGCAGCAGATCGTCCGTACGCTCCTGTGCGCGCATCAGTCCCCCCGTTCAGCCCTCAGCACGGCTGTGCCGCCGTGATCCGGCCATTGTGACTGTGCGGACCGATACCCCGGCGACCGTCCCACTGGGCGTATTGAACCTCCCGGTCCGCCTACCCGCCGGTTTATCGTCCGAACGTGTTCCGGCACGTCGGGGGACGACGGGGGAGGCCGGAACACGGGAGCGCGGGAACGCGTCGGCAGCGGCTCACGGGGGTGGTCGCTGTCGTCGGTTGCCGCGCTCCCGCACGTCGGGACCGCGCACGGAGCGCCGCCGCCGCGCTGCGCCCGCGCCTAGCCCTCGCACGGGCGGCGCTTCGGCCGCAGCTGATTGTCAGTGGTGCCTCGTAACGTCGTACGCAGGAGTCGACTTCGACAGTCGGCTCCGGAAGCCGACTCCGGCAGTCGGCTCCGGCAGTCGGCTCCGGCAGTCGGCTTGCGGCTTCGACGTCCGAGGAGAGGCGCCCCCATGGAGTTCCGTATCGAGCGCGGTGCACTGGCCGAGGCCGTGGCCTGGGCCGCTCGCGTCCTGCCCGTGCGTTCGCCCGTCCCCGTCCTGGGCGGACTGCTGCTGGACATGGAAAGCGGGGGCGGGGACGGGACCGGAGGCGGGACCGGGGCCGGGCGGCTGCGGATATCGGGGCTGGACTACGAGGCGTCCGCGCGCATCGACGTGGCGGCCGAGGCCCTGAGCCCCGGGAAGGTGCTCGTCATGGGACGGCGTCTGCTGGACATCTGCAAGGTGCTGCCGGACGGTCCCGTGGAGTGCGCGGTGGAGGGGTCACGGTTCACGGTCTCCGGCGACGGGGCCCGGTTCGGCCTCTCCGTACTGCCGCTCGACGACTACCCGGCGCTGCCCCCGCTCCCGCAGGTGCGGGGCGCGGTGGACGCGGAGCTGTTCGCGGCGGCGGTGGCCGATGTGGCGGTGGCGGCGGGGCGTGACGACACGCTGCCCGCGCTCACCGGGATCCGGCTGGAGCTCGACGGCGACACGATGACGCTCGCCGCGACCGACCGCTACCGCTTCGCCGTACGGACCGTCCCCTGGAAGGCGACCGCTCCCGGCGAGAGCGCCGACGTCCTCGTCTCCGCCCGCCGGCTCACCGAGATCGCCCGCTCGCTGGGCCGCTCCGGGCTGGTGAGTGTCGCCCTGGACGCCGGTTCGGCGGGCTTCGAGCACGCGGGCATGCGGACCACCGTGCGGCTCCTGGAGGGCCGACTGCCGCGCCACGAGAAGCTGTTCGCGATGGAGGACCCGGCCGAGGCGTTGGTGGACCGGGCCCGGCTGACGGAGGCGGTCAAGCGGGTCTCCGTCGTCGCCGACGGGGACAGCCCGGTGCAGATGACGTTCTCCCGCGCCGACGCCTCGGTGACGCTCCGGGCGGGCTACGAGGACGACGTGGCGTCCCAGTGGCTGCCGGCCGCCCTGGAGGGGGCCGAGGAGCTGACGGTCGCCTTCAACCCCGGGTATCTGGCGGACGCCCTGGCCACCTTCACGGGACCGTCCCTGCGGCTGAGGCTGATGGGGGCCGGCCAGCGCGCGATGATCACGGACGAGGCGGACACGGGCAGCCACCGGCACCTGCTGATGTCGGTGCGGGCGCAGTTGGCGTGACCGGGTCCGGGCCGCGTCTCCGGTCGCCCGCGGCGGACTTCGGCCGCGTCTCCGGTCGGCCGCATCTCCGGTCGCCCGCAGCGGACCTCGGCCGCGTCTCCGGTGGGCCGCGTCTCCCGTGGGCCGCGTCTCCGGTCGCCCGCGTCCCGTCGGCCGCAGCGGACCTGGGGCGCGGCGGGCTTCGGCTGCGGCCCCGACGCGGAGACGGGGGGTGCTCCGGCTCGCGCCGGACGCACCCCCCGCTCGGTCGGGGTTCCTCAGCCGCCCTCCCGGGCCGGGGTCAGCAGCTCAGGTTCGATCCGGTGGTGGTGCCCAGGAGCTGGGTGAACTGCGTGAACTTGTTGATCCGGCTCTGGACCTGGGCCGGGTTGCCGCCGTTGCACTCGATCGCGCCGTTGATGGAGCGGATGGTCTCGCCGAAGCCCGCGCCGTTCACGATGGCGTTGTGGCCGGTCATCGTGCCGGGACCGGACTGGGTGTTCCAGTACCAGAGGGCGGTCTTCCAGGCGACGGCCGCGTTCTGCTCGACCAGGTAGGGGTTGTTCAGCAGATCGATGCCGAGCGCGTCACCGGCCGCCTTGTAGTTGAAGTTCCAGCTCAGCTGGATGGGGCCCTTGCCGTAGTACGCGGACTGGCCGGCCGGGCAGCCGTAGGGCTGGCTCGTGTCGCAGTAGTGCGGGTAGTTCGCCTCGTTGACTTCCTTGATGTAGTACAGCCCGCCGGTCTCGTGGCTGACGTTGGCGAGGAAGGCAGCGGCCTCACGCTTCTTGATCGCGTCACTGCCGGTGTTGGCGAAGGCCGGGTAGGCGCTGAGGGCGTCGGTCAGGCCCTGGTAGGTGTAGAAGGGGTTCCGGTTCGGGAACATCTGGTTGAACTGGGCCTCGCTGACGACGAATCCGCTGCCCTGGCCCGGGTCCTCGCCGCCCCCGCCGGTGCCGCAGGCGCCCTTGTCGGCCCACACGTCCGACGCACCCGGACGCTCGTTCTGGGTCCACCACTTGGCCGTGTAGTTACGGCCGTTGTACGAGACCGTGCCGCCGTTCGTGTAGACGGCGGAGGAGCTCCAGGGGGTGGCGCAGGTGGCCGCCTGCGCGGTCGCGGCGGGAAGCACGACGAGCGCCGCGACGACCGCGCCGAGCGCGACCAGCAGGCTCATGACACGTCGGAACACGTGATCACACTCCTTGACGCGGCGCGACGTCCGGCCGTGCGCCGCTGTGGGGGTGCCGACACTCAAGCGAGAATGGTCTGAACCTGTCAAGGTCTAGACCAGATTTCGTGACACTTCCGCTCGTGCGCCACCGCACCCCGGGCCCTCCGGCGAAGACTCCCCCGGGGCATCCCCCAGGGCCTCCCCCGGACCTCTCCTCCCGGCGAGGGCCCACCCGACTTCCCGAAGTCGTCGAAGGTCGGCAAGTAGGAGCGGAATGCTGTGCTCCGGCTTCGTGGGCTGCTGCCATGAAGGGGTCACATTCCTCTGCGGAGAAGGGGGTTCGCCCGCCATGCGGACCACAACGATGGGCAGGGACGGACCGGTCGTCGGCCGGCTGGGACTGGGGGCGATGGGCCTCTCGTACCGCTACGCCCCCGGCCTGAGAGACCGGACCAAGGCGGTGTCACTGGTCCAGGAGGCGGTCGACCTCGGGGTCAACCTGGTCGAGACGGCCGACGCCTACGCCGACGGCGAGAACGAGCGGCTGATCGGTGAGGCCATCCGCGGGCGGCGGGACGAGGTGGTGCTCTGCACCGGCGGCGGCCTGCTCGGCAACCCGGACGGGGTGCTCCGGCCCGCGGGCGGCCCGCAGGCGCTGCGGGACGCCGTCGACGAGAGCCTGCGCAGGCTGGACGTGGACCACATCGACCTCTACCTCCTGCGCCGCATCGACCCCGCCGTCCCGCTGACGGAGAGCTGGGGGGCGCTGGCCGAGCAGGTCCTGGCGGGCAAGATCCGCATGCTCGGGCTGCCCGTCGTGACCGTGGAGCAGGCCCGGGAGGCCGAGGCCGTCCACGAGGCGGCGGCGATCGGCGCCGAGGTGTCCCTGTTCACCCGCTGCGGCCTCGACGACGTCGTCCCGTACGCGGTGGAGCGCCGGATCGCCCTGCTGGCCGGCGCGCCGCTCGGGCGCGGGCTGCTGACCGGCGCGTTCTCCCGCCCCGACGACCTGCCCCCGGGCGACTGGCGGCACACCCAGCCGCGCTTCGCCCCCCGGGCCATCCGCCACAACCACGCCCTCGCGCAGGCCGTCGCCCAGGTGGCGGCCCGGCACGAGGCCACCCCGGCCCAGATCGCCCTGGCATGGCTGCTCCGGCTCGGCGACCACGTGGTGCCGGTGCCCGGCACCCGGGCGCCGTACCACCTCGCGGAGAACCTCGGCGGAGCCCGCGTCCGGCTGACCGAACAGGACCTGACCGACCTGGAGTTCCTGCCCTATCCGGCGGGCTCCGCCGAGGTGTGAGCCGGACCCGGACCACCCGTGCACCGCTGCCCCTGACTCGCCACCACTTCTGGAGTTCCTGACATGACGACCTCACTGGTACGGCAGGTCCTTCCGCGGCCACGGCCGCGGGCGGCGACGGCCGACGTCCACGGCACCACGGCGTCCGGGTTCGCCTCGGTGCGCCACTTCTTCGAACGGGCCTGCCGGGAAGCGGGCCCACCCAGATCCCAGGGAGCCGCGCTCGCGGTCGTCCAGGACGGTGAACTGGTGGTCGACCTGTGGCAGGGCACCGCCGACCCGGCCACCGGGACCCCGTGGACCGGCGACACCCTCGTCCCGCTGCTGACGGGCTCCCACTCCGTTCTGGCGACGGCTGTCCTGCTCCTCGCCGACATGGGCGCGCTCGCGCTGGACCGGCCGGTCGCGGAGTACTGGCCGGAGTTCGCGGCGCGCGGCAAGAGCGCGGTGACGCTGCGGGACGTGCTGACCTTCACCGCCCGGCTCCCGGCCATGGAGGCGGGCCTCGACCAGCGGGACGTGGAGAACCCGCGCATGATGGCCGCGCTCCTCGAACTGCACAGCCCGGAGGACGACCCCCGGGCCGGGGGTGTGCTGCACGGCCCGTGGACCGCGGGATGGATCGTCGCGGAGGTGGTCCGCCGGGTCGACGGGCGCGATCTCGACCTGTTCTTCCTGGAGGAGATCGCCGGTCCGCTGGGCCTGGACGTCCACTTCGGCCTCGTACCCGACCAACTGCCCCACGCCGCCCGCATCTCGTACGGGGCGGACTTCCGCTCCCGCTTCCCGGCGCCGGACGGGGTGGCGGACAGCGGCGCGGCGGATCTGTGCGAGCGGGTGTGGAACAACCCGTGCCCGTTCCCGGCGGACACCGGGGTGTGGAGCGAGAGCCGGCGGCGCTACGCGCTCATCCCCTCCCTGGGGGCGTACGCGTCGGCCCGCGGTCTCGCCCGGCTCCAGGGCGTCCTGGCCGCCGACGCCGTACGGGCTCCGGGCGAGGAGCCGCTGCTGCTGTCGCGGCGCACGCTCGACCAGGCGCGGAGCTTCTGGGTCGAGGGTCTGGACCCGCTGCTCGGCGGGGTCAGCGCCTACGGCGAGGGCGGTCTCCAGCTTCTCGACGACGGGCTGCACCCGGCCGTCCGCGCCGGAGCCTTCGGCCACCAGGGCCCCGGCGGGATCGCCTGCCAGGCCTGGCCCCAGGCCCGGACCGGCGCCGCCTGGGTCCGCGGCCGGCTGACGGCCGGGCCGGGGGCCCGGCTCCTGGACGAGGTGGCCGACGCGGTGGACCGGGCGCTGCGGGCGGGCTGAGCGCACGGCCGGGCCGCCGGCGGTGCGGGGCGGGCCCCGGCCGCCGTCAGGCCGGGGTGCGTCCGCTCTCCGCCCGCGAGGGCTCCCGGCCGTCCTGCACGGCCTCCTGCCGGTCCGCGGCGAGGCCGTGCAGGACGACGTCCCAGATGGAGTCCCAGACCGCGCCCCACGCTGCGCCCCGGGGTGTGCCGTGGGCGGCCATCGCGCCCTCCGCCAGGTGCGCGAGCATGGCCTCCGCCTCCTCGGGCGCGACGCCCGGCCGGAGCCACCGGGCACCGTGGGCCCGGTCGAGCAGGCCCCGCAGGACGGGCAGCCAGGTCTCGGCCAACGGCGGTGCGCTGCCGGGCGGACCGGCTTCCAGGCGGCGTACGGCGCGGACGAAGCGGTCCTCGTGCGCCAGCCGGGCCAGGGTGTCGATCAGGGCCCGCAGCTCCCGTAACGGGTCGGCGGCCGGGGCGAGTCCGGCCAGACAGCGGCCGAAGCGCGCGCGTCCGGTGAGACGCACCTCCTCGGCCAGGGCGGTCTTGTTCCGGAAGTGGAAGGTCAGAGCGCCGATCGAGGTCTCGGCCCGCCCGGCCACCCGCTGGAGGGAGGCGCCCTCGTAACCGCGCTCGGCGAACTCGTCGGCCGCCGCCTCCAGCACGGCCTGGCGCGTCCTGGCCGCCCGTTCCTGCATGCGCCTTCTCCTTGAACCTCGGCAAGTCGTCGCTCTTCTCGCTCAGAAATATAACGAACATTCTCTATGTTTGTTAGTCTGCTCACCGACGCTCACCTGGGAGGGACTTGCAGTGACGACGATGCACGAAACGCCCGAGACGGCGACGGGCGGAGCGCTGGACGACCTGTCCCGCCTCCTCTTCGGCCATTTGCACCGCTCCGACCAGCAGCGTTGGGGGCACGTCTACTTACAGGGCCTGCTGCGCACGCACGGCAAGAAGACCGTGCGCCGCATGGCGGCCGCCGTGACCGGCTCCGAGGCGACGTCGCCCTCGCTGCACCAGTTCGTGAACGCCAGCCCCTGGGACTGGGCCCCGGTCCGCGGCCGGCTGGCCCGGTGGGTCACCCGGTCACTGCCGGTGCGGAGCTGGACCCTGGCGCCGACGGTGCTGCCCAAGCGGGGCGACCACTCGCCCGGCGTGCACCAGCGCTTCCTGCCCGATTCGGGGCGCACCGTCAACTGCCAGCTCGGACTGGGTCTCTTCCTGGACGCCGGGCGGGCGCACCTCCCGGTCGACTGGCAGCTCTTCCTGCCGCCGCGGTTCACCCAGGACCCCGCCGTACGGGAGCGGGCGAAGATCCCGGCGGGGGCCCGGCCGCAGTCGCTGGAGGAGCAGGCTTTGCACCTGGTCCAGGAGATGACGTCCTGGACGGACGGGGAGACCGCACCCGTGGTGGCCGACCTGACCGCCCTGTGCGACATCGCACCGCTGATCCGGCGGCTCCAGGGCAGCGGGCACGCCTTCGTGCTCGCCGTCCCGGGCCAGACGGCCGTCGGCGGAGCCGAACTGCCCCCGGCCGAGCGGCCGTCGGCGCGTGCGCTGCTGCTGCGCCGCGGGGTGCGGCACCCGGCGGGCGCGGGCCGCCAGATCATCTCGCACGAGGCCCCCGTGCACGGGCTCCGCCCGAGCGGCGAGAAGACCCAGGGGCCCGGCCGGCTGCTGGCCGAGTGGGACGCGGACACGGGGCGTCCGGGCCGGATCTGGCTGACGAACATCACCGACCGCCATCCGGCCGAACTGCTGGAGCTGGCCCGCTCGCCCCGGGGCGCGCAGGCCGCGGTCCGGCGCATGGGCGAGGACTTCGGCCTGCTGGACTTCGAGGGCCGCTCCTTCCCCGGCTGGCACCGGCACATGACGCTCGTCTCGGCCGCTTACACGTGCGGCATCCTGGAGGGATGACCCCCCTGTAGCCTAATTGCACATACAAATAAATATCGGCCAGAGCCGCCTCCCGCAGGCACCGGCCCTCCCCAGATGATTGCATGGGCATGTATCTTGTTGTTATCGCAGTCGAGAAGGGGAGCTGTTCCATGACGATCAACCAGCAGCCACGCGCCGCCTCCGATCAGACCATGTGGGAGGCCGTCCTCGGCCTGCACGCCTTCGTGGAACGCCAGCTCGCACACACCCTCCAGCGCCGCTACGGGGTCGGCCTGTCCGAGTACCGGGCCCTGGAGACGCTCCACCAGGCCGAGAAGGGCGAGTGCCGCATGCAGGAGCTGGCGGACCACATCGGCCTGGGCCAGAGTTCGGTCACACGCCTGGTGGGACGGCTCGACAGCGCCGGCTACGCCTACAAGGACAGCTGCGCCGACGACAAGCGCGGCGTCTTCGCCGTCATCACCGAGGAAGGGCGCAAGCGCTACCAGGAAGCCCGCGCCACGTACGCCGACGTCCTCAGCTCGGCCCTCAACACCGCGAGCGCCGACGCCCAGCTCGCCCGGGCGGTGCAGGCGCTGCGCAGCGCCGCCTGACGCGACCACGACGACGGCGGGAGGCGGCCGGGGCAACCCGGCCGCCTCCCGCCGTCTTTTGCATGTTCGGGCTTCCCGTGCGGCCGACAGGCATGTGGCCTGGATCACACGAACGCTCGATCTATTTGCTTGACCATGCAAATGATACCCCGTAGGTTCTCTCTCGTAGCCAGAGTTCGCGGCCTCGCAGCCGGATCTCGCAGTCGGACCGCGCAGCTCGATCGCACGGCCGGATCCCGCCGCGAGACCACCCATCCACCGAGGGGGACCGTTGCCATCGCCTCGCCTGTTACAGGCCTTCAGCAGACATGTACAGGACCAGCCCGACAGCACCGCGCTCGTCGCCGCCGGCGAGCGGGTCAGCTACGCGGACCTGGAGCGGCTGACCCGCCGCGCCGCCGCCGACCTGGACGGCGCCGGCTTCGGATCCGTCCGCGCCCTGTGCGTCCCGGCCCACAAGTCGCCGGAGACCGTGGCGCTGCTGCTGGCGGCCTGGCGTCTGGGGATCAACACCCTGGTCCCCTCCCCGAGTCTGGGCGCCGCCGCCCTGGCCACGCTCACCGCGCAGGCCCACGGCCCGCTGACGGCCGCGGCGGTCCCCGGCGGCGGCGTGAGTCTGGCGCGGGAGGAGACCGACCCCGCGACGGCGGAGGGCTTCAGCCTCCCCGACCCCGCCGACTCGCTGCTGACCCTCACCACCTCCGGGTCCACCGGCGTACCCAAGCTCGTCCCGATCCGCACCGTGGCCTTCGACCGGTTCGCCGACTGGGCCACCGGGAAGTTCGGGATCGACGCCTCCACCCGGGCCCTGAGCTTCTCACCGCTCAACTTCGACCTGGCACTCCTCGACGTCTGGACGGTCCTGGAGGCCGGCGGCACGGTCGTGCTGGCCGACGCCGGGGCGAGCGGGGACGCCGGCTACCTGCGCGAGCTGGCCCTCGACAACGAGGTGACCCTGGTCCAGGGCGTGCCCCTGCTGCACCGGCTCCTGGCCGCGGACGGCGCCCGCTACCCGGCGGTCCGCACGGTCGTCTTCACCGGGGAGGCGGTCTCCGAGCAGGGCCTGCGGGACGCGTTCGCCTCCTGCCCCGGCGCCCGCTTCCACAACGTCTTCGGCTGCACCGAGACCAACGACAGCTTCATCGAGGACATCGACCCGGACGCGTACGTCCATCCGCTGCCCATCGGCGCACCGATCGAGGGCACCGACGCGGTCCTGCTGATCGACGGACCCGAGGGCAGCGAGGTCCTCCAGGGGCCCGGCACCGGTGAACTGCTGGTGCACACCCCCTTCCAGACCCGCGGCTATCTCGAACAGGCCCGCAACGCGCACGCGTTCATGCCCGACCCGCGCGGCGGCGACGCCGTGTTCTACCGCACCGGCGACCTCGTCCACCGCGACGCCGACGGCCGCCACTTCCTGCAGGGACGCACCGACTTCCAGGTCAAGGTGCGCGGCGTGCGCACCAACACGCTGGAGGTCGAGACGGTCCTCGGCGCCCACCCGGACGTCGTCGAGGCCTGTGTCGTCGCCCTGCCCTGCCCCGAGGCCGGCAACCGGCTGCACGCCGAAGTGGTGCGCCGGGACGGGGCCTCCCTCAGCTCGCTGGGACTGCGGGCGTACGCGGCGAAGCTCCTGCCGCGGCACGCCGTGCCCAGCTCGGTCGGGCTCGCCGGCACCCCGCTGCCGAAGACCCCGACCGGCAAGCCCGACCGCAACTCGATCAAGAAGAGCCGACTGAACGGAGAACCCTCATGAGCACCGCCGCCAACGACCCGATCCGCGCCTACATCGTCAGCGAGTTCCTCGCGGGCGAGGACGCCGAGGACCTGACCGACGACTTCGACCTCATCGAGAGCACCGTCGTCAACAGCCTCGGCCTGGTCCGCCTCATCTCCTGGATATCCGAGACGTACCGGATCCCCGTCGACGACATCCCGCTGGAGCCGGCCGCCTACCGCACGCTCGCGGACATCCGCCGCTTCGTCGAGCAGGCCGCCCCGGCCTCCGTCTGACCCCACAGCTCCACCACCGCACCGCACGCCCCCCACGCTCCAGACGCACCAGCACACGTCCAGAACACAACGATGACAGGAGTACTCCCATGATCGTCCGTTCTCTCTCCGACGTCCCCGCGGTCGAGTGGGGCAGCGGCACCAGCCACCGCCTGCTCACCGAAGCAGACGGAATGGGCTTCACCGTCTGCGAGACGCTGGTCCGCAAGGGCACCTCCAGCGGACTGCAGTACCTCGGCCACCTGGAGGCCTGTTACTGCATAGGCGGCTCGGGCGAGGTCGTCACCACCGAGGGGGTCCGGCACAAGATCAAGACCGGCACCATCTACGCCCTGGACCAGCACGACGCCCACCACCTGCTCGCCTCCGACGACGAGGACCTCCTCCTCGTCTCCGTCTTCAGCCCGGCGCTGCGGGGCGACGAGAAGCACTCGCTCTCCGAGGACGGCTTCTCCCGCTACTGATCACCGCCGCCGGGTGCGGGGCCGCGACGGCGCGGCCCCGCACCCGGCTCACCCCGCGACCGGCGAAAGGCAGGGCAGAGCCCTCATGGCAGTAGAGAAGGACACAGACACCTACGGCATCACCGCGCCGTACGGCGACGAGCTGAACGACGACGTCGCCCGGTGGGACCGGGCCGGCGAGTTCCCGCACGAGAAGTGGAAGCCGCTCCAGCGCTCCGGCCTCTTCACCCTCCCCTTCGCCCCGGAGCACGGCGGCGCCGGCCGGACGCTCACCGAGACCATGGCCGCGCTGGAGGGCCTCGGCCACACCAGCCGGGACGCCGGCCTCAACTTCTCGGCGTCCACCCAGATCGTCAGCGTCGGCATCCCGCTCCAGGCGTTCGGCTCCGAGGAGCTGCGCTCGCGCTATCTGCCGCGGGTCACCTCCGGCGAGGCCATCACCGCGCACGCGATCACCGAGCCCAGCCACGGCTCCGACGTCATGAACATCCGGACCACCGCGGTCCGCGAAGGCGACACGTACGTGATCGACGGCGGCAAGATGTTCATCACCAACGCCCCCGTCGCCGACCTCTTCCTGCTCTACGTCCGCACCGGCAAGCCGGGCGCCTTCGGACTCAGCACCTTCCTCGCCGAGCGCTCCACGCCCGGCCTGAAGATCGGCGAGCCGCTGGAGACGATGGGGCTGCGCACCTCCCCGATCAGCGAGGTCACGCTGGAGAACGTCCGGCTGCCCGCCGCGAACCGGCTGGGCAGCGAGGGCGCCGGCTTCCTGATCATGGACTACGTGATGAAGCGGGAGGTCCTCTTCTCCTTCGCCGTCAACCTCGGCGAGATGACCCACCGCCTCAAGCGCGTCGTCGAACACGCCACCACGCGCCAGCAGTTCGGCAGCTCCATCGGCAAGAACCAGGCGGTCTCCCACAAGATCGCGGACATGAAGATCGCGGTGGAGACGGCCCGTAAGTGGCTGTACGACACCGGGCGCAAGGTCGAGCAAGGCACGGACGCCTCGCTGGACGTGGCCGCCACCAAGATCGTGGTCAGCGAGGCCAACCAGCTCACCGCCCAGCACGCCATCCAGATCTTCGGCGCCCGCGGCTATCTGACCGACACCGGCATCGAGCGCGAGCTGCGCAACGCCACCTCCGGCTCCATCTACTCCGGCACCAACGAGATCCAGCGCAACTGCATCGCCGCCCTGATGGGCCTGTGACGAGAGGTATCCGCCATGACCGAGACCCTGACCGACACCGTCTCCGCACCCCCGACCGCCGAGGACCTCGACCGCCTCACCGCGGCCACCGACTTCCTCGACCACGAGCACAAGACCGTACGCGCCTTCGTCGACAAGGCCCTCCAGGGCATCGACCGCGCCACCGCCGACCCCGTCGACCTCGCCGTCGCCCTCTACTACGCGGTGCGCGACGGCATCCACTACGAGGTCTACGGCGCCGACCTGTCGCCGCAGGGGCTGAAGGCGTCCAGCATCATCACCGGCGGCAAGGGCTTCTGCCTGCACAAGTCGGTGCTCTACGCCGCCGCCTGCCGCTCCGTCGGTATCCCGGCCCGGCTGCACTACAGCGACGTCCGCAACCACCTCGCCTCCGACCGGCTGCGCTCCTACATCGGCGGCGACGTCTTCTTCCACGGCCTGGCCACCGTGTACCTGAACGGGCAGTGGCTGAAGGTGACCCCGGTCTTCAACAAACTGCTGTGCCGGCTGTACGGCATGACCCCGCTGGAATTCGACGGACGCTCCGACAGCCTCTACCACCCCTTCGACGCGCAGGGGCGGCAGAGCATGGAGTTCCTCACCGACCACGGCGACTTCGACGACGTCCCGTACACGTTCGTCATGAGCACCATGCGCCGCAAGCACCCGAAGTTCCTGGACGCGGACGGCACCGGCACGGTGAGCGGCGGCTCGCTGGCCGACGAGGCGGGCTGAGCCCTCCCCTCCCCCGGGGGAGGGGCACGCCGCCCCGTACAGCGGCACCGCCCACCCCTGCACCGGAACCTCACGTCACGTCACGTCAGAGCAGAAGAACGGCAGAAGAGGAGAAGCACCCCATGACGCAGTTCCAGGCCCGAGAGGACGGCTGGGGCGCCGTCGCCCGCGTCGGTGTCGTCGTTCCGCACGCGGACGTCGGGCCGGAGTCCGAGCTCCAGGCGATGGCCCCGCGCGATGTCTACATCCACGGCTCCCGTGTCCACTTCGGGGCGATGCGGCCCGGCGGCGAGATGGACCCCAAGATCCCGCACGACCCGGTGCGTGCCTTCATCGACCCGCCGTTCATCGACGACGCGGTCGAACTGCTCGCGGCCTCCCCGCTGGACTCCATCGCCCTGGGGTTCACCAGCTCCGCCTACGTCCTGGGCGCCGACGGCGAGCAGAAGCTCTTCGAGCGGCTCGCCGAGCGGACCCGGGGCATCCCGCTCACCGGCACCACCCACGCGGCCGCGGCCGGGTTCCGCGCGCTCGGCGCCGAGCGGATCGCGCTGGTCAACCCGCCGTGGTTCGACGACGAGCTCTCCGCCCTGGGCGCCTCGTACTTCGACGAGCGGGGGTTCGACGTCGTCCACCACGCCCCCTGCGGCCTCCCCAGCAACCAGAAGCTCATCACCCCGGAGGCCCTGGTGCAGTGGATCGAGTCCACCGTCGCCCCGCAGCAGCCGCAGGCGGTCCTGGTCGCCGGCAACGGCATCCGCGCCGTGGGCACCGTCGCGGGCCTGGAGGAGCGGATCGGCTTCCCCGTCCTCACCGCCAACCAGGTGCTCTTCTGGCACGCGCTGCACCTGGCCGGCGGCACCGAGGCGGCCGCGCGGATCACCGACTACGGCGCCCTGTTCGGCGTCCGTCCGGAACCCGCGGGCGTGACCGGATGAGCCTGCTGCCCGCGTACGGCTACCAGGCCGCCGTGCAGGAGACCTGTGACACACCGGAGTACCACATGCCCCTGGTGTGCTGGCACGACGACGACAACGGCGTGCGTGGCCTGGTGCTGTACCGCGGGGCGCTGCGCCCCGCGGAGCAGGTACCGGGGTTCCGGCGCTATCTCGCCGCCGAGGGTCTGGAGCAGTACGCCACGACCGGCCCGTGGCCCCTGCTCGCAGCAACCGCCTGATCCGACCCGTGGCGGGGACCGGCCGGGTCCCCGCCACATCAGGAGCCGTATCGACATGACACACGACCTCAAGTGGTCCGACGCGCCTCCGGGGGAGGTCCGCGACCAGGTGGGCGTCTGGATCGTCCGGGCTCCGGCCGGGCAGCGGCTGCCGCCCGACGGGTCCCCGCCCGGCTGGCTCGACGAGAAGGAACGGAGCAGGCTGGCCGCGATACCCCAGCACTCCGGCAAGGAGGCCTACGCCTTCGCCCACTGGGCGCTGCGGAGCGTCCTCGGCTCCTCGCTCGGCTGCCCGCCCCGGAGCGTCGGCTTCCTGCGCCAGCCGTGTCCCGGCTGCGGCGGGGCGCACGGCAGGCCGGCCATCCGCGACCCGGACCGGGACGGCGAACCCCCGGAGTTCTCGATGTCGCACAGCGGGGACCACGTCGCCATCGCGGTCGCCGAGGCCACCATCGGCATCGACATCGAGTCCCATCCGACCCCGGAGTCGGTCGCGGGCTATCTGCCCTTCCTCCACCCGAGGGAGCAGCAGTGGCTGGGCGGACGTCCGGCCGGCGAACTGGTCCGGGACTTCGCCCGGCTGTGGACCCGCAAGGAAGCCATGGCCAAGGCGACCGGCCAGGGCATGGCCTCCGTCATGAACCGGCTGGACCTCACCGGCCAGCCGCTCGGCTGGCGGGTGCGGCAGCTGATCGCCCCACCCGGCTACGAGGCCAGCTTCGCCGTTCCGGCGTCGGTGCACGTGGACGTCATCATGCACGAGGACCTCCCGTATCCGATGCCGGAGCTGGAGCGGGTGTGACCGGCGGCGGGCGGTCCGTACCTCCGTGGAGGGGAGGTACGGACCGCCCGCCGCGTCCTGCCGTACGCCCGGCCGGGCAGGGGCTCACGCGATGGTCCTGCCGTTGGCCCCGCCGGGCAGGGGCTCACGCGATGGTCACCTCGGAGGTGAAGACCTGGACGCCGTCCTGCTCGATCGAGACGGGCACCCGGCTCCTGCCGGTGCCGACGGATACCGGGGACCCGGCCACGACGACGGCGGGAGCGTCGAGTTCGACGTACCGGACGAAGTTCGTCCGCATTCCGATGACGGCCGCGGTGGCCCCGCCGACGGCGCGTGCCGCCTGCCGGGCGGCCTCCAGCAGGAGCATTCCGGGCGCGTGGTCGACCGGGTGGTCGAAGAGCACGGGGTGGGCGGTGTCCACCCGCAGCAGCCACCGGTCGGGTCTCTCGCCCCCCAGGGCCGGCGAGAGGACCACGTCGGCCGCAGAGCTGCGGCCCACCCGGTGCGGCTCCACCGGCGGGCCCGCCGGGAGGCGGTTCTCCAGCGCGGCGTCGATGTCCGCGTAGCCCCGGCGCATTCTCCGGTAGACGGCCGCGGGCTGGTCGTTGAAGCGGGTGTGCGCGATCCCCATGAGCCGCTTCCCGAGGTGGACGTCGATGTCCATCGTCATGCCCGCGAACCTGTTGCCGCGCCGGACCACGTCCGAGCAGGACACCACCAGACGCACCTCGTCATCGGCGGTGGTGACCAGCGAGGCCAGCGGCTCGACCGCGAAGTTCAAGCACTCCCACGCCTGCTTGTGCTCCCGCGGGACGCCGTGGACGGCGTGGGAGAGCAGCGGCACCGTCTGGCGCACGGTCTCCGCGAGCAGCAGCGGATCGTACGCGCCCTGCGACGGCTGGTAGAACGCGTGGCCCTTCGGCCAGCGCGCCGTGATCACGAAGCGTCCCGCGTCCGCCTCGGTCCACGTGCTGAGCAGCACTTCCTCCCCCTGGAGCTTGTGCACCTGCCACTGGTGCACCTGAGACGGCTGGACCTGCTGTGCGTCACGGCTCAGTACGGAAACAGACAACGTGGACCCCCCACGATCGGTCGTTGCTCACGGATGACTGCGCAGAGGAGCGCCATGAGCACCCCCCGTGCCGACTCAAAAATAATGTTTCTTTTGTTTTGCCGGGTCAAGAGCAACGCGCGTCTGACTTTTTTTGGAGTCCAGGAGTGTGCGTAAGCAACTTAACTGGAACAAACGGGACTTGCCCTGGCGGCGGTCGGGCCGGATAACATAAGGGTCATTCTTTTTGGGAAGGTGACAGGGCATGGCACAACCGAAACAGGAGCGAGCGGAGCAGACCCGCCGCGCTCTCCTCCACGCTGCGGCAGAGGTGTTCGACGAGTTCGGCTACGCGGGTGCAAGCATCACGCGCATCCTCAAGCGCGCCGGCGTGACGGCCGGAGCGCTCTACTTCCACTTCGGCTCCAAGGAGGACCTGGCCAAGGCGGTGATGAACAGCCAGCCGGAGACCCTGGTCCCGCTGGTGGCCGCCGGGGGCCTGCAACGGCTCATCGACATCACGCTCGTCTGGTCGTGGCAGCTCCAGCGCGATCCGCTGCTGCGGGCCGGCGTCCGGCTGACCAACGAGCAAACGTCGGTGGGCGGTCCCGCCAACGCCGACCCGTACGAGAAGTTCCGCGCGATCATGACCGGGTGCCTCCAGGACGCCCAGGACGACGGCGAGCTCCAGCCCGGCGTCGACCCGGTCGTGGTCGCGGAGTTCGTGGTCGCGGCCTGCACCGGGATGCAGATGTACTCCAACGTCGTCAGCGGCCGCCAGGACCTTCCCGAGCGCACCCAGCAGATGTGGAACCTGATCCTTCCGGGCATCGCGGTGCCGTCCGTGATCACCCGCGCCGACGCGACCCCCGCCCGGGGCGCCGCGATGATGCCCTGACCACTCCGCCCGCCGACCGTTCCTCCCGCCTCGAACGAGCCTCAAGGAGCCCCATGCCTTCCTTACGCCTGGCCGCCCTGAACATCGACGGTGTCCTGCTCGACGACACCTTCAGCCCGGTCATCCACCAGTTCGTCGTCAGCCGGGGCGGGACCTACTCGGCCGCGCTGGAGCGATCGGTCTTCTCCCAGCCGCAGCACATCGCCGGGCAACGGCTCGCGGCCGCCGTGGGCGGCGGCATGACGGGCGAGGCGGCGCTCGCCGCCTACTTCGAGGAGCGCGCCGCCCACGTCGACCGGCACCCGGTCACGATCACCCCGGGCACGCACCGCCTGCTCCACCGGCTGCGGAGCGCGGGCCTGCGCACGGTCTGCTACGGGGGCCTGGGCAAGGAGCACTTCGACCGCCATCTGGGCCGCTACGCCCACCTGTTCGACGGCCCCGGCTACGTCAGCACCAACGACATCCGCCCCGGCCTCCGGGAGATCACCGAGGACGTCTTCGGGCTCCGTCCCGCCCAGGCCCTCTTCGTCGACGACGTCGCCCGGGTCGCCGAGGCGGCCCGCGCGCTGGGCACCGCCTTCGTCGGCCACCCCTCCGCCTTCGCCCACAGCCACCAGCGCGCTCTCATGCGGGAGGCGGGCGTGCGTCACGTGATCGACCGCCTGGACGCGCTCGACGACGGTCTGCTGCACCGGATCGACCGGGAGATGAGCACGGACACGTTCTGGAGCCCCGCCCTCGTGGCGGCCGGCCGGGAGAGACAGGCATGACGCCGGGCGGACCGCTGCTGTCCGGCAAGGTGGCGCTGATCACCGGCGCCTCCAGCGGCATAGGCGCCGCGGCCGGCCGCCACTTCGCCGACGAGGGAGCCGCCGTCGTGCTCGTCGCCCGCCGGGCCGCCCGGGTGGAGGAGGTCGCCGAGCGCATCCGGAAGGACGGCGGCCGGGCCGTGGCCGTACCGGGCGACGTCACCCGCCCCGCGGACATGGAACGGGCCGTCGCCACGGCGGTCGACCGGTTCGGCAGCCTCGACTGCGCGTTCAACAACGCCGGGCACGCCACCGCCGGAACGGTCCTGCACGAACTCCCCGACGACGTCTTCGACCGCACCCTGGACGTCAACCTGCGCGGGGTGTGGAACTGCCTGCGCGCCGAGATCCCCGCCATGCTGGAGACCGGTGCCGGGGCGGTCGTCAACACGTCCAGCGTCGCGGGCGTACGGGCCACCGCCGCGTCGGCGCCCTATGTGGCCGCGAAGCACGCGGTCATCGGCCTCACCAGGGCGGCGGCCGCCGAGTACGGCGAGCACGGCATCCGGGTCAACGCCCTCGTGGTGGGCGGCACCGACACGGAGATGATGGACTCCTTCCGCTCCACCGGCCTCGCCGCGGGCGCGTCCTTCGGCTCCCGGGGCATCCAGCGGCGGCTGGCCGATCCGGTCGAGATCGCCCGCGCCGCCGCCTGGCTCTGCTCGGACGCCTCCTCCTTCACCACCGGCACCGCCCTCGCGGTGGACGGCGGCCGGACCGCGAAATGACGGCGGAGCCCAGCCACGGCCGCGCCGTCCGGGACCGCCGCGCGAGGGCGGCGGCGCACGGCGGGACACGACGCCCCCGGCGGCTGCCGCCCATTCCTGATGGGAGGCAGCCGCCGGGGGCGTGCGGTCGCGGGGCGTCAGACCTGGAGCGCGCCCGGCCGGTCCGCGACCTGCTGGGCCGTCGCCGCCGGGGCGACCGCCTCGGGCTTGGTGCGGTCGGCGAGCTTCAGCCAGATGACACCGACGATGATGACCGTCAGCCAGATGCCCTTGGCCAGGGTCAGGGTCTCGTCGAAGAAGACGGGGCCCAGGACGGCGGCGCCGACCGCGCCGATACCGGCCCAGACCGCGTAACCGATGCTGACCTCGATCGTGCGGAGCGCGAGGCTGAGCGCGTAGAGCGTCAGCAGGAAGAACACCACGGCGACCAGGGACCAGGTCAGGACGGTGAAGCCTTCGCTGCCGCCGACGGCGAGCGCGTAGCCGATCTCGAAGCCTCCGGCGAGCAGGAGCGAGAGCCAGGCGTTGGTGGAGGTCTTGGCTGTGTTGGACATGGGAGGTGGATCCTCTCTGGGGTGGCGTCAGGTGGTGGGCGGGAGGCTGCGCGTGCGCGGCCGGGCGTGGTGCACCCGGGCTCAGGCGGAACCGCTCAGCTGGAGGCCGACGACGCCACCGATGACGAGGATGATGCCGATCGCCTTGTTCCAGTTCAGGCGCTGACCGAAGAAGAGCGCGCCGAGGATGGTGATGCCGACGCCCGCCACGGAGGTCCACAGGGCGTAGCCGACGCCGACGTCGAAGGTCAGCAGCGACTTGCTGAGGAAGAAGGTGGCCAGGGCGCCGCTGATCAGGGTGATGGCGGTCCACTTGCGGTTCTTGAAGCCCTCCGCCTTTCCGGCGGCGATGGCGACAGCGATCTCGAAGGCGACGGCGATGGCGAGGTAGAGCCAGTGCATGGGAGGTCCTTCCGTGCGGTGGGTGGGAAGCGGAGTGGGCGTGGGGCAGGCGGTGCGAAGAACGGCGTGCGGCGATGGAGCGGATGCGGGCCCGGGTCAGTGCCGGGGCCGGCTCATGGTGAGGAAGTCCTGGAACGGCGCTTCCGCTTCGGGGAGCTGGAGTGCCGTGACCTTGACGGGCCAGCGCTCGGGGTCCTCGGCGAACAGGGAGTACGAGCCGGTGTAGTCGAAGCCGTACCGGGCGGCGGTCCGGCGGTCGGCGGTGTGCACGATGTGGCCGACGCCGGCGAACCGCGCCGCCATGTAGCACAGGGCGCAGGGCTCGCCGGAGGCGATCAGGGTGGCTCCCACCACGGCGCGCATGCCGTGCCGGGCGGCGGCCTCCCGGAGGGCGACGACCTCGGCGTGCGCGGTCGGGTCGTTGTCCTCGCGGACCCGGTTGAAGCCGGTCCCCAGGATGCGTCCACCGCCCACGACGACACCGGAGAAGGGGATGCCGCCCTGGGCGACGTGCTCGCGGCTGAGCCGGATCGCTTCGTGGGCGAAGCCCATCAGTTCGCTGTCGTGTGTACCCATGAGCAGTTCGTCTCCCGAATTCCCTGCATCTCCATTGCCTGCACATGCAAGCAAATGATGGCCGCAGATCTCCGCCGAAGGCGTGACCCGATGCCTTTATCTTGCATGTGCATATAACGAGTGTCAAGTGGAAGCGTGCGCAAGGGCGTTGTCCAGCGTGGCCAGCGGCTCCAGCACGCGCGGATCGAACGGCACGGGGAGGGCCCTCGCGGCCACCTTGTGCGGCAGGTCGGGGTTGGCCAGCGCCCCCGTCCCGACCGCCAGGACGTCCGCGTGCCCCTCGTCCAGCACGCGCCGTGCCACCGCGTCCTCGTGCAGCCCGCCGTTGGCGATCACGGGCAGTCCGGTGACCTTCCGGGCGAGCCCGGGGAGCGTCGGCCCGTCCGGCAGCCAGTCCCGTCCGCTGCCCGCGAGGTGCAGGTAGCCGGCCCCGGCCCCGGCCGCCGCAGCGAAGAGGGCCGCCGCCTCGGCATCGCCCCCCTGCCACCGCCACCCGAAGTTGTTGATCTTTCCCTGGGAGAGCCGGACGCCGACCGTGAAGCCGGGCCCGGCCGCGTCTCTGACCGCGGCCGTCACCTCCCGGAGGAGCCGTGAGCGCCCCTCGATCTCCCCGCCGTACCCGTCGGTGCGCAGATTGGTGTACGGGGTGAGGAACTGGTCGAGCAGATAGCCGTTGGCGGCGTGGATCTCCACGCCGTCGAAGCCGGTGTCACGGGCGCGGACCGCGGCGGCGGCGAAACCCGCCACGGCCTCGTCGATCTGCCCGTGGGTCATCTCCAGCGGCACGGGCCAGGGGCCGCCGCCCCGGTACTTGGCCAGCTGCTCGCCCATCGGCCGGACCGCCGACGGGCCGGCGGTCCGGTCGCGGAACCGGTTCCCCTGGGCCAGGGCGCCGGCGTGCATCAGCTGGAGGACGATGCGCGCGCCGGCGGCGTGCGCCCGGTCGACGACGGCCCGCCAGGCGGTGGCCTGCGCCTCGTCCGTGATGCCGGGCTGGTGCAGATAGCCCTGGCCGAAGGCGGTGTCGGTGTAGGTCCCCTCGGTGATCAGGAGTCCGAAACCGCCCCGGGCGAAGGCTTCGTAGTACGCGGCCATCTGCTCGGTGGCCCGGCCGTCCCGGGTGGCGGAGACCCGGGTCATGGGGGCGACCGCGAATCTGTTGCGCAGGTCGAGACCCGCGAACCGGCAGGCGGCGAGGGCAGGATGGGGACGTAACGCGCTGGTGCGGGCGCCGCTCACCTCAGCACGTCCCGTCGATGCCGCAGGCCGCGCCGTAGCCGGCCTCCTCCGCCTGGCGGGCCTGCGCGTCCAGGATCGCCTTGCGCAGCTGGGCCGGGCGCGGGACGCCCTCGATCCGGATGTCCCCGACGAGCAGGGTGGGGACCGACCGCACCTGGTTCGCGGCCGCCTCCCGCAGGGCCTCCTGGTGCCGGGCGCGGTAGGCGCCGTCCGTCAGCGCGGCCCGGAACCCGGCCTCGTCCAGGCCGACCTCCGCGGCCAGGGCGGCGAGGACGTCGACCTTCCCCAGATCCCGGTCCTCCTGGAAGAAGGCGCGGAACATCCGCTGGTTGTAGGCGTCGCCCAGGCCGTGCTCGGCCGCGTACTGGTACCCCTCGAAGGCGAGGGCGGTGTAGGGCTGGGGCGAGACGGTGGGGAGCGTGATGTCGACACCCAGCCGGCGGGCCATGGGGTAGACGGCCCGCTCCCAGATGGCGGGCAGGTACTCGTCCTCCGGCCGCAGCGTGGGCTGGGGGTGGGCGCGCAGCTCGAAGGGCAGCCACTCGACTTCCACCTCGACGCCGACGTCCTTGATCGCCTCTTCGACGGGGCCCTCGGCCAGCATGCAGAAGGGGCAGACGTAGTCGGACCAGATCTTGATCTTCACGGGATCAGCCATGCGCAGGCTCCATCTAATTGATCGCGCAAACAACAACATCTCTCGACGGATGACCGAGAGATGCGAGGGGTCCCGAGAAGGTTGCACGATCATGCACTTTAGTGTCAAGCCTGCCGTCCCGACCGCGCGAGCCGGACACGCGAACGGCGGTGGCCCCCGGCCTCGGAAGGCTGGGGCCACCGCCGCGGTGCTGCCCGGGTACCGCTACAGGAACGAGTTGATCTCGATCGTCTCGGTCCGGCCGGGGCCGACGCCGATCGCGGAGATCGGCGCGCCCGACATCTCCTCCAGGGCCTTCACGTACCCCTGCGCGTTCTTCGGCAGGTCGGAGAAGGTCTTGGCCTTGGTGATGTCCTCGGACCAGCCCGGCAGGGTCTCGTAGATCGGCTTCGCGTGGTGGAAGTCGGTCTGGTTGTACGGGAGCTCCTCGACGCGCTTGCCGTCGATCTCGTACGCCACGCAGACCGGGATCCGCTCCCAGCCGGTGAGGACGTCCAGCTTGGTGAGGAAGAAGTCGGTCAGGCCGTTGACCCGGGTCGCGTACCGCGCGATCGGGGCGTCGAACCAGCCGCAGCGGCGGTCACGGCCGGTGGTGACACCGCGCTCGCCGCCGATGCGCCGCAGCGCCTCGCCGTCCTCGTCGAACAGCTCGGTCGGGAACGGACCGGCGCCCACACGCGTCGTATAGGCCTTGAGGATGCCGATCACGCGGCTGATCTTCGTCGGGCCGACACCGGCACCGGTGCAGGCGCCGCCCGCGGTCGGGTTCGACGAGGTGACGAAGGGGTACGTGCCGTGGTCGACGTCGAGCAGGGTGCCCTGGCCGCCCTCGAAGAGCACGACCTTGCCGTCGTCGATGGCTTCGTTCAGGATCAGGGTCGTGTCGGCGACGAACGGCTTGATCCGCTCCGCGTACTGGAGCATGTCCTCGACGACCTTGCCGGCCTCGATCGCCCGGCGGTTGAAGACCTTGGCCAGGAGCTGGTTCTTCTGCTCCAGCGCGGCCTCGACCTTCTGCTCCAGGATCGACTCGTCGTAGAGGTCCTGGACGCGGATCCCCACCCGGTTGATCTTGTCGGCGTAGGTCGGGCCGATGCCCCGGCCCGTCGTACCGATCTTGCGCTTCCCGAGGAAGCGCTCGGTCACCTTGTCGAGCGTGACATTGTACGGAGTGATCAAATGAGCGTTGCCGCTGATCAGAAGCTTGGACGTGTCGACGCCTCGCTCGTTCAGACCGCTCAGCTCGGAGAGCAGGACCGCCGGGTCGACCACGACACCGTTCCCGATGACCGGGGTACAGCCCGGCGACAGGATTCCGGAGGGGAGGAGATGCAGTGCGTACTTCTGGTCGCCCACGACGACCGTGTGACCGGCGTTGTTACCGCCCTGGTATCGCACGACATAGTCCACGGATCCACCGAGGAGATCGGTGGCCTTCCCCTTGCCCTCGTCACCCCACTGAGCACCGAGCAGCACAAGTGCGGGCACAGGCGTACACCCCTTCCGGGCGGGGCATGTCCAAGGTCAGGGGGCGTACGTCAAGGTCGTACCTGCCGCACGACGATGTACGGCACAGCCTGAGCCGTCGAACCGGGTGCCCCGGAATAGACGAAGCCCCTGGCGCAATAGCGCAAGGGGCTCTTGCACCAAGATGCTACCCGAGGAAGGACCGAGGTGTCGGCTGCAGAGCCCCCCGGCGACGGCGACGACCAGCTCCTGGTGGTCATCGACCCGGTCGCCCGCCGGACCGACGGCGAGTCCGTCCGGATCGCCAAGGACGTGCTGAGCGCCGGCGCGCACGCCAAGATCTGCCTTCCGGACACCCCCGAGGAGTTCGCGCGGGCCCTGTCCCGGCGGGGTGCGCGCAGACCCGTCGTCGTCGGTGACGACCACGCGCTGCTGCGCGCCGTCGCCCTGCTGCACCGCGAGCGGGAGCTGGCCGCAGGCGCCCTCTCCCTGGTCCCCGTCGGCGCGGCGCACGCCCTGGAGGTCGCCCACGCCCTCGGCGTCCCCCGGGGCGCGGTGGCGGCCGCCCGTACCGCGCTGGACGGGGCGGTGCGCCGCCGGGACCTGCTGGTCGACGACAGCGACGGCGTGGTCCTGGGCCGCCTGCGCATCCCGGCCCCGCCGCCCCCGCCGCCCGGCTCCGGGACCCCGCACGCGGGCGTCACGGCCGTCTGGGACACCTGCCGCTCGCTGGTGACCTCCCTGGTCCGCCCGGCCCCGGTCGCCGCCTCGACGCACCCGGGCACGCACCGCCTGCGCATCGAGGCGGACGGGGTGCTGCTGAACGACCTGGACACCCCGGTCCGGGACCTCTCGGTGACCTCCCAGGGCGGCGGGGGCCTCGCCGACGTCGTCGTCCGCACCGGTTCCGGCGAGGACGTGACGGCGGAGGCCCAGGCCGTCACGGTCTCCGGCGCGGACTTCCGCTACCGGGCGGACATACAGACCGGGGGGCCGGTGCGGACCCGGACCTGGACGGTCCGGGCGGGCGCCTGGGGGCTGATGCTGCCCGGCCCGGCGAGCGCCGACGCGGCGGCGGGCGCAGGCTGGTAGGAGACGGCCCCGGAGCCGTCCCGTTACCCGCCCGGTCCCGGAGGTGACCGTCATGACCAGGATCGCTGTCGGATGGCACATCGACCTCGAATTCGAGGAGGACACGCACCGCACGCGCGCGGCGGCGCTCGTCCGCCTCTCCGACGGAACAGAGGTACGCGCCCACGGCTATGCCAGCCGCCATCCCTCGGATGCCGACCAGCAGCGGGTCGGCGAGGAGATCGCGGGGGCCAGGGCGCTCAACGAACTGGCGATGAAACTGCTGACCAAGGCGCACGACGAGATCGACGAGGCGTCGGGCAGGACGTCGTACCCGCTGACCTGATCCGAGGCGCTGTTTCGAGGGCTCCGGCCCGTGTCACCGCTCCTCGACCGCCGATGGGACCCGACCGGGCCCGCGCGGGAGCGGAGGCGTCCGCCCCGTGGCCGCCCCGCATGGGCGGGGCCCGAACACGTCCGCGCGGGAGCAGAGGCGTCCGCCTCATGGCCGGCCCGCATGGGCGGGGCCCGAACACGTCCGCGCGGGAGCGGAACCGCGCCCGCGCCCCGCCGCGTCCTCCGGATCATGGAGACCGAGAACCCGCGACGCGAAGCCGTCACAGGAACCGCCGGCTGCGTGACCGCCTTCGCCGGAGCGCTCGCGGGCATCGTGCTCTGGGCGCCGCACGGCAAGGGCGGCCTCCTCGACGGCTTCGAGGGCGCCTCCAACTGGAACGTGCTCTGGGTCGGACTGCCCCTCATGATCCTCGGCGGGATCGCGGCGGCCCTGGCCCTGTTCTTCCTGGTCCGGCGCGACTGGAAGCGGGCCCTGGGCCTCGTCGCGGCGATCGGCGTCCTCGTCGCGGTCGGCATCGGCGTCGACGCGCTGGCCGGGGCGCCCAGGCCGGAGTGCTACGACCCCTGCTGAGCCCGCGCCCCGGCCGGGGGCCTACACCTCCGCCCGCAGCTCCCTCAGCCCCCGGATCACGTACCCGGGCTGCCACTCCGGCTCCGCCGTCATCCGCAGCGCGGGCGCCTTCCGCAGCAGTTCCCCGAAGGACGCGGCCAGCTCCAGCCGGGCCAGCGGCGCACCCAGGCAGAAGTGGATGCCCGCGCCGAAGGTGATGTGCGGATTGTCCGTACGCGACAGATCCAGCGCGTCCGGGCGCGCGAACCGCTCCGGGTCCCGGTTGGCCGAGCCGAACAGCAGCGCCACCTCCGCGCCCCGCCGGATCACCTGGCCGTCGATCTCGATGTCGTCCAGCACCCAGCGTTCGAACATCTGCAACGGGGTGTCGTAGCGCAGCAGCTCCTCGATCGCGGTCGGCAGCAGCGCGGGGTCGGCGCGCAGGGCCGCCAGCTGCTCCGGGTGGTGGAAGAGGGTCCGCCAGCCGTTGACGGTGGTGTTCACCGTCGCCTCGTGGCCCGCGTTCAGCAGCAGCACACAGGTCGAGATCATCTCCTGCTCGGTCAGCCGCTCGCCCTCGTCGTGGGCGGCGATGAGCGCCGAGATCAGGTCGTCGCCGGGGGCGGTGCGCCGCTCGGCGATCAGCCCGCGCAGATACGCGGAGAAGTCCACGGAGGCGGAGACGGCGGCGGCCGCCGTCTCCGCCGAGGGGTTCAGCTCGAACATCCCGCAGATCGCCGCCGACCAGGGCCGCAGCAGACCCCGGTCCGCCTCCGGAACGCCCAGCATCTCCGCGATGACGGCGACCGGCAGCGGCTCCGCGACCTCCGCCAGCAGGTCCCCGCCGCCCTCGGCGACGAACGCGTCGACCAGCTCGGCCGCCAGCCGCCGTACGGTCGGGGCGAGGTTCTCGACCGTGCGCGGGGTGAACGCCTTGGAGATCAGCCGCCGGATCCGGGGATGGTCGGGGGCCTCCAGGTCGAGGATGCCCTGCCCGTTGAGCGTGGTGAACGGCTCGTGCTCGGGCGGCGGCGGGGTCCGCCCGAACTCCTCGTGGCTGAAGCGGTGCAGATACGTACGCCCGAGGCGCCGGTCGCGCAGCAGGGCCGACACGTCGGAGTGGTGCGGGATCAGCCACTGCCCCGTCGGCTCGAACCAGTGCGCCCGGCCGGCGGCGCGCAGCGCGCTGTAGGCGGGGTAGGGATCGGCGACGAACGCGGGCGACCAGGGGTCGAAGGACACGTGCATGACCCGACGCTACCCGCGCCCGCGCCCGCCGCAAGAGGTCCGGCGCAGGTCCGGCTACCCCGGGGTGACCAGCCGCGCCTCGTACGCGAACACCGCCGCCTGGGTCCGGTCGCGCAGCCCCAGCTTCACCAGGATGCGGCTGACGTGCGTCTTGATCGTGGACTCGGCGACGATCAGGTGCGAGGCGATCTCCGCGTTGGACAGCCCCTGCGCGATGAGGACCAGCACCTCCGTCTCGCGCTCGGTGAGGTCCCCGATCCGGGCCAGGGCGGGCGGCCTGGGGGCCTCCGCGAGCTTGGAGAACTCCGTGATCAGCCGCCGGGTCACCGTCGGGGCGAGCAGCGCCTCACCCGAGGCGACCACCCGTACCCCGTCGGCGAGCTGCCGGGCCGAGGCGTCCTTGAGGAGGAAGCCCGAGGCCCCGGCCCGCAGCGCCTGGTAGACGTACTCGTCGAGATCGAAGGTGGTCAGCACCAGGACCTTCGCGTCGGCGTCCCGCGCGACGATCTCGCGGGTCGCCTCGATGCCGTTCATCTCCGGCATGCGGATGTCCATCAGGACGACGTCCGGGCGCAGGGCGGCGACCTGGTCGAGGGCCTGCCGGCCGTCCAGCGCCTCGCCCACGACGGTGATCCCCGGCATCGCGTTGAGCAGGACCGAGAAGCCCTCGCGGACCATCATCTGGTCGTCGACGATCAGGACCCGGATGTCGGTGTCGCTCATGCCCGGCCGTCCCGGTCGATGACGACGGTGGTCCCGGCGTCACCGCCACCGTCACCCGCCCCGTCCGTCCTCGCCGCCGCCTCGCGGGGCCCGCGCCGCTCCGGCTGCTCCGGCTGCTCCGGCTGCTCGGACAGCGGTACGGGAAGGAACACGGCGACCTCGTACCCGCCGTCGGCCGTCGGCCCGGCCGTCATCTCGCCGTTCAGCATCGCGACCCGCTCCCGCATCCCGGTGATCCCGTGCCCGGCCCCGGGCGAGGGCTTGACCAGGCCCCGCGCGGGCCCGTTGACCACGCGCAGCCCGAGCCCGCCGAGGACGTAGCCGAGCTCGACCCTCGCCGAGGCTCCCGGCGCGTGCCGGAGGCTGTTGCTCAGGGCCTCCTGGACGATCCGGTACGCCGACAGCTCGACGCCCTGCGGCAGCTCGCGGACGGCCCCGGTGATCACCTTCTCCGTCTCCAGGCCCGTCTCGCGGACGTTGTCCAGGAGCCCGTCGAGGGCGGCGAGGGTGGGCTGCGGGGCGTCCGGGGCCTCGTAGTCCTCCGCCCGGACGACCCCGAGGACGCGGCGCAGCTCGGTGAGGGCGGCCACCGCGTTCTCCCGGATGGTGGCGAAGGCCTGCTCCAGCTCGGGCGGCGGGTTCTCGACCCGGTAGGGGGCGGCCTCGGCCTGGATCGCGACGACCGACATGTGGTGGGCGACGACGTCGTGCAGCTCCCGGGCGATGGTGGTGCGCTCCTCCAGCAGTGTGCGCCGGTCGCGCTCGACGGCGGTGACGGTGCGCTGCACGGTGACCTCGCGTTCGGCGTCGCGCCGGATCTGGACCACGGCGACGACGAGCAGTGCGAAGGCGGAGAGGGTGACCACGGGCGCGGTGATCGACGGGTCGCCGGCCTCCAGCAGCACCCCGAACAGCAGGGTCACCAGCCACATCCAGGCGGCCGTACGGGGACGGGTCCGCGCGGCCACGACCACCAGGACCGTCACCTGGGCCATGAAGGCGCTCGGCCCCCACAGCCCCTGGCTGCCGAGGACGGCGCAGAAGACGGTGGCCACCAGCGACGCCCAGAACGCGGCGACCGGCCGGACGAGCGTCATCGCCACCGGGATCGCGGGCACCACCCCCATCAGGAAGCGGTACTCCCACTCGGAGAACCCGGCCATCATCACGAGGAAGCCGGCGAACAGCACCACGGCGTGGGGGGCCCAGACGACGCCCTTGCGCAGCCCCTCGGGCAGTCGCCGGACCAGCCGTCCGTCCGGGCTCAGCGGCGGCAGCGGCCGGTAGGCGAACACGTTGCGCAGGAGGTCGTCCCGCAGGCCGTCTATCGCCCCTGCGGCTGCCCGGAACTCCGGGCTACTGGTCTTCGTCTGGGTCTCGGTCACGTTTCCACGGTAGGCGGGGGCGGATGGCGGGTCGTCAGCATCGCTACGGATTCCGGAGCGTCCGTCTCAAGGACTACCCGTCTCCGCCCCACCGTCCCGAAGCCCGGTCGGGCCGCCGACCGGGCCTGCGCGCGGACGCAGTGCGCTGCTCCTCGGCCCACCGGGCGACGGTCCGCCCGGCCACCGCTCCCGGGCGTTCGCCGCGCCTCGACCCACTCCGCCCCCGCGCCGCAGGGCGCAGCGTTCACCAGGCGAGCTGGGTGATCTCCTCGGCGACGACGGCGCAGGCGTCGGCGGCGGGGTCGATCAGCGGGAAGTGCCCGACGCCGCCGAGCAGCGTCAGCCCGACCGTCTCGCCGGCCTGGGCCGCCGCGTCGACGTACGCCTCCGAGACGGCCTGCGGGACGACGATGTCCTCGACTCCCTGGACGATCGCGGTGGCGATCCCGGTCGGCAGCAGCATCCCGGGGTCGGCGTGCGCCGCGCGATCCGCGAAGCCGGCCTCCCCGCCCAGCAGCTGGGTGACCGCACCGCCGCACACCCCCAGCCGGACCGCCGTGGCGAAGTCCGCGATCGGGGCCAGGGCGACGACCCCGCGCAGCGGCGGCGGGGCCGGCAGCCGCCACGGCGACCCCTCGGGCAGGACGTGGCGCGCCGCCGCCCACAGGGCGAGGTGGCCGCCCGCGGAGTGACCGGTGACCACGATCCGCCGAACATCGGCGCCCGGCAGCGCGCGGCCGGCCAGCACGGGCAGCGCGTCCAGGGCCGCGGCCACGTCGTCGAAGGTCTCCGGCCAGCGCCCCGCGACCGGGTCCGCACCGGCGGTCGCCGGCCCGCTCCCGCCGCGCTGCCGCGGGATGTCGTCGCCGCCGCGCCGGTACTCCACGCTGGCCACGGCGAAGCCCCGGCGGGCCAGGAAGTCCGCGAGCGGGGAGGCGTGGGCCCGGTCGTACGGGGCCCGCCAGGCGCCGCCGTGCAGCAGGACGACGAGCGGGACGCCGGTGCGGCCGTCGCGCGGGGCGTAGAAGTCGACGACCTGGTCGGGATGGTCCCCGTAGGCGGCGGTGGCGTCGGGGGCGACGGGAGGATGGGCGAACGCCGACGCGCTCTCCGCCTCGTCCCGATCACGCGCCGCAGAGTCCGGGGAACCCGGGGTGTCCGCCATGCTGCTCAACCGTCCTCCGCCCGTGGCCCGCGCCTGTGCTCCGCGCCCGTGCCTGTGCTCCGTGCCTGCGTTCTGTTCGTGCGTCAGCCGGCCAACCGGGTTGACCTGCGGGGACGGTACCAGCACTCGGCACCGTCCCCGCCCGGTCGAGACGGTCTTGACGCTCCGTCAGGCGGCCGGGCCGGGCGACGGGATCTCCCCCAGCACCTCGGCCAGCACCCGCGCCGCCCGCTCCGCGTCGGCGAATCCGACGTACAGCGGGGTGAAGCCGAAGCGCAGCACGTCCGGCCGCCGCAGGTCGCCGACCACGCCCCGCTCGATCAGGCGCCGCATCACGGGCTCGGCGGCGTCGCAGCGCAGGGCGACCTGGCTGCCGCGCTCGGCGTGCGCGGCCGGGGTGACGGAGGTGACCCGGCCCGCCGGAACGTACGCCTCGACGCACTCCAGGAAGAAGTCCGTCAGCGCCAGGGACTTGGCCCGTACGGCGGCCACCTCCACCCCGTCCCACACGTCGAGCGCCGCTTCCAGCGTCAGCATGGAGACGATGTCGGGGGTGCCGACCCGGCCCCGTACGGAACCGTCGGCGGGGGCGTAGCCGGGGGTCATGCCGAACGGGTCGGCGTGCGAGTTCCAGCCCGGCAGCGGCGAGTCGAAGGCCGCCTGGTGGCGCTCGGCGACGTACAGGTAGGCGGGCGCACCGGGGCCGCCGTTGAGGTACTTGTACGTGCAGCCGACCGCCAGGTCCACCCCGTGCTCGTCGAGCCCGACGGGCAGCGCGCCGGCGCTGTGGCACAGGTCCCACACCGCGAGCGCGCCCGCCGCGTGGACGGCTGCGGTCAGGCCGGGCAGGTCGTGCAGCCGGCCGGAGCGGTAGTCGACGTGGTTGAGCAGGGCCACGGCGGTACGGGGACCGAGCGCGGACGGTACGTCGGCGGGGGCGACGGGCACGATCCGGTGGCCGGTGAGCCGGGCGGCGGACGCCGCGATGTACCCGTCCGTGGGAAAGGTCGTCGCGTCAACCAGGATCTCGTCGCGTCCCTCGCCCGCGATCCGGGCTGCGGCGACGACGGCCTTGAAGACGTTGACGCTGGTCGAGTCTCCGACGACGATCCGCCCGGCGGCGGCCCCGACGAGCGGGGCGATCCGGTCGCCGATCCGCTCGGGCGCGGTCCACCAGCCGCTCTCGTCCCAGGACCGGATGCGCAGCTCGCCCCACTGGCGGGTGAGGACGTCCTGCACGCGGGCGGGGACGTGCACGGGCAGCGCGCCCAGCGAGTTGCCGTCGAGGTAGACGCCGTCGTCGAGCGCGAAGAGGTCGCGCCGGGCGGCGAGCGGATCGGCGGCGTCGAGCCGCGCGGCCCGCGCGCGGAGGCCGTCCGCCGCGGTCGTGGTGGTCGTGGTCTCAGACATGGCTGCGCGCCGTCCACAGCTCGGGGAAGACGTTCTTCGTGGCGCGCTTCTCCAGCCAGGCGACCCCGGCGGAACCGCCGGTGCCGGTCTTGGAGCCCATCGCGCGGCGGGTGGCGACGAGGTGGTCGTTGCGCCATCGCCACACCAGCTCGCCCACGTCGGTGAGCAGCTCACCGAGGCGGACCAGCTCGTCGTTCTGGTCGTCGGAGGCGTAGATCTGCGCCCACACGGCCTCGACCTCGGGCGAGGGCTCGTACCGCTGGGTCAGGTCCCGGGTGGTGACGCTCTCGGGGACGGCGTATCCGCGCCGGGCCAGCAGGGCGAGGGTCTCGTCGTACAGGCTGGGCTCACCGAGCGCCTTCTCCAGCTCGGCGTACACCCGGGGTGCGCCCCGGTGCGGCACCAGCATGGAGGCGGACTTGTCGCCGAGCAGGAACTCCATCCGCCGGTACATCGCGGACTGGAAGCCCGACCCCTCGCCGAGGGAGCCCCGGTAGGAGTTGAACTGGGCGGGGGTGAGCCCGGCGAGCGGCCGCCAGGACTCGTTGAGCGCCTCCAGCTCGCGCAGCGAACGCTTCAGGGCGTCGCGCGCGACGGGTATGCGGTCCTCGCGCAGGGCGCGGGTGGCGGTCTCCCACTCGTGGACGATGACGGTGAACCACAGCTCCATGACCTGGGTGGTGACCAGGAAGACCATCTCGCCGGGATCGTCCGAGCGCAGGTGCTGGAGGTGGGTCAGGACATCCGCCTGGACATAGTCCTCGTACGGAGTCGTGCCCGCGAAGTCCAGGTACGGGGTGTCCGCACCGGTGGCTTCGGGGTCGGGGTGGTTGGTCGACATTTCTGTCTCCTCGACACGAGCTTCCGGGTAGCGGTCCGCCCCTTCCGTGAGGTGGTGGAGCTCCGGTCCCCTGCTCGCATACTAAGCCGGACCCGCGCGGCATGGGCAGCGGGTCCGGCTCGGGAGGACGCCGGGGGACTCAGCCCAGGATGTCGGCGGCGGTCGGCGAGGAGTCGCGCAGGAACGTCGTGCAGCGCTCGTGCTCCGCGGTCTCCCCGATCGCGCCCGCGGCCCTGGCCAGGGCGTGCAGGGCGCGCAGGAAGCCGCGGTTCGGCTCGTGCTCGAACGGGACGGGCCCGTGGCCCTTCCAGCCGGCCCGGCGCAGGGAGTCGAGGCCGCGGTGGTAGCCGGTACGGGCGTACGCGTACGACTCGACGACCCGGCCGGCCTCGAACGCCTCGTCGGCGAGCTGCGCCCAGGCGAGCGAGGAGGTCGGGTACTTCGCGGCGACCTCGGCGGGCGGGGTGCCGGCGGCGAGCAGCTCGCGCGGCTCGGGGTCGTCGGGGAGGTGGGTCGGGGCGGGGCCCCCGAGCAGGTTCTCGTGGATGGACATGGTTCAAGTGTGCCTGCCGTCACGTCCGGGCGGGACCTCGCCCCGGCTCTGCGCGCGGCCCCGGCCCTCCCGGTGCTCCGGCTCCAGCGGCGGGGCGGTGACCCCGCAGTGCACCGCGCACTCGGGCCGCTCGTCGCGGACGGCGGCGGTGGCGGCCGGGGTGCGCACCGTCCACCAGGCGAGGACCGCGCCGACGGCCAGCAGCCCCGCGCACATCGGCATCGCCCGCCGGAACGCCGCGGCGAACTCTCCCGCGTCCCGGTACGCCTCGGGCCCCATTCCGGCGAGCAGCGGCAGGGAGGCCACGGCGATGAGCCCGGCGGCACGGGCGGCGGCGTTGTTGATGCCGCTGGCGAGACCGGCGCGCCCTTCGTCCACGGCGGCCAGGACGGTCGCGGTGAGCGGCGCGACGACCACGACGAGGCCGGTGCCGAGCACCAGGACGGCGGGCAGCACCTCGGTGACGTACCCGCCGACGGAGGCGCTGCCCGGCCCCACCCGCAGCATCAGGAGCATCCCGGCGGCGGCCAGCAGGGGGCCGACGGTGAGCGGGATGCGGGGCCCGATGCGCCGCCCCAGCTCACCGGACGTGGCGGAGAAGAGCAGCATCAGCACGGTGGTGGGCAGCAGCGCGGTCCCGGCCCCCAGCGCCGAGTACCCGGCGACGACCTGGAGCTGGATCGCGGAGAGGAAGAAGAACCCGCCGAGGGCCGCGTAGACGCAGAAGGTCACCAGATTGACCGAGGTGAACAGCCGGGAGCGGAAGATCGACGGCGGCAGCATGGGGTCGGCCCGCCGCCGCTCGACCCGCACGAACGCGGCCCCCAGCAGCAGTCCGCCGAGGGCCGACCCGATCACGCGCGGCGAAGCGCCCTGCTCCGGCGCCTCGATCAGCGCGTACGTCACCCCGGCGAGGGCCAGCGCCCCGAGGACGGCCCCCAGCACGTCGAACCGGCCGTGCGCCGCCGGATCACGCGACTCCGGTACGTGGCGGAGCGCGACGGGTACGCAGATCGCGGCGAGCGGCAGGTTCAGCAGGAACACCCACCGCCAGCCGGGCCCGTCCACGAGCCACCCGCCGACGAACGGCCCCACGGCCGCCCCGACCCCGCCGAACCCGGACCAGAGGCCCACGGCCCGCGCCCGGTCGTCCGGATGGAAGCTGGCCTGGATGAGCGCGAGGGACCCGGGCGTGAGCAGCGCCCCGCCGACGCCCTGAAGTGCTCGGGCGGCGATGAGGACGCCCGAGTTCGGCGCGATCCCGCAGAGCAGGGAGGCCGTCGCGAACCACACGACGCCGACGACGAAGACCCGCCGCCGCCCGTACCGGTCCCCCAGCGCCCCGCCGAGCAGGATCAGCCCGGCGAGCGTGAGCATGTAGGCGTTGACGGTCCACTGGAGGGCGGCCAGACCGGTGCCGAGGTCCTCCCCGATGCGGGGCAGGGCGACGTTGATGACCGTGGAGTCGAGCATCGCCATGCCGGACCCGAGCACGGTGGTCAGCACGACCCAGCGCCCGACGGGCGAGGCGACCCGGATCTCTCCGGGGGCGGAGGCAGCAGCAGCCATGGGGCCAGCGTGCCCCGGTATGCCCTTCCCCGCACCCCTGCGCGTGCACGGGGCGCAGGTGTCGGGATCCAGCGACGGCACCGCGCAGGCCGGGGCCCCTGCGCGTGCTCGGGGCACTGCCCGCGTTACGGGGCGCCGGGCGCCCGCGTTCCGGCGTGTCAGGGGGCGCTGGCCCCGGGCTCCCGGGCGTCAGGGGCGCTGCCACCGGGGCCCCGCGCGTCAGGGGGCGCTGCCTCGGGCCCCAGGCCCCTGCGCCTTACGGGGCGCTGCCCCCGGGCTCCCGGGCCGCCGACCCCCGCATTCCCGCGCGTCACGGGGCGCGCTGCCCGCGTCACGGGGCACTGCCCCGGGATTCCTGCGCGTCAGGGGCGTTGCCTCGGGCCCCCAGGCCCCTGCGCGTCAGGGGGCGTTGCCGTCGGCCCCCGGGCCCCCGCGCGTCACGGGGCGCTGCCCGGGCCCCCGGGCCGCCGCCCCCGCTCCTCAATCGCCGCAGGGGCTCGTTCTCAGGCTCCCCGCCGCGCGGATCAGCGCCTCCACGCCCCGCACCGCCTTCTCCCGGGGGCACCCCACGTTCAGCCGGACGAACCCCGGCGCCCCGTAGACGGAGCCGCCCATGATCGCCACCTTCTCCCGTTCCACCAGCACCCGCTGCAACGCGTCCTCGGCCACCCCCAGCGGCCGCAGGTCGATCCAGGCCAGGTACCCGGCCTGCGGCGGTCGCCAGCCCAGCTCGGGGAAGGCGGCCCCCAGCCGCTCCGCGACGAGTTCCAGGTTCCCCGCCACGTACGTCCGCACCGCGTCGAGCCAGGCCGCACCCTCCCGGTACGCCGCGATATGCGCGGTCAGCGACAGGACGGCCGGCGACGCCAGCCCCTCCGCCGTCTCCATCCGCCGCAGGAACTCCGCCCGGTCACCCGGGTCCCCGATGAACCCGTACGACCCGGTCAGCGCGGGAAAGTTGAACGCCTTCGACCCGGAGGTGATCAGCGCCCACCGGCCCTCGCCCGCCACCCGCGTCCACGGCACGTGGACCCGCCCGGCACCGTCGTCGTGCACGAAGTCCGCGTGGATCTCGTCGCTGATCACCGCGACCCCGTACCGCTCGGCGAGCGCCGCCGTCCGCGCCAGCTCACCGGCCGTCCACACCCGGCCGGTCGGATTGTGCGGCGAGCACAGCACCAGCACCTTCGCGTCCGGACGGGCCAGCTCCCGCTCCAACGCCTCCTCGTCGCCCACCGGCACCCCGCGCAGCTCCCGCCCGAGCCCGGTGACGGCCTTGCGGAAACCGTCGTACACCGGGGTGTGGACGACGACACCGTCCCCCTCGCCCGTCCACATCTGGAGCAGCTGGGAGAGCTGGTTGAGCACGGACGGCCCGTAGACGAGCTGTCCGGTGTCGATCCCGGTGCCGTACCGGGTGGCGTACCAGTGGGCTATCGCCGAGCGGAAGTCGTCCTGCTGCCAGGTGGTGTAGCCGAACACGCCGTGGTCCAGGCGGGCCCGGAGCGCGGCCAGGACCTCGGGGGCCGTGGCGAAGTCCATGTCGGAGATGGTGAACGGCAGCAGGCCGTCGACCCCGAACCGGTCGGCGACCCCGTCCCACTGGACGCACCAGGTGCCCCGGCGGTCGACGGCGGTGTCGAAATCGTAGGGCGCACCCATGAACAGATCCTCTTCTCTCGGCTTCGAACTCCGGCGCTCCGGCACTCCGGCACTCCGGCCACGTCCGTACAGCAGCGGGCCCGGCCCTCCGAGGGAGGACCGGGCCCGACGCCGTACGTCCGTGCGGACGGGTGACTACTTCAGCTTCGTGCCCGTGGAGCGCAGGTTCGCGCAGGCCTCGGTGACGCGCGTGGCCATGCCCGCCTCGGCGAGCTTGCCCCAGGTGCGGGGGTCGTAGGTCTTCTTGTTGCCGACCTCGCCGTCGACCTTCAGGACACCGTCGTAGTTGCGGAACATGTGGTCCGCGACCGGGCGGGTGAAGGCGTACTGGGTGTCGGTGTCCAGGTTCATCTTCACGACGCCGTTCTCCAGCGCGGTGACGATCTCCTCGGCGGTGGAGCCCGAGCCGCCGTGGAAGACGAAGTCGAACGGCTGGCTGCCGGCCGGCTTGCCGTACTTCTCGGAGACGCCCGCCTGGAGGTCCTTCAGCAGCTCGGGGCGGAGCACGACGTTGCCCGGCTTGTAGACACCGTGGACGTTGCCGAAGGAGGCGGCCAGCAGGTAGCGGCCCTTCTCGCCCAGGCCGAGCGCCTCGGCGGTGCGCAGCGCGTCGTCGACGGTCGTGTACAGCTCGTCGTTGATCTCGTGCGTGACGCCGTCCTCCTCACCGCCGGTCGGGGTGATCTCGACCTCAAGAATGATCTTGGCGGCGGCGGCCTTGGCCAGCAGCTCCTGGCCGATGGCCAGGTTGTCGGCGAGGGTCTCGGCCGAACCGTCCCACATGTGGGACTGGAACAGCGGGTTCAGACCCTTGGCGACGCGCTCGGCGGAGACGTCGAGCAGCGGACGTACGTACCCGTCCAGCTTGTCCTTGGGGCAGTGGTCCGTGTGCAGCGCGATGGTGACGTCGTACTTCGCCGCGACGATGTGCGCGAACTCGGCCAGGGCGACCGCGCCCGTGACCATGTCCTTGTTGTGCTGGCCGCCCAGGAACTCCGCACCACCGGTGGAGATCTGGACGATGCCGTCGCTCTCGGCCTCCGCGAAGCCGCGCAGGGCGGCGTGCAGGGTCTGGGACGAGGTCACGTTGATGGCCGGGTAGGCGAACTTGCCCGCCTTTGCCCGGTCGAGCATCTCGGCGTAAGCCTCGGGGGTTGCGATGGGCATCTGACCGCTCCTTGGGATGTGCGGGTGTGCAGGCTGTGAGTCCCTGACCTGGGGGCGACGTCATCGTCGCCCCCATCTTCCCAGACTTGCCCCCGGGCTCCACCCGGTGGACCCGGTTTCCCGTGAAACCGGGTCCGTCGCGGGTTCAGCTCAGGTCGAGATCGGCCACCGAGTAGACGGCGACGTACGGCAGGCCGGCCTCGGCGATGGCCGGGGCGGCCCCGCGCTCGACGATCACGGCGACGGCGACGACCTCGCCACCCGCCTCACGGACGGCCTCGACGGCGGTCAGCGGCGAGCCGCCCGTGGTCGAGGTGTCCTCGACGACCAGGCAGCGACGGCCCTTCACGTCCGTGCCCTCGATCCGGCGCTGCATCCCGTGCGCCTTCTGCGCCTTGCGGACGACGAACGCGTCGAGTGTCTCCCCCCGGGCGGCGGAGGCGTGCAGCATCGAGGTGGCGACCGGGTCGGCCCCGAGCGTCAGCCCGCCGACGCAGTCGTAGTCCAGCTCGGCGGTGGCGTCGAGCATGACCTGCCCGACCAGCGGCGCGGCCCTGCCGTCCAGCGTGATCCGGCGCAGGTCGATGTACCAGTCGGCTTCCAGCCCCGAGGAGAGGGTCACCTTGCCGTGCACCACGGCCTTGTCCTTGATCTGCTGGAGCAGGTCAGCGCGTACGTCAGTCATGTCCACGAGGGTAAGCGGTGCCGCACGGCCCCACGGCCGGACCCTCGGGCGGCACCCGGCTCAGAGCCGGGTCCAGCTCCAGGTCGTGGTCATCTCCAACGGGTCGATCGGGGTCACCAGGCGGGGCGCGGTGTTCAGCCCGTTCGGCGGACCGGACTGCGGCTCCACGCAGACGGCCTCGTCCTGCTCGTCGTAGATCACCACCCACTCGCTGCGGCTCTTCACCGTCAGCTCCAGCCGCTCCGGCCAGGTGAGCTTCACGTCCACACCGTCCGGCATCCCGAAGCAGTCGTCCCAGGGGCCGGGACGCGGGTCGATGCGCCGCCCCGTCGGCAGATGGTCCGCGCCGCGCTCCTCCTGCCAGGCGGCGTCGAAGGACAGCTCGGCGTCCCGGCCGTCGAGGGTGCGGTGGAACCAGGGGTGCCAGCCGGCCTGGGCCGGGAAGGAGGTGCCGTACGTCTCGACGGCGAGGCCCAGCGTGAGCGTGTCCTCGGTCAGCTCGAAGGTCTGCGTCACCCGGCCCTCGTACGGCCAGGGTTCGGCGAGGTCGTAGTAGAAGGCGGCCCGGCCCTCGGCCACCTCGGCGGCCGTGTGGGCGGGGCGCCAGGAGGTGTCCCGGCCGGTGCCGTGGATGGCGTGCGGCGGGGAGTTGAGCGGCAGCTCGTGGGGCTCGTCGCCGTTGCGGAACGTCCCGTACCCCGTGCGCCCGCACCAGGGGACCATCGGGAAGCAGCCGTACCGATCGCCCTGGCGCAGCAGTTCGGTGGACCCGATCCGCAGGCTGCTGATCCGGCAGCCGTGCACGGGGTCGACGGTCAACTCGGCCGCGCCGACGGACAACCTGATGTTCTCTTCGCTCCTGCTCACCCGACGACCCTACTGGCGGCTCACGGCCTGCGGCGCCGCAACGCCCGGCCCAGCACCACGGCGGAGGCGACCGCGAGGGCGGCGGCGGGGGCGACCCACCGCAGGGTGGTGCTCGCACCGCCCGCCTCCGGGGAGGGCACGGGGGCGTAGCGGCCGCGCGGCGGCGCGTGGTCGACCTCCTCGGCGCTGCGCCCGATCATGGTGCGGCGGGCGTGCGCGGCCTCGGCGGGCGGCTCGTCCGGGACGGTGAACTCCACCCCGGCGACGGGATCGAGCGAGGGCGGCGGCACGGGCGAGTCGAAGACGGACCGGGAGCCGTCGGAGCCCGCGTCGGTATCGGGGTCGGCGTCGTCCCCCGGGACTTCGCCCGGAACGGCATCGGCGCCGCCCTCGGCGTCCCCGCCGTCTCCGCCGTCCTCGTCGCCCGCAAGCCCCTCCGCGGCCACGGCGTCGGCGTCCGTGTCGGGAGCGGGACCGGCATCGGCATCGGCATCCGCGACGGCGGCCGCGTGGGAAGCGGGACCGGCGTCAGGGCCGGAGTCGGCATCGGGAGCGGGACCGGCGTCCTCGTCGTCGGGCGCCGCCAGGGACTCCGTCACCAGCTGCTGGGTGAAGCGGTCCAGGAGCCGGTGGGCGGCCGCGAGCGCCGCGCCCTCCGCCAGCTCGACCAGCCGCCCGTCGCCGTCGGCCGTACCGCTGTAGGCGACCGTCGTCCCGCCGTCCGCCGCCGTGAGGCCGATGGTCAGGGCCAGCTCGACCGCACCGGTGCCCCGGGCCTCCACCCCCTTGCCGGTGACGGAGAAGCGGTCTCCCTCCGGCCCGGTGAGCCGCAGCTCGCCCCGGTAGGTGATGGTGTGGCCGCCCGCCCGCAGCTTCAGCCGGCCCGCCAGGGGCGACGCCGACGCGTCGGCGTCCTGCTGGAGACCGGGGACGCAGCGGGCGACCCGGGCGGGATCGTCCAGGGTGCGCAGCAACGTCGGGACGGGAACCGGAACGAACACCTCATGCTCCATGGAAACCGAGCCTAATCGGCCACGGCCCCGAACGTCAGCGCTTCGAACCGCCGAGGGCCCCGAAGAGCCCCGAAGGGCCCCGATGGATCACTGCGGGACCACCGGGGACCACCCAGAACCGGCTGAGGAGCCCCCGACGGGCCCTCCGCAGGACCGCCGAGGACCGCCCAAGGCCCCTCCGCAGGGGCTTCTCAGGGCCGCCGCAGGCCGAGGGCCGCACACGGCCGGGTTCACGCGTCCTCCCAGTACCGCGGGTGGATCAGCGTCGAGGGGAGCAGCCCCGGCAGCCGGGACCGGGCCGCGGCCCGCGCCCCCTCGCGCAGGTCCCGGCCCCGCAGTGAGCGCGGTTCGGGTCCTCCGGCGGCCAGCGCGGCCTGCGGGGCCTCGCCCGCCGCGGCGAGGAGGAAGCCCCAGTCCTCCCGCTCCCGGTCCTCCCCGCCGCCCCGGTCCGGGCTCGCGGTGAGGCCCGCGTACCGGCCGGTGACGCGGTAGGGGCGGGTCGCGAGGCCGCCCGCGCGCACCGAGGCCTCCACCGTCCAGAAGGTATGCGGCCGGGCCCCCAGCGGTCCGGCGTGCACCACGAGCCGCCCGTCCGGGGCCAGCGCCTCCGCGATCAGCCCGTAGAACTCGGCCGAGTACAGCTTCGTACTGGCGGTGATGCCCGGGTCCGGGAGGTCGGAGATCACCACGTCGTACCGGCCGTGGTCGGCCCGGAGCCAGGGGAACGCGTCCGACCCGACCACGGTGAGGCGGGGGTCCTGGAAGGCGTGGCCGTTCAGCTCGGAGAGAGCGGGGTCCGTCCGGGCCAGTCGGGTGACGGCGGGGTCCAGCTCGACGACGGTGACCGCGCGGACGTCCCGGTAGCGCAGCACCTCCCGGGCGGCGAGCCCGTCGCCGCCGCCCAGGATGAGCACCCGGGCGCGGGGCCCGTTCATCGCGGGGTGCACCAGCGCCTCGTGGTAGCGGTACTCGTCGCGGGCGCTGACCCGGAGCCGGCCGTCCAGGTACAGGCCGAGGGAGTCCCGGTCGGCGCCGGTCACCACCACCTCCTGCACCCCGGTCTGCACGGCGACCCGCACCTGGTCCCCGTACACCGCCCGCCGCGCCGCCCGCTCGAAGTCGTCGGCCAGCGCCGTGGCGGTGGCCAGGACCGCGATCACCGAGACGTTGGCCAGGACGAGGAGCCAGCGGGAACGGGGGCTCAGATCGCGCCGGAACACCCACAGGACCAGAGCCCCGCCCGCCGCCGCGTTGACCGCGCCGGTGAACAGCGCACCGGTCAACTGCCCCAGCATCGGCAGCAGCAGAAAGGGGAACGCCAGCCCGCCGACCAGGGCGCCCACGTAGTCGGCGGCGAAGAGATCGGCGACGGCCCCGCCCGCGTCCTGCCGGTCGACGCGCTGGATCAGCGTCATCAGCAAGGGGATCTCCGCGCCGATCAGCACCCCGATCGCCAGCGAGAACCCGACCAGGGCGTACTGCGAGTCGCCGAGCCAGGCGAACGAGGCGTAGAGGACCAGTGCCGACGAGCCGCCGATCAGGGCGAGGGCCGCCTCGATCATCCCGAAGCCGACGGCGGCACGGCAGCGCAAACGTTTCGCGAGGAGCGATCCGATGCCCATCGCGAACACCATCACGGAGAGCACGACGGACGCCTGGGTGACCGAATCGCCGACGAGATACGAGGCGAGCGCGACCAGTTCGAGCTCGTAGACGAGACCGCAGGCGGCACAGACGAAGACCGCGGCCAGCACGAGGAACCGGCCGGTCCTCGGCCGTACGGGAAGCCGCGCCGCGCCCCCTCGCAGCGACATCTGCTGGTCGATCATGACGCGAACGCTACGTTACGACACCGTCGCGCCTTGTCACCCACACGGGTGCAAGTGCCCCTCCCGCTCAGCCCGCGGGTGCGGGAATCCGGGCCCCCACCCGGGTCCGGGTCACCACCAACTGCCCCTCCTGCGGGTACGCGTGCCAGGTGCGCCACCGCACCTGCCCCTCGGTGCGCTGGGCGAGCATCGCGGTGAAGGCGTACGGGCTGCCGGGGAACGTGCCCACCAGACCGTGCGGGTGGTCGCTGACCAGGGCGAGCAGTTCCTGCGCGCGCCCGGCGAACTGCCCCTGGGTCAGGGTCTCCACCCGCGCCGCGAATTCGTACTCCCGGTCCCCCAGGCGCTTCGAGACGCCGAGGGGAAGGGGGGTGCTGCTGCCGGGCATGCAGGCCACGGTCTCGGAGCAGACCCCGTGCTCCTCCTGGAGAAGCACCTGGTGGGAGGCGCCGAGCAGCCTCAACTGGAGTTCGGCGCCGTCGAACCGGAGGTCGAGGACCGCCAGGGCGGGCAGCGGCTCCCGCCCCAGCATCCAGGCCAGGTCGGCGGCGCGGGTATCGGAGTAGGCCGTCTGGAGGGTGGTGAGCATGGGTGGGCTCCGCAAACACACATGGACACCGGGACAGCAGAACGCCCCCTGCATGACTGCGTGTGGGAGGTGAGGGGCGCCCGATCTGGTCCAACTGGGGTCCGAGGGCTGAATGTTCTCTTCGACGAGGGAATCATGAAGTACGCCGCACTCACAGCGTTTTCGCCCAACTTGCCGTGGTTTCCATCCCCTCGGGGGCCCCACGGTTCACCTGTTCAACCAAAAACGTCCGCGTCGCTCAACGAAAAGGCGCCCGGAGGGAGTTCACCCCCCGGGCGCCCACCGCCGGGTCACGGTGAGTGACCGTGCTCGGGGCGGCCGGTCAGCTGCTGCCCCCGCCGCAGCCACCGCCGCCGCCCCCGCACGAGGAGCCGCCCCCGCAGGAGTGTCCGCCGGAGTGCCCGCCGGAACCGGAGTCGCCGCCGGAGCTGGAGTCGCCCCACGACCACCAGCCACCGCCGGAGCCGCCACCGTCGAAGCTGTCGCCGCCGCCCGATATCACGCTCGGGGAACGCCGGCTTCCCTTGCGCTTGCTCGACGCCCTGCTCCCCCCGGTGGCCCGCAGAACGGTCAGCAGTCCCCCGACGACGACCGCGGCGATCACTGTCCCGATGAAGAAGCCCATGGCCCCCACCCGCCTTTCCTTCCCCCGAAGCGAGGTCCCCCGTCGCTTCCCCGTTGCTGTGTGACAGGGGCATTCCCCACGCCGCCGCGCGCCAATGCGGACTTGAGCAACTCCAGAGCTTCGGCCCAGGATGACGCCCATGACACAGGGACGACCGACCCAGGGACGACCGACCGAGGAGCGCCCGGCACCGGGACGAGGGCCGCTCAACCGCCGCCTCGCCGGATTCGGCACGACGATCTTCGCCGAGATGTCCGCGCTGGCCCAGCAGACCGGCTCCATCAACCTCGGCCAGGGCTTCCCCGACACCGACGGACCCGAGGAGATCCGGGAGGCGGCGGTCCGGGCCCTGCGCGCGGGGCACGGCAACCAGTACCCGCCCGGCCCCGGCGTCCCGGAACTGCGCAACGCCGTCGCCGCCCACCAGGAGCGCTTCTACGGCCTGACCTGGTCCCCGGAGACGGAGGTCCTGGTGACGACCGGGGCCACGGAGGCGATCGCCGCCTCCCTGCTCGGTCTCCTCGAACCGGACGACGAGGTCATCGCGTTCGAGCCGTACTACGACTCGTACGCCGCCTGCATCGCCATGGCGGGCGCCCAGCGCGTACCGCTCACCCTGCGCGCCCCGCACTTCCGTCCGGACCTCGACGAACTCCGCACCCTGATCACCCCGCGCACCCGCCTGCTGCTGCTGAACACCCCGCACAACCCGACCGGCACCGTGCTCACCCCGGACGAACTGACCGGGATCGCGGCCCTCGCGGTCGAGCACGACCTCCTGGTCGTCACCGACGAGGTATACGAGCACCTCGTCTTCACCGGGGCGCACCACCCGATCGCCGCGCTCCCCGGGATGCGCGAGCGCACGGTGTCCGTCTCGTCGTCGGGGAAGACGTTCTCGTACACCGGGTGGAAGATCGGCTGGGTGACCGGCGACGCGCCGCTGGTGGCGGCGGTGCGCACGGCGAAGCAGTATCTGACCTTCGTCAGCGGGGGCCCGTTCCAGTACGCGATCGCCGAGGCGCTGGCCCTGCCGGACACGTTCTTCACCGGCTTCCGGGCCGACATGCACCGCAAGCGGGACCTGCTGGCGAAGGGCCTGCGCGCCGCGGGCTTCCGGGTGTACGAGCCGGAGGGGACGTACTTCATCACCACCGACATCTCCCCGTTCGGCGACGAGGACGCCTACGCCTTCTGCCGCGCGCTGCCGGAGCGCTGCGGGGTGGCGGCGGTGCCGGTCTCGGTCTTCTACGACGACCCGGAGGCGGGCCGCAGCCAGGTCCGCTTCACGTTCTGCAAGAAGGACGACGTGCTGGAGTCGGCCGTGGAGCGGCTGGCCCGGCTGGGCTGAGAGATCGCAGGGTGCACCGGCTTCGGTGAAGACCGTGCACCCTGCGACCGGCCGGAGCTCATTCGGTGTCCTTCGGGTGCCGTGGAGAGGCGTACACGAGGATCACGGTGGAAGTCTCCACACTGACCAGGTAGCGCACCCGGCCGCCACTGGTGACCTCGTACTCCCACTGCTCCAGGTCGGAGCCCTTCCACGCCTTGCTCGCGTGCCTCCCTCGCAGCTGGTGCTGGCGGTTCCAGTTGGACCGGCACAACGGGTCGGCGCGCAATGCGTCCAGGCAGCGATGGGTGCTCGGCAACGCCACACGGCACAGCTCCTCCCAGCCCGTCACCGCCTCGGTGGTCCCGAAGACGACGTTCCACCCGCTGAGGGGCGGAACACTGACCCGGTCCCCCTTCTTCGGACTCACCCACGCACCTCGACGCTGCCGTGCTCATCACCGTCGAGCGGACGCAGCGATTCCTGGAGCTGCTCGGGATCGGCGTTGATGCGAGCCGTGGCGCGCCAGGAGACGATCGCGCGATGCACGGCCTCTCCCGCCCCCAATTCGGCGGCGTCCGAAAGCGCTTCAAGAAGCTCGACGGTGAAGGCCCGAACCTCTTCCGCGTCCAGATGCCGCGCCCAGGGGAACACCTCGGGCAGTGCGAGGAGGAGTGCCCTGGCACCGTCGTCCTGCTTCATCAGCGCGAGGAAGAGCCGCGAGGCGGTGGTCAGGTTCTCCTCCGCATCCTCCGCACGCACGGCCGTGGTCAGGATCATGTCCGGCGCGTCCCGGTGCGTGACCCGAAGCCGCCCCAAGGCAGCAGCTCTGGCCGCGACGCCCTTGGGATTGCGGGAGAGGTCGGTGAAGGAGACGGATTCCGTTTCTGCTTCCAGACGTGCGGTCGACATGATCAGAGCTTACTCAGATCACGATCTGATTTCAAGGGGCTGCCAGGCTCTGCCGCGCCCGCCTGGACCCTCCGCGAGAGGAACGACCTGCAAGAAGGACGACGTGCTGGAGTCGGCCGTGGAGCGGCTGGCCCGGCTGGGCTGAGGCCCGGGGCCACGGGAACGGCCCGGGGCGGCGGTCGCGATGACCACTGCCCCGGGCCGTAACCGGTGCTTCGGAGGACTAGGCGCCCGCGGGCTCCTCGCCGTCCGTCTTGCCCTCGGCGGGCTGGATGCCGAGGCGGTCGACGAGCCACTTGTCGAACTCGATCGAGGCGCGCACCCAGCTCACCGTCGAGGAGACGAAGTGCTCCAGGCTGACGCCGGTGCCGATGAGCATCTGCGCCTCACCGATCAGCCGGACGGAACCCGTCTCGCCCTCCTCGCCCTCGTGGGCGTGGGTGTAGACCTTGGGCCACAGGGTGCGGCGGTTCCAGTCGTCGATGGCGTCCAGCAGGACGGGACGCTGGTCCAGGTCGTGCGGCCGGTCGTAGAACGTACGGACCGAGAAGACCTGCTGCTCCGCCTCGCCGCGGAACATGAAGTACGTCCGGAACTCCTCCCACGGCGCCGCGAGGTCGCCCTCGTCGTCGACGACGTACTTCAGCTCCATCTGGTCGAGGAGCTGCTTGACGAGGTCCTGGTCAGGGACGACGGGGCCCTCCGGTCCTGCCGCCTGCGGTTCGGGCTGGCCCCCGAAATTAGGAATCGAGGACGGATCGATGCTCACCGTTATTTCCCTTCGTGCGGTTGCGGCCATCCTCTCCCATGGCGGGCGGGGCATGGCAAGCCCCGGCGGCCCCGATCAGCCACAAGCTGACAGACAGCGTGGGCCGGCGGGGCTCGCCGGGCGTTCGATCACAGCGTGCGACGCGCCATGACCAGCGGTTACGAGGCGGGGCCGACGATCAGACCGTCCTCGGCCCGGTCCACCCGTACGGTGTCACCGTCGCGGACCTCGCCGGACAGGATCTCCTTGGCGAGCCGGTCGCCGATCGCGCTCTGGATGAGCCGGCGCAGCGGACGCGCCCCGTAGGCCGGGTCGTTGCCCTCCTGGGCGAGCCAGGCCAGCGCCTCGGGTGTGACGTCGAGGGTGAGCCGCCGGTCGGCCAGCCGGGCGGCCAGCCGGTCGATCTGGAGCCCGGCGATGTGCGCGAGCTCGTCGCCGGACAGGGCGGAGAAGACCACGAGGTCGTCGAGCCGGTTGATGAACTCCGGCTTGAAGGACGCCCGCACCACGTCCAGCACCTGCTGCTTCTTCACCTCGGGCTTGACCAGGGGGTCCATGAGGAACTGGGAGCCGAGGTTGGAGGTGAGGATCAGGATGGTGTTGCGGAAGTCGACCGTGCGGCCCTGGCCGTCGGTGAGCCGGCCGTCGTCGAGGACCTGGAGCAGGACGTCGAAGACCTCGGGGTGGGCCTTCTCGACCTCGTCCAGGAGCACGACGCTGTAGGGGCGGCGGCGGACGGCCTCGGTGAGCTGGCCGCCCTCCTCGTACCCGACGTAACCGGGCGGGGCGCCGACAAGCCGCGCGACGCTGTGCTTCTCGCCGTACTCGCTCATGTCGATGCGGACCATGGCCCGCTCGTCGTCGAACAGGAAGTCCGCGAGCGCCTTGGCCAGCTCGGTCTTGCCGACGCCGGTGGGGCCGAGGAAGAGGAACGACCCGGTGGGCCGGTCGGGGTCGGCGATCCCGGCCCGGGTCCGGCGTACGGCGTCGGAGACGGCCTGCACGGCCTCGGTCTGCCCGATCAGCCGCTTGCCGAGCTCGGACTCCATGCGCAGCAGCTTCTGCGTCTCGCCCTCCAGCAGCCGCCCGGCCGGGATGCCGGTCCAGGCGCCGACGACGTCCGCGATGTCGTCCGGCCCGACCTCCTCCTTGACCATGGTGTCCTTGTCCTTCGCCTCCTGCTCCGCCTCGGCGGCCTCCTCCAACTCCCGCTCAAGCCCCGGGATCTCCCCGTACAGCAGCTTGGACGCGGCATCGAAGTCGCCGTCGCGCTGGGCGCGTTCGGCCTGGCCGCGCAGCTCGTCGAGACGCTCCTTGAGCTCACCGACCCGGTTGAGGCCCTGCTTCTCCTTCTCCCAGCGGGCGTTGAGGCCGCGCAGCTCCTCCTCACGGTCGGCGAGGTCGCGGCGCAGCTTCGCCAGGCGCTCCTTGGAGGCGGGGTCGGACTCGTTCTTGAGGGCCAGCTCCTCCATGCGCAACCGGTCGACGGAGCGCTGGAGTTCGTCGATCTCCAGCGGCGAGGAGTCGATCTCCATCCGCAGCCGGGAGGCGGCCTCGTCGACCAGGTCGATGGCCTTGTCGGGGAGGAAGCGGGAGGTGATGTAACGGTCGGAGAGGGTGGCGGAGGCCACCAGCGCCGAGTCCGCGATCTGCACCTTGTGGTGGGCCTCGTAGCGGCCCTTGAGCCCGCGCAGGATCGCGATGGTGTCCTCGACGGACGGCTCGGCGACCAGCACCTGCTGGAAGCGGCGCTCCAGGGCGGGGTCCTTCTCGATGCGCTCGCGGTACTCGTCGAGCGTGGTCGCGCCGACCATGCGCAGCTCGCCCCGGGCCAGCATCGGCTTGAGCATGTTGCCCGCGTCCATGGCGGAGTCGCCGCCCGCGCCGGCGCCGACGACGGTGTGCAGCTCGTCGATGAACGTGATGATCCGGCCGTCGCTCTCCTTGATCTCGGAGAGGACGGTCTTCAGCCGCTCCTCGAACTCGCCGCGGTACTTCGCTCCCGCGACCATCGCGCCGAGGTCCAGCGAGACGAGCCGCTTGTCCTTGAGGCTCTCGGGCACGTCGCCCTTGACGATGCGCTGGGCGAGCCCCTCGACGACGGCGGTCTTGCCGACGCCGGGCTCACCGATGAGCACGGGGTTGTTCTTCGTCCGGCGCGACAGCACCTGCACGACGCGGCGGATCTCCTGGTCGCGGCCGATGACCGGATCCAGCTTGCCCTCGCGCGCGGCGGCCGTGAAGTCGGTGCCGAACTTCTCCAGCGCCTTGTACTGGCCCTCCGGGTCGGGTGTGGTCACCCGGCGCCCTCCCCTGCTCGTCTCGAACGCGGCCAGCAGCTTCTTGGCGCCGGCCCCTTGTCCGTCGAGGATCTCACCGGCGCGCCCGCCCTTCGCGGCGACGCCGATGAGCAGGTGCTCGGTGGAGATGTAGTCGTCGCCCAGCTCCTTGGCCCGCTGGGCCGCGTCCTGGATGACGGCGAGCATCTCGCGGTTGGGCTGCGGCGGGGCGACGGTGGACCCGGTGACACTGGGCAGCCCCCCGAGCAGCCGCTCGGTCTCGCCGCGCACCAGCGCCTGGTCGGCGTCGACGGCGGCGAGGAGGTCGGTCACGTTCTCGTTGTCCTGCCCCTCCAGCAGCGCGAGCAGCAGGTGCCCCGGGGTCAGGTCGGGGTGTCCGTCCTTCACGGCCCGGTTGGTGGCCGCGTTGATGGCGTCGCGGCTCTTGTTGGTCAGCTCGGCGTCCACGTGTGGTTACTCCTCCTCGCAGCTGGGGGCGTGCGTGCACGCGTCTCACATTGACTTCATCAACGTGCACAAAGTTGAGTCTATTCCACTCAAGGCAGTGATCGCACGCGGCCACGGCAGCGAAATCAGCGGCGGAGGCGGCTTCACCGGCGCGCACCGGACCTCAAAGACACCTCGCCCGCACACGCAGCAGCAGCCGAGGCGGCCTCGCGCACTCACCGGGGCCCTTGGGAGACGGCCTCGCCCGCACCCGCCACAGCAGCCGAAACGGCCTCGCGCGCTCACCGGGGCCCTCCGGACACGCCCCCGCACCGCACGCGCCGGACCCTCGGACACGGCCTCGCCCGCACGCGCCGCGAGCCTCCGGCCACGGCCCTCGTACGCTGCCCTCATGGCAGACGTACGCAACCCCTCCCCCGCATACGTGGCGTTCTGGCGCGAGAGCCACCTGTCCACGCTGACGACCCCCCGCCCGGACGGCACACCGCACGTGGTGCCGGTCTGTGTGACGTACGACCCGGAGGCCGGGGTCGCACGCGTGATCACCGACGGGGGCAGCCGCAAGGTCGCCCACATCCGCGCGGCCGGCCCCGACGGGGCACGCGTGGCCGTCTGCCAGATCGACCGGGCCCGCTGGGCGACCCTGGAGGGCCGCGCGGTCATCCGCACCGAGCCGGAGGCCGTCAAGGACGCGGAGGCCCGCCACGAGGAGCGCTACGGCCGTCCGCCGCGGATCAACCCGACCCGGGTCGTCATCGAGATCACCCTCGACCGGGCGCTCGGCAAGGCCTGAGACCGCCGCGCCACGACCGGCCGGCCTGGCCCCGGACCCGGAAGCCTGCCGTCACACTGCCGTCGCCGCCCGGAGCGCGGCAGGCGGCAGGCGGCAGGCGGCAGGCGGCAGGCGGCAGGCGGCAGGCGGCAGGCGGCAGTGTGACGACACGCCCTGGGCAGCACAACGGCGCCACCGTGTTCAGGTCACGGTGGCGCCGCTGTGTGGGGGAAGCGCCTGGAGCGACAGGTGACGACGGGGGAATCGCTCAGGCACTGCGGGGGGTGGCGGAAAGGGGTTCTGCGTCGAACAGCTCGTGGTCGCGCTGATCGAGGTTGACGAAGATCATGCCGTACCTGACGGCACAGCGAACCGGCTGCGGGGCGCCGCGGGGCCGACGGAGGCAGCGATAGGCGCGGACGTCCTCGTCCTCTTCCATCACCACGACGATCGGCTCTCCGAACAGGGTGACCATCAACGAGTCGCCACGGCGGGGGAGGGCCGTGAGCAGATCGATGAAATGCCACCCTGAGCGATAGGCGGTTGCCATCTCGCGCCGGAAGGTGCGGTCGTCCGGCGGGGTGCTCATGCCTGGGCTCCGTCCGACAAAGCGGCGCCGGACGGCGAACCGGTCACCGCTTCCGTTCCCGTCGCCTTCGCGGGCATCAGGTCCCAAGCCAGGTCTGGAGGCGGAGCTGCCAGCGCGTGTGCGCCGACCGCACCGTTGGTCACGCCGCCCTCAACGAGGTCAAGAACACTCAGCGCCCCGGTCGTCACCCCGACAGAGAGGGCAACAGCAAGCACCGAGCGAAGCGTTTTGTAACTCATGGTGGGCTTCGTCCTCACTTCCAAGGTTTCCTCTCCCCCGCAAACAAGACGATGGCCCATCCAGGCACGTCAATGCCACAGAACCGATGCATCATGTTCCTGCTGATTCATGTTCCTGGGGGGTGGAGAATTGACCACAGAAAGAACTAAAGCGACACATCCCCACGCGGTAAGCGCCATGTGCGACGAGGGGGCGCGGCTTTACGCCAGCGCGCTGAGCGTGGGCAAGATCGCTCGTGTCGAGACAGAGGACGCTCCCTGCCTGCTGGAGTTCGCCCTGCTGCACCCGGATCCCGACGATGCCACCTGGCTTCGGCCGGTGCCACCGTCAGCGGCGCTGACGCAGCGACTCCACCCGATCGAGCGAGAGATCCAGGAGCGCAGGCGGCTCTCGGTCGAGCTCACCGAGGCTTTCGAACCCTTCATGGCCATCAGCGCGCAGGCGCCGCCGACGACGCACGCCATCACGGTCCTCGAAGGCATCGACCGCATCAACGCGTCGATAGAGCTCGCGCTCGCCGAGTGCCACTCGGAAGTCCTGACGATTCAACCCGGGGGCGGACGCAGCGAGAACGCGCTGACCATCGCCATGGAGCGCGGCAGGATGCTCACGGCACGCGGCGTCGGCATGCGCACGCTCTATCAGCACACCGTTCGCCACAGCCACGGAACGCTCAGCTACGCCGCTCAGATGGCCGAGAGCAAGGTCGAGATCCGAACGCTCGAAGAACTCATAGAGCGGCTCATGATCTTCGACAACACCGTCGCCTTCATCCCGGCCACGGACGACCGAACCGTCGCCCTGGAACTGCGGCACCCCGGCATCGTGGAGTACCTGGCCAAAGTCTTCGAGCAGCTCTGGCACCGGGCGGTGCCCCTTCAGGAACAGATTCCGTACGACTCCAAGTCGGACGGGATTTCCGGCGTACGGCATTCCATCGCGAAGCTCCTCGTCGAAGGCCACGTCGATGAGGCGATCGCCCGCCGCCTCGGCATGAACGTACGGACCTGCCGTTCGCACATCGCCAAACTCAGCGTCGCGCTGGGGAGCAACAGCCGGGCCCAACTCGGCTACCTCATCGCACGATCAGGAATCCTGGAATCAGACCCCGACCATGCCGTCTCCCCTGGCACCGGGGCATGACCGAACGCGAGCAGAGCGCGCGGCCGGGCCCCGGCTGACGGCCGTTCTCAGACGTCCCGGCGGGTGAAGAGACGGGTGCCGGACAGGGACATCGCCGCCGTCCAGCACACGAGCAGCAGCAGACCGTACGGCGCCGCCAGCGCGTCCGGGAATCCGGAGGCGCCGCCGAGCACGGCGAACTCGGCGCGCTCGGGCAGGAACCGGCCCAGCTCGGGGAGCCGGCGAGCCGCGCGCCCATGACTCCGTACGGCAGTGACTCCGTACGGCAGTGATGCTCCGCGAACACCCCCCAGCACCACCGAAGGGTTCAAGGATCCAGATGACCGACACCGCCTCCCTCCCCCTGCCCGCCTCCACCGAGGACGACCACTACGGGGAGATCTCCGTCGAACTCCTCGGCGAGAAAAGGGAGAAGCTCGTCGTCAGCGGCGAGCGGATCCCGACCGTCACCATCGTCCGCGCCCCGGAGGCGGAGGTGGACGACCACATCGTCATCGGCACCCGCGACCCCCGGCACCTGACGATCACGGTGGACGGCGAAGGCGCGACGATCACACCGGGCAAGGGCAAGCTCCGGCGGCAGACCTACCGGGTCGACGTCCGCCACGCGGGCACGCACTACCGGCTCGTCCCCAACTCGATCCCGTTCAGCAAGCTGACCCGCGACGGCAGGCACCTCGGGGACTTCTCCTCGGACGGCGACCGCCGGGTGATAGCGGAGTGGCAGGAGGAGGCCGGGATGCCCGAACCGCTGGACGCGGCCATCGGCTACGCGCTCTCGGCGGCGTTCGGCACGGGCGGACAGCCGATGTGGATGATGCTGGTGGACGCGGTCAGCACGGCCCTTCCGTAGGCGGTACGCCCGTCCACGCCCGAAGTCCCCTGCCGGAAGGCACCCTTCCGGCAGGGGACCTCCCCGTGGCGCGGCCCGGCCGCCGGACCCGTCCCGGCCGTCAACGGCGCGGCCGCCCTCGTCTGCTCACTCCCGCCGACACCCACCACCTTGTCAGCGGACCGAGCCGCTCCGGGCGGCGATCACTGCCAACTTGCCGCACCGATCCGGCCACTTGGTGCCGGCCTTCGGCCACCTCGGCCTCGCCGCAGCGCGAGCGCACCGGGCACACGACGACGGCCGGGGCGGACGAACACAGGTGTGTCCGTCCGCCCCGACCGTCGTCCGACGGACAGTCCGTCGCGGAACTCAGGGCTTCGGCTTGGGCTTCGGCCGCCACACCACCAGCGCACCCGTCTGCTGCACGTCCTGGTACGGCACCAGGTCCCGGCGGTAGGAGGCGTGCACCTGGGCCTCACGCTGCTGCATGGCGACCGCCGCGCCGTCCACCGCCGCCGAGAGCTCGGCGACGCGCTGCTGGAGCGCGGTCACCTGGTTCTCCAGCTCGATGATCCGCTTGATGCCCGCGAGGTTGATGCCCTCGTCCTGCGACAGCTGCTGCACGGTGCGCAGCAGCTCGATGTCACGGGCCGAGTAGCGCCGGCCGCGCCCCGCCGTACGGTCCGGGGAGACCAGGCCGAGACGGTCGTACTGGCGCAGCGTCTGAGGGTGGAGACCCGAGAGCTGGGCCGCGATCGAGATCACGTACACCGGGGTCTCATCGGTCAGCTGGTACGGATTGCGTCGACGGCCGTCCATCTCAAGCTCCCTTCGCGGCCTGGAACAGTTCCGCCCGCGGGTCCTCGTCCGCGGTCGCCTTCCGGTAGGCCTCCAGGGCGTCCCGGGCCTCCTGGCCCAGGTCCCTGGGGACCGCGACCTCCACGGTGACCAGCAGGTCACCGCGGGTGCCGTCCTTGCGCACCGCGCCCTTGCCCCGGGCGCGCATCGTACGCCCGTTGGGGGTGCCTGCGGGAAGCTTCAGCGTGACCGGGGGCCCGCCGAGCGTGGGGACCTTGACGTCGCCGCCGAGCGTCGCCTCCGGGTAGGTGACGGGCACGGTGACCGTGAGGTTGTCGCCCTTGCGGCCGAAGACCGGGTGGGCGTCGACGTGGACGACGACGTACAGATCGCCGGCCGGTCCGCCGCGCTCGCCCGCGCCGCCCTTGCCGCGCAGCCGGATCCGCTGGCCGTCGGAGACGCCCGCCGGGATGCGCACCTGCATGGTGCGCGCCGACTTCGCCCGGCCGCTGCCCTTGCAGACGTCGCAGGGGTCCTGGGCGATGAGGCCCCGGCCCTTGCAGTCCACACAGGGGTCGGTGAGCGAGAAACCGCCGCCGCTGCCGCGCGAGACCTGGCCGGTGCCGACACAGGTCGGGCAGACCCGGGGGGTGCCGTTCTTGTCGCCGGTGCCCGAACACGCCTTGCAGGGCGCCTGGCTGGACATCCGCAGCGGGACCGTGGCCCCGTCGACCGCCTCGGTGAAGCTGAGCGTCACCTCGGACTCGATGTCCTGGCCGCGCCTGGGCTGGACCCGGGTGCCCGTGCCGCCGCGGTTGAACAGGCCGCCGAAGACGTCGCCGAGACCGCCCCCGCCGCCGAAACCGCCGCCCGCGCCGCCCTGTCCGCCGCCCGGGGCCCCGCCGCCGAAGAGGTCGCCCAGGTCGAAGTTGAAGTTGCCGCCCGCACCGCCGGGGCCGGGCCGGAAGCCGCCGTTGCCGAAGAGGGCGCGCGCCTCGTCGTACTCCTTGCGCTTCTTGGGGTCACCGAGGACGTCGTTCGCCTCGGAGATCTCCTTGAAGCGCTCCTCCGCCTTGGCGTCGTTCTTGTTGGCGTCCGGGTGGTACTCGCGGGCGAGCTTCCGGTACGCCTTCTTGACCTCGGCGTCGGTGGCGTCCTTGGGGACGCCGAGAACCTTGTAGTAGTCCTTCTCGACGAAGTCCTTCGTGCTCATCGACGTCCCTCCTTCCGGACGATCGGCCGAGCGGCCGGCCCGTGGGCCGGCCGCCGGGCCGGTCGGTGTGCACCGCGGTGATCAGACGTGTTCCCGTCAGACCTCCTCGGTGCCACCGCTCTCCTCGTCGTCTGCCTTCTTCTCTTCCTTCGCCGCGGCGGGCGTGGCGCCCGGCTGCGGCTCGGCGACGGCCACCCGCGCGGGGCGGATGGTGCGCTCGCCGATGCGATACCCCGGCTGAAGGATCGCCACGCAGGTCGTCTCGGTGACGTCCGGCGCGTAGCTGTGCATCAGGGCCTCGTGGATCGTCGGGTCGAAGGGCTCGCCCTCCTTGCCGAACTGCTGGAGGCCCAGCTTCGCGACGACGGTCTCCATCGATTCGGCCACCGACTTGAAGCCGCCGACCAGCTCGCCGTGTTCCCGCGCGCGGCCGACGTCGTCGAGCACGGGCAGGAGCTCGGACAGGAGGTTCGCGACAGCGATCTCCTTGACCGTGACCCGGTCCCGCTCGACCCGGCGGCGGTAGTTCTGGTACTCGGCCTGGAGCCGCTGGAGGTCTGCCGTGCGCTCGTTCAGCGCCGTACGGACCTGGTCCAGCTGCGCCGTCAGACCGACGGTCGCATCGGAGTCCCCGGCCGGGGCCGCCGCCTCCTCCTCGGAGGAGTCGGCGGCCTTCGGCTCGGCGTCATCAGGGGTGGCGCCGGAGGGGACGTCGGGCTTCTCCTCGAAGCCCGGAGTCTCCTCGGTCACGCCGCACCGCCCTTGGTGTCCTTCTCGTCGTCCACGATCTCGGCGTCGACGACGTCGTCGTCGGCCTTGGCCTGGCCGTCGCCCGGGGCCTCGGCGCCCGGGGCCGCACCCTCGGCCTGGGCGTTGGCGTACATCGCCTGGCCCAGCTTCTGGGAGACGGCGGCGACCTTCTCGGTGGCCGTACGGATCTCGGCGGTGTCCTCGCCCTTGAGCTTCTCCTTCAGCTCGTCGACCGCGGTCTCCACCTCCGTCTTGACGTCGGCGGGGACCTTGTCCTCGTTGTCCTTGAGGAACTTCTCCGTCTGGTAGACGAGCTGCTCGCCCTGGTTGCGCGACTCGGCGGCCTCGCGGCGGGCGTGGTCCTCCTCCGCGTACTTCTCGGCCTCTTCGCGCATCCGGTTGACCTCGTCCTTCGGCAGCGAGGAGCCGCCGGTGACGGTCATCTTCTGCTCCTTGCCCGTGCCGAGGTCCTTGGCGGCGACGTGCATGATGCCGTTGGCGTCGATGTCGAAGGCGACCTCGATCTGCGGCACGCCGCGCGGGGCCGGCGGCAGACCGGTCAGCTCGAACATCCCGAGCTTCTTGTTGTACGCCGCGATCTCGCGCTCGCCCTGGTAGACCTGGATCTGCACGGACGGCTGGTTGTCCTCGGCAGTCGTGAAGATCTCGGAGCGCTTGGTCGGGATCGTGGTGTTGCGCTCGATGAGCTTGGTCATGATGCCGCCCTTGGTCTCGATACCGAGGGACAGCGGGGTGACGTCGAGGAGCAGGACGTCCTTGACCTCGCCCTTGAGGACACCGGCCTGGAGCGAGGCGCCGATGGCGACGACCTCGTCCGGGTTCACGCCCTTGTTGGCCTCCTGGCCGCCGGTCAGCTCCTTCACGAGCTCGGCGACGGCGGGCATACGGGTGGAGCCACCGACGAGAACGACGTGGTCGATCTCGGAGAGCTGGATGCCCGCGTCCTTGATGACGTTGTGGAACGGGGTCTTGCAGCGGTCCAGGAGGTCCGAGGTCAGCTGCTGGAACTGCGAGCGCGTGAGCTTCTCGTCCAGGTGCAGCGGGCCCTCGGCGGACGCCGTGATGTAGGGCAGGTTGATCGTGGTCTCGGTCGAGGACGAGAGCTCGATCTTCGCCTTCTCCGCGGCCTCGCGGAGACGCTGGAGAGCCATCTTGTCCTTGGACAGGTCCACGCCGTGCCCGTTGGCGAACTGCTTCACCAGGTAGTCGACGACGCGCTGGTCCCAGTCGTCACCACCGAGGTGGTTGTCACCGTTGGTGGCCTTCACCTCGACGACGCCGTCGCCGATCTCCAGGAGGGACACGTCGAAGGTGCCGCCACCGAGGTCGAAGACGAGGATCGTCTGGTCGTCCTTGTCCAGGCCGTACGCCAGGGCGGCGGCGGTCGGCTCGTTGACGATGCGCAGGACGTTCAGGCCCGCGATCTCGCCGGCCTCCTTCGTCGCCTGACGCTCGGAGTCGTTGAAGTACGCCGGGACGGTGATGACCGCGTCGGTGACCTTCTCGCCCAGGTAGGACTCGGCGTCGCGCTTCAGCTTCTGCAGGATGAAGGCGCTCATCTGCTGCGGGTTGAAGCTCTTGCCGTCCAGGTCGATCTTCCAGTCAGTGCCCATGTGGCGCTTGACGGAGCGGATGGTCCTGTCGACGTTGGTGACCGCCTGGCGCTTGGCGACCTCGCCGACGAGCACCTCGCCGTTCTTGGCGAAGGCGACGACGGACGGCGTGGTCCTGGCGCCTTCGGCGTTGGTGATGACGGTGGGCTCGCCGCCTTCGAGAACGCTGACGACGGAGTTAGTCGTGCCCAGGTCGATGCCGACCGCACGTGCCATTTCGATTCCTCCAACGGATTACTTGAGCGGATCTGACTCAAGAATGCACGACGCCCGTCCATGAGTCAACAGACCTGAGTCGACCTCGCTCAACTTACATGCTTACGCAGAGCTTATTCACGCCCGCACCCCCGCCACACCACCGCACCGGCGCACGCGACACCCCCTCGCGCACCACCCGGCCCACCGTCCCCCCGTGGGATCGTTCTGTCACAAATTGCCGCGAGACGGCCACAACCGTCACCGACCGGCAGGTTTCAGAGTGGATCGTCACCCATGGTGTCCCATCGAACCTCGAACCCCGGGCGGGCGCGATGCAGAACGCGAGGAAGCGGCACGTACGGCAGATGAGACGGGAGGGCCGGAGGGCGGGGAGCCCCGGACAGCCGCCCTCACGGGCGTACGCGACCGTGTCCGGCACCGCACGGGGCGACTTCCCCTCCCGCCCCGCCGCACGCCTGGCGGGCCTCACCGACCGGGCCCGACGGCTCGCGGACCGGACGCTCCCCCGCTCGACGGCCGAACGCACCCTGGACCTGGTGCTCGGCACCGCGCTGCTCGCCCTGACCTACCCCGCCGTCGCCGCGGCCGCGCTCGCCCTGACCGCGCGGCGCACCCCGGGCGGCGCCTGGGACACCCGGCCCCGGAGCGGCCTGGACGGCCGGGTCTTCGAACTGCGCACCCTGCGCACCCGGCGGTTCCACCTGGACCTGTTCTCCCGGCTCCCGCACGTCGTACGCGGCGACCTCGCCCTGGTCGGCCCCGCGCCCCTTCCCCCCGGGGACCCCCGGATCACCGGCCCCGGCGCCCGGCGGTGGCGGCGGGAACTGCGGCCCGGCCTGACCGGCCTGGCGCAGGTCCGCGCCCGTTCGGGCATGCCCTGGGACGACCCCGCCCTGCTGGACCAGCACTACGCAGAGCACCATGGAGTGGTGCTCGACCTGGCGATCCTCGCCGAAGCCGCCCGCGCCCCGCTGCGGGACCGGCTCCGGAAGGCCCGCCGAACCAAGGCACACCTGAGCGACGCAGATCACCGCCCGCCCGCCTGCGGGAGGGTGGACTAAGTGGATAGTGTCAGCACAGACTAATTAAGTTACTGCTTAGTAGTAGCAGGCAGTATCACGAACCCGACCGGATCCCGCTCTCGCAGGCCCGAGGAGCCCCACTCATGCAACTCGCCGCGATCATCGTGTCGCTGGTGCTGACGGTCGTCGGCGTTGCGCTCATCTGCCGAGCCGTCGCGCAGATCTACCGCTTCGTCCGTCTGGGACAGCCGGTACCAGCAGGCAGCCGCACCGACGACCCCAAGGCCCGCACGATCACGCTGGTCAAGGAATTCCTGGGCCACACCCGGATGAACCGGTGGGGCATCGTCGGCTTCGCCCACTGGTTCGTCGCGATCGGCTTCCTGACACTGCCGCCCACGCTGCTCCAGGCGTACGGCCAGCTCTTCCAGGCCGACTGGGTGCTGCCGGTCATCGGCACGTTCCTGCCGTTCGAGATGTACATCGAGTTCATCGGCCTGATGACGGTCGTGGGCATCCTGGCGCTGATGGCGATCCGGCTGCTGAACCTGCCCTCCCGGGCCGGCCGCAAGTCGCGGTTCGCCGGCTCGAAGGCCTGGCAGGCGTACTTCGTCGAGTACGTCATCCTCACCATCGGCCTCGCCATCCTGGTGCTCCGCGGCCTTGAGGGCGCGATCCACCACGTGGAGAGCTACGACGCCGCGTACTTCGTGTCGTACCCGCTGGTCCTGGCCTTCAAGGGCCTGTCGCTCCCCACCCTCCAGACGCTCATCTACTTCACCGCGATGGTCAAGATCGGCACCTCGCTGATCTGGATGATCACGGTCTCGCTCAACACCAACATGGGCGTCGCCTGGCACCGCTTCCTCGGCTTCCCGAACATCTGGTTCAAGCGGAACGCCGACGGCGAGGTCGCGCTCGGCGCGCTCCAGCCGATGACGACGGGCGGCAAGGAGATCGACTGGGAGGACCCGGCCGAGGACGCCGTCTTCGGCGTCTCCCAGGTCGAGCAGTTCTCCTGGAAGGGCATCCTCGACTTCTCCACCTGCACCGAGTGCGGCCGCTGCCAGTCGCAGTGCCCCGCCTGGAACACCGGCAAGCCGCTGTCGCCGAAGCTCCTGATCATGTCGCTGCGCGACCACGCGCACGCCAAGGCGCCGTACCTCCTCGCGGGCGGCGGCAAGACCATGGAGGGCGAGGAGAAGGCCACCGAGGAGCAGCTCAAGGACGTTCCCGCGGCCGCTCTCGCCGAGGCCGAGCGCCCGCTGATCGGCACGGCCGAGGAGAACGGGGTCATCGACCCGGACGTCCTGTGGTCCTGCACCACCTGCGGCGCCTGCGTCGAGCAGTGCCCGGTGGACATCGAGCACATCGACCACATCGTCGACATGCGCCGCTACCAGGTGATGATCGAGTCCGCGTTCCCGTCCGAGGCGGGCACGATGCTCAAGAACCTGGAGAAGAAGGGCAACCCCTGGGGGCTCGCCAAGAAGGCGCGCGTCGAGTGGACCAAGGAGGTCGACTTCGAGGTCCCGATCGTCGGCAAGGACGTCGAGGACCTCACCGAGGTCGACTACCTGTACTGGGTCGGCTGCGCGGGCGCCCTGGAGGACCGGGCCAAGAAGACCACCAAGGCCTTCGCGGAGCTCCTGCACATGGCGGGCGTCAAGTTCGCGATCATGGGCGGCGACGAGAAGTGCACCGGTGACTCCGCCCGCCGCCTGGGCAACGAGCCGCTGTTCCAGCAGCTCGGCCAGGAGAACGTGGCCATGCTGAACATGGCGTACGGCGAGGACGAGGACGACCCGGAGACGAAGAAGCCCAAGGCGTCGAAGAAGATCGTCGCGACCTGCCCGCACTGCTTCAACACCATCGCCAACGAGTACCCGCAGCTCGGCGGCGAGTACGAGGTCATCCACCACACGCAGCTGCTCCAGCACCTCGTCGACGAGGGCAAGCTGATCCCGGTGACCCCGGTCGAGGGCCTGATCACGTACCACGACCCCTGCTACCTGGGCCGCCACAACAAGATCTACACCCCGCCGCGCGAGATCATCGCGAAGGTCCCGGGCCTGCGGAACGAGGAGATGCACCGCCACAAGGAGCGCGGCTTCTGCTGCGGCGCCGGCGGCGCCCGGATGTGGATGGAGGAGCGGATCGGCAAGCGCATCAACACCGAGCGCGTCGACGAGGCCCTCGCCCTCAACCCGGACATCGTCTCCACCGCCTGCCCGTTCTGCCTCGTCATGCTGACCGACTCGGTCAACGGCAAGAAGAACGACGGCCAGGCCAAGGAGTCCGTCCAGGTCGTGGACGTCTCGCAGCTCCTCCTGGAGTCCGTGAAGACGCCCATCGACCCGACCGGTGACGCGGAGCAGGTGGACGCGCCGGAGCCGGAACCGGCAAAGTGACGTAACGCATCCGTGCGACGAAGCGGCCGGACCTGCCTCGGGGGCAGGACCGGCCGCTTCGTCGTGCCAGGGGCCGCGATGGCCGGAAGCGACGTGACGACCGCCGCAGGCCGACTGTGAAATCGGACATGTACGCGACGACGTAACGGGAGCATCATGAGCCCCGGAGAAGCCCGCCAGGGCTCCCGGGACCCGTCCCGCGGCACACCCGGGGACACCTCCCGGACACCTCCCCGGCACCGGCGGGGAGGCACAGGTCGACGAACACCGAACGAGGCCCCCGTGCGCCCACGCCCCCGTACCCGCACCGAGCACCCGCAGGCAGCGGTCACCCGCAGGGTGACGGCCTCCCTCACCGCCGGCGGTACGGCCCTGCTGCTGGCGCTCACGGCCTGTACGGGCCCCTCCTCAGCCTCCGACGGCAAGAACGGCGACACCCCGCCCCCGGCGCAGGCACGGCCCCAGGCACAGACGGTGAGCACGCCCGTCCCCCGCGGCACCGGCAGCCGCGTCCCGTACGACTTCAACGGGGACGGCCACCGCGACCTGGTCATCGACGACCTGGTGAAGGCCCCCGGGAACAGCCACGGCGACGACGCGGGCATCGGCATCGTCTACGGCACCGCCGACCCCGGCCGCCCGCTGGACCCGGCCACCCGGCAGCTCCTGAGCGCCCGCGCGAACGCCGCGAAGTCCGGCGACACCCTGCCCGCCGCGTTCGACGCCGAGGCAGCCTGCGACCTGGACCGGGACGGCTTCACCGACCTGATCGTCTCGACCGACCCCCCGTACAACGGCATCGGAGCCCCGCCCGTACCGCTCCAGATCCTCTTCGGCTCCCCGCAGGGCCTGACGGGGAAGGCCGTCACCGTACGCATCCCCCAGCAGGCCCGGTCCGGCAACGAGTGGCCCGAGCAACCGGTCTGCGGCGACTTCGACGGCGACGGGAAGGCCGACCTCGCGGTCACCGCCAGCGCCGGCCGGGTCACCTTCCTGCACGGCCCCTTCGCCCGCACCGGGGCCCCGCGCAGCGCGGAACTGCTGCCCGACGGCGGCCCGTACCTCTACGCCCCCGAGCCCCGGTCCGACACCGACGGCGACGGTTACGACGACCTCGTCGCCGCCACCCTCCCGCACGCCCCCGGACAGGCGGGCCGGGGCACCCTGCTCCTCGGCTCCCCCGAGGGCCCGGCGCGGCCGGGCGGCACGTACGCGTTCGCGGCGGAGGACGTCCCCACCGCACCGCTGGGGACGGCGGGCGCCACCCGCACCACCCTCCTGAACCACGGCGACTACGACGGCGACAGGAAGCCGGACACGGTGGTGCGCACATACCGGGGCGAGCTGCGGGACCTGATCGCGCTCTACCGGGCGGGTACCACGGACGAGCCCCTCGTCACCTTCTCCACGACGCTCTTCCTCCCCTGAACTCCCCCTCCGCGGGCCCGGGGTGCGGCCCTTAGGGGATGTCACAGCTCGGCCGCAAAGGCGCCCGGGTCCGCCCGGCCCCCGCTCCCCGCCCCCGGGGACCAGGTACGTTCGACGGGTGGCTGGATTCAGGATCGGACGCGGCCGGGACAACCGCACCCCGCAACAACCGCAGCAGCAGCGGCAGCAGCCGTACGGAGGGCAGGCACCACAGCCGCCGTACGGTGCTCAGCCCTGGCCGACGGCAGGAGGCCCCGGCAACGGCACGGCACCACCGCCGTACGGAGCCCCGCAGGGCGCCCCGTACGGCAACGGCGGCTACGCGGGCCACGGGCAGCAGGGCGGACCAGGCCACGGCGGCGGGCACGGGGGCCACGGCGAACCGGAGTACTTCGGCGACCCGTACGCGGAGCCCGCGCCCCACGACCCGTACGCCAACAATCCGGGCCACACGCAGGCGTTCCGCGTCGACGAGGACCCGTACGGCGAGGGCAACACCTACCGCGCCGGTTCCGCCCCCGCCCAGCCGGCGGGCCCGCGGCTGCGCTGGAAGGAGCTGCTGAGCGGCATCGTGACGCGCCCGGGGCCGACGTTCTGGCAGATGCGGGACTACCCGGTCTGGGGCCCGGCGCTGGTCGTCACGTTCCTCTACGGCCTGCTCGCGCTCTTCGGCTTCGACCAGGCACGCGACGAAGCGATCAACGCGACGATCTCGACGGCCATCCCGTACGTCCTGTTCACCGGCGTCGGCTTCGTCATCGGCGGCCTGGTCCTCGGCGCGGTGACCCACACCCTGGCCCGCCAGCTCGGCGGCACGGGCTCGTGGCAGCCGACGGTGGGCCTGTCGATGCTGATCATGTCGATGACGGACGCCCCGCGCCTGCTGTTCGCCGTCTTCCTGGGCGGCGAGAACTCGCTGGTCCAGATCGTGGGCTGGCTGACCTGGCTGGCGGCGGGCGCGCTGTTCACATCGATGGTGAGCAAGTCGCACGACCTGCCGTGGCCGAAGGCGCTGGGAGCGTCGGCGATCCAGCTGATCGCACTGCTGTCGATCATCAAGCTGGGCACCATCTGAGCGGGTGACGTGCGTGGGCCCCGGAACGCTTCCGCGTTCCGGGGCCCACGCACGTCAGGTCCCACGGGTCACAGGTCCACGGGGCGGGTCACAGGCCCACGGGGTGCGGCCCTACGGGCCACGCCCCTGCCGACAGTCAGGGCGGCCTAGGCGTCGAGGACCTGCCCGTCCCGCCGGACGACGGGCTTCTCGACCGACCACGGGAAGTTGATCCACTGATCGGTCTTCTTCCACACGTACTCGCACTTCACGAGGGAGTGGGACTTCTCGTAGATGACGGCGCTGCGCACCTCGGCGACATGGTCGACGCAGAAGTCGTGGACGAGCTTCAGCGTCTTGCCGGTGTCCGCGACATCGTCGGCGATCAGGACCTTCTTGTCGGAGAAGTCGATCGCGTTGGGGACGGGCGCCAGCATGACGGGCATTTCCAGGGTGGTCCCGACCCCGGTGTAGAACTCCACGTTGACGAGGTGGATGTTCTTGCAGTCGAGGGCGTAGGCGAGCCCGCCGGCGACGAACACCCCGCCACGGGCGATGCTCAGCACCACGTCGGGCTCGTACCCGTCATCGGCGACGGCCTGGGCGAGCTCGCGCACGGCGCGCCCGAAGCCCTCGTAGGTAAGGTTTTCCCGCACGTCACTAGCCATGGTCGATCACACCTGGGTCCGATGGAAGTTCTGGAAGGACCGCGAGGCCGTCGGCCCGCGCTGCCCCTGATAGCGCGACCCGTACCGCTCGGAGCCGTACGGGAACTCGGCGGACGAGGTCAGCTTGAACAGGCACAGCTGCCCGATCTTCATCCCCGGCCACAGCTTTATCGGCAGCGTGGCGAGGTTCGACAGCTCCAGGGTCACGTGCCCGGAGAACCCGGGGTCGATGAACCCGGCCGTCGAGTGCGTCACCAGACCGAGCCGCCCGAGCGAACTCTTGCCCTCCAGCCGCGAGGCCAGGTCGTCGGGGAGCGAGATCACCTCGTACGTGGACGCCAGCACGAACTCCCCCGGGTGGAGGATGAAGGCCTCGTCCCCCTCCGGCTCGACGGTCCGCGTCAGATCGGGCTGCTCCACCGCCGGGTCGATGTGCGGGTACCGGTGGTTCTCGAACACCCGGAAGAAGCGGTCCAGCCGCACGTCGATGCTCGACGGCTGCACCATCGAAGGGTCGTACGGGTCGATACGGACTCGCCCGGCGTCGATCTCGGCCCGGATGTCCTTGTCTGAGAGAAGCACGCCCCGAGGATACGCAGAACGCGCGAGCCCGCCCCAACCGGACCACCCGCGCGCCCCTGCGCCACCACCTCTCCCGACGGCTGCCACCGCCCGGCCACGTCCCTCCACGGGCGGACGACGACTGCCCCGCGACCGAGTACGGCTGCCACCGGCCGACGACCACCGCTCGGCCACGACTGCCGCGTCGTATCGACCACTGTGCTGTTGCGACCACGGCGTCGTGACGACCACGGCGTCATTACGACGACCGCATCGTGCGGACGCCGATTCGTTCGTCGGCCACTGCCGCTGCCGCTGCGGCCGCGGCCGCGGCGACCGGATCGCCACGCCGCTCCAGCCGCCTGATCACGCCGACCGCCCCGCTACGGCGATCGCTCCGCTCCGGCTACCGATTTCGCTCCGGCTACCGATTCGCTCCGCTCGGGCTACCGCTTCTCGAACGCCACGGGGACGGCCTGCCGCAACCGGGCGCACCGGGGACACCGGATCAACCGCCCCGGCCCGATCCTGTCGGCCCCGAGCTGCTGCATCGGAAACGACGAGGTAGTGAAAACGTGCCCCTCGGCACAGCGGACGACGGTGCGCTGCATCGAATCCATCAAGTCCCTTCCCCAACCACATCTGGACGAGACCGCCACATTAGGGGATGAACAGGACGCCACTCCACGCGGCACTCCGACCACCCACGCTACGCCCCCAACTCCCGCCCATCACAACCTCGTCCACCCAGCACCCACCCAGGGGCACACAACACGAAGGCCCCACGGCGCATCCGCCGGGGGCCTGGCATGGGGTACAGTGTGGAACGATGCAGAGCCGGTGATCGGCATGCTTCGCGGGTGTAGTTTAATGGTAGAACATGAGCTTCCCAAGCTCAGAGCGCGAGTTCGATTCTCGTCACCCGCTCCACGACTGAGGCCCAGGTCATCGACCCGGGCCTTGTTTGTTGTCTCGACCTGTCTACGTGCTCCTCCGTGACCGGAGCTGAGCGAGGACATGCTCGACCGGCAAGTCGCACCGATCCTTGTCCTGCTCCCAGAAAGCGAGTACCCGAGCCGTGGCCTCGGCCATGTCCGGGGGCAGGTCAGCCGCGCGGAGCGTATCGGCGATCTCGTCCATCTCCGGCGCCCAGCGCCAGGCTCGGGCTGCCACGCTCGGTAGATACTCCGGATCGGAGAGGATCGCGGAGATCATGACCTCGGCTTCGGCTGTGAGCTGATCACCGACTCCATGGGCGTCGGCGAGCGCGTGAGCGACTCCGGCGAGGGTGCGGGCGGCCTTCTGGTAGCTGGAGAAGGCCATCTTCAGCGCGGAAGCGGAACCGAGTGTGTCCCCGACGCGGCACACGTGCAGCGCAGAGTCCGTGAACAGCGACGCAACCAGCTCGACGGCAGAGTCGGCCCCTGCGAGGTAGAGCCGTGTGGCACGCCCCGCGCCTGGCGGCTGACCGAAAACGGCACCGTCGACAACTGCGGAGCCGGGGCGGATCTCGTCAGCGATGCGCCGTACGCGTTGCGGGCTGATGGCGTTGACGTCGGCGTACACTCCCGCGAAGCCGTGCGCGGCCACCGCCGCCGCAACGTCCTCCGCCGCCTGTGGTGGGCAGACCGAGAGAACGACCGCGCTTCGGGACAGCGCTTCCGCGAGCGAGTCGTACGCCGTCGCACCGGCCTCTCTCCCGCGGACCCAGGTGTTCTCACTGCGGCCCTTGGTCACCGACAGCGCCTCATGGCCGCCGGCCACGAGCTCGGCGGTGATCGCCGCGCCCATGGCTCCAGGGTGGAGGACGGTCACGGTGATCACTGGCTGCCTCCGGCGGTGCGCGACGTGGAATGTTCCTCATCCCCATGATCCGCTGTCGTTCGGCACCGGCGGCTTCGGGATCAATGCCTGATGGCCGTCTGGGCACTGATGGCGGACAGAAGTGCCTCCGGTCTCGGACTCGCCGTTCAAGACGGGACAGCGGTACATGGGCCGCGGCCCCGACGGTCCTTGCAGCTCGTCTCACGCTGAAGCCGCGTCATGGGTACCGTGCAGGAGACGAACTCTGTACGGACAGACCGGCGGCCGCGCCGGATCGTCCGGCGGCCGGGAGGTGTCCTGATGCTGGAGGAAGCCGAGGAGATCGGCAAGCGCGCTCGCAGGGCGCGGCTGCGACTGGGCATGCCGCAGGCCGACCTGGCGACGGCCCTCGGGAAGTCCCAGGGCTGGGTGTCGAAGATGGAGCGTGGCCTGATCGAGCTGGACCGGGTCGGCCTGCTCAACCAGGTGGCCGCAGAGCTGCACGTCCATCCGAACGACCTGATCGGACGCCCGTACAGCAGCTCCCCCGACGACAGCCAGTGGCAGATCGCCGCCTCGTCGATTCTGCGCGAGCTGCGTCGCTACGACCTCGTTCCCGTCTTCGACGGGGATCCCCGACCGGCGTCACAGCTATGGCGTGAGGTGACCCGGCTGCACCGCCTGCGGGACACCGCCTCCAACGTCGCGATTCTCCGAGTTCTCCCGGACCTGTTCCGGGAAGCGCGCGCCCTGGCGGAGGACTCGGACGGGCACGAGCGGGAAGAGGCGTACGCCATTTACGCCGTGTGCTGCAAGTTCGCGCACACCGCCGCGCACGCCCTCGGGCACCCGGAGCTTGTGGCCATGGCGTGCGAACGGGCCGCGTGGTCTGCCAGGTTGTCGGGAGATCCGGTGCTGCCTGCCGTCGCCGACTGGATGCGCGTCTGGGACATGTGGGCGACGGCTGACTGGGCCGACGCTCTGACCCTCTCGGACAAGGCGATCGCCTCGGTGCAACAGCCGTACGAGCAGGGTGATCCGCTGGCCGTACGGGCTTGGGGCACGCTTCAGCTTCGGGCGGCCATCTCCGCTGCTCGGGCCAACCGCCCGTCGGAAGCGGAGGACCGGATCGGGCACGCGAAGGACGCGGCGGAACGCATGGACGCGTACGTAGGGGCACCGGTGTACGACCGGCATTCGCTGACGTTCTCCGCCGGGAACGTGCAGATCCACGCGATCAGCGTGGCCCTGGAAATGGGCAAGCAGGGCAAGGCGCTGGAGATAAACCGCCGCACCAGCCCGAGCCTGGTCGGGGCACTGCCCAACTCACGTCAGGGCCACCACCACATGGACGTGGCGCGGGCCTGGCTGTGGGACGGAAACCGGGCAAAGGCCCTCACCGAGCTGGAGACGGCTGAGCGGATCGCGCCGCAGCTCGTACGGAACCATCCCATCGCCCGTTCAACGCTTCGCAGCATCGTCTACGCGGAACGAGCAGCCACGAGGGAGAAGCTGCGGCACATGTCCGACCGCTTTCACCTGGACGGATAGGGGTCGTATTCCTCCGGCTCATATTCGAGGCCCGTCCTGTCCCTAACTTCGGGGCATGACGCGACGACGTTCTTCTCATCTTCCTTCGCAGGAAACCGAGTTAGGCACGGCGGCACCTTTCCGTCCACTGCTTGGCGACCTCGCCACGGACAGCGCTCGCGATGGCCGTGTGGGTGTCGTAGTCGCTCTCCCTGGTGAGGGCTCTGCGACGACGTTCCACCTGCGTCCGCCTGGTGGCGGGGCCCCCTGGTCCGCGCCCGCCGACGGAACGACGCTCCGTCCCGTGCCGGTGAGGGCCACCCACGCCACGCTCTCGGCCGGACGGGACGCGGTCTACGACGCGCGGGCCAGGCAGGGATCGGTTCCCATCGAGTTCCACTTGGATGACGGCTCGACCCTCGATGGCGCGCTCATCCTCACCTCTGTCGAGCTGGAGTGGCTGCACCAGCAGACCAGCCGCCTCGTCGACGCACACGGACGGGCCCTCGGCGGCACCCCGTGACCGGGCCTCGGCGACGCCATGCCCGAAAAGCCGCGCCGCGCTCCGTACGCCCCGAAGGCGGAGGCATCGCGCTCACGCTTCTGGCCGTCGCCGGCCTGGTGGGACCGGCCTGGGCACTGCGTGAGCAGGCCGTCCCGCTCCTCAACGGCCTCGGTCACCAGCCCGCCGCCGTCTCAACGGACGCGAGCCCGCCCTCCGACCGCTGACTCCGCTCCGCTGTCCGGGTCGTTCACGCCACCTTCCCGGCCAACGGAGCCTGCCATGCACCCGGAACATCCAGGCGTGATTCTCCAGGGAGAGATCATGGACATCCCGTACATCGTCATCGACCAGCTCACCCCCGACCAACAGCAGGTCTGGAAGACCTACTTCGGCGACGCCGACCGACCCCGCTACATCGAGGAAGGCATCTGGCGCCGTACGCAGGAGAAGGCCACGGCCGAACAGAGCGGCTGGACGGCCGCCGACGACGCCCGGCGGCGGATCATCCACTACCGCTACCGGTACGGCCTGGTCCCCACCACCGCCGCGCCGGCCATCGGCCTGACCGACCTGTACCTCTACCACTCCGCTACCGCTCCAGCGGATGAGATCGACGCGCACCACGACGCCCTGTGGGACTCGCTCGCCACCGGCGGCTGGAAGGAGGCTCCTGGCGGATTCTTATGGACACGCCGGGATCTGAAGTGCCGGATCACCGAGCACGACGCCCACCCCCAGGACGTGGCGGCGGGCCGTACCCTCCCCGTCGGCTACCGGAGCCTGGACGTGCAGATCGCCTCGGTGTCCTACGCACCGCCGCCCGCTGTACGGCAGCTGCCGTGGAACGTCCTCTCCACCGGGATCAGGTGCAAGGACCGACCCGGTACGCCGACCCGCGTACCAGACCTGTCCGTCCTCGCGGACCTGCTGCCGTTCCAGGTGGAGGTCGGCTGCGGTACGTCGGTCGAGGCGGGTATCCCGCCCCTGCACCGGCTCCACGAGATCTACCGGGTGACCGACCGCCAGGGCCACGAGCCTCGGGAACACCGCTTCACCCTCTCCCCGACAGCGGACACGCTCCTCCACGAGGTTCTTACGGAGCCGGAGGAGAAGACTGCGGAGTTCGTGGAGATGTTCCGCGCCTGCTTCCTGGCCGAACCGACTCCGGCAATGTGGGCGCTGAAGGAACTGAAGGACGCCGGTCACCTCGTCGGCCCGGTCATCACCAACAACTTCGACGTGCTCGCGGCGCGCGCCGGGCTCGACGAGTGCTTCATGCGCCGCTACGACCAGGCCGTACCCGACGTCGAGTGGGTGGACGGCGCCAAGGCCCTCCTCGTCGTCGGCCTGCACGCCGACCGCCGCAAGGTCCAGGCCCGCGCCCGCGCCCGCGGCATGCAGGTCGTCTACCTGGACCCGGAGGGCTTCTGGCGCGACGGCCAGTTCATGCCGTACCCGCTGGAAGGCCCTCAGGACGGCGACCTGGTGTGCCGGGCGACCGCCGCCGAGGCACTGCCAGCCCTCGTCAACCTGCTCAAGCAGCAGGCTGGTTGAGCCACCTGCACGAAGAGGGCCGCGCCGGGTGTTGGCGCTAGCGTGACGCACCCGGCCGGCCCGGACTCCCCTGGGCGGGCGAGAGGCAAGGAAAGGAGCGTCGACCCCATGCGCGTATCCGTCATCGGCTGTGGTCACCTGGGCATCCCCCACGCCGCTGCCATGGCCGAGATCGGCCACAAGGTCATCGGCGTGGACCTGGACCAGGCGAAGATCGACCGCCTCAACGCCGGCGAGTGCCCCATCTACGAGGACGGCCTGCCCGAACTCCTCAGCACCCACACCGCCACAGGACGCCTGCGGTTCACCACCAGCCTCGCCGAGGCAGCCGAGTTCGCCGACATCCACTTCCTGGCCGTGGGCACGCCGATCGACGCCGACGGACGGAGCTACGACACCGGACAGGTCTTCGGCGCCGCCCGCGCCCTCGCCCCGCACCTGACCCGCCCGACCGTCATCGTCGGGAAGTCCACGGTCACCGTCGGCACCTCCCGCGACCTCGGTGCGCTTCTCACCCGGCTCTCCCCGGCCGGTGAGGACGTGGAGGTGGTCTGGAACCCCGAGTTCCTACGCGAGGGCCACGCCATCGACGACACCCTGCGCCCCGACCGCATCGTCGTGGGCGTGCCGTCGGCTCGCGCCGAGGACGCGGTACGCCAGGTCTACGCACCCCTCCTGGCGAACGGCATCCCGCTGTTCGTGACCGACCCCGCCACAGCCGAACTCATCAAGGGCGCCGCCAACGCCTACCTCGGCATGAAGATCTCCTTCATCAACGGCGTCGCCGACATGTGCACCGCCGCCGGAGCCGATGTCCAGCAGCTCACCGAGGCCATCGGCCTGGACCCCCGCATCGGCCGCGGCGGCCTGAACGCCGGCCCCGGCTACGGCGGCGGCTGCCTCCCGAAGGACGTCCGCGCCTTCACCGCCTCCGCCCGCACCTTGGGTGCCAACGAGGCAGCGACCATGCTGCGGGCGGCGGAGGAGGTCAACGAATCCCGCCCCACCGCCGCGCTGAGTCTCATCGAGCAGACGCTCGGCCGCCCCGTCGACGGCGTACGCATCACCGTCTGGGGCGCCTCCTTCAAGGCCGGTACCGACGACGTCCGCGAATCCCCGGCCCTGGCGATCGCCGCGCTCATGCACCAGCGCGGCGCGACCGTCACCGTCCACGACCCGCACGCCGTGCCCACGGCACTGCGCCGCCACCCCGAACTCGACTATTGCGAAACCCTCGAAGGCTCCCTCGCTGCAGCCGAGTTGATCGTCCTGGCCACCGAATGGCCCCACTTCCGCGAGGCCGATCCCAAGGCCCTCGCCCCACTGGTCGCGGACCAGGTCCTTGTCGACCTCCGCAACCTCATCGACGCCGACGCCTGGCGTATGGCCGGTTGGACTGTACGCCAGCTCGGACGACCCGCACAGGAATAGCCGAACCCATCGACCGGAGGTCCGACGTGGACACCCTGTGGGACAACATCGAGAAGCTCTCCGCCGTCTGCCGAGCGGCTGGCGCCCACCTCCCCGACGAGGAGCTCAAGGCCCTCCAGGTCGGCAAGGTCGCCGAGGAGGCCGGCGAGGCGATGCACGCCCTCCACGGCCTGAAGGGCCTCACCACCTGCGGCGACGACCACACCTGGTCCGAGGTCCAGAACGACCTGGTCGGCTCCGTCATCGCCGCCCTCCTGGCCATGCACTACATCGACCCCACGGGCGCCCGCGCCACCTTCGACGAGATCCTCCACCGGCGGACACGAAGGGGCCGGGAGGCCGCTGCTACGGCCTGACAGCCTCCGGATATGGCCGTCGACCGCTCCGTTGGACACGGGCGGCGGCCATGTCTGGCACACAAGCTGCGCCGGGCACCTGCTCCCAGCGCGGTAGAACTTTCCCTACTTCGCCAAGGCGACTCGCTCCGCTCGCCGCGCGCTCCCCGGCTACGCCGGTCGCGCGGTTGGAGCAAGCACCACGATGGGGAAGACCCGCTGTGGTTGGGGCGGTCGGCTCCACGGTTTAGCCACCCACCCGCTCGACTGATCTAGCTTGAGGAATCGCAACTATTCGAATGTCGAAATAGACAGATAATCAAGATCGAGCTGCTCTGAATTTCTCATCTGCTCCAGAGTGAAAGAGCTAGTGCCACTAACTTGTGCCGAAATCGATTTAATTACACCTGCAGGCCGGCATAGAGATACCCACGCTTGCGCCAACTCGACCCATTTCTGTGCAGCCAAATTTCCAGAGGAACTAGAAATATCCATCGCCGCTTGCGACGGGCTCACAGATGAAACCGGCACAAAGGTCGACCAATCATCAACCTCAGGCAGCACATGAGGCTCAAGAATGAAATGAAGCACAATCTCTACCGAGGTCGCATTCCAACCTGGCAGAGCTTCGGCGCGGATCTGATGAATGTTGCGCAGGGCTGCGCCTTCGTCACTATTTTTCTTGTGCTTACTAATCAGTCTCGTTCGCATTGCATGCAACGATGTGTGCAAGTCGTCGGGAAAGGCAAAACGACCAAACCTGCGGGCCACGACCATGGCGAAATTGCGAATTTCCTCGTCCGTCTCCACCCCATGCCTGAGGTTTCGCCCCACAAGAACACTCTTTTCAGCAGAAAATGTTCGCGTTAGGTCAGCCCCTACGTTTCTGTTAAGCGCAGGCAACCAAACAATTCTCGTAGACTCGCTTTTACGAACCTGACTTATCAGGCCGTCCGGAATCTCTACGATAGGGCAAGCTTGAAAGTGCGGCTGATCCGACACAGATCTTACAACATCACAAGTTTGCGAAATGATAACATAACCAAGTGATTCTACAGTATCCAGTACAGCCAGTTCTGGATTTTCTTTGGAAGAGTCCGCAAGCTGCAATCCTTCGGTTATTCTCAGCGCTTCCGAGGCGGGCGTGAGGGGCCTCTTCAGATCAACGAGACGTAGAGCATATATGTCGTCAACGACGTCACCCTGCCGCCACCGAAGGACTTCACTATCAACGCTCCGCGCGATCAGAACCCGCGGATCTTCACGCGCTGCCTCGTCTTTCATCCACGCTCCGAGTGACAGCTCCACCAAGCCGACGACCGCTACGGACGACTTCAGAACTTGGCTGAGGGGTGGGTTCAGTTGCCTCCAACAGAGTAGCTGCCGGCAGCTCGGCACGTAGCGGCTTCTCGCGCAAACGTAGCTGATAATTAACCATCAACTCGTACGGTGATCTTGCCTCAGCCCCGGCGGCCAGCAAGTGACGCTTCGTCTCTTCGGGGTCGCCGCAGTCGTGCTGAGCTACAACCGCAGCGTGCCGTTCCAGGAGCCGTGCATGGTATTCCGTCATGCGTCCGCCAGCCGACCAGAGATGGACAGCGCGACGGCTTACGCCGAAGAGGCGTGAAACTTGCTCCCAGCTGAGCCCTGAGCGCGCGTGTAGTTGACGGATCTTTATTGCAGGGGCAGCGTCTTCTGTAACTGCCTGTGCTCTAACCGCCTCGCCGTTTCCTGTCTGGAAACTGACGTAGGCGATCTCATCGTGCCGGGCGGGAGCGGCGTTAACCACGCTCGTCGTGCCAGCAAATCCCCAGAAGCTGAGGGCAGCGACGGAAATAACTCGAATGTTAGCTGCTGCAACAACAGCCACGCGTGCGCTTGTTCCTTCGCTCCTACTTGCAGTTGAAAGAGCTGTCATTGCAACTCCTACGCGTAGTGCTCCAGGAAATCATCAGTCACGAGATTCCTAAAGGCCCTGTAAGCCCCGTCAGCCAGTTCTCTAACTCGTGCGCTCACACCAGCAGGTGAAAAATCTTCCGAATTGTCAGTAAATGAATCCAAATCAAGGACCCAGCTGTCAGACGGTAGTGCAGGGACACTCGGCTCGACGGTTCCCCTCGCGGGAATCCAGCCTGAGCGAATCAGCATTCTGTCCACCCCAAGTTCGAAAAGTGACTCACTGAGGGATTGAACTAGGTTAGCTGATTCGCTTCTTTGCGAAACCGCCCATCCGCCAAGCATTTCGGGCCTGAAGAATTTGTTAACCCTCAAGAGGGATTCACCCGAGATCTGATTGATGTAGCGAATTCCGATTCGATCACAGAGAACAGGCTCTGCCACATCGACTAGCGCATTAAGAACAGAGTGGAGCCTTGCGCAAAAGTCATCCCGAGAGACGTACTTGGAAGTCTCCAGAGACACAAACCCATCGGAGAATGAAACCTGCCACTCTCGGCTCTTATCCTGTAGCTGCCAGATCATATCGCGACCAGGTTGCTGCATTACACCTTGAGGCGTAATGACCAAGTTGATGCCGGACTGCTGTCGAGCAACTGGGTACGTGGCCTTCAGTAGCCGACTAAAGCGGTGCTGCCCATCTGATAGCGCCAACTCAGACACTGAAGGGAACCGCACCTGCGCCAGCACACGTGTCAAGGGCGCCCGGGTCAGCGGCACCTCGATCGCGGGCAAGTCACCGAACAGTCCGTCTCCCATACTTCACACTCTACTTCACAGTGCTAGCGGACGCACCCGGTGCAGCGACACTGGGCCCAAGTGTCGCTTTTGTGAGTCCTTCAGCCTTTGGGGTCTTTGCGCAAGCAGGCATACCCGGTCCTCCAGGGGCGAGGACACTCTCCGGTGCACAACACGCACAGCCAGCCCTGCCATCCACTGGCGCACCCAAGTGGCACCAGGACCAAGGGACGACAGGGGTCACTCCCGGTTCCCATCGAAGGGAGGGCGGGAGCTGCAGGTAACGTTCCACCTGATAGGAGTGCTTGCGCTCCTTCACTACATGTGGTTCCCAAGCTCAGAACCCGAGTTCGATCCTCGTCACCCCCTCCATGACTCAGGCCCCGGTCGTCGACCCGGGCCTTGATTGTTGTCTGGACCTGTCTAGGTGTCGCGTGCCAGATGCCTGCGATTCCGCCGCCGTGCGCCGTGCCCGTACAAGCTGGTCGAGGCCGGCGGCCACCTCCCGCTGCCGGTCTGTGTCGGAGTTCTGGTAGATCAGCGCGGCCCGCTCGGTCGACTGCCCCGCTCGGACCGTCGTGTCCTTGGGGGTGGCCCCGGAACGAGTTGTAAGCGCGTTCCCGGTGTGCCGGAGGTCGTAGAGGCGGAAGTTCTCCGGCAGGCCGACCTTGGCCCGCGCCTTGCTCCACTTTCGCCCGAAGGTGGAGCGGCGGAACGGCTTCCCCTTCTCCCCCACGAACAGCAGTCCGTCCGGACCCTTCTCCGCGTACCAGTCGAGATGCCGCCGGAGGTCGTTTCGCAGAGAGGCCGGCAGAACGACGAGCCTCTTCCCGCTTTCGACTTGGTCGGGCTTTCCGCACGCTTGCCGGTGGTCAGCTCCGGAGCGGCCTTCCTGACGCGCACGGTGAGGTCGTCCAGGTCGACATCCTTGCGTCGAAGCTCTACCTGTTCCTCCGGGCGGAGAGGCCCGTACGCACCGAGGAAGACCATCAGCCGCCAGCGGGGCCCGAGCACGTCGGCGAGCGCGTCGCCCTGGTCGACGGTGGCGACGGGGCGTTCCGCCGCGGTTTCCTCTCCGGCGCCCCGGATACGGCAGGGGTTGCGCCGGATCAACTCGTCCTCGACGGCCGTCTCCAGGATGGCCTTGAGGAGCCGATATCTCTTGGCGACGGTGGTCTCGGCCCCCATGCGGTCAGCCGTTCAGATCGCCAGGACCGCGCGATCCACGCTCGTACAGCGTCAGACTGTGGGCTCTACCAGACCGATCCTGTGCCCCAATCTGTGTCATAGGTGCCGGGTAGCCTGCCCGAGTAGGCGCCGACAGCGGACCCCACATCAGCAGGAGGCATCTTGAGCGAGAGCAGCCGCGGCGTAATCTATGTCCTTGCGAATTCCCTTATTCCTGGAGTTCTGAAAATCGGCCGCACCGCAAGAGAGTCAAGTGAACGTGCTAAAGAAATCTCAAACGCAACCGGCGTGCCAGCAGAGTATGAAGTTATATACGACCAGGTTGTTAGCGATGCTAAAGCCGCAGAGAAGGAGCTTCACTCGCTACTACGATCGAGTCGCGTAAACCCGCGCCGGGAGTTCTTCAAAATTTCAATCCGTGAAGCGATTCGCCACGTGCAGCAAATTTGCGATCAGTATAAGGTTAACGAAGCGCGGGAAGCAGTCGAGATAGACGCTCTCCCAGCGCTCGAAGATCGCATGCGCCGATGGCTTCGGCGAGATCTCGTAGCGGTCAGGTTTGTGCAATACCCAGATCTCTGTCTCGTGAAATGGACAGTCCAGCCAGACCATCGAAAGATCGCAGCATTCGAAAATATTTTTGACCTGGCCGTTTTTGGGGAGATTCGAGACCGATGCGAACAGGATCGCAGGCGCCATCATGATGAGCCTCAGTGTGAAGCAGGCGTCTTTTGCCCGACCCACTACTCCCCCAAAGAAAATTTTGAACAGCTCCTCGAGCTAGACCCGTACTCGATGATCATGACAGGTCTCGAAATCCTCACCACCGAGGCTGCAGACTACGTCGCAGAACTATGGGAGAAGCGTCGAATCGAAGCGCCCCTGCGTCCCGGGTGGAGCATCGTGGGGGTCAATTACTCCATGATGGGACCAGAAGAAGAGTGGCGTGAACTCCTCGCAAGGCGCGGAATTCCAGATAGATCCATGGATAATGACATCGAAGTAGCCTCCGGATGAAAATTACCTCATCTCGACAGATGGGAAATGGGGAACCTTGAAACGGAGCCAACAGGCGAATAGTTCAGGATGCCTGGCTTATAACCTCAACGACTCGCACCACTGTCACGCTTCCTAGCTCCCAATTGGCGAAGCTCCGCAAGCTTACAGACAACGTCTCCGGCTATACCGCGTAAGCGGCAGCCCGCCAGATCCGGCAACAGCTGCTGGGCTCTTTAGCGCGATACGGGACCGGTCACCGGGCAGACGGCCACGGCGGCGGCAAATCTCGGCAGAACTGCTGAAGGCGCCGGATTGTACGGTCCCCCGAGACTGCGCTGGGCCAGCCGAGACCGGCCGCCTACTGGCCTAGCAACGACATGCCCAAGCTCCGAGGAACCCGCATCATCCCCCTCCACCCCGTCGGCTCACCCAGAACACACACCTTGGTGGGGTCCGTTGCACTGCCGACCTTCGTGCCCCTTCTGTGCCCATCAGAGCGGACAACAGCGGTTAGATACGGCTCCCAGGGACCGGGGCCCACCCACCTGCAACATGCAAAGGTGCAGGTGAGGGCCCTTCTACTAGGCCAAGCACCGCTGATTCCCAAGCTCAGAGCGCAAGTTCGATTCTCGTCACCCGCTCTTTGATGAAGGCCCCGGTCAGCGACCGGGGCCTTCACGTTTTCCCGGAAAGCCGCCCAGGTGCGCGCCACCTTCAGTCCGTCGTGCCGGGAAACCCCTGACTGCCTCTATGGAGAGGGCGCAGAAGGCAGCGCGCCCGGACGCACAAGGCACCTAAACTTCCAGGAACATCGCGTGGTGGGGTGGAGATGCTTGGACCAGGGCGACGAGACCGGCAGCGGGAGCTCGAGGCCGAAGTGACGTCCTTGGGCGAGATGTTGGCCGAGCACACCTTCGTTCCGGGTGACCCCGGAACACCGCCGAAGGCGCTGGATGACTGGGAGCGCGCCCTCGACGCGTACGACGCCGCTTCTCGTGCCCTGCACCGCCGCAGACAGAAGAAGGTCGTTCCGCATCTCCTACAGGAGGGCCTGACCGCACTGGTCGACCTGGAGGCCCGTGTCGCCGGCTCACCGATACCTCGGCGGTTTCCGCCCTGCTTCTTCGACCCGCGTCACGGGCAGTCGACCACGGAGGCCAGTTGGGCTCCACATGGCGGCGCGAAGCGCCTCATAGCCGTGTGCGCGGCCGACGCGGTACGGCTCCGCGAGGGTTCGCCTCTTCTGCCCAGCGGGCATGTCACAACGGCAGGAGAGTCCGGTGAACCACCCCCGCGCCCCGGGGGTGATCTCTCCAACCCTTGGCTGATCGGGCTGTTCGTGCTGCTCTTCGGCTACGCGACCGCCCTCCTAGTCATGGGTGACATGACAGGAGCGATCCTGGCCGTCACTGTGGGCGGGACTGTCGGCGGAGTGGTCCTCCTCTCGGCACTTTTCGTCTGCAGCGCCTCGATCGACCTGTGGGCGCTGATACATCGGGGCCATCGGACACAGGCGACGTTCGCTCGGTCGACACACGGTCGACACAGGGCTCATGAACACGTCTACGTGCTCACCGACGCCTCCGGCCGACGGCGTGAATCCATACAGCGGGCGTACAGCGGAGCCGCAAACCCCTCACCCTCCCGGACCGTCTGGTACCTACCGAAGGCGGATGGCAGAGGCAAGGCATTGAGCGCCTGGTCCCCCCTCTGGCTTCCTCTCCGCATTCTCGTCGGACTGCCGTTCCTGCTTGGTAGCACTGCTATCACCCTGTACCTGATCCCGGGACGGCTGATCTCGATCCTCCTTTTCTGACTGCCGCACCCGCCTCGCCTCGCTTTGGCAGGGAAGTGAGCACCGGCCAACCGGCCCGCACGGCGCTTGCCCTTGAAGCTCCTCCTGATCTGAGTTTCGCGGAGGCGTGCACCCCTCCGTGCGCATACTCCAGTATGCTTGGATCTATGTCCTCAACGACTCGCATCACCGTCACGCTTCCCAGCGACCAGGTGGCGGAGCTTCGCAAGCTCACGGACAACGTCTCCGGCTATGTGGCGGAGGCCGTGGCCCGCCAGATCCGGCACCAGCTCCTGGGCGACGACCTCCGCCGCCATGAGGAAGAACACGGCTCCTTCAGTGACGAGGAGCTCGCTGCGGCTCACGCGAAGATCTTCGGCTCCGCCAGATCCTCCCAGGACGCGGACGCCGCGTGAGCGAGCGCATCGAAACCGTCGTCCTGGACTCGGAAGGACTCTCCGCCTGGATCGCACAGGACCGCAAGCTCCTCGCGATGCTTCAGATCTTCCACGACATGGGAGCCGACCTGGTGATCGGGGCGAACACCATCGTGGAAGTAACCCACTCCCGCACCAACATGCCCCGCCTGAACTGGGCCCTGTCCCGCATCAAGGTGGAGCCCGTCACCGAACAGGCGGCGAAAGCGGCAGCGGAGCTCCTCAAAGTCGCCGGACTGCACGGGCACAAGTACGCCATCGACGCCACGGTCGCCGAGGTCGCGCTCCGCCAGCCGAAACCCGTCGCCCTGCTGACGTCCGACAGCGATGACATGACCAAACTCTGCGGCAGCCAAGTCCGCATCATCCCCCTGTGACCAGTGCACCCGCCCGGAGCGCGCGTCGCACTGCCAGCTCGCGTGCCCCATCCGTGCCCAGCAGAGCGGACATCAGCGGTCAGATACGGCTCCCAGAGACCGGGAGCCATCCACCTACCCAATCCGAAATCGCAGGTCAAAGCCCCTCCAACAGCGTAAGAACCGTTGATTCCCAAGCTAAGAGCGCGAGTTCGATTCTCGTCACCCGCTCCACATGAAAGCCCCAGGCCAGCGGCCGGGGGCTTCTTCGTTCGGGGCACCTTGGATGCGTCCGGTCGGCTTCGGTGGCCTCTCCCTGGATAATCGACGTATGGCATCACAGCCCAGTCTTTCCGATCTCCGCCGTGCCAAGTTCGCCCGCCGGACGCCCGCAGCACTCTCCGAGCTTGTCGGCCCCGAGCACGGCACGGTGCGCCTGCCACTTCACCTGGCATGGTCGGGGCTGACCACGTTCGACCTCGACCAGCCACGGCTACGGATGAGCTACTACCGCATCGTGTTGGCCGAGGGCCAGCACGACGACCTGATCCAGTACCTCAACCGCGGCCTCCTCGTCAGCTTGTGGCCCACGCTGCGCACACTGATCAGCCGTGATGTCCGTGAAGTCTGGGAGCACGCCTTCGACGAGCTGGCTCACAGCGCCCAGGCTGCTGCGTGAACCTCACCGATCTGCACCGTCGCCTGCTGGCTGATGTACTCGCCGTGGGCGGTGCCTACCCTCTGGCGCTTACCGGCGGCTACGCAGTCCAGGCACACGGCCTGGTCGACCGCCTCAGCCAGGACCTCGACGTTGCGACCGAGAACCCCGATCGCATGGAGGACATTGCCGCTGCCGTGCGCGCCGGCCTGGAACAACACGGGTGGCAGGTCAGCGCTCTGGAAACAGACCCGCTCTCCGCACGCCTGATCGTCACCGATCCCATCAGTCACGAAGAGTGCGAGGTCGACATCCTCAAGGAAGCGCTCTGGCGACCGCCCGTACACACCGACCACGGACTGGTGCTGTCCCTCGAAGATGTCGTCGGGACCAAAGTCCGCGCACTCTTCGACCGCGGACTCGCCAGGGACCTGATCGACGTACAGGCTGCCGCGAACCGCTGGAGCCATGTCGAACTCGAAGAGCTCGGTCGACGCCACGCCCGCGACTCCTTCGAGCTGAGCGAGCTCCAAGCGCGGTTGACGGGAGTTGACTGGATCGACGACACGGAATTCGCCGCCTACGGACTCGACGAACAAGCGATCACCGGGCTGCGCCAGTGGGCACAGGCATGGGCCACCGACATCGGCGAACGGCTCCAAGAGCTGGAGAGTCCGCACGAAGACTGATGGGCGCATGGAGGCCAGATGCGCTCAGCACGGTGCACGCCAGGTCACTCGGCTCACGCACGGCCGTACCCCATCCGTGCCCAGCAGCACGGACAACAGCAGTCAGGTACAGCACCCAGAGACCATGGCAACCCCAGCTTCCGCGCAGGAAAGCACAGGTCAGAGCCCTTCCGGGAACTCAAACACCGCTGATTCCCAAGCTCAGAGCGCGAGTTCGATTCTCGTCACCCGCTCTTTGATTGAGGCCCTGGTCAGCGACCGGGGCCTTTCTCGTTCTCTAGACCCCTTGGGGCTGGCGTGCCATTCGTGTGCCATGCCGAGGCGCTGGCCGGCTCCGCATCCGCTACGGACGACGTGCGGATCTTCACCAGGGCCTGCTCGAACTGGCTTGTGGGTCTTCGCTCCGCTTGTGGCCGGCGTGATGCTGCTCGCTCCCTGCGTGTGGGGGCACAACCACGCGGCCGGCCGACCCTGGTCGGCACCGACGAGCAGATGCTCCAGCTCCTGGAGCCATATGCCGCGGGCAGCCCGGCTCATCCTGTCGTCGCCTGCCCCACCGCAGGGCACTCCGGGCGCCGCACAGCCGCCTCGGTCGTATGGCGGATCTCCGCGACCGATGGGGGGCTACAGGGAGGAGGGTTAGGCGGTGGCGGTGTCGATCGGCTGTCTCCAGACGAGCACGGCGACGGTGCCCGCGAGGATGACCGCGGTGAGAGCGAAGGGGACGGGGGTCAGGGGGTCGATCAGGATCAGGAGGCCGGCCAGGGGCAGGACGGTGTTGACGACGCGGTCGGCGCGCGGCCTGATCGCCAGGGCCCAGATGCCGAGGACGAACACTGCCAGAGGGATCGTGTAAGAGAGCGATGCCCAGGGCTGGTGGAGGTCGCTGTGCCCGGTGAGCACGTCGATCTCGACCTCGATGCCCGCGGAGAACGCACCGGCGGCGGCGAAGATGAAGAAGTGGCCGTACCCATAGGCCAGGGATCGGGAAAAGCTTGAGATGGCGTGATGGTGCGGTGGCCAGAAGTAGATCCACCACAGGGCGGCGGTGGAGACCAGCGTCAGTGCGGAGACGCCGATCAAAGGCGTGAGGTGGTCGGTCTCGTGGAGAGCCTCGATGATCGCGTTGGCCGACGCGAGCAGGCTCTCGCCGAGCAGGATGAGGGTGAACAGGCCGTAGCGCTCGGTGATGTGGTGCGGGTGCCACGGGGTGGAGCCGGTGCGCTCGGCGACGATCGGCACGGCGAGTTCGGCGCCCACCAGGGCGACGAGGGCGATGAAGAACGTCGATTCCGGCAGCAGCAGGGAGGCAAGCCAGAGTAGTTGGACGCCGGTGATGCCGCCGGCGTAGATGAGCGTGGCGCGCCGGGCCTTTCCGGCGGAGCGGGAGGCGCGCAGCCACTGGGCGACCAGGGCCAGGCGCATGACGACGTAGGCGAGGATCAGCACCGAGTAGTCGTGGTCCTCGAAGGCCGGTTTGATCCCTGAGGCGAGGACGAGCACGCCGCCCATCTGCACGATGGTGAGCACCCGGTAGAGCCAGTCGTCGGTGTCGAAGGAGGTGGCGAACCAGGTGAAGTTCATCCAGGCCCACCCGTGAGTCAACGGAGCAACACCGCTCTGACCTGGGGTTCTTCACCAACACCCTCTGTGTAGCCCGTAGGGCCGCACGGCGGGCAGCGGGGAGCACCCCGGCCGAGGGCGGTACGACTTCGGCGAACGGATGACAGATGGATCGGGACGACTACCCCGCCCTCAAGGCCCTCGGGTTCGAGGATGACGAACTCAAGGAACTCGGACTCTGGGACGTCTACACGGGCGACCCGGCGGCGCTGGCAGAGATGTACGTCCGGCGGTCCAAGAAAAAGGACACGTTGGCAGCGCTTAAGGCCATGGTCCGGCAGATGTGTGCTCAGGCCGACCGAGACAAGATCAAGGTCCGGCACGTGTGGTTTGAACAGAAGTCGGCCAGTAAGGCGTATGTCCGGCGCGAGGAATTCGAGAAGTCCACAGCGGCAATCGTGGACGGCCTGTCCAAGACGCTGTACGTGTTCAAGACCTCTCGGCTGTCTCGGCGGGGAATGGGGCAGGTTGGTCTGTTGCTCGACACATTCGAGGAGCGGCAGGCGCGCATTTACCTGGTCTCTGAGCACTTGGATTCGCGCTACTCCCGAACGGTCCTCGGGTTCCTCTCCGAGCAAGCGCGAGACCAGGCAAAAGACATCGCCGAATTCACCAAGTTGGGAATCGACGCTCACAAGGCAGAGGGGCGCTGGCCGGGAGGAGTCACGCCGTACGGTCTCGAATGCCCCAAGGGAACCGGCAAGCTGCGGCACAAGACAGCGGAATACCCGACTGCGCGCCGGATTGCGCTCCGCCTGCTGGACGCCATCACTCCCGCTGCCATTGCCGAGGAACTGAACAAAGAGAGGACGCTCACCCGGCACGGGAAGAAGTGGCGCGCGCAGACGATCATTCACCTCGCCCACTCAGTGAGTTGGGCTGGTCTCATCCCGAACCGTGAGCGCGCGACGGACGAGAACGGAAACCCCATCGACAAGTACTTCAAGAGCATTGAGCCGTTGAGGGACGCCAAGGGGATTCCGATTCCCTGCGGTGAGGGTGTCGTCACCTATGACGAGTTCCTGAAAATCAACGCGCTCATGACTGGCCGGTCCCGCGCTGCCTCTGGCTCCGCGATCGGAAACACGCGGCGTGGTGTCCGTCAGCCGGTCACCATCATGACGGGCCTATTCAAGTGCCCGCATTGCGGCGGCCCTCTCGGAAACGGCGGACGAAACTACAACTGCCGCAACCGGGCCATGCAGGGACCGTCTGTCTGTCAGGGGGCGGCAACAGCACGGCAGCGGGTAGACGACGCGATAACGGAATTGTGGAGGGGGCACATTCTCCACCTCGCCCCCGACTCGGAAACCATTCAGAACATTGCCCGCCGCTGGCTCAGCTATCAGGACCCGGGCAAGGAGGCGCGAAAGCGCCAGGTGTCGGCCCTGCTTGAAAGCGCGGTGGGGCGGGAAATGAAACTCGAAAAGGAGTTCTTCGTTCTGGGCAAGATGAGCGAGGAAAAGTTCGAGAGTCTGCGCGAACAAGTGGCCGTGCAAATCGCTGAACTCAAAGTCGAGTTGGCGGAACTCAGCAAGGAAGCGGACCTCTCCCCGCTCATGGACCCCGTGGCACTGACGGCCATTTGGAACAGCGAGGGAATCGAGGGGCGGCGCGCTCTCCTCGCTGCGGCCGTCAAGTCGGTCACCATCACACCGGCCAAGTACCGGGGGGACCGAACCCCGATTCATGACCGGCTCGTGGTCGAGTGGCGAGACGCGAAGGACCCTGCCGCCGCTGGTTTCGAAAAGGGGGCGGAGTTCGCGTTGATGACCCGGCAGCGCCGTAAGGCGGAAGCCACCGCGTAACAGTGTGTAGGAGAGGGCCCCGTTCGGAGTGATCCGGGCGGGGCCCTTTGCTATGCCCCCAGGAAGCCACAGGCGGCCCCGTGAGCGCCTTACGGACCCGAGGTGGGACCCCCAAGTGTGTCGGGACGTGCCTGCAAGGCCGCCAGAGAGGCGCACAGAGCCTTTGAGGGCCAGCGAGCGGAATTCCCCGTAACACGGCGGGCAGGGGTCGAGTGTGTCGAGTGCTGTTCCTGGGGGTCATTTTTGGTTCCCTCGTGGAAACTCCATTAGGGACCTACTTCTCTACTCAGAATCAACACTCAACACACCTCAAGGAACTGTAACCCCAGCTCAGGAGGGATTTGGGGGCGTGTTGATTCTCCCTCGGCCGTGCTGATCCTCTCCGCTGTGGTGCCGAAACCGCCGAGCCGGAATAGGCGGCCTTTCTGGCACATATAACGAAACGGTAACACTGTTGCCGCCTATGTCCGTTCCGCCCGCGTATGCGCTTCACCAAACACCTCTCTATAGGTAGGGGCGCGTACGCGTGATTCGTTGTCCTGGCGTCCCAGGGTATCGCGCTTATCTGCACTGCCCTAAAACGATCCCTATTTGATTGGAGCCGCGCATGTCCCCTGACTTGCAGGCAGATGCCCAATACGCTTTCCATCAGTACCGCACGGGCGCTATTGCCGACCCATATACGGCGCTCAACTGGCACGCACTATTCGCCGTGGAGCTGCTTTGCGATGACCTCGTGACGGGCGACGAGGTAAAGGAATCGGTGACGGGTCTAATCGCCGTGCTCAACATCGCGACCGATTACCGCAAGGCGCAGGCTGCTGACTCCGAGGAGGTCTAACAATGGCCAACATCTTTGCCGTAAGCAACGTCGTTGCCAAGAACGCCGCTTCGCTACTCAAGGCCGAGCTAGTTCTAGGTCGCCTCGTGTTCCGTGAGGCCGAGTCTGATTTCATTGGCGGGCGGGGTGACACGGTCCGTGTCCGTATTCCGCGCATTCTTCAGGCGTCGAAGTTCACCGGTTCCACCTCTGCTATCAGCACCCCGCTAAATGAGCAGACTGTTTCCGTCAAGCTCAATACTCACGCGATGCAGCCGCTAGAGCTGACCGCGAAGGACATGACGCTTGAGGTAGAGAACTTCAGCGCACAGGTCCTTATGCCGCAGGTTGCCGGTGTCGCCGAGATGATCGAGGCAGAGATCGGGACCGTTATGCAGCCGGTCATTACTGCTGCCACGCTGACGATTGATCCTGCCAACCCCCGTGACGCGATTACCGCGGCTGGCGAAATTCTCGACACCCGCAAGGTGGGCGCTAAGTCGCGCGTCCTGGTGGTGAGCCCGAACGTTAAGCGCGCGCTACTCATGGACCCGAACCTTTCCAATGTCGATTCGGCCGGTTCTCCGTCCGCTCTCCGTGACGCAATCGTGGGCCGTCTGCACGGTTTCGACGTCTACATGTCGCCATTCATCACCAATGGCGCTGTTGCAATGACGCGAGAGGCTTTCGCCGCTGCTATCAAGGCACCGGCCAAGCCCGAGTCGGTTTCCGGCGCGTCGGCAACGGACGATGACCAGCAGGGCTACGCAATGACTTGGTTCGTGTCGTTCAACGGCGAGACCCGTACGGAAATGAGCGTCGTTGAGGCGTTCGTGGGTGCGACGGTTCTTGATGCACAGCGCGCGGTCGGCCTCAAGTTCACGCCTCCGGCATAAGGGGGGTGAATTGTGGCTGAGGTAGAGAACGCGCCGGAGACGCCACAGGAGCCCGCTGCAAGCCCTGTAGGCGTTTCCGAGGCAGAATTCGACCCGGCGGCCGGCTCGGCCTCTCAGAATGGCGCTGAGGCGATTTCCGAGGGTCCCTCGTTGGATGACCTACAGGCCGAATTGCAGCAAGCCGCTACGGCGCTTCGCACATCCGAGGATCTGCGCCAGAACCTCCATTCCCAATTGGATGACGCCGAGGCCCGTGTGAAGGCCGCCGAGGTTGCGCTAGAGCGTGAGCGGGTCGGCCGTCGTCATGGGTTGCCCGATGAGCTAATGGGATTTCTTCGCGGTGAGTCCGCCGAGGAACTAGAGGCGGAAGCTAAGACCCTGGCAAAGTACGCGGCTGTGGGCCGCTCGGGACTCGGAACCGGTGGCCTTGACCCGACCGAACCTCGTTCCGGCGGAATTGAAAAGATCCTCCGCAGCGCTCGGGAGTTCTAGTGAGTCGGCAGTCTGATTTCAACGCGGCTGCACAGGCTTACTACTCGGCACAGGTGGATATCTCCGAATCGCTGGTGGAGCGGGTCATGTCCTGGTGGCGTGGCCTGTCTCCGCAGCGAGCGGCCGAGGGCTCATCCGCTGTGGTGCGTGAATATCAGGCTCTCGTGAATACCTCACGCAGCCGGTCATACGCCGAGGGCGTGAAATACCACAACGCGGCGCGGGAAGCTGCGACCGGCAAACCGGCCCCCGAATCCGTGTGGGATGGTCGAGACTTGGACGCCGAGGCTGGCAAGGCCAAGGCGTCGTACTACGTCCACACTGCGCCGCTCCGGAAGGAGTTCCAGCGGGGCCGGTTGGATGACCCGGAATTCATTAAGTCCCTTGACGACGTGATGCAAAGCGCCGGGCGAAACCTTGCTCTAGACGCTGGCCGACTCGCTGAATCGGGCGGCCGTGATGCTCTGGCCGAGGCCCGAGAGAATGACGCTGAGGTGATCGGCTGGTATCGCAAGACGGACGCCGACCCGTGCGGATTCTGCGCCGTGATTGCCAGCCGAGGAGCGGCCTACTCCGACTACATGGAGCCCGACCAATTCCACCCTGGTTGCCACTGTCAGACCCTCCCGCTGTTCCGGGGTGTCGAGATGCCCGCCGAGGATGCAGCCAAGCGAGATGAGTACCTGGCCCGCTGGAAGGCGACCGAAGGCAGTGGAGCCGACCAACTGAGGAACTTTCAGCGGGAGTTCAATGCAGAGCGAAAGGCGCGGAGAGATGGACAGTGAGCGGGAGGCCCATTGTGGGTACTGCGGAGTCCTGGAGATAAACCCTCGATGCCCTCTCCGTGGAATACGTGAGGGTGCCTGCCGCATGGTGACGACCATGACTTGGGACGAGTTCCACAAGTGGAAGGCGGAACGAAAGGAGCGCAGCTAGCCGCAGCCTTGCTTTCGATGGTGACATTCAGTGGCGAATGGGGAGGGGGAGGACCCGGAAAAGGTTCCTTTCCCAACCGCAAGGTGGTGGCACTCCGCTGGCTGTACGGCTAATGGGGTCGCCGAAACCCCCTTGGACCGCAGTTGAACACACACCGTGATGCCGCCTTGCCGGGCCACCTTCGGATTTCAGGCGGTTTCCCGGCCGGCGAGCAGGTCGCCCCAGCGCCCCCAAGGGCTCCGCTGCCTTCGATCTGAAACCCGAGCCCCCGTGGCCGCTCCCGTTGGGGTGGCTGCGGGGGCTTTCTGCGTCATGCCGCGCTGTCGAGGACGGCCCGCACCTCTGGCACCTCGGCGTACTCGGCGAGCCTCGCCAGCACGACCCGAACCCGCTCCGCTGTCCTCTCGCTGGCCACGTCCCGAGACAGGTCGATGACCCGTTCCGCAGTCGCCGCCGCTTCCTCGGGTTCGTTCGCGTCGGCGTAGGCCACAGCGAGCCACGACAGGTAGAGCGCCATTTCCCGCGTGTGCGTCGCGTCGTACCGGCTGAGCACGTCGCGGAGGAGAGGCACGGCGCGGAGCGGTCGGCGCAGCTCGGCGTAGACGCGGGATTCCATGACCTTGAGTTCGCCAGCGTCCACCCAGTACAGCCACGCCGGTGACTCGGTTCCCTCGCTGTCCTCGGCCAGCGCTTCCCCCGCCTCCCCGAGGGCCCGCATTGCTTGCTGTGCGTTCTCGATTCCCCCGGCTTTCGTGTGGGCCCACGCCACCCGATCGAGGTACAGCGCGCGAGCCTTCGGGGGTGCGTCCGACCCGGCCCCGTGCAGCGCTGCCCGAGCAAGGTCTAGGCCCTCAACTTCCCTGCCGACATTGCTCAGTTGGTAGGCGAGCGACCCGGCAAGATTCCCGGCCAAGGTGTGGTCCTCGGCCTGTCTCGCTGCACTGAGTCCTAGCCGGTAGATCCGCTCCGCTTCGGCGTGCTGCCCGGCATCGCTGGCAATCCACCCGGCGATCTGTGCCAACTCTCCAATCTGACGCAGGAGTTCCCGGCCGACTTCCCCCGTGTGGGCACCCTCGCGATACAGGCGGACGGCTGACCGCAGTTCCCGCAGTGCGGGCCGGATCAGGTCACCTCCGGCTAACACGTCGTCGGCCAGCCGTAGGCCGTGCACGCGCTGCTGTAGGTCGCCCACCTGACCCATGCCGATCCGGCGGCCCTCACGGGCGCTGAGAGGGGCCAGCGGGTCACCCTCGGGCAAGTAGTCGGCCAGCGTCGGCAAAGGCGGCTCAGTGGGCGCCTGTGGCCCCGTGAGCACTTCCGGCGACACCCCGAGGGCGGCAGCGAGGAAGGGCAGCCATTCGCGCGGCGTGCGCTTCCCGATCTCCCATCGGCTGATCTCCTGACGACCGACCGGATCACCCTGGACGCCAGCGACCCGGCAGACCTCCCGCGCTAGGCGCGCTTGGCTCCACCCGAGACGTTCACGCTCTCGCCTGATGTTGGCCCCGACGTTGCTCCCCATGGTGGCCAGTCTGGCCGACAGTTGGCCTACACGTGGCCGCTAGTGCAGACATTGGCTCGGGGCGACGATCTTCCGGACCGAGACGAGGGGACGGCGGACGATGGCGAGCCAGACCGAACCGGGCGCGGACACGAAAACGGAGTACCTGACCTACGCCCCGAAGGGTGAGAAGTGCTCGAACTGCGACAGGCCGATTGGTGGTCTGGAGCGAGTTCACCGGGACATCGTGGCTCGGGTCGGCGCTCCGCCCGCTGTGGTCTATCGGCACGCTTCCGGGAGGTGCCCGAGATGATCACCAGTGAGGACGTGGGGAAGCTGGTCGAGGACAGCGCGGGACGCGTCGGAATTCTGCGTGACGTGATCAGGGATTACGAGGACCCGGCGGTTTTGCCGAGCGAGCGACGAAAGAAGCCCACGGCTTTCATCTGGCCGGAAAGCGGGGGCCGCGAATGGCTGGTGGACCCCCAAGACCTAAGGCCGGTCTAGCTCCGCTGTCCCTCTCGAATTCCAGCGGAAAGGCTGTGCCCGTGAAGTTCGATCCGAAGGAAAAGACCGGCGACGGACGGGACGGCGGAGATCAGTTCCCGCCCCCGCCCGTGGCGTAGAAGACTCCCGCCCGCACCGGGTGGGTATCCATGCAAGTCCTACAACGGAGGTAACGACATGCGCGCTTGGTGGCTGACCATGGCGGACGGCAACCCGCAGGACGACAGCGACAGCGGGAACAAGCACGGGGGCGGCGGCTCCGACGAGGGCGGCAACACGAACGACGGCCAGGGCCCGGCGGACGGTAAGTGAGTCCGCGCCGATGATCGACCGCGAAAAGGAGGCGGGTCCTACGGGGCTCGCCTCTGCGCTCATGGAAAAGGGAGCGCTGAAAAGCGATTGGTTGCCCGCATTCAATGCGGTGCCCCGGCATCTTTTTCTGCCTGACATGATCTGGCCCGGCCGAGCCGGCATGAATCGCCAGGACGACCGCGTAATCCGGACTGAGGAACCTGAGGTCTGGTGGTCGGCGGTTTACCGCGATGCGCCGATCACGACCCAATGGGATGACGGCGCGTACACCGGCCCCGGAAAGGGCAAGGTCCCGTCGTCCTCCAACTCGATGCCGACCATGGTTTTCTCGATGCTCGACGCGTTGAACGTCGAACCGGGACACAAGGTGTTGGAGATCGGGACCGGCACCGGATGGAATGCCGCGCTGCTCTCCCATCGGGTCGGCGCTGAGAACGTCGTCACGGTGGAAGTGGACGAGGCCAGCGCGAGGGATGCGCGGGGCCGTCTGAAAGCGGCTGGATTCGAACCGCTTACCGTCGTCGGGGACGGGGCCGAGGGATACGCCGATGCGGGCCCGTATCACCGCGTCATCGCCACGTGCTCAATCGGCAGCCTGCCCCGGCAATGGATCGCGCAGACGAAACCCGGCGGGCTCATCGTTGCGCCGTGGGGACCGACGTACGGCGGGGAAGCGGTCGTTCGTCTCGCTGTGGCCGAGGACGGAACGGCTACCGGGTGGTTCCTCGGGTCGTCGGCATTCATGCGGCTGCGTGCTCAGCGCACGGAGCGGAAGCACGTCCGTGAATACCTCAAGGGTCGGCAGTGGCCAGCGGACGGACGGCGGAGCATGACCAGCATTTCCCCGGATTCGGTGGGGGACTGGCCGGTCATGTTCGCCATCGGCGTGCAGGTGCCGGGCGCATTCCCGTGGATGGAGTCGTACGGCGACGGCTCGTACACGCTGTGGCTCCGGGACACCGCTGTCACGTCGTGGGCAACCGTCGATTTCGTGCCCGGCCGGGACGAATTCGAGGTCTACCAGTCCGGGCCCCGCGATCTCTGGAATGAGGTGGTCGCGGCCTACCTCTGGTGGGAGGAGCAAGAGCGACCGGGGTTCGAGCGGTTCGGGCTCACCGTGGACAGCGACGGCGAGCGGGTGTGGCTCGACCGGCCAGACAACCCCGTGCCGGTCATCGGGCGGCCCTGACAACCCCTGTGCGGCCCCGTCTGTGCGCTTCCCCCGTGGCGCATGGGCGGGGCTTCCTCGCGTTCGTTCCCGCTGGTCAACGTCCCCGCGATAAGGTGTTGTTGCGTTGATTCACGCCCACCAGATCCCGAAGAACACGATTCCGTAGTTGAGGATCCCTTCGAGGACGTGCCCGTCCGCAAGGGCGTGGTGGAGCGACACTGCGGCGATGCTGACGGCGACGACGAAGACGAGGTCGAAGAAGAGTTCGAGGGTGGAGGCGGTGCGGCCCTCCTCGTCGGGGTCGCGCGGCCGCATCGGGACGAGCCGGAATCGGGATTCGACGGTCATGACGGGGATGCCTCCGTGTCCTGGTCATGGGAGGTTCGCGGCCAGGGGCGAGAACAGGCCGTGCGGTCCGGGGCGTCACCCGCCCCGGACCGCTGCACGCATCCGGGCGTCACTCCTCGGGGACCACCTCCAGGGTGTTGCGGCGTACGGGCTCGGTCGACATCGTCACCGCGTACTCGCTGTCGGCGTACTTCTCCCGGTAGGAGGCGTCGACCGCCTGGTTGGTCTCCTCGTCGTCGGGGTCGACGGGCACGAAGCGCACCGGCTTGTCGACCCCGCCGGCCGAGATCCGGCCCCGGCCGGTCTTCAGGGCCGGCCCGTACCACTTCCCCTGCGTGCCGTTGTAGGAGCGGATGAAGATCCGGTCCCCGACGGGCACGGACCAGATGTCGACGGTCTTGGGGGTGGTTCCGTCGGGCAGGGTCGCCCCGACGGTGAAGTAGGTCTCGGCGTTGATGCGGTCGAGCTCATCCGGGGTCCAAGCGGTCATGGCCGGTCTTCCTTTCGCGTCTGCGGTCACGCTGCCCCGCATGATCGGTGCAAGGCAGCGACGACTGCCCGGGTCAGAGCTTGTCGGCGAAGAAGGGGCCGAGCTTGCTGACGGCCTCGGCGACCTCCTTCTCGCCGTCGTAGAGCTCCATGTGGTTCGATCCCTCGACGACGTGGAAGGACTTGTCCTTGCTCGCGGCGCGCGCGAACAGGTCATCGCTCATCCACTTCGATCCGGCCTCGCTGCCCGCGATCACGAGCAGTGGCTGCGTGAGGAACGCCTCGGCCTTGTGGAAGGCGTCGTAGGTGATGATCTGGCTCAGGCTGCGTGCGGTCATGAAGCCGGGTGCGTTGGGGTGCTCGCAACGCGGCGTGTGGTAGTACTCCCACGCCTGGCGCAGCTCCTCGTTCGGCGCGTCTTCCTCGCGCATCGGTGCGAGCGGGAAGGGGTTGTCCTTGCCCTGGGCATCGGTGGTGCGGGCCTCCGCGCCCATCGCGAGCAGGGGGGCGGCGTCGGCGTCGGCGACGTCGTTCGTCCAGCCGTTGCGGAACATCTGGCCGATGTTGACGAGGCTCACGGTGCCCACGGCCTTGATGCGGGGGTCGTCGATCGCGGCGTTCGCGGTGTAGCCGGCCCCGGCACAGATGCCCATCGCGCCGATGCGGCTACTGTCCACGTAGTCGAGCGTGGTCAGGTGGTCGACCACGGCGCTGACGTCCTCGGTGCGGATGTGCGGGTTCTCCAGCTGTCGCGGCTCCCCGGTGCTCGCGCCCTGGAACGAGGCGTCGTAGGCGACGGTCACGAAGCCGTGCTCGGCGAGCTTGCCCGCGTACAGGCCCGCGGCCTGCTCCTTCACGCCGCCGCCCGGATGGGAGACGACGATCGCGGGGTAGGTCTTCGACGCGTCGAAGCCTTCCGGAAAGTTGATCACCGCCGCGAGGGTGGTGCCGTAGCCGTTGAGGGTCTTGACGCTGATGTTCTCGCTCATGATCTTCCTTGGGTTTGCTGTCGAATGGGTTTCTGGGTCAGCCGGGCTCACAGGTGGGCGCCGAAGAACTCCGTCGCGGCCTCGATGGCCTGGCGCGTCGGCTCCGGCCGGTCGTAGAGGTCGTAGTGCGAGGTGTCCTCCACGACGAGGAGCCGCTTGTCCTTCGAGGCTGCGCGGCCGTAGATCTCCTGGCCGTCTCGGTAGGCGCCGAACCCGCCGGGCTTGTCGCCGATCACGACCAGCAGCGGCCGGGTGAGCAACTGCTCGGCGCCGAAGAACGCGTCCCAGCCGATCGCCGCCGCGCGACGCGACAGCACCGCGCTCGTGGCACCGCCCGCGCTCTGTCCCCGGCCGGTCTTGTAGTAGTCCGTGGCCTCCAGCACGTCGATGTCGCTCAGACCCGCCTCCCGTCCGGCCTCGACCGAGGCAGGCAGGAGGTCATCGGTCCGCGGATCCGCGCCGCGTGCCTCGGCGGTGCGCTGCACCGCCATCTGCTCCAGAGCGCCGATCGGGTCGTAGCCGCTGAACGACTCGCGGCTGAGACGCCCGAAGTTCACGCGGGTGATGCTGGTGACGGCCTTGATCCGGCGGTCGGTCATGGTCGCGTTGATGACGTAGCCGCCACCCCCGCAGACGCCGATCCCACCGATGCGGTCCGCATCGACGTACGGCAGGGTCACGAGGTGGTCGACGGCGACGCGGACGTCCTCCACGCGCTGCGCGGGATCCTCGATCAGACGCGGCTGTCCGCCGCTCTCACCCTGGTAGCCGACGTCGAAGACCAGCACCACGTAGCCGGCCTCCGCCAGCGCCTTCGCGTACACGTTGCCGGCAGTCTGTTCCTTGCAGCTGCCGATCGGGTGAACGCTCACGATCGCCGGACGGGAGCCGTTCTCGTCGAAATCCACAGGGAGGTGAAGGACGCCCGCCAGATCCCAGGCCATCCCCCGGGAACGGAAGCTCACACGCTCGGTCCCTTCAGTCATGATTCCTCCTGGCTGTCCCACTCATCGTCGTCCGGGCCGCGGGACGGCGCCCGTCGGCGCTTACGACGACAACTGTGGGCGCCCTCGATCGAGGGTGGAAGGTTGCGATAGAACCCCCCTCGAAGGGGGGTCTGGCGGAACCTGGCTCCTGGCCCCGATCGCCCATAGCGTGAGGTCATGGCACCGAAGGACGAGCGCGTACGGGACTTCCTGACCACCCGCCGCGCGAAGATCACCCCCGACATGGCCGGCATCCCGAAGGGCGGCGGAGCGCGCCGCGTCCCCGGCCTGCGCCGGGAGGAGGTCGCCATGCTCTCCGGAGTCTCCGCCGACTACTACACCCGGATCGAGAAAGGCGACCTGACAGGAGTCTCCGACGAGGTCCTCGACGCCCTGGCCCGCGCCCTGCAGCTGACCGAGGACGAGAGCGCCTACCTCTACGACCTCGCCCGCACCGCGCGCCGGCCCTCGCGGGCGAGGAGACAACCGAAGGCCGCGGCGGGCGTGCCGCAGCAGGTGCAGCTGCTCATGGACGCGATGAGCGCCACCCCCGTCATCGCCCTGAGCAGGAGGCTCGATGTCCTCGCGTCGAACGCTCTCGGCCGGGCCCTGTTCGACATGGCCTTCACCAGCCCGACCCGGCGCTCATCGGCCTCCCCGCCGAACCTGGCCTCCGTCGTCTTCCTCGACCCCGCCGCGGCCAGGTTCTACGACGACCTCGACGACGCGGCAGCCGCGTGCGTGCGCATCCTCCGTGCTCAGGCCGGCGCGACACCGCACGACAAGCAGCTGATACAGCTCGTCGGCGAGCTGTCCACGCGAAGCACCGACTTCAGGTCCCGCTGGGCCGCTCACGATGTCGGCGTCCACCGCGCGGGCAGGAAGACCCTCCACCACCACGAGGTCGGAGAGCTCGTCCTGGGCTTCGAGGAACTGACCCTCGACTCCTCTCCCTCCATCACCTTGTCCGCGTACATCGCCGAGCCCGCCTCCCCCACTGCCGAGCGTCTGCAACTGCTGGCCACCTGGGCAGCGACGACCGCGTCGGCGCACCCGTGAATCAGGCTGAGCTGCCCGCCGACGCGGGTCGTCTCGATGCCGTCGGTCTTACGCAGCACGGTCTCGGGCATGCCCGAGACCGTGAACCGCTCGTCGGCGCGGAACAGATCCGGCAGCAGGCCGCTATGTCTCTCCCGACCCACTCGGTCTGGCGCCAGGGCCGAACCCGGTCGCCTACGTCGACAACCCCCTCCCCTGGTGCGACCCGCTGGGCCTCATGCCCAAATATCCCAAGGAGAGGGCCCGGAAGGTTGCCGACCAGGTGATCGAGCGGGCCCGGGAAGGGAACATGAAGAAGTCCGGCAACTACCACGCCGACACACGGCACCAGTTCAGCGGCGACCGTTCCGGAGATCCTCAAGAACCCCGACGCGGTCTACCACTCACAGGGAGAGCGGGGAAACCTCTCCTTCCGGCAAGGAGAAGACGTCGTGATCACCAAGGGGCCGGGCCCCGGCGCGGGCGATGCCATCACCGCTTACGGTCCTTCGGGGCCCCGAGGGGAAAGCGGCGCCAAGGCATTCGGCGGATCGCCTGACGGCCCCGGCCTGCCGGTGACCCATGACGATATCGTGAACGGCGACATTCCGGACAGCCGAGGCGGCACGCTGGCGCCCGCCCCTCAGATCCGGTGAGGTGGGACACCTGTGGAAATCGCCCTGAACACCCTTCGCGCCGTGGTGACGGACACTCCGCTCACGTCGACCCCGCGCCTCGCCCTCGACATCCCCCAGTTGGTCGTCGGTGAGTTCACCGACCGGGCGGAATTCGAGCGGCTGCTGCCCGGCGCCTTCGGAAGCCAAGAGTGGCTGGGTTCGGAGAACGACGACCTTCTGTTCGACAACGGCAGCCGCGAGCTGGTCGGCGTGGGCCTCCACCTGCCCGCCGTATCCGCCCCGGCAAAGGCCGGCGTCCGCCTTCCCACCGAGCCCCGGGCCGTCCGGGGCGGGCTCCGCGCGGAGGAGGCTAACGACTTCGCCCTCGCGCAGACGACGGTGCTGTGCTGCGACCTCGAAGCGACGGAACTGGCCTGCCTGCGGAATCTCGCGGTCCTCGACACCCCGCTGGATGCCCGGATCGGTATCGCCCCCGGCTTGGCGCTCCTGGTCCAGGCCGAGGCAGTCGTCGGCTGGAGCCTGGCCGACCCTGTCCGATACCTGACGACCGGGTACGCCGTCGCCGACCTGGCGCCGCCGGCGCCATCCACCAGGCGGCGACTGGCCGAGTGCCTCGCACTGATCACCCGCCCGTTGGTCGACGACGTGATGGACAAGGAACCGGACGCCTGGCACCGACTCCGGGCGACTGAGCAGGCCCTGCGCGAACAGAAGGAGGACCTGAACAGGGCAGCAGCGCTCCACCGGCTTGTGACTCGCTTGATCGAGGATTACGAGAACTGGTGAATGGGGCAGGACGTGGGTCTACCTCACTCGCTGCTCGCCCCGACTCTCGGCGTACGGGCCGCCGAGAACCGCTGGAACCAGCCCAACCCGAAGAGTTCGGACGGCGCCATGCCGGTGACTCCTTCGGCCTGAGCGACTTGCAGACGCGACAGGGGGAGCCGGCTGGATCGGCGACACGAAATGCGCCGCCTACGGACTCGACGAGCAGGCAAGTTGTGCATCGGGCTGTGCAGACCTCAGCGGCCGTGCCGCATCCGTGCCCAGCAGAGCGTTCAACAGCGGCCAGATACAGCCTCAAGAGACCATGGCGACCCCAGCTTCCTCGCAGGAAAGCGCGGGTCGGAGCCCTTCCCGAGCCTCAAGCACCGCTGATTCCCAAGCTCAGAGCGCAAGTTCGATTCTCGTTACCCGCTCCACGACTGAGGCCCAGGTCATCGACCCGGGCCTTGTTTGTTGTCTCGACCTGTCTACGTGCTCCTCCGTGACCGGAGCTGAGCGAAGACATGCTCGACCGGCAAGTCGCACCGATCCTTGTCCTGTTCCCAGAAAGCGAGTACCCGAGCCGTGGCCTCGGCCATGCTCGGGGCAGATCAGCCGCGCGGAGAGTATCGGCGACCTCTTCCATCTCGGGCGCCCAGCGCCAGTCACGGGCTGCAACACTCGGCAGATGCTCCGGATCGGAGAGGATCGCGGAGATCATGACCTCGGCTTCGGCCGTGAGCTGATCACCGACTCCATGGGCGTCGGCGAGCGCGTGAGCCACGCCGGCGAGGGTACGAGCGGCCTTCTGGTAGCTGGAGAAGGCCATCTTCAGCGCGGAAGCGGAACCGACTGTGTCCCCGACCCGGCACACGTGCAGCGCAGAGTCCGTGAACAGCGACGCCACCAGCTCGACGGCAGAGTCGGCCCCTGCGAGATAGAGCCGTGCGGCACGCCCCTCGCCCGGCGGCTGACCGAAAACGGCACCGTCGACAACTGCGAAGCCGGGGCGGATCGCTCACTGACCTCTGATCCTGGACCCACAGGACCGACCACCGGGGGTGCCCAGCGGCGAGACCCTCCGAGTCGCCCGTACCGTCGGCCTGGTCCCTTCCGTTGGTGCTGCCGCGTGGATGTTCCCGAGGTTGTCGAGTTGAGCATCCGACTCACGGGCGTAGCGTGGAAAAGGTCCAGGCCAGGCGCAGCCGTGTCGGAGAGTGGCTGGGAGAGCATGGGCCGATATCGGTGCTGAGCGCTGGGTGTCTCAAGAGCTCGCGGCAACGACGCGCAAGGAGTGAGGTTGATGAACAACTCATCGATCGAACGGTTGCGGGAACGCGTACGGGGGCCGGTAGTCACTCCTGACAGCGACGGCTACGACGAGGCGCGCACGGTTTACAACGCCATGATCGACAGGCGGCCGGCTGCCGTCGTGCAGTGCGCCCACGCGGGCGATGTCATGGCTGCGGTCGATGTCGCACGTGACAACGGGCTTGACCTCGCGGTGCGTGGGGGTGGGCACAGTGTGCCCGGCTTCGGGACCTGCGACGACGGCGTGGTGGCCGACCTGTCCGGCATGCGAGGCGTCCGCGTCGATCCGGATCGGCGGACCGCGCGTGTGGACGGCGGAGCGACCTGGGGCGACTTCGACGCGGCGACGCACGCGTTCGGTCTGGCGACCACAGGGGGGATCGTCTCCACCACCGGCGTCGCGGGACTCACCCTCGGTGGCGGCATCGGATACCTCGCCCGTAGCCTGGGCCTGAGCTGCGACAACCTGCTCTCGGCCGACGTGGTGACTGCGGAGGGCAAGCTACTCGTCGCAAGCGAGCAAGAGCACGACGACCTCTTCTGGGCCATCCGCGGCGGCGGCGGCAACTTCGGCGCGGTGACATCGTTCGAGTTCCGGCTCAGTCCGGTCAAGGACATCTATGGCGGGCCCCTCCTGTACGAGTTGGAAGATGCCGGGACGGTTCTGCGTTCGTTCCGCGAACTCATCGCTGACGCCCCGGAGGAACTCGGCGGCTTCCCCGCCTTCCAGATCGCCCCGCCTCTGCCGTTCATACCTGAGAACCGGCACGGCGACACCTTCATTCTGATCGTCGCCTGCTGGGCCGGCCCCATGGACGAGGGAGAGCGCGCCGTCCAGCGGTTCCGCGATATCGCGCCGGTGGTTGCCGAGCACGTAGGCCCGATGCCTTACTCCGCGCTCAACAGCGCGTTCGACGCGCTGGTGCCGCCTGGGCTGCAGCATTACTGGAAGGCCAACTTCGTGACAGAACTCAGTGATGAGGCGATCGCAGCACACCTCGAACACGGACCTCGGCTACCCGTCATGAATTCGACGGTGCACATCTACCCGATCAACGGTGCCTGCCACCGCGTGGCACCGCAGGACACGGCCTTCGCCTACCGGGATGCCACGTTCGCCACCGTCATCGCCGGAATGTGGCCGGACCCTGCCGACAACGAGGCGAACACCGCCTGGGTGCGTGACTACTACCAGGCCACCGCTCCGCACTCGGAGGAAGGCGGGTACATCAACTTCATGGCCGAGGACGACCAGGACCGGATCAGAGCCAACTACCGGGGCAACTACGAACGCCTCGTAGAGGTCAAGAGGGCCTACGACCCCAGCAACCTGTTCCACGTGAACCAGAACATCAAGCCGTAGGGGTGACCGGCGTCCGCACGGCACATGGGAATGGACGTACCTGAGCGGCTGGGCTGACCCGAGGCATCGTCCAGTGGCTCGCGACGACTTGACCAGACTCCTCGGTCCTGGGCTCGGAAGGGCTCTGCGGCAACAAGATCCGCGTCATCTCCCTCTGACGGCACGCCCACCCCGAGGAGGCACCCGCAGAACCCGTCGCACCGCCAACACTCGTGCCCCATCCGTGCCCGACAGCGGACAAGAGCGGTCGGATATGGCTCCCAGACCGGGAACCGTGGACCTGGCCAACCAGAAATCGCAGGTCGGATTCCCGGCAGCAACTCAGCCGCCGCTGACTACCCGGCTCGGAGCGCGAACTCGACTTCCGTCACCCGCTCCACGACTGAGGCCCGGGTCATCCCCGGACGTTCTTCGTGTTCGGGGCCGAGCCGTGGTGTGGAGGCGCCGGGGACGACCGGAACCGCGTGGTTGCCGGTGTGCGTGGTGCCCTAGGTGTATTGATCACGAGCGTTGTAAATGCTCGTGACGCTCGGAAGTCAGCAGTGACGTCGCCCGGGGGCTTGAGGTGCGGACGGGGAGTCAGGCGGCGATGAGGTCGTGCTCGCGGTCCGGCGTCGCGGCCCTGGGCCGCTTGTTCGGCAGTGCGAGCCGGAAGACCTTGTGCCACGCGGAGAACACCTGCTGGGGCAGCGGGCCGGTGACGTACTCCAGCTCGTACTTCTCGAACAGCGCGCGCACCTTCACCGCGACCTCGGCGTACCGGTTGCTCGGCAGGTCCGGGAACAGGTGGTGCTCGATCTGGTGCGACAGGTTGCCGGTCATGAAGTGCATGGCCTTGCCGCCGCTGATGTTCGCCGAGCCCATCATCTGGCGCAGGTACCACTGGCCGCGCGTCTCGCCCGTGATCGACCGGCGTTCGAAGACCTGTACGCCCTCGGGGAAGTGCCCGCACATGATCACCGAGTGGGTCCAGAGGTTGCGGACCAGGTTCGCGGTGAACGTGGCGGCAAGTGTGGTGAGGAAGGAGGGGCCCGACAGCAGCGGGTGGATCACGTAGTCCTTCAGCACCTGCTTGCGGATCTTGCGGCCCACGGCCTTGGCCCGCGCACGGAACTCCGGGTTCTTCCGGCGGCGCTTGGTGAGGTTCTTGCCGAGCTCCAGGTCGTACGCCGCGATGCCGTACTCGAAGAAGCAGGCGTTGAGGAAGTTCCACAGCGGCTGGCCGAGGTGGAAGGGGTGCCACTTCTGGTCCTCGTCGACGCGCATGATGCCGTAGCCGAGGTCGTTGTCCTTGCCGATCACGTTGGTGTACGTGTGGTGCAGCTCGTTGTGCGAATGCTTCCACTGGTCGGACGGCGAGACGTGATCCCACTCCCAGGTGGTGGAGTGGATCTTCGGATCACGCATCCAGTCCCACTGCCCGTGCAGGATGTTGTGGCCGATCTCCATGTTGTCCATGATCTTCGCCACGGACAGCCCGGCGGTGCCGAGCAGCCACGCGGGCGGGAAGATCGAGAACAGCAGCACCCCCCTGCTGACCAGCTCCAGCGTGCGCTGCGCCGAGATGACCTTACGGATGTAGGCGGCGTCCCTCTCGCCGCGGCCGGCGATCACCTCGTCGCGGATGGCGTCCAGCTCGCGGCCGAGCTCCTCGATCTGCTCCGCGGTCAGGTGGGCGGTGGGGTCGATGGCGGTCAAGGTGCTCCTACCGTTCGATGTCGCAGGGGCCCGCAGCGGCGGACACGCAGGTCTGGATGAGGACGCCGGGACCGGCCTCGGTGATCTCGCCGGTGCGCAGGTCGCGGACGGCGCCGGCCTTGAGCGGCGTGACGCAGCCGAAGCAGATGCCCATGCGGCACCCGGAGGGCATGAGGACGCCGGCCTCCTCGCCGATGTCGAGCAACGGCGTGGCGCCGTCCGCGCCGACGGTCCTGCCGGTGGTGCTGAACGTGACCTCGCCCCCGTCACCGGCGACGACGATGCCGGGACGGAACCGTTCGGTGTGCAGACGTTCCAGGGCGTCGTGTCCGGCCCAGTGCTCTTCGGCGGCGTCGAGCAGGCCTGCGGGCCCGCAGGCCCAGGTCTCGCGCTCGGCCCAGTCGGGCACGAGTTCCTGGAGACGGGCGATGTCGAGCTTGCCGTCGGTGTCGGTGTGCACCTCGGTGAGCCGGAGCCCCTCGTCCACGACCAGGCGGTGCAGTTCCCTGCGGAAGATCACGTCCCCGGGCCGAGGTGCGCAGTGGACCATGACGACGTCGTCGAGCTCGATCGAGCGCAGCATGCCCATCACGGGCGTGATGCCGCTGCCGGCCGTCAGGTAGAGCACCTTGGCGGGCTTGGCCCGCGGCAGGACGAAGTCACCGGTCGGCTGGTCGAGCTGGATGAGCGTGCCCGGTTTCGCCCGGCGGACCAGGTGGTTGCTGACCTTGCCGTCCGGGATCGCCTTCACGGTGATCGTGATGCGGCCGTCCCGGCGGTCGGCCGGGGAGGTGATGGAGTAGGCACGCCACAAGCGCACCCCGTCGACGTCGACCCCGATCCTCACGTACTGACCGGCCGTGTGACCGCGCCACGCCCGCCCCGGCCTGATCACGACCGTCGCGGCGTCACTCGTCTCGGGGTGCACCTCCTCGATGCGCCCGCGCAGGTCGGCGCCCGTACGGAGCGGACTGACCAGGTCGAGATAGTCCGACGGCATCAGCGGCGTCGTGACCATCTCCAGCAGTTTCCACGCCCCGGTGCGGAGGGCTCCACTCGTCATGACCCCAGCTTGCTGTGCCGCCAGGCGTAAAGTCCTGACCACAGGACGTAAATCTGGTCGACTGAATTGTTCGCAGGGAACAAAAATGAGCTATGCAGTCCGGAGGGCCAGCGAACTGACCCTGGACGCGACGACGGTCACCGCCCTTCGGGCCGCGCTGAAGACCACCGCCGACGAAGTCGTCCAGGCGATCATCGACGAGGTTCCTCCCTACGCCCATGCCTTGTCGGGCCGCATGGGGGCCACCATCCGCAGAGCCGTCCGCACCGCCCTGGGGCACTACCTGGACCTCGCGAGCGGGAACGCCACGGGCGGCGACGCCGGGGACGCCGCCTACGAACTGGGCCGCGGCGAGGTGCGCGACGGCCGTTCGATGGACGCCCTGCTCAGCGCCTACCGCGTCGGCGCCCGGGTCGCCTGGCGATGCCTGGCAGCGGGTGCCGTACCCGCGGGTCTGCCCGCCGCCGAGGTCGCGAAGTTCGCCGAGCTGACCTTCGCCTACATCGACGAGCTCTCCGCCGCGAGCGCCGCGGGCCATGCCGACGAACTGGCCGCCCGGGGCAGAGCCCACGAGCGCCACCTGGAACACCTGGCCCGCGACCTCCTCGCCGGCGCGAGTCCGGACGTGCTGCTGGCCTCCGGGCAACGGGCCAGGTGGCAGCCCCCTGTTTCGCTGACCGCCGTCCTGCTGCCCGCCGCCCAGGCACGGCCCGCCTACCGGACACTCGACCCGAGCACCCTCGTCCTCGACGATCTGCCGGATGCCACCGGTGTGCTCCTCGTCCCCGATGCCGACCGGTCACGTCTCCTGCGGCAGCTGACCGACCGCGCCGCCGTGGTCGGCCCGGCCCGGCCGTGGACGCACGCGTCCGCCTCGTACGCACGAGCCCTCCGCGCGCGCTCCCTGTCCCCTGACATCCGCGACACCGAGGACCACCTGCCCGACCTGGTGCTCAGCGCCGACGCGGACGCGTTCGCGGACCTGCGCGCCCGAGCCCTCGCCCCGTTGCTGACCCTGCCCGCCGCGACCGCCCGACGGCTGGAGGAGACCCTTCGGGCGTGGCTGCTGCACCAGGGCAGGCGGGACGAGGCCGCGGCGGCCCTGTTCGTCCATCCCCAGACGGTGCGCTACCGGATGTCGCAGCTGCGGGAGCTGTTTCCCGATCTCGCATCGCCCCGCCGGGTCCTTGAACTGACGCTGGCGGTCGGCCTCCGGGTCAGCTGACGCGTCACCCGTCCAGGCCACGTCCACGCCACGTGCACGAGCGCCCGCGAGCGTCGAGGGATCGTGCTCGTTCCCGGTGCCATGCCGCCATGAGCCGGGAGAGCCGCTCTTCCGTCGTCGTGGAGCGCCCAGGGCACTCGTGACCTGCCGGGCGTCCCGGGACGAGGCGGTGGGTCGGTGGTCGCCGTTCCCCCTTCGGGCGTCGGTCCCCCGGATCTGCGGTGCGGCCGTCGAAGAGCCGGTGCGGCGCGGGTCTCGGCTGCGGAGCGACGTTTCCCGTACGCGACCGTCAGCGCGCCCAGCAGCGGCACCCACTACGAGGACGGCGACCGCAGGTCGCGGTGAGCCGTACGCCGCGACGTCCTTCGGTCACCGCGGGCTGCTCCCGTCGAGGGCATCGCCGGTGACCACCGGCCGGTCGGAGGGCAAGCCCCACTCGCTCCACGAGCCGTCGTACACGGCGAGGTCGCCGTAGCCGGCCAAGGTGGCCCCCAAGGCGAGGACGCAGGCGGTGACCCCGGAGCCGCAGCTGAAGTACAGCTGCTCACGGCTCCCGGCCGCCGCTTCGAACGCCGTCCGCAGCTCGTGCGCCGGAAGCATCACACCGCCGTCCCGTTGGATCTCCCCGAAGGGGAGGCTGACCGCGCCCGGCATGTGGCCGCCGCGCAGGCCCGGGCGCGGCTCCGGCGCGGTCCCGGCGTACCGCTTCGCGGTGCGTGCGTCGAGCACGGCGGCTGCCGGGTCGGCGAGGGCGGCGGTGACGGCATCGGCATCCACGATCAGCCCCGGCCGGGGCCGGGCGGTGAAGGTGCCGCGCGGCCCGTCGTAGGTGGCGGGCGCCTGCTCGACCGGATGGCCGGCCGCGACCCAGGCGGGCAGGCCGCCGTCGAGGACGGCGACCCTGTCGAACCCCATGGCACGCAGCATCCACCAGGCGCGGGCGCTGGAGTAGATGCCCTGGGCGTCGTAGACGACCACCGTGTCCGAGTCGTGCACGCCGAGCGCGCGCAGGGCTTCGGTGAACTGCTGGGCGCCGGGCATGGTGTGCGGCACGGTGGAGGTGTGGTCGGACAGATCCCCGTCGAGATCGAAGGGACGGGCCCCGGGGATGCGCACGGCCGCGCCCCGGTGGGCGCCGACCGAGGCGTCGAGGAGGATCACGCCCTCCTCGCGCAGGGCCGCCAGCCGGTCCGCCCCGACGAGCGGGCCGGTGAGTCCGGTGGCAGCGGCATCGGGGGGTGTCGTCGCGCTCATGCGGTACCTCCGGGGACATCGGCGGGCCACCCCTGGGTGTTGTCGGGGAACCAGCCCGCCACGTGTTCGATATGGGCCGGCACATCCTCCTCCGTGGACCCGTCGGCCGGGTAACCAGCCAGGAGAGAACGGACTTGGCTCCGCCGTCGCACTGCCGGCCGACCCCTCGACGTACGTCGCCAACCCCCACACGGCGGCCGACCCGCTCGGGCTCGCGCCCATCGACTGCCCGGACGAGACGGTGACGGTCTACCGCAAGCAGACGGATCACCCGCTGAGCCAGCGCGTCCACATCGGCGAGAACGGCGAGGTGACGATCACCGGGCACGGGAAGCTCTACCTCAATATGAGCGGAGACATGAAGCACACCGTCGAATTCCGTTCGGACGGCGGCCAGATCGTGTCGTACGAAATCCCGAAGTCATATCGCGATTCCATTCACGAAAACGCCCTTCCGCAGAACAAGGCCGACCACCCTGACGGTGACGCATTTACCCGACAGGAATGGAAAGCACTCCTGAAGGAATACCCGGAGATATCCGACCCGACCAAGGGGCCGCTTCTACGGCATTCCCGATAAACTGCTCGACGGATTGCGGGATGCTATCGTCCCCGGTTCGGGACGCGTGGTCCAGGAAGGGTGACCCACCTCAGATGATGCACACCAGCGACAGCCTGGCCGCCGAGCACCGGCATGTCCGGGAGGGCCCGGACACGGATGCCGCGCCCCCTGTTCTCTCCCTCTTCGTCGTCGATGTCGAAGGAGACGCCGGGGCGTACGTGGAGCGCCTGCGCTCGGTGCTCGCGCCCGCCGTACGGCTGGGCTGCACGGCGGACTTCGAGCAGGAGAGCCTTCCGGTCGACGGGATTCCGGGGTGGTTCGCCGCAGTCGCTTCCGGGTCCGATTCCGGGGACGAGGAGCGGACACCGCAGTTCGCCCGGGCGGGCCGCGAGGCGTACGCCGTGCACACCGGGGGCGGCCGGCCGTGGGATCTCCAGGACTGGCTGTACCGCTTCGACCCGGACGAGGATTCCCGGGGCTGGGAGTGGTGGGACGCCACGGTGGCGGGCCCGTCCCGCGTCCATGTCTGGGTGGACAGTTGGGGGGAGTCCTTCTTCGGATGCCAGGATCTGCTCTGGGCCGTTTTCACGGCGGGTGCCCTGCGCGTCGAGGGACCCACGGCCCAGAAGGCCGCCGCCTGGTCCGCGCAGCGGGACGCCGCATGCTGACCGCTGCATTCCGTGGAGCGCGCCACCTCGTCCTCACCTCATTCCGGGAGAACTCATGACCGACAGCAAGAACATCAACAATCCCGTGGGCATGGGTGGCGGACAGCGCAAGCGGCTGTCCCGCTCCGAGCGGCAGAACAACGGGCCTCACCGCAACCTCGACCGCAGGAACGCGGCCGAGCAGAAGGCGGAGCTGGTACGCAAGATGAAGGAGAAGTCGGGCCGGCCCGAGGGCGCCGGGCAGACGGACCCGGCCGGCGGCTGAAGGACCCGTGGTCCACACATTCGCGTTCCGCTTCCGAGGCCCGGCGGGTGGGCTGGCAGTGAATCTGCGGGCTGAAGCCGCAACGCTCGAAGGCGGGATCCCGCCGCACAGCATGCAGATCCACCAGAAGATCTGGCTCGGTCTGCCGCCGGCCGGGCTGCACTGGAAGGACGCCGCCTGGCTGGCGTTCGGCGTATCCCTCAACGCTCGCGCCCTGAGTGAGCTCGTACCCGGCGGCGTCCTGGTTCGCACGTCCTCGCTCGACTGTCCGTTGAGTGACTATCGGTCCGAGGCGGCGGCGTTGGCCATGGACGGATGGCTCCATGAGCGGTTCGACCTGGAGAGCTCGGGTGCCGCCGTCACGTACGACGCTTCCCTGGGTGGGTTCGCCTTCTCGTGGGGCGGGACGGCCGACCCGTTCTCGCAGGGGGCGCCGTAGCGGCGAAGCAACGCTCGCATGCCGACGCTCCCGCCCTTCCGCCGGCCCGGGCGCCCCGTGCTCTTCCCGTCAGCCGTGCAGCGTCGCGTTGCTGTAGACGTACAGGCCGATCACGCTCACGACGCAGAGCACGATCACCCAGGAGCCGAGCCCGGTGTGCCGGCCCCTGCCCGTGCGGCGCGCGGCCCTTCCCGCCCGGCGGCCCCGGCCGGCTCCGGGCGCAGCCCCGCCGTGCCGGTCCCGCGCCGCGTCGGACGCCGCCTCGGCCAGCAGGCGGCGGCAGGCGGCGGCGAGTACGTCCGTACCGGCGGCGAGGGGCACCACGGCCTCCGAGCGCGCCGGGGCGGTGGTGCCGCCGTCCAGGATGCGGCCTGCGCGTACGAGGATCTCGTCCCGGCCGCCCGCCGGAGCGAGGCTGATCCAGCGCCGCACGTGCTCGCCCCGGATGACCATCCCCCCGGACCGTTCCCGGTACACGGTGTGCTCGCGCCACAGCACACCCGCCAATTCCGTCGCGGTTTCCCGCAGTTGTGCCCCCACAACCCCTCCCCCTCCGCCTCTCGGCGAATCGAACAAGCATCGCACTCTACTGGCGTGCGCGGGTTCCGTGTTCGTCCGGGGGATGCGGGCATGCGGCGGCGGACGCCGGCCGTCCGTGAGGGGGAGCCGAGGGGCGGGCGGCCAGGGCCGGGCATCAGGACCAGGGCCGGGCATCAGGCGCTCCAGGCGTCAGGGCGGTGGCAGGGCGTCAGGCGGCGCTGTCCTCTGCAAGCGTGTGCGCCACCAGGGCGTTGGCGTGTCCGTGACCCAGGCCGTGTTCGGACTTGAGCCAGCCGACCAGTTCCATGTGCTTGGTCAGCGGGGAGGTGCGGATGAGGTGCTTCCACTCGGCGACCGGGCGGCCGTACTTCTTCTCGATCGAGGGGAAGTAACTGGCAGGGCCCTTCACGGTGTTCTCGGTCATGACGTGTCCCGTCTGCTGGGTGGGGCGGGCCGGCGGACTCCTGCCGCCGGCCGGTCGATGTCGAGACTATGACCGGCGGGGGCCGCCGAACTCATCGGTGGTCCAGCGGGCAGTCGTCCGGTTCTTGAGCACCGCCAGGCCCGTCCCCGACCTCACGGGGCAGAACACCTGGCCCTCGCGCTCGCCCCCCGCCACCCGATGGCCGACACGTGATGCCGGGCAGCCGACGCCTCGCACGTGATGCCCTCGGCCCGAGGTAGGCACGTGCCCCTTCGCATCGGCTGCGGCATGCTGTCCCGGTGTACGAGAGCCATGTGACCGTGCTGTGCGAGGGCGCCGAACTGCGCAGGCTGGAGCGGTGGGCCGCTCTCCGGCCCGATGTGAAGTTCACCCACATCGCGCTGGCGCGGGGGCGCACCGCCTCCCAGCCGATGCTGACGCTGCGCGGGAGCCGGCCGTCCTACGAGGACGAGCTCGCCGCCGTCCGCGCGGCCGCAGCGGCACTGGCCGGGGACGGGTTCGCCGTGGCCCGCGTGAAGGTCGAGTGCGCGCCGTGGGCGGCGGAGGTGCCGCGCGAAGACGCCGACGCCGTGGGAGGAGGAGCGGAACACCCGGACGGCCGACGGCACTTCGAGCACCACGTGAAGCTCCTGCTCGGCCCGGCGGACGGGGAGTCGGCGGACGGGGACCGGGCCGCCCTCGTCACCGTGGCCGTCCGGCACGGGGCGCACGTCTCGTGGAACGCGCGCCGCGTGCGGGCGGACGGCCGGGAGGAGCGCTTCGTCACCCAGCGCTGCCACCGGACGGGCGACCGGCGTGCGGCACGGGCGCTGGACGCGCTCCTCACGGAGCTGGCCGCGGAGGGCCGTGAAGTGGTCGACGTGGAGCGGGAGTACGTGCTCCTGGACAGCGGTCCGGAGCTGGACGATGGATGGCTGGAAGCGACATGAGCAGCGAACAGCGCCCGCCCTTTCCCACGGTGGTGCCGGCGGCCGACCCCGTACACCCCGCCGCGGGTCTCGACGCGCGCCGCCGCTTCCTGGGCCCGGTACCGAGGACGATGCTGCGGGTGCTGGACGACGACGCCGTGCAGCGCACCGTCTTCGACCCCGCCCTCAAGCAGTTCCCCAACGCCTTCCGCAACGCCGATCCCGCCTTCCCCTCCCCAGCGGCCACCCGGGCCTGGCAGGCGGCGCGGGCCGCGGCACTCACCGCCGTACGGGACGGCGTGGCCGCGTCCCCGTGGGCCGAGGCGCTGGTGGTGCGCGGGAGCGTCCTGATGGCCCTGTGGTTCGGCGAGGAGGCGCGCGAGCCCGGTGACCTGGACTTCGTGGTCGCCCCCGCCTCGTGGCGGATGGAGGAGCAGCGGACCTCGGACCTGCTGGCCGGGGTCGCGGCCGCCGCCGAGGCGCAGGCCGCGCAGGGCGAGGGCGGCGTGCTGATCCGCGCCGCCGGGGCCGTGTGCGAGGACATCTGGACGTACGAGCGGGTGCCGGGCCGCCGCATGATGCTGCCCTGGGAGGCCCCCGGCACCCCGGGCGGCTGGGTGCAGCTGGACTTCGTGTTCGGCGAGCGGCTGCCCGAGCCGCCCGAACGGATCGCCCTGCCGTCCGGCGCGCTCCTGTACGGAGCCACGCCCGCGCTGTCCCTGGCCTGGAAGGTGATGTGGCTGATCAACGACAGCTACGCCCAGGGCAAGGATCTCTACGACGCCACCCTGCTCGCGGAGCGGCACCCGCTCCCGCTCGCCCTGCTCCAGGAGGTCTTCCGGCTGAGCGGGGAGTGGCCGGAGCCCGGACGGACACGGGTGGGGCGGGAGGACCTGGACGGGGCACTGGGCTACGTCGAGTGGCATCACTTCGCCGGCGAGTACCCGCGGTTCGAGGGCCGTGAGGAGGAGTTCGCCGGGCGGCTGCGGGCGGCACTGGCCCCGACGTTCGCGGGCGAACCCGGGTGAACCGGTCCGGGCAGGCCACCGGAGGGTAACTCCGTTCTTTGCCCACTCTTTACCGCCGTCGCGGCCGAAGCCGGGATGCCCACGCGGCTCGGACGTGTTGGCCCCGGGTGGACACCCCCGGCTACGGACAGGACACCGACGTGACAGACACGACGACAGCAGACGCGACGACGGCTGACCCGGCGGGCACGGCGGACGCCGTGAGCGCCGCCGACCGCGCGGCGAGCGCCCTCTCCCGGCCGTTCTCGGTGCGCGGGCTCACCGCCCGCAACCGGATCGCCATGGCGCCCATGACCCGGCAGTTCTCCCCGGACGGCGTTCCGGGGCAGGACGTCGCGGACTACTACACCCGCCGCGCCGCCGCCGACGTCGGGCTGATCATCACCGAGGGCACCTACGTCGACCACGCGTCCGCCGGCACCAGCGACCGGGTCCCGCGCTTCCACGGCGAGGCGGCGCTCGCGGGCTGGGGGCACGTGGCGGAATCCGTGCACCGGGCGGGCGGCGCGATCATCCCGCAGCTGTGGCACGTGGGCGCCACCCGCACCGAGGGCGCCGGGCCCGTCCCGGAGGCCGAGCCGGTCGGGCCCTCGGGGCTGTCCCTGAGCGGCGAGCCCAAGGGGCGCGCCATGACACAGCAGGACCTCGACGACGTCATCGCCGCCTTCGCCGACGCGGCGGCCGCCGCCGAGCGCCTCGGCTTCGACGGCGTCGAACTGCACGGCGCCCATGGCTACTTGATCGACCAGTTCCTGTGGTCCGGCAGCAACCGGCGTACCGACGCCTACGGCGGGAACCTGGTCGCCCGCACCCGGTTCGCGGCCGAGATCGTCGCCGCCTGCCGCGCCGCCGTGTCCGACGCCTTCCCCCTCTTCTTCCGGATGTCCCAGTGGAAGTCGGACAACTACGAGGCGAAGCTCGCCGAGACCCCGCAGGAGCTGGACGACCTGCTCACGCCGCTGGCCGAGGCCGGTGTGGACGTCTTCCACGCGTCCACCCGCCGCTACTGGCTGCCGGAGTTCGAGGACTCCGACCTGAACCTCGCCGGGTGGGTGAAGAAGATCAGCGGCCGGCCGACCCTCACCGTCGGCTCGGTCGGCCTGGACGGCGACTTCTTCAGCGCGTTCCAGGGCAACGACTCCAGCGTCACCGGCATCGAACAGCTGCTGGACCGGATGGAGCGCGACGAGTTCGACATGGTCGCCGTAGGGCGGGCGCTGATCGCCGACCCCGAGTGGGCGGCGAAGACCCTGCGCGGCCGCACCGCCGACATCACCCCGTTCGCCGCGGAGATGCTGAAGACCCTGCGCTGAGCGGGCGCCGGGGGCGTACGCCGTGTCCGCCGCCGAGGATCAGCCCGAACCGCGGCGGTCAGCGCGCACCTCGCGTCCCGGGCGGCGGCGCCGGGGGGCGTACGCCCTGTCCGCCGCCGAGGGTCAGCCCGAACCGCGGCGGTCAGCGCGCACCTCGCGTGATGGGCGGCGGCGCCGGGAGGCCGCCCGGACCGCAGCGGTCAGCGCGCGCCTCGCGTGGTGGGTGGCGGCGGCGGGAGGCCCGCCCGGATCGAAGCGGTCAGGCGCGGCTCGCATCGTGAGCGGCGGCGCCGGGAGGTCCAGCAGCGTCCGGGCCTCGCGCACCGCGTCCTCGGCGCTCTCCCGGCCGCCCCGCTCCCCCCGCTCCAGCACCTCGGTGAACGTCGGTGCGCCCAGGACCGCCCGTGCCGCCGCCGCGACGCGGTCGACGTCGCCGCGCTCGGCGGGCGGCAGCGGGGCCCCGGCCCGACGGCGGGCGGCAGCGGCGGCGCCGAGGAGACGGGCGGCGCAGAGGGCGGCAGGCCGGTTCCCCGTCAGGGCCACCGCCCCGGCCAGGCCCTCCAGGGACAGGGCCAGGGCGCGCGGATCGGCGAGGACACGGGCGATGTCCAGGCCGCGCAGATGGTGCGCGGCGGCGGGGCCCGTCTCGCCCCGGAGTTCGGCGATGAAGCCGAGTTCCGCGCAGAGCAGGTGGTCCCCGGCCCGGGACGACACGGCGGCGAACCCGGCGCGGATGCGCAGGAGATGCGCCTCTGCGGCATCGAGGTCACCGGAGCGGCGGGCCCCGAGGGCGAGGCCCATCCCGGAGTGGATCTCGCCGTACGTGTAGCCCTGCTCGGCGGCGATCCGCCGGGCCCGCTCGTGCAGATCGCGGGCCCGGTCCCAGTCCCGGGCGAGCAGCGCCAGCCGGCCGAGTCCGGAGAGCCGCGCCGAAACCTCCGCCTCAAGTCCCAGTTCCCGGGCCATCCGCAGGCCTTCGAGCTGGCGTTGCTCGGCCTCCTCGTACGCGCCCTTGATCTCGGCGAGCGCGGCGAGCGGGGAGACCGTCTGCACCTCGCCCCAGCGGTCGCCCAGTTCGCGGAACAGCGCCGCGCTGCGCCGTCCGTCACGGCCGAGCCCGTCGAGGTCCCCGCCGGTCAGGGCGAGCGCCGACCGCAGTCCGAGGGCGGCCGCGGTGCCCCACGGGTCGTCCTCGGCGGTGACGAGGGCGAGCGCGCGGGCGTTCAGCGCCTCGGCCCCGGCCGTGTCTCCGGCGCTGAACAGGCCGTACGCGCACAGCCACAGCGCACGGGCGCGCCGCACGGGGTCGGGGACGTCCTCGGCGACGGCCGCGATCCCGGTCCCCGCGTCGGTGCCGGAACCGGCCGTGCCGGCAGCCGACGCCCCCGTGGGACTGCCCGCCTCGCCCGCCTCATCCGCTTTGACCGCCTCACCCGCCTTGCCGACCTCGTCCGCCTGATCGCGCAACTCGCCTGTCTCGCCCGTCCTATCCGGATCGCCCGTCTCGCCCGTCCTGTCCGGATCGCCTGTCTCGCCTGTCAGCAGAGCGAACGCGCGGTGCAGCAGCGTGAGTTCGGCCGTGGCGGCAGACTCCCCGGGGACGGCCGCCAAGACCCCGTGCAGGCTGCGGCGGGCCTCGGTGAGGCGGCCGCGCAGCAGCCACCACCAGGCGAGCGCCGTCGCCGTCCGCACGGCCTCGTCCACGGCTCCCGGGGAGTCCTGTGCGCGGCGCACCGCCTCGTCCAAGGCGGCCCGCAGATTGCCGGAATCGGCGTCCAGCCGGTCCAGCCAGCGGCGTTGTTCCGCGCCCCGCAGATGAGGCTCGGCACGTTCCGCGAGGGCGAGGTGGTGGCGCAGGTGGCGTTCGCGTACGGCCGTGAGGTCCTCCGTCGCCCGGAGGTGCTCCGCCGCGTAGGCGGCGACGGACTCCAGAAGCCGGTAGCGGGGCTCGCCGGCTCCGTTCGCCACGACCACGAGGGAGCGGTCGACGAGCCGCCCGAGGAGGTCGAGGACGTCCTCCCGCGCGACGCCGCCACCCGCGCACACCGCCTCGGCCGCCGCGAGGTCGCAGCCGTCGCGATGGACGGCGAGACGGCTCAGGACGACGCGCTCCGGTTCACCGAGCAGCTCCCAGCTCCATGCGATCATCGCCCGCAGGGTCTGCTGACGGGCCGGTGCGCCCCGCCGTCCGGTGGTCAGGACCCGGAAGCGGTCTCCCAGACGTGCCGCCAACTCCCGTACCCCCAGCACGCGTACGCGGGTGGCGGCCAGCTCCAGGGCCAGCGGGATGCCGTCGAGGCGGCGGCAGATCTCGGCGACGGCCTCGCGCTCGGGCCCGTCCGGGTCGCGGGGGAACCCGGGGGCCGCGGCCACGGCCCGTTCCACGAAGAGCCGTGCGGCCTCGGCGGGCGGCAGCGGGTCGACGAGGAACACCGCCTCGCCCGGCAGGCCGAGGGGCTCCTGGCCGGTGGCGAGGACGCGCAGCCCGGGGGCCGTGCGCAGCAGCAGTTCGGCGAGTCGGGCCGCGGCGTCCACGACGTGCTCGCAGTTGTCCAGGACCAGCAGGGTCCGGCGATCGCGCAGGACGGCGGCCAGCCGATCCGGCAGCGAAAGGCCCCCGGAACCGCCGCCGGTACCGCCCCGGCCTGCGGCTGCGGCCCCACCCCCGGCTCCGGCCCTCGCTCCGGCTCCGGCTCCCGCGCCCGGCGCGGCGCTCGGGGCGTCGTCCCGGATGCCGAGGGTGGCGGCGACGAGCTGGGCGAGGTCGGCGGGCGTCCCCGTACGGACACCCGCGAACTCCACGATCCAGACACCTTCGCCGCCCGGCCCGCCGTCCCCCGGCCCGCCGCGCCTCGGCCCGCCCTCCTTCCGGGCTCCCGTCGCGGGCCGGTCCCTCTCCGCGGTGGCGGCGGCGACCGCCAGCCGGGTCTTGCCGACCCCGCCGGGCCCCGTGAGAGTCACCAGCCTCTCGTCGGCCAGGAGGCCGGCGATCCGGGCGAGCGCGTCGCGACGCCCTACGAGAGGCGTGAGAGGCAGCGGAAGATTCCCCAGAGGAGCCCGGGGCACGGGAACAACGGGCGGGACGGAAGGCGTCAGGATCGGATCCTGCCGGAGCAACGCCCCGTGCAGAGCGGCGATTTCGGGGCCGGGATCGACGCCCAGCTCCTCGACGAGCCGGCCCCGGAGGTCGCCGTACGACGCGAGGGCCTCGCTCAGGCGCCCCGCCGAGTACAGCGTCCGTATCTGGACGGCGCGCAACCGCTCCCGCAGCGGGTGCCGGGCCACAAGATCGGCCAGCTCCCCGGCGAGCAGCAGATGGTCCCCCGCCTCCCACCGCGCCTCCGCCTGCTCCTCCAGCACGGACAGCCGCTGCTCGTCGAGGCGTTGGGCGGCCTCCCGGGCGAACGGGGCGTCGGCGAAGTCGGCGTAGGCGGGACCCCGCCACAACCCGAGTGCCCGGGTGAGCAGTTCGGCCCGGGTGCCGGGGTCCCGTACGGAGCGGGCTTCGGTCACCAGGGCCCGAAAACGGTCGGCGTCCACCTCGTCCGTACCGCGGTCCAGCCGCAGCCGGTAGCCCGGGGGCTGCCGCACCACACGCTCACGGCCGAGCGCCCGGCGCAGCTGGGAGACCTTGGCCTGGAGCGCACCGGCGGGGTTCCCGGGCGGCGCGTCGCCCCACAGGTCGTGGATGAGGCGGTCGGTGGAGACCGGCCCGCCGTCGTGGGCGAGGAGGTCGGCCAGCAGCGCCCGGACCTTGCGTTCGGGGACGGTGACGCCGTTCCCCTCGCCCTCCTCGACCACCAGTGGCCCGAGCACCCCAAACCGCATACGCGCCACCGTACATGCGAGGAAAGGGCTGGTCGCGAGCGTTTCCGCAGGACTCAGGAGAGGACTTGCGACAGGCAGCCGCCGACGTCCCCAAGGTTTCCCGAGAGGAGTCGCGAAAGGATTCCCGAAGGCCGGCGAAGAAGTCCCGAAGGTTTCCCGAAGGGCTCCGGTGCACCGTCGTGCTCACCCGGAGAAGCCGACCTCGTACCGGGAGACCAGGAGCAGACCCATGAGCACCGCGCCCGACACCACCGACACCACCGCCGCGCGACCCGATCCACGCGGCGGACCGGCGCAGCAGAAGCTCCCGCTGTTCGCCCTGCTGGCCCTCGCGACCGCCGTCTTCATCACCAGCCTCACGGAGACCCTCCCGGCGGGCCTGCTGCCCGCGATGAGCGCGGATCTCGGGGTGAGCGAGTCCGCGACCGGGCAGACGGTCACGGTCTACGCGATCGGCACCGCCCTCACCGCCATCCCGCTGACGGCGGCCACCGCTGCCTGGCGGCGCAAGCGGCTGCTGCTCGCCGCCATGGGCGGCTTCGCCCTCGCCAACACGGTCACCGCGCTGTCGTCCACGTACGCACTGACGATGGCGGCACGCTTCGTCGCCGGGGTCGCGGCCGGGCTGGCCTGGGCCCTGCTCGCCGGGTACGCCCGGCGGATGGCCCCCGAGCACCTCCAGGGCAGGGCCATCGCCGTCGCCATGGCGGGGATCCCGGTGGCCCTGTCGCTCGGCGTGCCCGCCGGGACCTTCCTCGGCGACGCTCTCGGCTGGCGCGTGGCGTTCCTCGCCATGACCGGACTGACCGTGCTGCTCCTGCTGTGGATCGTCGCGGCCGTGCCGGACTTCCCCGGGCAGGAGCACGGCGAGCGGCCGAGGATGCTGCGGACGCTGCGCGTCCCGGGGGTGGGCCCGGTGCTGTTCGTGACGCTGGTCTTCGTCCTGGCCCACACCATCCTGTACGCGTACATCGCCGCCTACCTCGACGATCTGGGCCTGGGCGGCTCCACCGGGCTGATCCTGCTCGTCTTCGGCGCGGCCTCGCTGGCGAGCATCTGGATCACCGGAGTGCTGGTCCACGACCGGCTGCGCGGCCTCACCGTCGCGGGCGCCCTGCTGGTCGCCGTCGCCGCTGCGGTCCTGGCCGTCCTCTCCGACACCACCGCGCTCGTCTACGCCGCCACCGCGCTGTGGGGCCTGGGCTGGGGCGGGATTCCCACGCTCCTCCAGACCGCCGTGGGCGACGCGGGCGGGACGTCCGCCGACGCGGCGCAGGCCATGCTCGTCACGGTCTGGAACGCCGCCATGGCCGCCGGCGGGGTCGTCGGCGGCCTCCTCCTCGACGCCTTCGGCAGCAGCTCGTTCCCCTGGAGCGTCCTGCTGCTCCTGCTACCGGTGATCGCGGTGGTGCTGTACGCCCGCGACGCGGGATTCCCGCCCCGGCGGAGCACGGCCGGCGCCTCCCCGACCTCCGGGGCGTGACGGTCTGACCGACGACGGCCTTCGCCGCCCGTCCCACGCCTCACCGACGCCCGGGGCGTGACCGGGCGGTCGGCCCACCGGGGTGCGGGGCTCCGGTCGTCCTCGGCGCCCCGCACCGGATCAGCGGGTCTCGGTGAGCGGGCCGTACGCGTCGGGGCGGCGGGTGGTGAGGAACGGGAACAGCTCCAGCCAGTCGCGGCGGGCGTCCAGGTCCAGGTCGGCGACGAGGACGGCGGGCTCGTCGCGGGGGGCCTGGGCCAGGACGCGGCCGTACGGGTCCACGATGAACGAGCTGCCGTAGAAGGTGAGGCCGTTCTCGGCGCCGATGCGGTTCGGCACGACCATGAAGGTGGCGTTGGCGATGGCGTTGCCGGTGATCACCTTCTGCCAGAGCGGCTGGGAGTCGAAGCCGGGGAAGCCGGGCTCGGAGCCGATGGCGGTCGGGTAGACGAGGACGTCGGCGCCGGCCAGCGAGTAGGCGCGGGCCAGCTCGGGGAACCACTGGTCCCAGCAGGTCGGCAGGCCGAAGCGGGCCTCGTCGACCTCGACCAGCGGGAAGGCGTCGTCGCCCGCGGGGCCGGCCCGGAACCAGTCGTCCTCGTAGTAGCCCTCGGTGACCGGGATGTGCGTCTTGCGGGTGCGCTGGGCGAGCGTGCCGTCGGGGGCGACCAGGATCGCGGTGTTGTAGCCGAGGCCGTCGTCCTCGCCGCCGGGCGCCGGGGCCTTCTCGTACAGCGAGGCGTGGACGTACACCCCGTGCTCACGGGCGGCCCCGGCGGCGAACGTGAAGGTGGGGCCGGTCAGCAGGTCCTCGGGGGCGGCCGGCTCGGGGTGGTCGGCGCGGCGGACGACCGCGAAGTACGGCGAGAGCGTCAGCTCCTGGAGGCAGACCACCCGGGCGCCCTCCGCGGCCGCGAGCCGGACGCCCTCCAGCAGGGCGGCGCGGTGCTCGGCCGGATCGCGGTGCCAGCGCTGCTGGACGGCCGCGACGCGCAGCGGGGCGCGGTCGGCGGGGCGGGTCCGGGTCGGGGACGCGGGAGGGTTGTACGCGGTGATCAGACGCATGACCAGTTCCAGGGGCGAGGGGGACGGGGAGCGCGGGGCACGGCACCTGCCGGAACGTTCCGGCAACGGGATCGAATCTAACGCCGCCGGAACGTTCCGGCAACCCTTCGGCCTGCCCCGTGGCCGGCGTCTAGACTTCACCCCCGTGACCTCCCGGACCGTGACCCTGCTCGACGTGGCCCGCGCCGCCGGGGTCTCCAAGAGCACCGTGTCCGACGCGCTCCAGGGCTCGGGGCGGGTCGCCGCGGCCACCCGGGACCGGGTCCGCGCGGTGGCGGAGGAGCTCGGTTACCGCCCCAACAGCGCCGCCCGGCGGCTGCGCCGCGCCAGCACCGGGGCCGTCGGCCTGCATCTGCCGGCCACCGCGACCCGGCTGGACTACTACATGAACCTCGCCTTCGGGGCCGTCGAGCGGGCCCAGGAGGACGGGCTGGACGTGGTGCTGCTCGCGCCGTCGGGGGCGGCGGGCGGGCGGATCGCCTCGCGCGTGGACGGGCTGCTGGTGATCGACCCCGAGGCGGGCGACAGTGCGGTGCCGGGGCTGCTCGACGCGGGCGTCCCGGTGGTCACCGGCGAGCGCTACCTCGGCCCGGCCACCGGCCCCAGCGCCGCGGTGGTCTGCGACAACGCCGCCTCGCTGACCGCACTCCTCGACCACGTCACCGAGCGCGGCGCCCGCCTCCCTGCCGTCCTCGCCCCGTCCGGCTCCTCCGCCTGGGCGACGGCCCTGCGTGCGACGGCCCGGTCCTGGGGGCGGGCCCACGGGGTGGAGGTCGCGCTGCGCACCGTCCCGTTCGCGGCGACCCCGGCGGAGGCCGAGGAGGCCACCCGGGCCCTGCTCAACGCCGACCCCGCGGTCGACGCCGTGATCTGCGCCCCCGACGGGTCCGCCCCGGGCGTCCTGCGCGCGGCGGCCGCCCTCGGCCGGGAGACCGGCAGCGTCGACGGAGTCGGCGGTCCTGCCGGAAGCCCTGCGCCCGGCAGGGCGGCCGGCACCGGCCTGCTCGTCGCGTCCTGCGTCGACGGCCCCGCCACGCGCAACGCCGAACCGCCCGTCACCGCGGTCGACCTGCGCCCCGCCGCGTACGGCCGCGCCTGCGCCGAACTGCTCTGCGACATCCTCGCGGACCGGGCCGCCCCCGACACCGTCCGCCGCCACGCCTGGTCCCTGGAGACCCGCGCCTCGACCGGGCCCGCCTGAGCGGCACGCCACCCCGCGTCCGTTCGGAAAGCGGGCGGCCACGCCCCGGGGGCCCCGCCCCAACTCCAGGACCCGACCTCCGGTGCCACCCCCAACTCCCGGCCTCGCCCCGGCAGCCGTACTGGCGGCTTCGGGCGCCCCTCCGCCACATCTCCGCAACGTGAACATTCTGCGTCAAGTGGCAACGGGCGTGGCGGCCTTGACTTTTCGTCGTGCGGCCGATGGTAAGATCATCTTACTTCCAGTGGGCTGATGGCGTGTGGGGGCATTCCGGGAGGGATGGATTCCTCGGCCCCACCTTCGGAGGGGCACCTCCCGAAGCGGCGCACGGTCGCGGCGAAAGAGCCCTGACCGCGTGCCGCCTGACGGGGTGTCAAGCCGTTTCCGCCATGGCACTTGAAGTGAGTCTCATGACATTTGCACAGGGCCCTCTCGTCTGGGCGCTGGTTGTCGTAGCCCTGGTCGCCGTGGGTGCCGTTCTGCGTGCTCGCGCGATCAACGTCAAGCTCCGCAGGAACCACGCCGAGCTGCGTCAGGAGCGCGACGCCCTCGTCCTCCAGCGAGACGAACTCCACGTCGTCCACAACACGCTGCTCCAGCGTCAGTCCGCCGAACTCGCGGAGGTCCGCAAGGACGCCGAGGAGGAGACCAAGGCGGTCCTCAAGGCAGCCGTCCGTACCCTCCAGGGCCTCGCCGACGAGCAGCAGGTCGTGATCGAGAAGGCTCAGCGCAAGTACGGCGACGACCCCGGGATCCTCGCCGACCTGATGGCCGTGGACCACGCCAACAGCCAGTTCGGCCGGCGCGCCCAGGGCATCGCCGTGCTCTGCGGCGGCTGGCTCGGCCGGCGCGAGACCGTGGCCTCCGTCTTCGACGTGGCCCGCAGCGCCCAGGGCCGTATCCGGCACTTCGACCGGGTCCGGGTCAACGGCCAGGTGAACTTCTCCGTCGTGAGCCGCGCGGTCGAGCCGGTCGCCGTGGTCCTCGCCGAGCTGCTCGCCAACGCCACGAACTACTCCGCCCCCGGCACCCCGGTCGAGATCAACATCCAGGCCGTGCCGACGGGTGTCTGCCTCATCGTCGACGACGCTGGTCTCGGCATGGGCCAGGAGGAGAAGGACCGCGCCGCGGCCCTCCTCTCGCCCCAGGCCGCGATCAGTGTCTCCAGCCTCGGTATTCCGCCGCAGTTCGGGTTCGCCGTCTCCGGGATGCTCGCCGCCCGCTACGGCTTCCGGGTCTCGGTGGACTCCGTTTCCCCCTATGGAGGCGTACGCGCGGTGGTCCTCATCCCCGACGAACTGCTCACCACCGAGGCGCCGCCCGCCGCCGCCCCGGCCGAGACGCCCGAGGCGGCGTTCACCCCGGCGCCGCAGGGCCGGCAGCCGGACCAGTGGCAGGCCCGGGCGCAGTCCCCGGACCGGTCCCAGGCGCCGGGCCCGGCCCCGCGCCCACCCCGCTCTTCCCGCCCACCCCCCGGCCGGACACCGCCACCCAGCCGCTCACCCAGGTCACCACCACCGCCGGCGGGCTGCCGAAGCGTCGTCGCAAGAGCCCGGTCTCCGCGGTTCCGTCGGCCGAACCGGCGCCCGTGCGCAGCAACGAGGAGACCGCGTCACGGCTCGGCGCGTTCCAGCGCGGCACCCGGTCGGGACGCGACACGACGACGACGGAAGGACCCGAGTTCCAGTGAACCCCGATCTGTCCTGGGTGCTCAACGACCTGCTCCAGGTACCCGGCGCCCGGCACGCGATCCTGGTGTCCGCCGACGGCCTGCTGCTCGCCAACTCCAGCGAGATCGGCCGGGACGACGCGGAGACCGTCGCCGCGGCCATGAGCTCCATGCAGTCCCTCAGCCGGGCCGTCGCCCCCTTCATCGGGACCCGCGACCCGGGCAGGTGGCGGCAGACGCTCCTGGAGTACGAGGACGGCTGGATCTTCCTGATCGCCGCGGGCAGCGGCGCCTACCTCGCCGCCACCGCCGCCGCCGACGTGGACATGGAAGCGATGTCCTTCCGGATGCAGCAGCAGGTCACCGCCCTGGGCAAGGCGATGACCACGCCGCCCCGCCGAACCGCGGACAGCGAGATATGACGGCGCCGGGCGAGGAGCAGCAGGTCAGCAGCGGGTTCGTCCGGTCCTATGTCATCACCGGCGGGCGGGGGCTGCCGGACGCGGAGGATCTCTCCCTCGTCACGCTCGTCACGCTGGCTCCCGACCGTCAGCCGCCGCCGAACCCGAGCCCCGAGGTCAAGGCGATCTGGGAGCTGTGCTCCGGCGGCTACCTCTCGGTGGCCGAGGTCGCCGGGCACCTGGGCCTGCCGGTCGGCGTGGCCCGTCTCCTGCTCCAGGATTTACACCAGCAGGGACACCTGCTGCGCCGGAAGGCGCCGCCCCCGGCCCAGCTCGTCGACAGGAAGATCCTCGAAGAGGTGTTGCATGGACTCCAAGTCCGGTTCGGCTGAGAGCATCTATGTGCCGGAAGCTGTCCAGCGCGCGGCGAAGATCCTCGTCGTCGGGCACTTCGCGGTGGGCAAGACGACGCTGATCGGTACCCTGTCCGAGATCACGCCGCTGCGCACCGAGGAGCGGATGACCCAGGCCGCCGCCCAGGTCGACGATCTGCGCGGGGCGCCCGACAAGACGACGACGACGGTCGCCCTGGACTTCGGGCGGCTCACCCTCAGCGACGAACTGGTGCTCTACCTGTTCGGTACGCCGGGGCAGCAGCGGTTCGTGGAGCTGTGGGAGGACATGGCGCGCGGTTCGCTGGGCGCGCTGCTCCTGGTCGACCCGGCGCGGCTCGCCGACACGTTCCCCGTCATCGACCTCGTCGAGACGTACGGGCTGGAGTACGCGGTCGCCGTCAACAGCTTCGACCCGTACTCCCGGCACGCGGAGGACGAACTGCGCGAGGCGCTCGACCTGCTGCCGGACACCCCGGTCGTCTTCTGCGACGCCCGGGACCAGAAGTCGTCCGCGCAGGCCCTGATCACCCTGGTCCGCCACCTGCTGGCGCACGCGAACTGACGCGCGCACGGCCCGACGCGCACACGCGCGACGTAGACGTATACGAAGCCGGGGCCCCGACGGCCCCGCGATCACACCGAGGAAGCCGCCATGGATCCGCAGCCGGGAGCCACCCCGTACAGCGCCCCCGCCGGGTGCCCCATGCACCAGCAGCAGACGTCGCTGTACGGACCGGAGTTCGCCGCCGATCCGCACCGCTTCTACGAGGCGGCGCGGGCGCACGGCCCCGCCGCGCCCATCGAGCTGGCCCCCGGGGTGGAAGCCACCCTGATCGTGCAGCACGAGGCGGCGCTGCGGGTGCTCCAGAACCCGGCGCTGTTCGCGCGGGACTCGCGGCGCTGGGCCGCCCTGCGCGAGGGCGCGGTGCCGATGGACAGCCCGGTGCTGCCGATGATGATCTACCGGCCCAACTGCCTGTTCACCGACGGCGCGGAGCACCTGCGGCTGCGCAAGGCGGTCACCGAGTCGCTGGCCCGGCTCAACAGCAGCCGGCTGAGCCGGGACGTCGAGCGGATCGCCGACTACCTGATCGACCAGTTCATCGAGCGCGGCACCGCAGACCTGCTCAACGAGTACGCCAAGCTGCTGCCGCTCCTGCTGTTCAACCAGCTCTTCGGCTGCCCCGGCGACATCGGCGACCGGCTGACCCGCTCGATGTCCGCGATCTTCGACGGCGAGGACGTGCTGCGCGCCAACGCCGAGCTGACCGAGTGCCTGATGGAGCTGGTCTCGATCAAGCGCCGCCAGCCCGGTGACGACATCACCTCCTGGCTCATCCAGCACCCCGCGGGGCTGCGGGACGAGGAGCTGAAGGACCAGTTGGTGATGCTGATGGGCGCGGGCGTGGAGCCGGAGCGCAACCTCATCGCCAACGCGCTGCTGCTGATGCTCGACGGGGAGCAGCCGGGCGCCGCCGAGCGGCGCGGTTCCGGGATGCTCGTCGAGGACGCGCTGGACGACGTCCTGTGGAACAACCCGCCGATCGCGAACTACGCCACGCACTACCCGGTCCGGGACATCGAGCTGGACGGGGTGACGCTGAAGGCCCAGACGCCCGTGCTGATCAGCTTCGCCGCCGCGAACAGCGACCCGGGCCTCACCGACGCCCGCCAGACCCTCAGCAAGGGCGCCCATCTGGCCTGGGGCGCGGGCCCGCACGTGTGCCCGGCCAAGTCGCCCGCGACGCTGATCGCGCTGACCGCGATCGAGAAGATCCTCAACACCGTGCCGGACCTCTCGCTGGCCGTGCCCGCCTCGGGGGTGGCCTGGCGTCCGGGCCCGTTCCACCGGGCGCTGGTCGCCCTGCCCGTACGGTTCACGCCGACGGCCGCGCGGCGTGCGACGGCCGGCGCACAGCCGCCCGCCCCGACCTCGGCCCAGTTGCCCGACCCGTTCCGGAACGCCCCCTCGGCAGCCCCGGTGACACCCCGTCACGCGCCGGAGCCGGCCAAGAAGCACAAGGGCTGGTGGAGTTCGTTCCTCGACGTGTTTCGCGTATGACTCACGATCCGACAATTCGCCCGCGAGAACCGGCATTTGTCACGATTGCATGTGACGGGGGCAACCGAGATCGACGCTTGGTGCAGATATCCGGAGGGGCAGGTTCAGGGCGGTAACCACGGGACAGCCCTTAGGTCAAGGAACTCTGCGTGAGCATCACTGGTGGTACAAGCAGGACCCGGACGGCCGACGCGCGGTCATCGGTCTGCTCCGCAGACTCAATTCACCGGAAGGGCAGGCCGAACCGTACGGAATACTCGCGGAGCTGCGGGCGATGGGTGACGTCGTGCGCGCTCCGTGGAACGGCTATTTCGTCACCGGATTCGACACCTGCAGCACCGTGCTGCGGGGCCGCAACTGGCTCGCCCCGGACCTCGCCTGGCAGGAGAGACAGGACGACGCCAGGCAGTGGGACGCGATCGCGACCCGGGAGATGACCACCACCCTGGCCCGGCTTCCTGACCTCGAACGACCGCTCCGCGACGGTACGCGCCCGGCGCGAGGGCGCCGTCCTGCACGTGGAGCTGAACGCGCCCGCGAGCGGGAACGCGGTGACCGAGGCGATGCTCGACGAGCTGCTGGACGTCGTCGTCGCCCCGGACCCGGAGGTGCGGGTGCTGGTGCTCGGCGCGGCGGGGGACGATTTCTGCCTGGGCGGGGACCGCACCGAGTTCGGCCAGTGGCTGGAGGAGGACCCGACGGGCCGGGGCATCCGGGTCGCCGGGGAGAAGGCCCGCCGGGTCTGCGAGGCGCTCTCCGGCGGCCGACTGGTGACCATCGCCCGGGTGCGGGGCAGGGCGGTCGGCGCGGGGTTCGCCCTGGCCCTCGCCTGCGATCTGCGGGTCGGCGCGGAGAGCGCCTCCTTCCGGCTGCCGGAGCTGGCGCTCGGGCTGCCGACCGCCTGGGGCGGGCTGCTGCCCCGGCTGATCCACGAGGTGGGCGCGGCCCGGGTCCGCGAGCTGATCCTGACCGGCCGGGCCTTCGGCGCCGCCGAGGCCTGCGAGCTGTCCGTGCTCCAGCGGGTGGTGCCCGACGCGGAGCTGGACGACGCGGTCGCCGCCTGGGCGAAGCCGGTGGTCCGCCGCCCGGAGGCCGCGCTGCGGGTCACCAAGGCGCTGCTGAACTCCTACGCCGCCGCCACCCGGCTGGCCGACCCCGCGTTCCTCGACGCGGAGCTGATGGCCTCGGTCGCGGCCGCCACCCGGCGTTCCCCGGCGGGCGGCGACGGGGCGGGCGGGTCACACTCGTAAAAACCCGATGGGGAGGTCTCCGGCGTGGACGTACCAGTGTGGCTGTGGATCGTGTTCGCCGTGACCGTCATCGTGTCCCTGACGGTCGACCTGCTGGCGCACCGCAACGCGCATGTCATCGGCTTCAAGGAGGCCGGGCTGTGGAGCGCCCTGTGGGTGGGCCTGGCGCTGGTCTTCGGCGGGGTCGTCTTCGTGACGCTCGGGACGACCGCCGGAACGGAGTACACGACCGCGTGGCTGCTGGAGAAGAGCCTTTCGGTCGACAACCTCTTCGTCTTCGCGCTGATCTTCGCGTATTTCAAGGTGCCCCGGGAGTACCAGCACCGGGTGCTCTTCTACGGGGTCATCGGCGCCCTGGTGTTCCGGGCGCTCTTCCTGACCGCGGGTGTCGCGGTGGTGAACCGCTTCACCGTCGTCCTGTTCCTCTTCGCCGCGATCCTCTTCTACAGCAGCTACAAGATCCTCAGCGGCCAGGAGGAGAACTTCGACCCGGGCAAGAGCTTCGCGGTGCGGCTGCTGCGGAAGATCATGCCGGTCCAGGACGAGTACTCCGGCACGCATTTCGTCGTCCACAAGGAGGGGCGGCGCATCGCCACGCCGCTGCTCGCGGTGGTCGCCGCGATCGAGGCGGCCGACCTCATCTTCGCGGTCGACAGCGTGCCCGCGGTGCTCGCGGTCAGCGACGACCTGTTCATCGTCTACACCAGCAACGCCTTCGCGATCCTGGGGCTGCGGGCCCTGTACTTCCTGCTGGCGGGGCTGCTGGACCGGTTCCACTACCTGAGCCACGGGCTGGCGGTCATCCTCGCCTTCATCGCGGTCAAGCTCATCCTCCAGGCGGCCCACAAGATGATCAGCACCTCGATCCCGGAGATCCCGTCGCCGGTCAGCCTCGCGGTGATCGTCGTCATTCTGGCGGTGTCGGTGACCCTGAGCCTGCGCCGCCCGCCGCGCGAAGAGAGCGGCGCGGACGCTTCCAGCACCGATACGGACAAGTAGGGCATAAGTAAAGCAAAGGGAAAGACTTTCCCAAAACCTCGGCCGGATCTATCGTGAGTCAATGGACAGCGAAAAGCGTGACCTCCACCAGCGGGCCGCTTTCCAGTGCCCCACCTGCAAACAGTCCGTCCCCTCAGAGATCCACCGCCACAAATCCCTCGGGATCTTCGTCCCGGTATGGCGTGCGGGCCCCTGCGACAACCCCGACTGCCCGGAGTACGCGGCTCGGGAGCGGCCCTCCCGGCACCGCTCACGTCCCTGACCCCGACGGCCGGAGCAAGCCCGCCCGGCGCGCGGACCGGGTCCCGGCTGACTAGCGTTGGCCGTGACGGGCGGGGGCCGAAGGCAGAGCTCGGGGACTCAGGGAAGGACCGGCACGCCATGGCTGCACAACCCGAGGGCACCCCGTGCTGGGCGGACGCCATGTTCGCCGACGTCGAGGGTGCGAAGCGCTTCTACGCGGACGTGCTCGGCTGGACGTTCGGCGAGAGCCAGCCGGAGTTCGGCCACTACACGCAGGCGTACGCGGACGGCAGGGCGGCCGCCGCCGTCTCCCCGCCCATGCCGGGCGAGGAGGCGAGCCCCTCGTCCTGGTGCCTGTACCTCGCCTCGCGGGACACCGCGGCGACCGTCGCGAGGGTCCGCGAGAACGGCGGCGAGGTCGTGGTGGAGCCGATGGAGGTCGGCGCGTTCGGCACGATGGCGCTGGCCCGCGACCCCGGCGGGGCCGTGTTCGGCATCTGGCAGGCGAACACGCACGAGGGGTTCGAGACGGAGGCGGGCGCACCCGGCGGGTACTGCTGGGCCGAGGTCTTCACCCGGGACGCCCGGGCGGTGGACGCGTTCTACGCGGCGGTCTTCCCGTACACGGAACGGACGATGGACGAGGCGTCGATGGACTTCGCCGTCTTCGAGGCCCAGGGGCAGCCGGTCCTCGGCCGGATGGTGATGGACAGCAGCTTCCCGTCCGAGGTGCCCTCCCACCTCAACGTGTACTTCGCCGTCCCCGACTGCGACGCGGCGGTGGCGGGGACGACCGAACGCGGCGGGGTGCTGCACTTCGGGCCGATGGACAGCCCGTTCGGCCGGTTCGCGGTGCTCGGCGACCCGCAGGGCGCCGCGTTCTCCGTGATCGACGTGACCACCACCCAGGGCGAGATGCCGGGGATGAGCCCGGTCACCTGACCCGGTCCGCGACGCCGGCCGCCGACGGGCCGCGACCGGGAGACCGGCGCGGCCCGTCCGCCTGCCCGCAGCGCGCACCCCTCCGAGGGCTCCCCGGGCACCTGTGGATTCCTCCGACGCTCACCGCATCTGCGGTGGAACATCCTCCAGAGAATGGCAGATGCCACCCCCATTGGCCTAGCGTGTCGCACATGCAGTCCTACACAATCGGTCAGGCAGCACGACTTCTCGGGGTCAGCCCCGACACCGCCCGCCGCTGGGCGGACGCCGGCCGGGTCGCGACCCATCGCGACGAGGCCGGCCGCCGTCTCATCGACGGCCGCGCACTGGCCGCCTTCTCGATCGAGGTCGGCCAGAGTGCGGGCGGCGAGGACGAGGCCCCCTACACCTCGGCCCGCAACGCGTTCCCCGGCATCGTCACCGCGGTGAAACTCGGGGACGTCGCGGCCCAGGTCGAGATCCAGGCCGGGCCGCACCGGCTCGTCTCGCTCCTGACCCGGGAAGCGGTGGAGGAGCTGGGCCTGGAGGTCGGCATGCAGGCGACCGCCCGCGTGAAGTCGACCAGCGTGCACATCGACCGCACCTGAGTCCGCCCGGGGCCGGAACGACAACGGCCCGCCCCGGCGGCGTCCCCCGCATCGCCGCCCGCCCCGGCCCGCACCCGCCTCGCACCGCTGCCGTCCCGCCCCACCCCGCACACGCCGCACGCCGTAGCCCACCCAGCCCCGCACCCGCATCGCACCGCCGCCCGCCCCGTACTCCCGTACCGCACCCGGGCGTACGCCACCGTCCCCGCCTCCCGCCCCTGCGTCCGAGGAGCTCACCCTCATGTCTCTCCCGCTCACCCGCCGCCGCACGGCAGCCGCCGTCCTGACCGCCGCCCTCCTCGTCCCGCTCGCCGCCTGCGGTGACGACGGCTCCGGCACCGCGAAGGACCGGGCCGACGGCTCGGGGGCCGCGTCGGGCGCCCCGCGGGCCGACCTGACCGTGCTGGCCGCGTCCTCCCTGACGGACGTCTTCAAGGAGGCGGGGGCCGCGTACGAGAAGGCGAACCCCGGCACCGAGGTGACGTTCTCCTTCGCCGGCTCCCAGGAGCTGGCCGCCCAGGTCAGGCAGGGCGCCCCCGCCGACGCCCTGGTCACCGCCGACACCCGGACGATGGACGGCCTCTCCGGCGACACCGGCGAGCCGGTCGTCATCGCCGAGAACCGCCTCGTCATCGCCACCGGCGAGGGCAACCCGGAGAAGGTCGAGGGCCTGGACGACCTCGCCGACCCGGAGCTGAAGGTCGTCCTGGCCGCCCCCGAGGTGCCGGTGGGCCGCTACAGCCGGCAGATCCTCGACGCGCAGAGGATCGAGGTGAAGCCGGTCTCCCAGGAACCCAACGTCCGTGCGGTCCTCAGCAAGGTCGCGCTGGGCGAGGCGGACGCCGGGCTCGTCTACCGGACCGACGCCGCGACCGCCACCGACAAGGTCGACGCGATCGAGATCCCGGACACGCAGAACGCCATCGCCTCCTACCCGGCCGCCACGCTGAAGACGTCGAAGCACAGCGAGGCCGCCGCCGCGTTCGTCGCCTGGCTCTCCACACCCGAGGCGCAGAAGATCCTCCAGGGTGCGGGCTTCCAGCAGCCGTAGCCGCACCCCGGCCGACGGCCCCGTGCCTCCCGACCGCCCGCCCGCACGCGGCCGACACCCCGCACGCGGCCCGGCACCCCGATACGTCCGGCGGGCCCGTACCGTCCTACGGGCCCGCCGGGCACCCGCCCGTCCCCCCGCCGCCGCCCGACGAGGTCACCATGAAACGACCGGCACTCCGCCGTACGGCCGGAGCCCGCGCGCCCCTGCTGCTGACGGTGCCCGCCGTGCTGGCCGTGGCGTTCCTGATGCTGCCGCTCGCCGGGATCCTGGTCCGCACCTCCTGGGGCGAGCTGGGCGACCACCTCACCGCCGGGGCCACGACCGAGGCACTGCGGCTGTCGCTGCTGGTCTCCGGGTGGGCCCTCGGGCTCTCCCTGCTGTTCGGCGTGCCGCTGGCCTGGCTGCTGGCCCGGGTGCGGTTCCCCGGCAAGGCGTCTCTCCGCTCGCTGGTCCTGCTGCCGATGGTGCTGCCGCCCACGGTCGGCGGCGTCGCCCTGCTGCTGGCGTTCGGGCGGCGCGGTCTGCTCGGCCCCTGGCTGGAGGACACCTTCGGCGTCACGCTCCCCTTCCACACCTCGGGGGCCGTGCTCGCGGCGACGTTCGTCGCGATGCCGTTCCTGGTCATCTCACTGGAGGGCGCGCTCGGCGGGCTCAGCCCCCGGTACGAGGAGACCGCCGCCTCGCTCGGGGCCTCCCCGATCCGGGTGTTCCTCACCGTGACCCTGCCGATGGTCGCCCCCGGGCTGATCGCCGGGGCCGCCCTGACCTGGGCGCGGGCCCTCGGCGAGTTCGGGGCGACCATCACCTTCGCCGGGAACCTCCCCGGCACCACGCAGACCCTGCCGCTCCAGGTCTATCTGCTGCTCCAGGACTCGCCGGAGGCCGCCACGTCCGTGTCCCTGCTGCTCCTGGCCATCGCGATGATCGTCCTCATCGCGCTGCGGGGCCGCTGGACCGGCACCCCGGGGGGCGAGCGGGACCCGGCGAGCCGTGCGGCGGCGGACCGCCCCGAGGACCCGGCCGCCGCGGCGCCTCTCCCCGAACCGCCCCCGGGGCTCCCGCTGAAGTCCCCGCCCGAGCCCTGGCCGCTGCACGCCGACGTCACCGGCTTCACCCGCCTCACCCTGGACGCGGGCCCCGGCACCACCATCGCGGTGGTCGGCCCCAACGGCGCGGGCAAGACGACGCTCCTGCGGGCCCTCCTCGGCCTCACCCCCCGCGCCCACGCCGAACTCCGCCTCGGCGACGACGACGTCACCGGCCTCCCCCCGCACCGCCGGGGCGTGGCCTGGGTCCCCCAGGACGGCGCCCTCTTCCCGCACCTGAGCGCCCTGACGAACACGGCGTACGGGCTCCGCGCCCATGGCGTGCCGCGCACCGAGGCGCGCCGCGAGGCGCAGGGCTGGCTGGACCGGCTCGGGGTGGGCCACCTCGCCCACCGCAGGCCCGCCCAGCTCTCCGGCGGCCAGGCCCAGCGGGTCGCCCTGGCCCGCGCCCTGGCGGCCCGCCCGCGCCTCCTGCTGCTGGACGAACCGCTCGCCGCCCTCGACCAGACCACCCGGGCCCGGGTGCGGCACACCCTGCGCGGGCACCTCGCGGACTTCGGCGGGGTCTGCCTGATCGTCACCCACGACCCGGTCGAGGCGCTCTCCCTGGCCGACCGGGTCCTGGTGCTGGAGGACGGGCGGGTCCTCCAGGACGAGCCGCCCGCGGGGGTCACCCGGCATCCGCGCTCGCCCTGGGTGGCCCGGATGCTGGGGCGCAACGCCTGGCCCGGAACCGCCACCGCCGACGGGCTCGCGCCGGCGGGCGGCGGCCACCTCGTGGTCGCCGAGCCCCTCCCGGCGGGCACGGACGCCCTCGCGGTCATCGCGCCGGAAGCCGTCTCCGTCCACCGGGAGCGGCCCACCGGGTCCCCGCGCAACGTCTGGCCGGGCACGGTCCGCGAGATCACTTCGAGCGGCAGCAGGCTGCGGCTGCTGATCACCTCGGCGAAGGCCCCGGACCTGGTCGCGGAGATCACCCCGGGGGCCGCGGCCGAGCTGGGGATCGCCGACGGGAGCGCCGTCTGGACCAGTGTGAAGGCGACGGAGGCGACGGTCGTACCGCTGTAGCGGGAAGGGCTGCGGGAAGGTGTCGGCCGGCCGGGGACGGGAACCAGAACACCCGCACGGACGTACTCCTTACGACGCCCGACGCCCATCGGAGAAACGGGGACCCATGGCACTGTTCGGCAACGCCCACACGATCAACCCGGCCACCGCCCAGCAGGACTACGCGAGGCTGCTCGGGCAGGGCGAGCAGGTGCACGCCGCGTTCCTGCTGATCCGCGACACCATCCTGTTCACGGACCGGCGCCTGATCCTCGTCGACAAGCAGGGCATCACCGGCAAGAAGACCGAGTACCACTCCGTTCCGTACCGCAGCATCACGCACTTCGCGGTCGAGACGGCCGGCACGTTCGACCTGGACGCCGAGCTGAAGATCTGGATCTCGGGCAGCCCGACCCCGCTCCAGAAGACGTTCACCAAGGGCGTCGACATCTACGAGGTGCAGGCGATACTCACGCAGTTCGTCGCCCGGTAGCCGGCCCCGGGACCGGTCGCGCACGCACGCGGTTCGTCGTCCGCCCGTCGGTCCGGGGGCCGGTCACGCACGCACGGGGCTCCTCGTCCGCCAGTCCGTCCCGGGGCGGCTCGCGCACGCACGGGGTTCTCGCAGGTCGCCGTCCCGGGGCCGCTCGCGCTCACAGGGACGGTCGCAGGCGGGCCGCCGCCGAGTGGCCGGGGACGGTGGCGCGCAGCTTCGCGGCGCGCTCACGCAGTTCGGGCAGCAGTGCGTAGAGCGCGTCGCCGGGGCAGCGGGTCTCGAAGCTGTCGCGGTGGCCGGAGATGACGTGCAGGCTGGCCACCTGCCCCTCGTCGAAACGGCTCTCGTCGTTCGTCGAGATCAGGTCGACGCTGCCCAGCGGGTCCGCTCCGGGCCGCAGCTTCCAGGCGGCGAGCTCCACCAGCGCGTCCAGCATCGGCTTCGGCACCGCCACGCCCTCGCCGAAGTTCCCGATGGCCGCGATGCCGACGGTGTCGACGTTGAACCCCTTGGTGTGCGCGCCGAGCACCGCGCGGCCGACGCCGCCGGCACGGCCCTCGTAGATGGTGCCGCAGCGGTCGACGAGGAAGTTGTAGCCGATGTCGTCCCAGCCGTCCTGCCGGATGTGGTCGCGCTGCACGGCCCGGATCAGTTCGGGGGCGTCCGCGCAGTCGTAGTCGTTGGGGTTGCCGGTGTGGTGGACGAACACCGCCCGCGCCGCGCCCGTGTAGTGCGGTCCTTCCCGCACCAGCTTCTCGTCCGCGTGCCAGTCCCGGCGGCTGACCATGGCCGGCTGTGGGAGGCCGCGCGGCGGGCGGGGCCCGGTGGCCAGTTCCGTCTCCGGCGCGCGCGACGCCGGCCCGTCCCCGAACACCAGGAGGGCCAGGGGCAGGACCAGAACGCCCAGGACGAGTCGGCGGGACCACATGGACTCCACCCTGCGCCCTGGCCTCGGGGTTCGCAGAGGAGCGGGCCGTTCGGGTGACGCTGTGCCGGGCTCCGCGGGTCCTCCCCGCAGCACGCGCGCTGTCTCCGGAATGCGGGTTCCACCGGGTCTTCCTACGATGAGATCCGGATCATCGCCCGCTCCCGGCGGGGGTGCCCGGCGGAGCGAGGAACCATGGCCCACGACCGTGTGCGGGACGAACCGGATGCCGGCCTCAAGCCGAACGCGATCGGGTTCGTCGACGCCCTGGTCATCGGTCTGAACGCGACCTCCCCGGCGTACTCGCTGGCCGCCGTCATCGGGCCGATCGTGGCCCTGGTGGGGATCTACGCCCCGGGCGTCATGTTCGCCTCGTTCGTGCCGATGCTGCTGATCGCCTCCGCCTTCTACTACCTGAACAAGGTCGACCAGGACTGCGGGACGACGTTCTCCTGGGTGACCCGGGCGATGGGCCCGTGGGCGGGCTGGCTGGGCGGCTGGGCGATCACCATGACCGGGGTCCTGGTGGTGGGCTCGCTGGCCGACGTGGCGGTGAGCTTCACCCTGCTGGCGGTGGGTCTGGACGGCTGGGTGGACAACGACTTCGCGCGCCAGCTCCTCACCGTGCTGCTGATCATCGTGATGACCGGGCTCTGCGTGATCGGCACCGAGCTGTCGGCCAAGGTGCAGAACGTCCTGATCCTCCTCCAGATCGCGTTCCTGCTGGTGTTCGTCGCGGTGGCGCTCTACCGGGTGTACGCGGGCACGACCGGCTTCGACTCGATCGAGCCGGCCGTCGGCTGGCTCGACCCGTTCGGCGCGGGCGGCGCCGCGCTGACCGGCGGGCTGCTGCTCGGCGTCTTCATCTACTGGGGCTGGGAGTCCGCGGTGAACCTCACCGAGGAGACCGAGGACTCCGCCAGCGCCCCCGGCAGGGCGGGCCTGTGGTCCACCGTCGTGCTCCTGGTGACCTACCTGTCGGTCGCCATCGCGGTCGTCGCCTTCGCGGGGACGGCGTTCCTGGCGGAGAACGCGGGCGAGGAGGAGTTCATCTTCGCCCAGCTCGCCGGAGACGTCCTGGGCGGCTGGGACTGGATCCTGCTGCTGGCGGTCGCCACCTCCGCGATCGCCTCCACCCAGACGACGATCATCCCGGCGTCCCGGACCGCCCTGTCCATGGCCCGCCGCCAGGCGCTGCCGCAGCACTTCGGGCACATCAGCCCCCGGTTCCGTACCCCGGACGTGAGTACGTGGTGGGTCGCCGCGATCGCCATCGCCTGGTACCTGGTCGTCAACCAGATCTCCGCCAACGCCCTCTTCGACTCGCTGACCGCGCTGTCCCTGCTGATCGCCTTCTACTACGCGCTCACCGGAGTGGCCTGCGCCGTCTACTACCGTCGCCATCTCACCGAGAGCCTGCGGAACTTCCTGCTCATCGGGCTCGGCCCGGTGGCCGGCGCCGGACTGCTGACCTGGCTGCTGGTGCGCTCGGTCATCGACATGTCCGACCCTGCCAACTCCTACAGCGGCACCTCCTGGTTCGGGCTCGGACCGCCGCTCGTCATCGGCATCGCGATCGCCCTGGCCGGTGTGGTCCTCATGGTGGTGTGGCGGCTGCGCGACGCGGTGTTCTGGCAGGAGCGGCCGGGAGTCGCGGACCCGGACCTGGTACGCGGCACGATCACCGGCACCGGCGGACCGGGGGACGCGGGCGGCCCCGGTGGACGCGGCCCCGGTGACGCGGGCGGACCGGGTGAACGCGGCGGCCCCGGTGACGCGGGCGGCCCCGGCGGACCTGGTGACCCGGGTGCCGGAAAGGAGCCTTGAGATGTCGGTCGTCCTCGGTTACGACGAATCCCCCGGCGCCGCCCGCGCCCTGCGCATCGCCATCGAGGTGGCGGCCGCGTACGGGGAGGAGCTGGTGATGGTCTACGGGGCGGCCGCCCCCGGCCTGCGCGACGGCGCGGAGTACCGCAGCCACTACGACGCGATCCGGCAGGCCGGCCGCACCGGCCTGGAGCACGCGCTCAGCTCCGCCGAGGAGGCGGGGGTCCCGGCGTCGGTCGAGGTGCTGGACGAGAAGCCCGCACAGGCCCTGCTCGACGCCGCCGAACGGCACGGGGCCCGGGTCATCGTGGTCGGCACCTGGGGCGAGAGCCCGATGCGCGGGGCCCTGCTGGGCTCGACCCCGCACAAGCTGCTGCACATGTCGTCGGTCCCGGTGCTGTGCGTACCGTCGGAGGAGGGCCCGGAGCAGCCGCAGCCGTAGCGGGCCGCAGAAGCGGGTCCACCCCGACGCACCACTCCGTACGGTCCGGCCCACCCCGCCGTACGAGCCGCTCCACCACCCCGTAGGGTCCAGCCCACCGCCCCGCACGGTCCGGCCCACCCCGCCGTACGAGCCGCTCCACCACCCCGTACGGTCCGGTCCGCCGCGCCTCACCCCACCGTGCCGCGCGGTCCGCCGCGCCTCACCACGCCTCGCCGCTCTCCGCCGCCCGCCCCGGAACGGCTCTGCCGGCGCCCTCGCCCTCCTCCCCGCGCAGCAGCCGGAACGCCAGCAGCGGGAACACCAGGACCGACACCATCGCGGCGGCGACCAGGGCGGCGGCCTCCTCCGCCCCGATCACCCGGTCGTCCAGGCCGATCGCGGTGATCGCGACCACCAGCGGCAGACACGTGGACGAGAAGAGTCCGAGTGCGGCCCGCGGGGCGGGTCCGGCCAGGTCGCGCGGGGCCAGCAGATACGCCGGAACCCCGCGCACCAGCAGGAACAGCAGCAGGAAGACCGGCAGGAGCAGCAGCGGGCGGCCGCCGTCGAGCAGCGCCGCGAGGTCGAAGTCGATACCGGTGACGACGTAGAAGAACGGTACGAGGAAGCCGAAGCCGATCGCCTCCACCCGCTCCAGGATCGCGTCGCTCCGCTCGGGCACCGACCCCTGGAGGACGAGCCGGGTCAGCATGCCCGCCGCGAACGCGCCGAGCAGGGTGTCCAGGCCGAAGACATGGGCGAGCCCCAGCATCCCGGCCAGCAGCAGCATGACGAAGCGCACCGCGAACTGGCCGCTGGAGTGCAGGGTCACGGCGATGATCCGGGCGAACCACGGGGGCCTCGGCCGCATCGCCCAGAACACCGCGCCCGCCGTGACGAGGGCGAACACGGCCAGCACCACGCTCGCCGCCCCCGGGCTGCGCCCGCTGAACAGCAGCGCCATCGCGATGATCGGGCCGAACTCCCCCACCGACCCGAACGCCATCACCACCGACCCGAACCGCCCCTCCAGCCGCCCGGAGTCCCGCAGGATCGGCAGCACGGCGCCCAGCGCGGTGCTGGTCAGCGCGGTGCCGATGACCAGGCTCTTCGCCAGGTCCGCCCCGCTCAGCAGCAGGGCGACCCCGAGCCCGGCGGCGAACGACAGCACCCAGGCCCCACCGGCCCGGCGCAGCGTGTCGCCGCGGACCTCGGCGAACCGGATCTCGTACCCCGCCAGGAAGATCAGCATCGAGAGCCCCAGGTCGGACAGGGTGTCGATGACCTGGTCGTGATGGGCCCAGCCGAGCACGTCGGGCCCGACCAGGACCCCGAGCACGATCTCGAAGATGACGACGGGGACCGGCAGCCACCGCCCGGTCGCATAACCGAGCAACGGGGCGAGAACCGCCAGGGCCATGATCAGAACGAGGGTGCCCGGGTGCTCCATCGCTCGTGTATAGCAAGGAGAACACAGCTTCGGCCCGCTATGACACTCTTCGTAGCTCTTCGTCCGGTATCCGCAGCGGCCCGTCCCCGTCACCCGTTCTCCCCCACCGGCGTGCCGGGTGGCGCTCGGGGCCGTTGAATGCGAAGTCAGCGCCCCCTCAAGGCGTCCCCGCCTCCCCGCGGCCCGCCGGGGCCACGGCCGCGAACGGGGCCGGAAGGCAGGAGAGGACCGCATGCCGTCGTCACAGGCCCCCACCGGGCGGAAAGCCGCCCCGCGCCGCCTGGGTGTGCTGCGCCGCACCGGCGAATGGTGCGCCCGGCACTTCGTGACCGTCCTCGTCCTGTGGGTGGCCGCGCTCGCCGGGCTCCAGGTCCTCCAGCACGCGTACGGCGGGGACTACTCCGACGACTTCTCGCTCCCCGGCACCCAGTCCCAGAACGGCCTGGACGTTCTGAAGGCGCATGCCCCGCAGGCGGGCGGCTACAACGCGCAGGTGGTCCTGCACGACCCGGACCAGCCGCTCACCTCCGTCTCCGACCAGGTCTCCACCGCCGTCACCGACCTCCAGAAGCTCCCGGACGTGCTGTCGGCGCAGAACCCGCTGCCGCCGTCCGGTTCCACCCCGCCCCCGCCGCCCGACCCGAACACCGGCCCGCTCTCCACGGACGGCAAGACCGCCTACATCACGGTCCGGTTCAGCGTGCAGCCCTCCACGCTCGACCCGTCCTACCTCGACGGGGTCGACGACGCGGTGCGGCCGCTGCGGTCGGCCGGGGTGACGGTGGAGTACGGCGGGTCGCTCGGCGAGCTGGCCCGGCCCGAGCCGAGCGACCGCACCAGCGAGGCGATCGGCTTCGGGGTGGCGATCGTGGTCCTGCTGATCGGCTTCGGCAGTCTGCTCGCCGCCGTGCTGCCGCTGGTCACCGCCCTGATCTGCGCCCTGTGCGGGCTGGCGCTGCTCGGCCTCTTCGCCGCCACCGCGACCTTCGCGACCGTCTCCCCGACGCTCGCCACGATGATCGGCATCGGCGTCGGCATCGACTACGCCCTCTTCCTGGTCACCCGTCACCGGCAGAACCTCGTCGACGGCCGGGACCCGGTGACCGCCGCCGGGAACGCCACCGCCACCAGCGGGCACGCGGTGCTGCTCTCCGGCTGCACGGTGATCATCGCGCTGTCGGGCCTGTGGGTGTCCGGCATCGGGTTCATCGGCAAGCTGGGCCTGGCCGCGGCGGTCACCGTCGTCACCGCGGTGGCGGGCGCCCTCACCCTCGTCCCGGCGGTCCTCGGTCTGATCGGCCGCCGCATCGACCGCGTACGGGTGCGGAAACCGGTGGCCGAGACCGTACCGGCCCCCGAGGGCGCGGAGCCCGGCGGCTGGCACCGGTACGCGCAGCGCGTGGAGCAGCGGCCCTGGTGGTTCCTGGCCGGCGGGGTGGTGCTGCTGGCCGTGCTGTCCTTCCCGCTGCTCTTCATCCAGCTCGGCCACATCGGCGACGGCGCCGACCCGAAGTCGTTCACGGACCGGCGCGCCTACGACCTGATGTCGAGCGCCTTCGGGCCGGGCTCCAACGGCCCGCTGACCGTGGTCATCGACCAGAGCAAGGTGCCCTCCGGCGACCGTGCCGCCCTCGCCGACCAGGCGCAGAAGGCGCTGACCGGGGTGCCCGACGCCGAGGTGATCACCCCGCTGACCGCCACCCAGGACGGCGACGTGCTGACCGCCACCGCCTACTCGGTGGCCGCCCCGCAGGACGAGCGGACGACCTCCCTGACGAACCGGCTCGTCGACGACGTCCTGCCCGGGGCGGTCTCCGGCTACGACGCGAGCACCTACGTCACCGGCACCACCGCCGCCCAGGTCGACTTCCTGGACATCGTCTCCAGCAGACTGCCGCTCATCATCGCGGTCGTCGTGGGCCTGGCGTTCCTGGTGATCCTGGCCGTCTTCCGGGGGCTGCTCGTCGCGGTGAAGGCCGCCGTGCTCAACGTGCTGTCGATCGCCGCCTCGTACGGGGTCGTGGTGGCGGTCTTCCAGTGGGGCTGGGGCGGCCCGGCGCTGGGGGTGTCGGGCGAGGTGCCGATCGAGAGCTACGTCCCCATGATGATGTTCGCGATCGTCTTCGGGCTGAGCATGGACTACGAGATCTTCCTGCTCTCCCGCATCCACGAGGCCTGGGTGCGCACCGGCGACCCGCGCGCGAGCGTCGCGCACGCGCTGGAGATCACCGCCCGGGTCATCACCTGCGCGGCACTGATCATGGTGAGCGTCTTCGCCGCGTTCATCATCAGCGACAACATCGTGGTGAAGATGCTGGGCCTCGGACTCGCCGCCAGTGTGCTCATCGACGCCACCGTCGTACGGCTGCTGCTGGTCCCGGCGGTGATGACCCTGCTGGGCCGGGCCGCCTGGTGGATCCCCGGCCCGCTGGACCGGATCCTGCCGCACCTGGACGCCGAGGGGAGCGAGGAGGCGCCCGCCCGTCCACCCGTCAGTGATGCATGACACAGAGGGCGGAAGGAACGCCTCCGCGTTCTAGGGTGTCAGGATGTCGTCTCCCCTCATCTCCGAGCAGCCGCGCCCCACCGCCGCTGCCGACACCCCGGAGACCGGGAAGCCGCCGGCCGACGGCCGGGATCCCTTCTTCGACAACGTGAAGTACCTGGCGATCGTGCTGGTGGCCGTCGGGCACGCCTGGGAGCCCCTGCCCCCCGGGCGCCTCGTGGAGGCCGCCTACACCTTCATCTACACCTTCCACATGCCGGTGTTCATCCTGATCGCCGGGTACTTCTCGCGGAACTTCGAGCTGCGCCCGGACCGGGTGTGGAAGCTGGTCACCAGCCTGCTGGTGCCCTACCTCCTCTTCGAGGCCCTCTACACGCTGTTCGAGCGGGTCGCCGACAAGCCGGACTTCCCCCTGTCGGTGCTGGAGCCCTACTGGCTCCTGTGGTTCCTGCCCGCCCTGTTCTTCTGGCGGCTGTCCACCCCGGTCTGGCAGGCCGTGCGCTTCCCGGTGCTGGTCTCGCTCGCCGTCGCCGCCCTCGCGTCGGTGTCACCCGCCGCCGACGGGAGCCTGCAGATCCAGCGCATGCTCCAGTTCCTGCCGTTCTACGTGCTCGGCCTGCGGCTGCGCCCGGAGCACTTCGCGTTCGTCAGGTCCACCTGGATGCGGATCGTCTCGGTGCCGGTGTTCGTGGCCGGGATGCTGCTGGCGTACTGGCTGGTGCCCCGGACCTCGACCTCCCTCTTCTTCCGCAAGAACAGCGCTCAGGGGATGAGCATCGCCGAGTGGACGGGCCCCATGGCCACGCTCCTGCTGTTCGTGGCCGCGCTGGTGCTGGGCGCCTGCTTCCTCGCCTGGGTGCCCCGGGGCAGGAGCTGGATGACCACGCTCGGCACCTGCACGCTGTACGGGTACCTGCTCCACGGCTTCGTCGTCCGGGGCCTGAAGTACGGCGGCTTCTATGACGGCCCGTTCTTCGACACCATGCTGGGCACGGTCGCCGTCACCCTGGGCGCGATCGCCGGCATGACCCTGCTCTGCACGCCCCCGGTCCGGCGGCTGCTGCGCCCGCTGCTGGAACCGCGCATGGCGTGGGCCCGGCAGAAACCGCCGGCCGCCCGGGCGTCCTGAGAGGACACCGGACGGCCGGGCCGCAGGCCCGGGAAGCGAACGACGCCCGCCCCGGGCACCTTGTGACAGACCGTCACCTGACCGTGCGCCGTGTGGCCACGCAGGTCAGGCCGCGCGGTTCTTCCGGCGCTGTGCGGCGGCGGCGCGCTCCTCGGGCGTCGGCACTCCGGGGCGACCGCGCCGGGCCGGGGCCCCGCCGCCACGCCGGGTGCCCCGCCCCATGAACGCGCCCCCGCCGCGGCCGGAGCGCTCCTTGGGCGGGGCGGTGACGACGACCGGGACACCGGAGGGCGCCTGCGCACCCGTGATCCGGCTGAGCTCGGCCTCGCCCGACCGGACCTGAGTGACCTGCGGCCTGATCCCGGCGTCCGCCATCAGCCGGGTCATCTCCCGGCGCTGGTTCGGCAGCACCAGCGTGACGACGCTGCCGGACTCCCCGGCGCGGGCGGTACGGCCGCCGCGGTGCAGGTAGTCCTTGTGGTCGGTCGGCGGGTCCACGTTGACCACCAGGTCGAGGTTGTCGACGTGGATGCCGCGCGCCGCGACGTTGGTGGCGACCAGGACCGTGACGTGCCCGGTCTTGAACCGCTCCAGGGTGCGGGTGCGCTGCGGCTGGGACTTGCCGCCGTGCAGCGCCGCCGCCCGGACCCCGCTCTGCAGCAGGTGGTCGGTGAGCCTGTCCACGGCGTGCTTGGTGTCCAGGAACATGATCACGCGGCCGTCGCGGGCCGCGATCTCCGTCGTGGTGGCGTACTTGTCGGCGCCCTGGACGTAGAGGACATGGTGTTCCATCGTCGTGACCGCGCCGGCGGCGGGATCGACGGAGTGCACGACCGGGTCCTTCAGGTACGTCCGCACCAGCAGGTCGACGTTGCGGTCCAGGGTGGCCGAGAAGAGCATCCGCTGCCCGTCCGGGTTCACCTGGTCGAGCAGCTCGGTGACCTGCGGCATGAAGCCCATGTCGGCCATCTGGTCGGCCTCGTCGAGGACCGTGACGGTGACCCGGTCCAGCATGCAGTCACGGCGCTCGATGAGGTCCTTGAGGCGCCCCGGCGTGGCGACGACGACCTCGGCACCGCCGCGCAGCGCGCTCGCCTGACGGCCGATGGACATGCCGCCGACCACGGTGGCGATGCGCAGCTTCAGCGACCGGGCGTACGGGGTGAGCGCGTCGGTGACCTGCTGGGCCAGCTCCCGGGTCGGAACGAGGACCAGGGCCAGCGGGCGCTTCGCGTCGGCGCGGCGGCCGGCCGTGCGGGCCAGCAGCGCGAGGCCGAAGGCGAGGGTCTTGCCGGAGCCGGTGCGGCCGCGGCCCAGGACATCCCGGCCGGCCAGCGAGTTCGGCAGGGTGGCCGCCTGGATCGGGAAGGGCACGGTCATGCCCTCTGCGGCCAGCGCCTTCGTCAGCGGTGCGGGCATCTCCAGTTCGCCGAAGGTCTCGACGGCGGGGAGGGCCGGGGTGAGCGTCACCGGCAGGGCGAATTCTCCCTTGACGCCGGAGGCGGAACGGCGGCCGTGACCACCGGACCGGCCGGAGGCGCCCGAGCCACCGGACCGTCGGGGACCGCCACCGAAGCCCGCGGCCCGGCGTTCGCCGCCACCTCCGGAGTAGCGGGGGGCGCCGCCGGAACCCGTTCGGGAGAAACGGCCGGTCGAGCGGGGGGTGCGTTCGCGATTCATGCAGAACCTTTCCTCGATGGGCGCGTATCGAGGGATTCTTTTTCGGGAGACGGCCGTGAACGGCGCCCGGAATCGCAAGAACGAGCCGATGAAATGACAGAAGAAAACGGGGCCCCGGCCCCGGAAACGACAACGAGCCGGGGCCCGCACCCATGGTGCGGGCCCCAGCTGCGTCGTACTGCCCGAGTGATCAGGCGGGGACGATGTTCTCGGCCTGCGGGCCCTTCTGGCCCTGCGTGACGTCGAAGCTCACCTTCTGGCCTTCCTGCAGCTCACGGAAGCCGCTGGAGGCGATGTTGCTGTAGTGGGCGAAGACGTCGGCGCCGCCGCCGTCCTGCTCGATGAAGCCGAAGCCCTTTTCCGAGTTGAACCACTTCACGATGCCAGTAGCCATGTCATATCTCCTTGAGGGCGCAGAGCCCGTGGGCCCACACTGTGCGGGCCCCACGTCGCCGCGATGATTTCCCTGTCCGGAAAAAAAGAGCACCGGAAAGACAAAAGTGCGCCCGCCGACATCCGGTCGGCAGGAGCACTTGAAGTTTCTTGGGAACCACAACTGCAACTGAGATCAAGATTAGCACGAAGCGCCGGAAGAGGCAGCACTCGAAATCACCGGACGGGTCGGCACGAAAAAGCCTCATCGCGGATTGTGTGAAATTCTGTGCTGCCGAAAACAGATATTCAGCCGGACCGGCCGCGCAGTTCCTCGTTGAGGCGCAGCGCCTCCTCCAGCTGGTCCTCCAGGATGACGATGCGGCAGGCGGCCTCGACGGGCGTGCCGGCGTCGACCAGCTCGCGGGCACGGGCGGCGATGCGCAACTGGTAGCGGGAGTAGCGGCGGTGGCCGCCCGCGGACCGCAGCGGGGTGATCAGGCGGGCTTCGCCGATCGCGCGGAGGAACCCCGGCGTCGCACCGATCATCTCCGCGGCGCGCCCCATCGTGTAGGCGGGGTAGTCGTCGTCGTCGAGCCGGCCGGCGGCATCCGAAGGGGTCTCCGGGGGCATCTGCACCTCTTCCGTCACGCGCGGACCGGAGGAGCCGGGCGCCGTACGCCTGCGGGGTGCACCTCTGCTGCGTACCACTGATTCCCGTGACTGCACAAGAAACCCTAATCGCCCGGCAAGGGCATGTCTATCGCGACCGGAACAGATTCGGGCGCACGCGAAGGGCAGCCCGGAGCTGCCCTTACGGCCCTTCCACGGATCACTGACCGACTGGTCAGTTGTCGTCGGGAGTACCGCGGGGCCATAATGCACGCGTAGCCCTTCACGCATCCCCCGTCGTGAAGGGCTACACCCCTGTCCGGAGCCGGGACCGAGCAGGACGGACAGGACGGACAGCCGACCCCGGGTCCGCACGAGGCCTGTTCCGGGCGCGGCGGGGCAGCGGGTCATTCACGGGCAAGGGACTCCCCTCGTGGTCCCCTGCCCGTGTTTTTTCGAGTTAACAGTGACGTAGAGTGTTTACGCAAGCTCAGTTCCGACTCCGAGGTGATCGTGGAGGCCCGGATGGCCAAGGACGACGGCGACGCACGCGGTCCGGAGCCCGTCGGCGCCCCCGGCCCGGACGAGCTGCCCCGCCTCGGCTCGCTGCGGGAGAAGGTCGAGTACATGGTCGAGAAGACCTTCCCCGGCCAGAAGATCTCGGGCCGGGTCTTCGCCGAACTGGTCCGCGACCGCGGCGGCTCGCTGTCGCACAGCTACTTCTCCAACATCCTGGCCGGCAAGGTCACCCAGCCGTCCGAGGACATCCTCAAGGCCCTCGGGCTCGGGTTCGGCGTGGACTGGCGCTTCTTCAAGGAGGAGTCCGAGGTCGTCGACGACGTCGTCGCCGGGCTCCAGTTCCTGGCCAAGCGGCGCACCGGCGAGATCAGCGGCCTGGCCGGCCGGGGTCTGGACGACGACGGGCTCCCGCCGGAACTGCTGCGGTTCGCCCTGTCCCTGCTGGAGGACGCCGCCCGCGAGAAGGACGGCCCCGGAAGCGGGGGAACGGGTGGAGCGGCGGGAGAGATTCCACGGTGAAGCACGCCGCCGGGGGCCCGGCAGCGTAGCGTCTTCGGCATGTCCCTGCGGAAACTGCGGAAAGAGTGCGAGGCCGGGCTCGCCGACCTGCCCCTCCCGGTTCCCTTCACCCTGGACGGGCTCGTCGCGAAAATGGAGGCGGCCGGCGGGCGCACGATCCGGCTGCACGAGATGCCGGACCGCCTCGCCCGTGTCAACGCCGCCTGCGGGCTGCGCCTGAAGGCCGGCCCCACCAGCCTCGTCCTCTACCGCCGCAGACCGACCGCGTACCAGACCCAGCACGTGATCCTGCACGAGCTGTGCCACGAGTGGTTCGACCACGGCACGACGCTCGACGCGGACCAACTGCGCACGCTCCTGCCGGTCTTCGACACCTCGCTGATCGCCCGGATGATCTCGCCGGCCGCCGCCGAGTCCTTCGCCTCCGGCGGCGGCACCGTCCAGGCCCGCGCCCAGTACGACACCCATGACGAACGCATGGCCGAATTCGGTGCCTCTCTGATCCCCCGGATGGCACGGGACCTCACCACCGATGACATGGTGGGGCGGCTGGACAACTCCCTGTCCCGCCCGGTGGCACACCGGCGGCGCGGCCTCTTCCCCGGAAGACGACCCAGCGGCGACTGACACGTGCCATCAGCCCCCGTACGCGGCCCCACCCCCGCGCCCGACCCCCGAGGACGAACACCGCCGTGACCCCCCTCGATCTCGCCGGCTACCTCATAGCGGGCCTGATGACGGCCGTTGCCCTGTGGCGTATGCCCGCTGCCCTGTGGGGCGACGAGGAGGACCGCAGACGCCGGGCCCTGTGGGGCTGCTACGCGGGATTCGCCGTCGCCCTGTGGACGAAGACCGAGGCGGTGCGCATCGGCCTCAACAACAGCGCCGTCACCGACCTCGCCGTCCTCATCAAGCACTACACCGCCACGGCGGCAATTCTGGCCATCCTCAGCTACATCGTGGCCATCTACGGCAGCTACCCCGAAGAGGGCGCGGTCCCCCGTCACGTACGGTTCGCGCGGCTCGTCCAGAAGCTGGCGGCCAAGGCCTCCGTCGCCACGCTGATCCTGCTGACGGTCCTGTTCTTCACCGTCGTCGACCGCTCCGAGCCCTCGGACCGCTTCGTCTCCGACCACGCCGGGGAGTGGGGCGCCACGCTCTACATGAGCGTCTTCTACCTCTACCTGGGGGCCGCGTCCGCCGTCTGCGCCTTCCAGTGGGCGCTGGCCACCCTCGACGCCCGCCGCCGCCACCTGCGCGTCGGGCTCGGGATGATGACCTTCGCGATGTTCATCGGCGTCGGATACACCGTCAGCCGCACGCTCTTCCTCTGGATCAGCGTGGCCGACGAGCCGACCGAGGCGTTCGCCCTGCGCTTCGACCGGATCACCGAGGCGGCGCAGCTCGTGCTGTTCGCCTTCTTCGCCCTCGGGGCCTCCGTCCCGGCGTTCGCGGCCGGGGCACGCCGGGCCAGGCTGTGGCGGGCCCAGGTCCGACTGCACTCCCTCTGGTACGAGTTGATGACCGCGTTCCCGGAGCAGCCGTTCGACCCGCCGGCGTCGCTGCCCCGCGAGCTGACCCGCTTCAACGTCCCCGCCGACCTGCGGGTGGACCGCTGGGCCGCCGACATCGCGGACGCCGCCGAGAAGCTGCGCCACTACGTGCCCGACGGACTGCTCGACGCCGCCGGGCGGGCCGCCGCCCGCGACACGGACGATCCGCGCCGCGCCGCGCCCCTCACCGACGCCTACTGGATGCGGGCCGCCCTGCTCGCCAAGGAGTCCGGCGCGCCGGCCGGGGGCGCCGCGACGGTCGCCTCCCAGCACGCCGCGGACCAGGACGGCGAGGTGGCCCGGCTGGTCCGGGTCGCCGCCGCGTACCGGACGGTCGACGAGGAGCGCGCCCGCGCCGTCCTCGCCGCCGCGACGGCCGGAACCGGCCGCGGCACCACCACCCGCACGACGGAGACGAGCGCATGACCGGCGGCACGCGGACCACGACCGGCGAGGGCATCCCCACCGCCTCCGCCCGCGCCACCTCCGTGGCCCGGACCGTCACCGACGTCCTCCAACCGCGCAACGTGCTGCTGGCGGGCATGCTCGGCATCGGCCTCGCGGCGGCGGGCGGCGAGGTGAGCGGGCTGCTCTGGGGCTTCCTCGGGGCGCTCTGTGCCGGGCTGATCCCGGCCGGGTACATCGAGTGGGAGCGCGGACGCGGCACCTGGGGCGACCGGCACGTGGTGGACCGTACGAAACGGGCGCCGATCTTCTTCGTGATCCTGGGCTCGATCGGCGCCGGTTCGATGGTGATGGTGCTGGGGAACGCGCCGACCGGGATCCTCGTCGCGATGCTCGCGCTGTGGGTGATGACGATCGGGCTGCTGGCCGTCAACACGGTGTGGAAGATCTCGGTCGACTCGGCGGTGGCCTCAGCGGCCGTCTCCCTGCTCGCCGTCGTCCACTCCCCCTGGTGGACAGCCGCCTACGCGCTCACCGCGGCGGTCTGCTGGTCCCGGGTCGCCCTCGGCTACCACACGGTCGCCCAGACCCTGGCGGGCGCGGGCCTGGGGGCGGCGACGACGGTGGCGTACGTCTGCGTCTGAGGACGACCGGCCGGGGGTGAAGGGCGACCGGGACCGGGCGCGGGAGCCCCGGGCGCGGGAACCCCGGGCGCGGGAACCCCGGGGCCGGACGGGGCGGCCGACCCCCGGACCGGGCGAGACAGCACCCGGAACCGGGCGCGGGAACACCCGCAGCCGGGCAAGGCTGCCCCCAGGCCGGGCGGAGCCGCTCAGTGTGCGGCGTTGCCCGTGAGCACGACGGGCCCTTCGACGGTGTTCGCAGTGCAGCCGGGGCCCCCGATCTGTACGGGGCCGGAGCTGCGGCTCACCACGACGGGCCCGCTGACGTGCGAACCGCACAGGTGGACCGCCGCCGCCCGATCGGCATGGAGCGGGCCGTCCACGGTGGAGCCGGTGACCACGAGGCCGGCCCCCGGGCGGACGACGACGGGCCCGCGCTGGGCGGCCCGGTCCAGGCAGGTGACGCCGGCCGTCACGACCAGGGGCCCGTTGCGGGGCCCGGTGACGGTGGTGGTGCAGGCGGGCAGCGGAAGGACGCGGGCCTTGTAGTCCAGGGCCTGGGCGAGCTTGCCCGGTTTGGCGTCGCTCAACGGCCTGCCCAGCTTGGCGAACTCGCCGCCCGTCTCCTTCTTCCCGCCGTTCCACTCATCGATCCGGCCGAGCTCGGCGGCGGTCTTCCCGTCGTCGACGACCGCGTCGGGGGCGAGCGCCGCCATCGACTGCGAGGCCCGCTTCACCAGGTCGAGATACGGGCCCGGGGCGGTCAGGTCGTACGCGCCCGTGTCGTGCTCCCCGCGCAGCCACGCCCCCCAGGAGAACTCCAGGAACTCCGTGGCGCTGTCCGGTACTTCGTAGCCGATGTCCCGGGTGAAGTAGACGAGACTGCGGTACGGGTCGTCGCGGAAGTGCGTGATGCCGAGCCGGTCCGGAAGCTGCTCCACGCCCAGCGGGCGGTTGTTCTCGTCGCGCAGCCACACCTTCTTCCCGGCGGTCATCCGCTGCCAGAAGGCGGCCGGGGACAGCGCGCTGAGGTTGTCGGTGACGCGCAGCCGGACGTGCATCCGGGGGGAGCCGTCAGGACCTTCCAGAAAGGACGTCAGCGTGTGGTGCCCGTCGGTGAGGTACAGCTTGCCGCCGGGCCCGATCACGGCGGTCTTCATGGGCGCGAGCGTCTCGGCGGTCTCCTGCCCGACGGGCACGGTGCAGGAGAAGCTCGACGGGTCGTCCAGCCGGGCGCCGGGGCCGGCCGAGGCCGCCTCCCCCTGGCCGTTGGCCTCGCACCAGTCGTCGAAGCGCTTGTTGACGTCGCCCGCCGCCTCGTCGCGGTCGCTGCCGTACCGGCCGAGCTTGTAGAAGACCTGGTCGAAGCCGAGTACGGCCTGGGTGGGGTGCAGTTCGCCGAGCGTGACGTCGATCAGGTCCCCCGGCTGCGCGCAGGTCCGCGGCAGCGGCCCGCTCCCGGCACACGGGTCCGCGGCCGCCGCCCCGCTCCCCGCCCCGGCCACGACCGTGCCCGCCGCCAGCACCCCGGCCAGCAGCAGCGCCCCGCGCCTCGGCAGCCGTGCCCTCGATCCGTTCATGAACGTCCCCTCCGCGAGATGGCCTTCCGCGGGGGACCTTCGCAAGGCCCGACGACCCCCGCACGGACGTGATGTGAACGAGGGATGGCGCCGGGGTGCCGCGCCGGGATCTCCTTGTGCCCGGGGACGCGTCGTCGTCGCGGCAGCGGTCGTCGCGACGGTTCACGGGACCTCCGTGCGCGCGGGGACACGTCCGCGTCCTCCCGGCCGGCGGACGCGGGGGCGCCCCGTCCGGGACCGGCCCCGCGTTTGCGGGGGCGGCGGACACCCGGTTACGTGGACGGGGAGGGCGCGCCCGCGACCGGGCGGGCCCCACCGGCTGGAGGTGTCCCTGATGGCGAAGAACCGTTCCGCGAAGCGCGCCAGGGGCCTGCGCGGCAGCAAGGCCGGGCTCGTCCTGAGCCTGGGCAGCAGCGCGCTCGCGGTCATCAGGGCGTCCAAGCAGGTCCGCCGGGCCAGGAACACGCACGACAAGCTGAGCACCGCCGACGCGGTGGCGGGTCTGCTGCCGCTGATCACCTCGGCCGCCCTCGTCCTGCGTGAGCTGCGCAGCCGAAAGCCGGACACCCCGGAGACGGCCTGAGCACGTCCTTCCCGGCACACCCGGAAGGTGCGAGCGCCCCGCTTTCCGGCCGTTCGACGTCGCCCGGACGGGGTACGACGACGCTGTGACGGCCGGACGCGCAGGCCCGGAACCGACGCCGGGCCGACCGGGCCCGTACGGCACCACGAGGCGGATCCCGATGACGGGGCTCACCGGCGGAGCCCTCACACCCGATCACGGCCCCAGGAACGCCCTGGCCCCGGTGGCTCAGCCGGAGGCACTCGGCGAGGTCACTCGGCGAGGTCACCCCGCGAGGTCACTCGGCGAGGTCACCCCGCGGAGTCGTTGGCCCGAGTCGTTCGCCGGAGCCGGCCGCACCACCGGCGGGCCCTCGCGGATCCGGGAGGCGAGGACGGCGATGTCGTCCTCCGCGTCCTCTCCGAAGCGGTCCAGCACCTGGTCCAGCAGGTCGTCCAGACGGCCGCCGGGCGGCAGGGTCAGCGAGGCCAGCCGCCCCACCGACACGTCGATGTCCTCGCCCCGCCGCTCGACCAGGCCGTCGGTGTACATGAACAGCACGGTCCCCGGCCCGCAGGGCACGGACACGGTCCGGTAGCCGCCGAACCCGGTGCCGAGCGGCGGCCCCACCGGCACCTGCACGACCCGCGCCCCGTCGGCCCCCGGGTCGATGAAGACGGGCGGCAGATGGCCCGCGCTCGCCACCTCGCACACCCCGCCGAACCGGTCGACGACGGCGAGCAGGCAGGTCGCCGCCCGGTCCAGGCCGGACCGCTCCACCATCCCGTCGAGCTGCTCCAGGATCCGGTGCGGCGGCAGGTCCTCCTGCGCCAGCAGCCGCAGCAGCGAGCGGTACTGGCTCATGGCGACGGCCGCCTCCACCCCGTGCCCCATCACGTCACCCATCGCCTTGAGGTGCCGGCCGTCCTGGAGCGGTACGACGTCGAACCAGTCGCCGCCGACCAGGACGCCCTGGTCCGCGGGGCGGTAGCGGGTGGCGACCTCGACGTGGGAGTGGGGGCCCCAGGGCTCGGAGAGCAGGGAGCGCTGGAGTTCGCGGGCGATGCTGTGCTCGTGGTGGTAGCGGCGGGCGTGGTCGAGGTCGACGCCCGCCCGGACGGCCAGTTCGCGGGCCACGGCCACGTCCTGGTCGTCGAAGAGGGGGGAGCCCTCGGCCCGGATGAGGGTGAGCGTGCCGAGCGGCCGGCTGCGGGCGGTCAGCGGAACGACGAGCGCCTGGCGCAGCCCGAGCGCCAGGGAGGCGGTGATCCGCTCGGAGGTGAAGGCGCTGCGCCCGCGCTCGTGGTTCTCCCAGTCGTCGACGACCGGCTCGTTCTCCAGCAGGCAGCGGGTCACCGCGGAGTCCGGGGCGAAGTCGACGTACTCCCCGGGGTAGCCGAACCGCTGCACCTGCTCGTCGAGGTCGCCCTCACCCCGCAGCGCCGCCCGCCGCAGCCGTACGACGCCGGGGGCCGGACGGCGTACGGAGTGCCCCACCTCGGCCGGGAACACGTCGACCGCGGCGACATCGGCGAGGTCGGGCACCACGAAGTCGGCCAGCTCCCGGCAGGTGGTGTCCATGTCGAGCGTGGTGCCGATCCGGAGGGCGGCGGTGGAGAGCAGCGTGACGTGGCCGCGGGCCTGCTCCAGCTCCTCGCGCTGCCGGGCGATGTCGGTGATCTCGACGACGATCGCCATCAGCCCGCAGCCCTCCCCGCCCGCGTCGAGCCGGTGGTAGGTGGCCCGCCAGAGCTGCTGCTCGTCCTCGGTCGGCGCCCAGGTCCGCCCGCTGATCGTCATCTCCCGGGGCCTGCCGTCGGCCAGCACGTCGCGCAGGGCGGCGGCCTGGCCGTGCAGCCCGGGCAGCACCTGCGCGAAGGTCCGCCCGATGTGGGAGGCGGCGGGGAGGCCGTTGAGCCGTTCGAGAGCAGGGTTGACGTAGGTGTAGCGCAGCTCGTGGTCGAGCACCGCGACGGCGGCGGGATTGCCGTCGAACAGGGCCGCGACGGTCTTCGGATCGAAGAACGACGGCATGCCGTCGTCGCACGTGTCGGCCTGCAAGAGCATGCCTCCCGCCGCTCGTCGGCTCCCGAGCCTCCATCGTCGGTTGCGGCCCGGCGTCACGCATCCGCAGCACGGCAGGTGGGCCCCGGGGCCCACCTCGCCCGGACCGGACGAGGGGCCTGGGCGCGCCCGGGCCCCCTCGTCCGGGCCTGGGCGCGCCCCGTCCGGGAGGCTCCCTCCGGCAGGCGAACAGCCCCGAACGCGCACCCGAGGGGCTCCCTTCGACCGGGCGACACCCCCTAAGCGCGCGTCCGGGCCCGGAACCGCCCGGGATCCGGCCCCAGGCCGAGGCCGAGGTCGACGTCCAGATCGAGGGTGCCTTCGGAGGCCCCGGCGGTGGGCGGGAGCGCGAGTGCCTCGCCGACCGGGCCCGGCAGACTGCCGGAACCCAGCAGTCCGGTGACCAGCCCCGTGGTGAGCCGGTGCCAGTCGGAGGCCCGCCGGATCATGGCGTGGTCGCCGCCGCGGATGGTGACCATGCACGTACGGGCCCCGGCGCGACGGGCCCGGGCGGTGAGGGACTGGGTGGCCTGGGGGCTGGTGAGCCGGTCCCGGTTGCTGTGGACGAGGACGACGTCACGGTCGGCGAGCTGGGTGACCGGGTCCCCCGGCGGGCACCAGGGGGCGAGCCCGACGACACCCCGCACAAGAGGGTGCCCGGCGGCGCGGAGGGCGGCGCGCGCCCCCATGGAGTGGCCCAGGAGCACCACCGGCAGGTCGTCGCCCGCTTCCTCCCGCAGCGCGTCGAGGGCGGCCACGGCGTCGTGGAAGGGGTGCGCACGGTCGCCGTTCCAGCCCCGGTGGCCGTACCGCACCTGTCTCACGAGCACGTTGCCACCGGAGGCGCGGGCGGCCCGGCCGACAGCCCGGACGAAGGGGCGCATGCGCGTGCCGGGCAGGTTGAGGAGCCCCGGCGGCGGGGCCTCCGTACCGGTCTCGCGGCCTCCGTGCAGGACGAGAACCGCTGCCGACGGCGGTCGTTGGGCCACGCGTACCTCCAGATCCGGGTGCGGGGCGCGGCGGCCCCCTCTCCCCGTATTCGGCGCCGAGGCCGCCCCGGATGGGGAGGCGGCCCGCCGGATCAACGACTCGCCGGATCCGGAAAGTGCCGCCCCCGGTACGGTCACGACCACGGATCGTCCGCGCACCCACCACGAAACGGAGCCTTCCTCATGGCATCAGGACCCCAACTCGGCAGCACGGCACCCGACTTCACCCTGCCCGGCGGAGCCCTGTCGGACGGGACCTTCGACCGCGCCGACTACCGCCTGTCCGCCGCCCGCGGCCGGTCCGTGGTCCTGGCGTTCTACCCGGGGGACAACACCTCGGTCTGCACGAAGCAGCTGTGCTCGTACTCCTCGGGCATGGAGGCCTTCGAGGGCCTGGACGCCGACGTCTGGGGCATCAGTCCACAGGGTGTGGACAGCCACGAGTCGTTCGCCCGCGCCTTCGGCCTGCGTATGCCGCTGCTGGCCGACGAGGGCCGGGAGATCGCCAAGGCGTACGGGGTCTCCGCGCCCGGCATCGGAGTGCGGCGGGCGGTCTTCCTCGTCGGCCCGGACGGGACCCTGCGCTGGAAGCACGTGGCGTTGCTCGGAGCGACCTTCCAGTCACTCGACACCCTCACGCACCATCTGTCCGGCATCAAAGGGGCGTAAAGGTTGCCGGATCCCGGCAGTGACCGACGACGGTGCCGTATGGGATCATCCAGCCAGATCGACGAATAACACTCGGGGGAAGTCGGCAGACAGGGGAGTGATCGCGTGACCTTCTTTCTCGGTCTCGGCATTGCGGGAATCGTCCTGCTGGCCCTCTCCCTGATCTTCGACGGGGTCCTCGAAGGACTTTTCGGCGGCGTGGTGGACGGCCTCTTCGACGGGCTGCTCTCCCTTCCGGTGATCGCCGGATTCCTCTCGATGCTGGGCTTCGGCGGTGCGATCGTGCTCGGCGCGACCAGCGCGGGGACGCTTGTGGCCACCGTCGTCGGCGTCGCCGCCGGCCTGGCCGCGGGCTGGCTGACCTGGAAACTCAGCAAGGCCCTCATGCGCGACCAGACGCACGCCACCCCGCGCGACTCCGACCTGGTCGGCACCTCGGGTTCCGTGGTGACGGCCATCCCGGCCGAGGGCTACGGCGAGGTGCTGCTGAGCCTGGGCGGCCAGCCGGTGAAGTACGCGGCCAGATCGGCCGTGCCCGTCGCGCGCGGGACGGAGATCTGGGTGGAAGAGGCGCTGTCGACCACCTCGGTCGCGGTACGCCCGGTGGAGCGCTGACCACGCACCACCGGCTCCACGCACCGTTCCACGCCCGCCGGCTCCGCCCACCCGTCCACGCCCACCGCACATCGGTCAACTCCACAGCACGGCCCGCTCCACAACGATCTGCCGTCCCCCAAGGGAGGCAGGGGGGACAAACCTCATGAGTCCAGTAGTCATCGCCGTCATCGGCATCGTCGTACTCCTCGTCCTGCTCGGCCTCGTCGTCATCACGCGCTACAAGGTGGCCGGGCCCAGCGAGGCGTTCATCATCACCGGCCGCCGCGGCAAGAAGTCGACGGACCCGGTCACCGGTCTGACCAGCATCGACAACAGCGGCCAGAAGGTCGTCGTGGGCGGCGGCGTCTTCGTGGTGCCGTTCGTCCAGCAGAAGTTCACCCTGGACCTGTCCAGCCGGCACATCCCGATCGCCGTACGCGGCGCGGTGACGCTGCGCGGCGTCAAGTCGAACCTCGAAGGCGTCGCGATCGTCAAGGTCGGCGGCAGCGAGGACGCGATCCGAGCCGCGGCCCAGCGCTTCCTCCAGCAGCAGGACGGCATCGTCGGCTTCACCCAGGAAGTGCTCTCCGGGGCGCTGCGCGCGATCGTCGGCCGGATGTCGGTCGAGGACATCATCCGGGACCGGGCCGCGTTCGCCGGCCAGGTCGCGGAGGAGGCCGAGGCCAGCCTCTCCGGCCAGGGCCTGATCCTGGACGCCTTCCAGATCCAGGACATCACCACCGAGGGCTCCTACCTGGAGGACCTCGGCCGCCCGGAGGCCGCCCGCGCCAAGCAGGAGGCGGACATCGCCGAGGCCATCGCGAAGCGCGCCTCGGAGCAGGCCCGGCTGAAGGCGGCCGAGGAGATCGCCATCGCCGAGCGGACGTACTACCTGAAGCAGGCCGAGATCAAGGCCGAGACGGAAGCTGCGGCCGCCAAGGCCAACGCCGCCGGCCCGCTCGCCGAGGCGGCCCGCCAGCAGGAGGTCCTCTCCGAGCAGGAGAAGGTCGCCGAGCGCCAGGCGGCCCTGACCGACCGCGAGCTGGACACGAAGGTCCGTAAGCCCGCCGACGCCGCCCGCTACCAGGCCGAGCAGGAGGCGGAGGCCCGCCGCATCGCGCTGGTCAAGGAGGCCGAGGCCGACGCGCAGCGCTCGCGCCTGACCGGTGAGGGCGAGAAGCTGCACCGCTCGGCACTGGCCGACGCGGTCCGCATCGAGGGTGAGGCGGAGGCCGCGTCCATCGCCGCCAAGGGTGCGGCCGAGGCCGAGGCCATGCAGAAGAAGGCCGACGCGTTCGCCCAGTACGGTGACGCGGCCGTCCTCCAGATGCTGGTCGAGGTCCTCCCGAGCGTCGTCGCGAAGGCCTCGGAGCCGCTGAGCGCCATCGACAAGATGACGGTCATCTCCACGGACGGCGCGAGCCAGCTGGCCCGCACGGTCACCGACAACGTCTCGCAGGGCATGGAACTGCTCAGCTCGACGACGGGCGTGGACCTCGCGTCCCTCCTGGAGAACCTGAAGAACCGCACGACGACGGTCCCGGCTCCGGCCACGACCCCGGACGACTCCGCGGCGAACGGCGAGATCGAGATCAAGGGCTGACGCGCAGCACGCGCGCACCGGTGCCCGGGACCCGCAGCAGGGGTCCCGGGCACACCCATGTCCGCCGGGCCCGTCCGCCGAAGCACCCGGGCTACGCCCCGTCGCCGGGGCCCGCCTCGGGGTCAGAGCGCTATCGGCCGATAGGCCAGTGCCCGGTCGACGATCTCTTCCGGCGTGGGGTCGGAGTCCGGGAGGGGCCAGTAGACGTAGTCGCCGATGTGCGGGCAGGCCAGGCCGCGTTCCAAGGCGTCGAGGATCTCGTCCGCCTCCGCCTCGCCGGTCTCGCCGGACTCGTTCAGCAGGCGCCTCACCAACGACAGCGCCTCGTCCCGGCTCATCCCGCCCGCGCTCGCGTCGCCTCGCACGCCGCCCTCTCCAACCGCCCTCAGCACACGTGCCGGTCCCGCTCCGGTGAGTACAGGTGGCTGTCCCGGAACTGCTCCGCGCCCAGCGTCCGCCCCACCATGATGACGGCCGTCCGGATCACCCCCGCCGCCTTCACCTGTCCGGCGATCGAGTCCAGGGTGCCGCGCAGGACGATCTCGTCCGGGCGGGACGCCATCGCCACCACCGCCGCGGGGCAGTCCGCACCGTAGTGCGGGAGCAGTTCGTCGACCACGCGGTCCACGTACCGGGCCGCCAGGTGCAGCACGATCAGCGCGCCGCTGCGGCCCAGGGTCGCCAGGTCCTCGCCCTCCGGCATCGCCGTGGCACGGTGGGCGACGCGGGTCAGGATCACCGTCTGGCCGACCGTCGGCACCGTCAGCTCGCGCTTCAGGGCGGCGGCGGCAGCGGCGAACGCGGGGACGCCGGGGACCACTTCGTACGGCACGCCCGCCTCGTCCAGACGCTTCATCTGCTCGTTCACCGCGCTGAAGACCGACGGGTCCCCCGAATGCAGCCGCGCCACGTCGTGGCCGTCCGCGTGGGCCCGGACCAACTCCTCGGCGATCTGGTCGATGTCCAGGTTCGCCGTGTCGATCAGGCGGGCGCCCTCCGGGCACTCGGCCAGCAGTTCCACCGGGACCAGGCTGCCCGCGTACAGGCAGACCGGGCTGGCGGCGAGGATCCGGGCGCCGCGCACCGTGATCAGGTCGGCGGCGCCGGGGCCCGCGCCGATGAAGTACACGGTCATCGTCTGTCTCCCATGTGCGAACTCACTTCTGAGGATGAGGGTTTGGTCACCGACCACTGCGTCACCGGCATCGCCTGCCGCCACCCGGTGAACCCGCCGACCGGAACGGCGTGCGCGACCGACAGCCGCACCAGCTCGCCGCCGTACGCCGTGTGCCGCCCGGCCAGCAGCGCCTCCGACTCCAGCGTCACCGTGTTCGCGACCAGCCGACCCCCCGGCCGCAGCGCCTCCCAGCAGGCGTCCAGCAGGCCCGGCGCGGTCAGCCCGCCGCCGATGAACACCGCGTCCGGGGTGTCCAGTCCGGCCAGGGCCGCGGGCGCCGGGCCCGTGACGACCCGGAGGCCGGGGACGCCCAGGCGCGCGGCGTTACGGGTGATGCGCTCGGCCCGCACCGGGTCACGCTCCACGCTCACCGCCCGGCAGGACCGGTGGGCCCGCAGCCACTCGATCGCGATCGAGCCCGATCCGCCGCCCACGTCCCAGAGCAGTTCCCCCGGCGCGGGCGCCAGCGTGCCCAGCGTGGCGGCCCGGACGTGGCGCTTGGTGAGCTGCCCGTCGTGCTCGTACGCCTCGTCCGGCAGACCGGGCACCGCGCCGAGCCGCAGCGCCTCTGCCGACGCCCGGCACTCGACCGCGATGACGTTCAGCCGGTCGCCGGGCTCGTGCGCCCAGGCCTCCGCGATGCCCTCGACGAGATCCTCGTCCTCACCGCCCAGCTGCTCCAGCACCCGCAGCCGGCTCGGGCCGAACCCCCGGTCCGTCAGCAGCGCCGCGACCGTGGCCGGAGTGCTCGCGTCCGCGCTCAGGACGAGCAGCCGTCGCCCCGCGTACAGGGAGGCGGCCAGACGCGCCGCCGGGCGGCCCACCAGCGTGACGACCTCCGTGTCCTCCAGCGGCCAGCCCAGCCGCGCGCAGGCGTACGAGACGGAGGACGGGTGCGGCTCCACCCGCAGCCCCTCGGGCCCCAGCTCCTCCGCGAGCGCCCGCCCGATCCCGTAGAACATCGGGTCCCCGCTCGCCAGGACCGCGATCCGCCGCTCCCCGTGCTCGGCGAGCAACCGGGGGACGGCCGGCCGCAGCGGGGCCGGCCAGGCCACCCGCTCCCCGGCGCACTCCGGCGGCAGCAGATCCAGCTGGCGCGCCCCGCCGATCAGCACCTCCGCCCCGCGCAGCGCCTCCCGCGCCGTGCCGGACAGCCCGGACCAGCCGTCCGCGCCGATCCCCACGACGGCGACGGGGTGCGGAAGCGGGGCTGGGGATGGGGGCACGGGCCGGGACCTCGTCGTTCGTCGTTCGGGGTTCAGGGCGGTGGAAAGCGGGCGCGACGAGCGGAAACGAGGCGCAGCCGCACTTTACTGAACGCCCCGCTCCGCCCACCCCGCCGGGTGAATCCGGAAAAACTTCGTGCGTGGTGTCGAGAAACCCCCATCGGCCCCGACGTCCCCTGTGCAGGAGAAAGAACGACCACGAGCGACCAGGAGGCGACGGTCATGAAGTATCTGGTGATGGTCCAGGGCAGCCAGGCGGACTACGACGCGCAGAGCGGCAAGGGCAGCGCCGGCAGCCCGGCCTGGGACGAGAAGGCCGTGCAGGAGATGTTCGCCCACATGGGGAGCATCAACGACGACCTGGCCGAGTCGGGCGAGCTGGTGAGCGCCTACGGGCTGCTGGAGCCCGCTTCGGGCCGGGCCGTCAGCGTCGACGCCGAGGGCCGCCCGGTCGTCTCGGACGGTCCGTACGGCGAGGCCAAGGAACTGCTCGCCGGGTTCTGGATCCTCGACTGCGAGAACCTGGAAAGGGTGACCGAGATCGCCGCCCGCGTGGCACGCTGTCCGCAGCCGGCCGGGGCGCCCGCGTACCCGGTCCTCATCCGCCCGGTAGGCGGCGGGATCGACGACTGACCGACCCGGAAGGTCCGGATGGACCGAGCGACGAACGACATCGAGGACCTGCTGCGCCGCCACGCGCCGCAGGTCCTCGGCGCACTCGTACGCCGGTACGGGCACTTCGACCCGGCCGAGGACTCCGTCCAGGAGGCCCTGATCGCGGCCGCCGAGCAGTGGCCCCGGGACGGGATCCCCGACAACCCGCGCGGCTGGCTCATCAAGGTCGCCTCCCGCCGCCTCACCGACCGGCTGCGCAGCGACGAGGCCCGGCGGCGCCGCGAGGAGACGGCGGCGGCCCTCACCCCGGCCGACGCGTTCGTCGCCCCGCCGCCCGGGGAGGGGACCGCGGGTGCGGGCCCCTCCGGACCGGGCCGGGCCCCCTCCGAGGACGACACGCTCACCCTGCTCTTCCTCTGCTGCCACCCCGCGCTCTCCCCCGCCGCCCAGATCGCGCTGACGCTCCGGGCGGTCGGCGGCCTCACCACGGCCGAGATCGCCCGCGCCCACCTGGTGCCGGAGGCGACGATGGCGCAGCGCATCAGCCGGGCCAAGCGGGCGGTGCGCGGGACGCACTTCCGGCAGCCGGACGCCCGGGACCGCGACCAGCGGCTCGCCGCCGTGCTCCAGGTCCTCTACCTGATCTTCAACGAGGGCTACACCGCCACCGCGGGCCCCGACCTCCACCGCACGGACCTGGCCCGCGAGGCGATCCGGCTGACCCGTGCCGTCCGCCGGCTGCTCCCCCGCGAGGGGCGGGTCACCGGACTGCTCGCGCTGATGGTCCTCACCGAGGCGCGCACCCCGGCGCGCACCGGCCCGGACGGTGAGCTGATCCCCCTCGACGAACAGGACCGGGCCCGCTGGGACCGTACGGCCGTCGCCGAGGGCACCGCCCTGGCCGAGGAGGCGCTCACCCAGGGACCGGCCGGGGACTACCAGCTCCAGGCCGCGATCGCCGCCCTGCACGACGAGGCGGAGCGCGCGGAGGACACCGACTGGCCGCAGATCCTCGCCCTGTACGACGTCCTCGTACGGCGTTCCCCCGACCCTGCGGCCGCACTGGGCCGGGCCGTCGCCGTCGCGATGGTGCACGGTCCCCGGGCGGGACTGGCGGAGGTCGACGCGCTGGCGGGTGCGGCGGGAGGGTCAGGTGCGGCAGGAGGGGCGGGTGCGGCGCCGGGAACAGCAGGGGCAGCAGCGGGAACGGCAGGTGCGGGCGGTGCAGCCGGTGCGGGCGGTGCGGGCGGGCACCGGCTCGACGCCGTACGCGGTCACCTCCTGGAGCGCGCCGGGGAGCCCGACGCCGCCCGTACCGCCTACCGGGCGGCCGCCGACGCCACCCTCAGCGAGCCCGAGGCCCGCTACCTGCGCCGCCGCGCGGACCGGCTGGACCGGCCGGACGGATAGGGGTTACTCCCTTCGGCCGACAGGGAAGAGGCCATCGGCGCAGCCCCGCTCGCCGCCGCCCGCCGCGCTCGCGATGATCGGCAGCATGACCACGAGCGGCAACGGCAGCACCGGCGGCAGAGGCAAGGCGGCGGGCAGGGGCGCGGGCACAGGCACGGGCAGGAGCGAGGCCGTCACCCTCCACATCGCCCAGAACCCCGAGGCGGACGAGCTCCTGGGCCGCAGCCCGCTGGCCGCCCTGGTCGGCATGCTGCTGGACCAACAGGTGCCGATGGAGTGGGCGTTCACGGGCCCGTACACCCTCGCGGAACGGATGGGCTCCGACGACCTGGACGCGGGCCGGATCGCCGCCTACGACCCGGACGCCTTCACCGAACTGTTCGTCACCAAACCGGCCCTGCACCGCTACCCCGGTTCGATGGCGAAGCGGGTGCAGCAGCTCTGCGAGTACCTGGTCGCGGAGTACGGCGGCGACGCGGACGCGGTGTGGCGGGACGCCTCGACCGGCGACGACCTGCTGGAGCGCCTCAAGGCCCTGCCCGGCTTCGGCGTCCAGAAGGCCCAGATCTTCCTGGCGCTGCTCGGCAAGCAGCTGGGCGTGCGTCCACCGGGGTGGCGCGAGGCGGCAGGCCCGTACGGGGAGGCCGGTTCCCGTCGGTCGGTCGCCGACATCACGGGCCCGGAGTCGCTGGTCGAGGTGCGTGCGTACAAGCAGGAGGCCAAGGCGGCGGCGAAGGCGGCCAAGGCGGCGCAGAAGCCCGGGACGTCACGGAAGAAGTGACGTCACGGACGAAGTGACGTCACTGATGAAGGAGGGCGTCACCGAGCACAAGGGGCACGGAAAGGGACTCGGAAGCAGACGCCCCCGGGACAAAAGTGACATGCCCATGCACTGGAACAGGCCGACACCCCGATTCGACCGATCAGATTCAGCCACACCGGTTCCCAGGCGTCACCCCACTCGCTAGCTTTCGCAGCACATTCGTTCAGCCGTTCCGTCACCGAGCCGTTCGAAGGACCAGCGGCTCGGGGACCAGCCGTTCAGACCGGAAGGACTCCTGTGCACGCAACACGTCGCAGAGCCATGGCTGTCGTGGCCGCCACCGCCCTGGCCACACCGCTCCTCCTGGCCGCGTCCCCGCACCCCGGACGCCCCTCGCCGCACGACCCCGGGAAGGAAGCGGCCAAGCTGGCGCGGGAGTTGGTGAGGACCTCGTCCGCGCGCGACGCCTTCACCCACCTCAAGCAGTTCCAGGCGATAGCCGACTCCACCGACGGCCACCGCGCCGCCGGCTCGCTGGGGCACGACGCCTCGGCCGCGTACGTCTACCGCCAGTTGCAGCGTGCCGGGTACAAGGTCTCGTACGAGAGCTTCCGCTTCACCTACACGGAGACCCTGGCCGAGAAGCTCGCCGTGGTGACGCCGACGCCCCGCGACGTGACGATTAAGGCCATGACGTACACGCCGTCGACGAAGGAAGGCGGCCTGACGGCCCGGCTCGTCGCCGTACCCGCCGACGAGACGACCGGTTGCGAGGCCGCCGACTACGCCGCCGCGGACTTCACCGGCGCTATCGCGCTGATCAAGCGCGGAGGCTGCTCCTTCGCCCAGAAGCAGGAGACCGCGGCAGCGGCGGGCGCGGCCGGAGCGGCCGTCTACAACAACGTCGAGGGCACCCTGTCCGGCACGCTCGGCGACGTCTCCGCCGGGAAGATCCCGACCGGCGGGCTCACCCTGGAGGAGGGCGAGAAGCTCCTCGCCGACCTCGCGGGCGGCGAGGTCACGGTCTCCTTCGAGATCCGCGAGCTCCAGCAGGACCGCCCCACCCGCAACGTCATCGCCGAGACGCCCGGCGGCAGCGCGGCACGGACCGTGATGCTCGGCGCCCACCTCGACTCGGTGACCGAGGGCCCCGGCATCAACGACAACGGCTCGGGCTCCGCCGGTCTGCTGGACGTCGCCCTGAAGCTGGCCAAGTCGAAGAGCAAGCCGGCCAACAAGGTGCGGTTCGCCTGGTGGTCGGCCGAGGAGAACGGTCTGATCGGCTCGGAGAAGTACGTCGCGGCCCTCTCCGAGGAGCAGCGTGAGCAGATCAAGCTCTACCTGAACTTCGACATGATCGCCTCGCCGAACGGTGTCCAGTTCGTCTTCGACGGCGACGACTCCGACCAGGTCGGCGCGGGTCCGGGCCCGGAGGGTTCGGCCCAACTGGAGCGTGACATCAACGCGTTCCTCGACGGCAAGGGCAAGCCGCACGAGGGCACGGACTTCACCGGCCGCTCGGACTACGGCCCGTTCATCGAGGTCGGCATCCCCTCCGGCGGTACGGACACCGGGGCGGAGGGCATCAAGACGGCGGCCCAGGCCGAGGTGTTCGGCGGCGGGGCGGGGATCGCGTACGACCCCTGCTACCACGCGGCCTGTGACGACCTGGACAACATCGACATGGGTCACTTCGACACCAACATCGACGTGATCGCCAACGCCGTCGGGACGTACGCGCACGACCTGCGCTCGCTGACCCGCCCGGTCGACCCCGACACCGGCACCGGGACGCCGGGCAGCGGCGGCAGCGGCGGCGGCCTGCGCGAGGGCCACGGCCACGTGACGGAGTAGCGACCGGCTGGCGGTCTCCGGCGCCGGCCCCGACACCGGAGCCGGTGCCGGAGACCACAGGAACGTCACCGGCGAACCGGACGGCAGCAGCGCGGGGGAGCCCCGGGCACACCCGGGGACACCCGGGGACGCTCAGGGATGCCCCCGGTCCACCGCCCCCATTTCCCGCCCTATCCAGCGCTATACGCCCTTTGCCCGCAGCAGCGATGGGCTTCCGTGGCTGCGCCCGGTGGCTCTTGACCGGTAGGCTTTCCGTGTGATCTTCAAGCGCATCGGAAATGGGAAGCCGTACCCCGACCACGGCCGGGAAAGCACCCGCCAGTGGGCGGATGTCGCGCCGCGTCCGGTCCGCCTGGACCAGCTCGTGACCACCAAGGGGCAGCTGGACCTGGAGACCCTCCTCGCCGAGGACTCCACGTTCTACGGGGACCTGTTCGCGCATGTCGTGAAGTGGCAGGGCGACCTCTACCTGGAGGACGGGCTGCACCGGGCGGTCCGCGCCGCGCTGCAGCAGCGCCAGGTACTGCACGCACGCGTCCTCGACCTGGGCTGACACCCCCGTCGGCGCCGCCCTCCCGCCCGCCCCACACCCCACGGGCTTTCCGCGTCCTGACGCTTCCTTCCGGGACCAGGATTCGGGCTTTTGGGTGCTTTCACACCCATCCGGGTGCCATACGTTGATCGTTTAGTACGCATCATCACCGGGTCCCATTACGCTGCTTCCATGAGCATGCTCACTCCCCCCGGCATGGGCGGAAAGTACCGCATCACGGGCGACACCTACCCCCGCATGCGCCGCCCCCGGCACCGCCGCAGGCTGGTCCTCGCGGGCATCGGAGCCGTCGTCGTCCTCGGTCTCGTCGGCTGGGGCACGCTGCAGCTCATCGACGTGTTCACCGGCGGCGACAAGAGCGCGAGCGCGGCCGACCGCAGGAACTGTCCCACCGCGAAGCCGTCCGTGGCCCCCGCCAAGGCGCTGCCCAAACCGGCCGCGATCAAGGTGAACGTCTACAACGCGACGACGCGCACCGGGCTGGCCAAGGCGGCCGCCGAGGAGCTGAAGCAGCGCGGTTTCACCATCGGCGAGGTGGGCAACGCGACGAAGGAGTACGACAAGAAGGTGCCGGGAACGGGCGTGCTGCTCGGGGCCCCGGCCGCGAAGAACACCAGCTTCACCGTGCTCGGCACCCAGCTGGTGGGGACCGTGCAGAAGACGGACACCCGGAAGACGGGCGAGGTCGATCTGATCCTCGGGGCGAAGTTCAAGGCGTTCAGCACGCCGAAGGAGGCCACGGCGGCGATGACGGCCCTGACGAAGCCGGCCCCGGCCCCGTCCCCCTCCTGCTGATCCCGCCGTACCGTCCCCCGCCCATCCGACTGATCCGACAGCCCTGACGGCTCTGACGGCCCTGACGGCCCTGACCGATCCCGCTGCCGGAGGAGGCCGATCGCCGATCGTCCGCGCACACGGAATGGGGCACACGCGGCAAGCGGTGCAGACGAGAGCGCCCCGCCCCGGCACCGTACGAACGGGCACGAGACCGTGCCTGACGTACGCGCCGGAACGGGGCGCCGAGTCGGAGGAGAGGAGTTCGGGTCCCGGCCCTACTCGGCCGTCCCGTACATCCGGTCGCCCGCGTCGCCGAGGCCCGGCACGATGTAGCCGTGCTCGTTGAGCCGCTCGTCGACGGAGGCGGTGACGACGGTGACCGGGGTCCCGGCCAGCTCCCGCTCCATCACCTCGACGCCCTCGGGCGCGGCGAGCAGCACGACGGCGGTGACATCGTCGGCGCCGCGCTTGATCAGCTCCTGGATGGCCGCGACCAGGGTCCCGCCGGTGGCCAGCATCGGGTCGAGGACGTAGACCTGGCGCCCGGAGAGGTCCTCGGGCATCCGCGTCGCGTACGTCTCCGCCTGGAGCGTCTCCTCGTTGCGGATCATGCCGAGGAAGCCCACCTCGGCGGTCGGCAGCAGCCGGACCATGCCGTCCAGCATGCCCAGACCGGCCCGCAGGATCGGGACGACCAGGGGCCGGGGGTGCGAGAGCTTCACGCCGGTCGTGGGCGTCACCGGGGTGTCGATGTCGACCTGCTCGGTACGCACATCCCTGGTGGCCTCGTAGGCGAGGAGGGTGACCAGCTCGTCGGCGAGCCGCCGGAAGGTCGGGGAGTCGGTGCGCTTGTCGCGCAGCGTGGTGAGTTTGTGCGCCACCAGCGGGTGGTCGACGACGTGGATCCGCATGCGTCAACAGTAACCGCGCCGCCCGGCACTCTGCGCTGGCATCAACCACCTGTTCGGGGGGAAGGTGGGGGCATACGGACCCGGCACTGGGGTGGTGTGGCGATGGCTGACGGGGATCTGCGGGACAACCCGGCCCCGCGCGGACCGCGCGAGGAGCGCGAGGCCGAGAACGCGGCGAGCGCGGCGGGCGACGTCGAGGACGCGCAGGAGAGTGACGCGGCCCGCCGGCGCCGACGCGCCCAGTTCCTCCGTGAGCTGCACGAGGCCAAGCAGCTGCGGGACCGGGTCCAGCCGCGCCGGGCGCGGGCCGCCCGGATGCGCCAACAGATGCGGATGCGCACGTTCCGCTGGTGACCGCCGGGGTGGCGGCGGGCGCATCACCCACTCAATCCCTGGCGAACCCCCTGATGAGCCCGCTGATGAGCCTCTGACGAGCCCTCCGAGTACCACCGGCGCACTCCCCCGCCGATCGGCGCGTCAGGGTGAGGGCCGACCAGGCACTCCTGGAACTGATGGCCGACGCAACGGTCGAAGAGGTCTCGCACGGCGCTTGTTTCTGCCACGATGCCGATTGGGCGGGGCCCAGGACGGACGGATCACCGTTCGCCCTCCCGTCGGACCGATTCGCCTATGACCAGTGGGAGAGTCACGGTGTACTTCGCCGCACTGCTCGCGCGCACCGAAGACGGGTGGGAAGCGAGCGATACAGAGCTCGACGATGTGGAGACCCTGTCCGATCTGACGGACCTGGCCCGGGAGGCCTCGGTGGACGAGGACACGGTCCTGGTCTACATCGAGCAGGAGGACGCCTGGTTCGGCGTCGTCCGGGTGGACGGTGAGGAGGACCCCCGAATCTACGTCTCGGACGCGTCCGCCGCCGCCCGCTCCTCCTACGGGGAGATCCTGCTCACCGACGAAATGCTCGGCCGCGAACCAGGGGCCGAGGACGAGATCGCCGCCCTGGAGGAACTCGTCGACCTCGACGGCACCGAGGACGGCGAACCGGAGCGGACCGCCCCCGCGGCCGGCACGGACGACGACGCCCCCGACCCGGACGCCGTTCCGGCGGGCCCGATCGGCGAGCTCGGGGTCCTGGCCGACCTCGGGATGTCCGAGAAGGAGCTGCTGACCCTGCAGACCGACGCGCTCTCCGAGATCGCGGAGGCCGTGGGAGCGGCGGAGGTCCTGGAGTCCGTCCGCTGAGGGGGCCGCGCGGGCCGCTGCCGGGCCCCCGTACCCCCACCCGCCTCCCTCCCCGCAAGCTGCGCCACCACCCCGTCCGCTAGGGTCCGCGAGTGACCGCACGACCGCCGGACCCCTCACCCGAGCCCGCCCCGGATCCCGTACGCGTACCGGAACCCGACCCCGTACGCGATCCCTGGCAGGCCCCGATGCACCGCGCGCTGGCCGAGGCCGCGCGGGCGGCGTCGGCCGGCGACGTGCCGGTCGGCGCCGTCGTGCTCGGCCCGGACGGCACCGAGCTGGCGACCGGCCACAACGAGCGCGAGGCCACCGGCGACCCGACCGCGCACGCCGAGATCCTGGCCCTGCGCCGGGCGGCCGAGGCGGTGGGCGAGTGGCGCCTGACCGACTGCACCCTGGTGGTCACGCTGGAGCCCTGCACGATGTGCGCGGGCGCCCTGGTCCAGTCCCGCGTCGCCCGCGTCGTCTACGGCGCCCGCGACGAGAAGGCCGGCGCGGCGGGCTCCCTCTGGGACGTCATCCGCGACCGCCGCCTGAACCACCGCCCGGAGGTCGTCGCGGGCGTCCTGGAGCGGGAGTGCGCCGAACACCTGACGACGTTCTTCCGCACCCTCTGACCAGGCACGACTCCACAGCCCGGCCGCGCACGGGCCCGCCCCGGAGAACCGATTTCTGTCCACGGCCCGGGATGGTCTAAGCTCTCTCTCGGTAGCGTGTCCGAGCGGCCGAAGGAGCTCGCCTCGAAAGCGAGTGTGGCGTAACCCGTCACCGTGGGTTCAAATCCCACCGCTACCGCTTGTGGACGAAGGGCCCGGCTCGATGAGCCGGGCCCTTCGCTTTGCCCTGATCACTGCGCGCTGCGCCGCTGGCGACGACCGGCCACGGGCCGGTTCATCGCGATCACGAGAACGCCGGCCACCATCGGCACGCCGCCGGTCGGGGCCCCCACTGCCGGGGGCGAAGCCGATGGTGATCAGCCCGAAGGCCGCATGACAACAGAGTGCGATGGCAATGACCAACCGCCCCCGCCACAGCAGACGGCCCGCCCCGCCGCTTCCCGCCACTCGGCATGCATGGTGTGTGACGACGGCTCCGTCTCGGGTCCTTCGAACAGCCTTGTCCTAAATGCGCGGCAGCATCCGGTGGTCGCGGCGCTCGCGGACGTACCCGAACGACACCGGTGCCGGCCCGATGACGGCTGGTGGGCGTCGACCCGGCCGAAGGCCGGACCACGAGTTGCCATATTCTGCCGCAGCGGCGCCGTGCCTCGCGATCACGGTCGTTCCCCTGTGCGCCGTACTTCACCTGGACCGCAGGATGATCTGTCGATCCTCCATCACGAGAAAGAGGAGGAGACGGATGCCCGGAAGACGCTACTGGGGAATCATCGTCCTGTCCGTCACTGTTGCCTTCTGCGCCATCGGCTACTGCCTCAACGACTACAGCCCGAGTGGCCCCTGGGGCCTCGCAGGCCTGGCCTGCGGCCTGATCACGGTCCTCGCGATCAGTAGGCTCCAGAACAAGTAGAGAAACGGCTGTGGCGAACTGGAAGCGGTCCTTTGTTGATGCCTTCTGGACCTGGGATCAGGCCCTGGGCGGGCAACGGCGTCCGACACGGGTCCAGAAGTGGGTGGCACGGCGCCCCCTCCGTGCCGGGCTCTGCGCGGCGGCGCCCTTGACGCTCCTCTTCTTGACGCTGTCGCGCGAGAAGGAGCCCGAAGACCTGCTGTTCGCCGTGTCCGCAGGGTTGTCCATGGCAGTGATCTTCTGTCTCACGGCCGTCGCGGAACGGCTCCGGCAGCGCAGACTCAGACGCTTGGCCCTCAGGGACGGATCCTGAGCAAGGTCCGGCGCGGGACCGCCGTCCCGCGAAGCCCGACGTCGGCCGAGACTGCCTGCTGAACAGCTTCACCTGCCCCACGGAGCCCGGTCACTCCCACCGGGGAAGCCTCCAACAGACCAAGCGGAGGTTGACGTTGCCCGTCCCGAAGCTCGGGTCCCGGGCCGCAGGAGTCGAGCTTCGGGGACGGTCGGGTCACTCTTCCGGGGGTACGTGAACGGGGCTCCGGCCCGAAGCTCGGGTGCCGGGATCCGGGCGTCGGGATGCGAGACCCGGGGTTCGAGCGCCTTCTTTTAACCGGGATGGAGAAGAGGGGGTTGGGAAAACCCGCCCTCCCTCCCCACCCCGTCACGGACCGACAGTATGACTAATCGTGACGAGTTGCGGCGGAGCGTAACGGCCGCTTACGGTGCGAGAACTGAACGACCCCGACACGGTGTTGGAGCACCAGCCGGGGTCTCACCGCAAGATCGAGCACCTAGAAGGACGATCCCGTGGCTATCCAGCACCTTAGCTCCGCCCTGCCCGTCCCCGCAGTCTCCGCCGCGTACCCGATGGCCAAGCCCGGCTACGGCAAACGCTCCGCACCGGACCAACAACCCCGCACGCCCCATGACTTCGCCCTGCTCCCGGCCCGTGAGCGGTACATCGCCGGGTTCGTGGACCACCTGCCCGACGGGGCCGCGATGAGCGTGAAACAGCTCACCAAGCAGCTCCCCCTTTACGGCCAGCAGGCCATCGGCACCTCCCTCAACGCCCTCTCCGTCGCCGGACATCTGCGGCGTGTTCGGTGCCCTGTCGGCACGGGCGACGAAACCCGCTGGGCCTTCCGCACCTTCTGGTCCCGCACCGCCCGCGACAACACATGGTGGACCACCTACCTCGCCACCGAAACCGCCGCTCGGACCGCGACACCCGCGCAACCCACAGCCCCCACCACCGCACCGGAAGCCCCCACCTCCCCGGCACCCGCAGCACCCGCACAGCCCCCGGCCCCCACCACCGCAGCAGAGGCCCCTGCCACCGACGCGACTCCGCCGCCCCCGTGGGCCCCGTCCGAGGAACCGCCACCGCCCGCTCAGCCGGGGAGCGCTGCTGCTGAGCAGGGCCTCGCCCCCACCGCCGTACCGCACCAGCGCACTCCACCCCGGGGCTCGGATGCCGAACCCGCACCGCCCACCAGGGGGGCGGTGCCCTCCCCCGCCTACCTCGCCCTCGCCCGCCTCGGCCGCGCCGACCACCGCCTCGCGCTCTCCGCCCACGACTGCGCCGCCCTCGAACCCCTCGTGGCGCCATGGTTCAACCGCGGCGTCACCACCGACTACCTCACCAACGCCCTCACCGCAGGACTCCCCGCCCAGATCGAGTCCCCCGTCGGCCTGATCCGCCGCCGCCTCATCGACAAGGTCCCACCCCGGCTGCCGACCGGCGCAAGCACCCCGGCCGACACCCCCACCCCCGCCCGCCGGATCCTCGTCGAATGCACCGACTGCGGCCGCCCCGGCCCACCCCAAGCCCTCCCCGACGGACTCTGCCGCCCCTGCCACCAGGCTCACACCACTGCCGGCGACTCCCCACCCGACCCCACCCAGATCGCCGCCGTCAAAGCCCACATGGCCAACCTCCGCCACCTCCTCAAACCCGTCTGAGGACCACCCAGACTTTGCTTTCCTTTCTGGAAACACTCCCCTTTCCATGATGGAAACACTCCGCTACTCTTTCCACCATGGAAACCAACGGGGGACGACCGACGCCCGAGCAAGCCCACTCCGCCCTGGCCGACACCGAGCGCATCCGGGCATCCGCCGCAGCGCTCTCGGCGACGCCCTGGCCGAGCTGGTTCTTTGCCGCACTCACGCTCTACATCGCCGCGCTCCCGATCGTCTCCGGGGGCGTCATGGCCGACGAGGCGTGGCTGCTGCCGAGCCCGGCCTGGATGGGCATCATGGTGGCGATCACCGCGGTGTACGGGGTGCTCTTCTCCGTCGCGGCCAGGACCTGGCGGGAGAAGACCGGGGTCGCGTTGCGGCTCGACGTACTACCCAAGCGAGCGACCGTGCCGCTCATGGCCGGACTGCCCGTGGTGCTGGTGGGGGCGGCGTTCGCCTTCCGTGCCACCGGATCGGCGGTGTGGCTCATCGCGGCCTCGCTCATCGGGGCCGCGACATCCGTCGGCTTCCACCTCGCCTTCGTACGACTGCACCGGGCGTCCGCGTGAGCCCCGAAGCCCACGAGATGCCCACCGGCTTCGACGCCACCATCCACGCCCCGAACCGGTTGCGCATCTGCGCCCTGCTGGACACTGCGGGCGAGGCGGAGTTCGGGCTCGTACAGAAACAGCTGGGACTCTCCGCTTCCGTGCTCAGCAAGCACGCCGGCGTGCTGATGGACGCCGGATACGTCGAGCAGCGCAAGGCCGTCCGGGAGACCCGGCAGCGGGTATGGCTTCGCCTGACCCGGCCGGGCCGCGACGCCTATCGGGGGCACCTCGCGGCACTGCGCGCGATCGTGGGGCCGGCAGACCCCGCCTCCTGAATCGGCAGCACGTCGCGAACAGCGGTGGGCGGACAGCGGAGCGCCCGGCCCGCCCGCGCAGATACGGGCGGCCGGGCGCTCCGGGCCAACGGTCCGGTCGGGGGAAGCGGCATCGGGGGGACAAGCCGCTTCCCCCGGTGGGAACAGGGCCTGCTGGTCGTCCGTCGCGGTCAGGGGGGAAATCGCGCGGCGGCCGACCCCACAGAGAGGCCCTGTTCCGGCCTTCCGGGTCCTGCCTGGTCCCGTCGGGCTCGTGATCCATCGTGCCGGGCGGCGAGGCTCGCGGGGTTCGGCGAAAGGCCTTGATGGCGGGGTCCTAAGTCCTTAAAAGCCGCATCAGTGATCAAAAACGGCCACCGGATACGGCCATGCGTGCGGATAGAATCGCCCGATCGCACGTGAGGTCGACGGGGAGGCACGGTTGTGGCGAAGGCAAAGACGATCATCATCTACATGCTGGTGGTCTTCGTGCTGTACACGATCATCATGTCTCCCGAGCGGGCCGCCGAGCTGGTCCAGGTAGGGTTCGAAGGCATTTCCACCGCCGCGCAGAGCGTCGGTGACTTCATGTCAGAACTGGTGAAGTAGGAGCCGCCCGATGATCCGCCACCTGGTCCTCTTCAAGCTGAACGACGGCGTCGAGCGGGACGACCCGCGGGTCGTCGCCGGGGACCGGGCCTTCCGGGAGCTGGCCGGGAAGATTCCGGAGCTGGAGTTCTGGGAGTGCGCCTGGAACATCACCGACCGGCCGATCGCGTACGACTACGCCATCAACTCCGCCGTCGCCGACGAGGACGCGCTCAAGCGGTACGTCGAGCACCCGGCCCACCAGGCCGCCGCCGGACAGTGGCGCGAATTCGCCACTTGGGTGATCGCGGACTATCCCTTCTGACCTCGCTCACGGGGCCCTGCCGACCGGTCCCCGCCCCCGCTCCCCCCGACCCCTCGCCGTCCCGGCGGGGGGTTTCTTCGTACACCCTTCACCCCTTTTAAGCACTTATGCCGTCAACACGGTGCTATGGGGTGCTTGCACACAGTGGACATGTCTTGTGATGCTATGACCGCTTTTGAAGGATGAGTTGACCGTAGTTGACCGCAAAGTTGACCGCAAAGGGGTGGCGTCACCGTGCCGGCCAGTACAGCGCCTCAAGTGCCTCCCCAGGCCGTTCAAGCCGTCCCGGCCACCCCGGCCGAGGACATCCAGACCGAGACCCCGGACCCCTCGGCGCGCCCCACCCGGGCTCGCGGCGCCGACACCAGGGCACTCACGCAGGTCCTCTTCGGTCAGCTCAAGAACCTGGAGCCGGGCACTCCGGAGCACCGCCGGGTCCGGGCCGCCCTCATCGAAGCGAACCTCCCCCTCGTCCGGTACGCCGCCGCGCGGTTCCGCAGCCGCAACGAGCCGATGGAGGACGTCGTCCAGGTCGGCACGATCGGGCTGATCAACGCCATCGACCGGTTCGACCCGGAGCGCGGCGTCCAGTTCCCCACGTTCGCGATGCCCACCGTCGTCGGCGAGATCAAACGTTACTTTCGCGACAACGTCCGCACCGTCCACGTTCCCCGCCGGCTGCACGAACTCTGGGTCCAGGTCACCGGCGCCACCGAGGACCTGACGACCGCTCACGGGCGGTCCCCGACCACCGCCGAGATCGCCGAGCGGCTGAAGATCTCCGAGGACGAGGTGCTGGCCTGCATCGAAGCGGGGCGTTCGTACCACGCGACCTCACTGGAGGCCGCCCAGGAGGGCGACGGACTGCCCGGCCTCCTCGACCGGCTCGGCTACGAGGACCCCGCGCTCGCGGGCGTCGAACACCGCGACCTCGTCCGGCACCTCCTCGTCCAGCTTCCCGAGCGCGAACAGCGCATCCTCCTGCTGCGCTACTACAGCAACTTGACTCAGTCTCAGATCAGCGCGGAACTGGGCGTCTCCCAGATGCACGTGTCAAGGCTCCTCGCGCGAAGTTTCGCCCGACTGAGATCCGCAAACAGGATCGAGGCGTAACCGGAACGGGTAGACCGTCCACAGGGCGGTTCCGGCGGCGCAAACGGGCTACACCCCCTGTTTCCAGGGCGGATTCGGCGCTGACTTGTCGACAAGTCACTACAGCGTGTTGCCGACATGTGACATTCTGCTCGAAGCGCGTTTGCCGCAGCCCCGCCTCCGGTATTCAGGTGGAGGCTGCGTTCCTCCGATGGTCGCGGCCACCGCGACCGTCCGCGACCTCAAGGGGGTGGCATGTCCGAAGAACAGGGCAGCTCGAAGGTGCTCACGCTCACGAAGAGCGTGCCGGCACCCGCCGTGCTCACCAGCTCGCCGGAAGCCATCGACACCCGCACGCTGTCCCGCTCCCTGTTCCTGCGGCTCGCCGCGCTCGGCCCCGCCTCGGGCCCCGAGGGAACGGACAGTCCGGAGCGGACCTATGTGCGGGACACACTGATCGAACTGAACCTCCCGCTGGTGCGGTACGCCGCGGCGCGGTTCCGCAGCCGCAACGAACCGATGGAGGACATCGTCCAGGTCGGCACGATCGGCCTGATCAAGGCGATCGACCGGTTCGACTGCGAACGCGGCGTCGAGTTCCCGACGTTCGCGATGCCCACCGTCGTCGGCGAGATCAAACGCTTCTTCCGCGACACCTCCTGGTCCGTGCGGGTCCCCCGCCGCCTCCAGGAGCTCCGGCTCGCCCTGACCAAGACCAGCGACGAGCTCGCGCAGAAGCTCGACCGCTCGCCGACCGTCCCGGAGCTGGCCCGCGCACTCGGGGTCTCCGAGGAGGACGTGGTCGACGGCCTCGCCGTCGGCAACGCCTACACCGCCTCCTCGCTCGACTCCCCCTCCCCCGAGGACGACGGCGGCGAGGGATCGCTCGCGGACCGCCTCGGGTACGAGGACTCGGCGCTGGAGGGTGTCGAGTACCGCGAGTCGCTGAAGCCGCTGCTGGCCAAACTCGCCCCGCGCGAACGCCAGATCATCATGCTCCGCTTCTTCGCGAACATGACCCAGTCGCAGATCGGCGAGGAGGTCGGCATCTCCCAGATGCATGTCTCTCGGCTGCTGACCCGCACGCTGGCGCAGCTCAGGGAAGGGCTCATCGCCGACTGAGCCGGAATGCCCGATGGCCGGCCGCCCGGAGGATGGGAGCGCCGGCCGATCGGAGAGCCGGGCAGCCGCCCGTCCGGAGGGCCGGGGAGCCGGGGAGCCGGGCAACCGCCCGTCCGGAGGGCCGGAGGGCCGGGGAGCCGGTCCATGGGACAGGCGGTCATCCGGCCATCCCGGCGACCTGCGGATGGCCGGACAGCCGGACGGCCCCGATGCCCGGAGAGCCGCCCGGGTCGGTGGCCGGCGGGCCGCCCGGGTCGGTGGCCGGCGGGCCGAGTGGGTTCCACGAACGGAAAAGCGGTTCACGAGGGTTCATATCTGACGGTACGTCAGACACACTGACGCGATGCGACGTCAGACATGCGGCTCCACCGGCCGCCGAGGTACCGCCATCGCCGCCTCGGCGGCCGCGCTGTGCCTGGTGGGCACCGGCCTGCTGTCCGGCTGCGGCAGCGGGCCCGGCGACGGATACACGGCCGTGGGCGCGGCCGCCGGCAGCTCGAAGTCCCCCTCGGACCGGGCCCCCTCGGGCGACGTGACGCTCACCCCCCTCGACGAGCGCGACGGCGGGAGCGGAAGCAGAAACGGGAACGGACGTGGGAGCGGGGGCGCAGGGAGCCCAGAGGACGGGCGCCGTGGCGGCGGCACGTCGCCGCGTGCCGCCTCCCCGCCGCCCGCGGGCACCGGCACGCCCGGCAACGCCCGGGGCAGATCCGGCGGGGCGCGTACGGAGGCACCGGGCGGGCGTCAGGCAGCCGGTTCGTCCGATCGGCCGGGGAAGAAGCCCCCAGCACGGCCCGCAGCCCCCTCCGTACCCCCGAAGCCGGGCGGCGACGGCCCCGGGCCCTCGCCGGGAGGGGGCTCCGGCACCCCGTCGTCTCCGGGTCCCGGCACGCCCAGCAGCCCGAAGCCTCCCGCTCCGCCCGCGACCCCGGCCGCGCTGACGCTGAGCGCCCCCCAGCGGGCGGCGGCGGACAAGCGGTGGTGCGAGAAGGTGACCGTGGAGTTCCGCAACACCGGAGGCTCCCCGGCGCGCTCGGGGACCGTCACCTTCGCCACGCACATCATCGGCGCCCTCGGCATCGACTGGGCGACCATCACCACGTCCCAGCCCCTGCCCGCCCCGGTCGACGCGCGCTCCACGCGCTCGAAGACGTACACCGTCTGTGTGGAGTCCTGGCGGGTCCCGCTGGGGATGCACGTCGAGGCGCAGGACGTCTCCGCCGTATGGGAATGACCGCCGCGACGGGTGTCGCCCCAGTGCGACGGCGGCACCGCCGTGTGTGGCACCGCCGTCGTACGGTCGCCCGTCAGCCCAGGGCGAGCCAGGCCACCGCGCCGAGGACGACGACGACCGCGATCACGGCCGCGATCACCCCGGCTCTCGGCCCGGACGAGGTCGCCGCGGGCTGCTGCCGGCGCTGCGGCTCGCCCTCGTCGACGAAGGCGCGGAACATCTGCGTGCTGCCCGCCGGGTCGTGGTTGCCCTCGGGGCCCGGCTGAGGGGCGTGGGGGTTGTGTGCCATGGGGCAGGACCCTAGCGAACTCGGGCTCCCGGCCCAACCCCCGGGGCCGCCGGGGGACCCCGCCCTACCTGCGGCGGCGCACCCGGGACCACTCCGGGATCGCCCCGGGCGATCGGAGTCGGGAACCACACGGACGCCGCAGAGGGTCGCACGCGAGGTGCAGAGGGGTAGCGCGGAGGGCGCGGGGGCCCGCAGGTAAGGGCACCACGGGGAAAAGGGCCACGGGGAAGAGGACCACGGGGAGCATGCGGAGGAGAGCGGGGAGATCCTCTGTCGAGCGGGCCTCGGACGCGGTGACGCCGTGCTTGACCCCGACCCTACGGAGGCTTTGGCGTTCCTTTACTTCTGCAAGGCCGTTTTCGTTTGCCTGTAGCAACCAACAGCTTTTATCGTTGCCCTAAGCAACAACATAGTCGTGAGCGTGTTGGGGGTCCCCGTGGCCGCACGGAGTAGTTACGAGGAACTGGCCCGACAGCTCAGCGCCGTCGGGGCCGTCAAGAGGGGGCTCGCCCGAGCACTGCCCTCCGAGTGCCCCGCAGGATCCGCCGCCGTACTGACCCTCCTGGACCGGCACGGCGAGATGCGGATCAGCCGGCTCGCCGAGCTGCTGTCCGTGGACATGTCGGTGACCAGTCGCCACGTGGCCCATGTGGCCGATCACGGCTGGATCGAGCGGTCCGCGGACCCGGCGGACAAGCGGTCCCGCATCCTGCGGCTGACCCCCGGCGGGCACGCGCAGCTCGACGAACTGACCCGGCGGACCACCGAGGTGTTCGCCCACAACCTCCAGGACTGGTCCGACGACGACGTCGGCCTGCTCATCGCGCTGCTGTCCCGGCTGCGCGACAGCTTCGCCTGTCGCGGATCCGGCGGCTGCGCCCCCGGACGCCACACCGGCGAGTGCAGGAACGGCCTCGGCAACGAGGCTCACGCCCGTACACCTGTGTAACAGAAGAACATACGCACGGATAAGGAACTCAATGGCTACGACCACACCCACCGGTGTGCGGGGCGGCCACGCCAAGCACGGAGGGCACGGCGGCGGCACCGCCCCCGAGGCCTCCGACGGCACGCCGATGACACACCGGCAGATCATGGAGGCGCTCACCGGGCTGCTGCTCGGCATGTTCGTCGCGATCCTGTCGTCGACCGTCGTCTCCAACGCCCTGCCCGAGATCATCTCCGACCTCGGCGGTGGTCAGAGCGCCTACACCTGGGTCGTGACGGCCTCGCTGCTGGCCATGACCGCCACCACCCCGCTCTGGGGCAAGCTCGCCGACCTCTTCAGCAAGAAGCTGCTGGTCCAGATAGCCCTGGTGATCTACGTCCTGGGCTCGGTCGTCGCCGGTCTGTCGACCAGCAGCGGCATGCTCATCGCCTGCCGCGTCGTCCAGGGCATCGGCGTCGGCGGTCTCTCCGCCCTCGCGCAGATCGTCATGGCCGCGATGATCGCCCCGCGCGAGCGCGGCCGCTACAGCGGCTACCTGGGCGCGGTCTTCGCCGTCGCCACCGTCGGCGGTCCGCTGCTCGGCGGTGTCATCACCGACACCAGCTGGATGGGCTGGCGCTGGTGCTTCTACGTCGGTGTGCCCTTCGCGGTGATCGCGCTCATCGTGCTCCAGAAGACCCTGAAGCTCCCGGTCGTGAAGCGCGAGGGCGTCAAGGTCGACTGGGCCGGCGCCTTCTTCATCAGCGCCGCCGTCTCCCTGCTGCTGGTCTGGGTGACCTTCGCGGGCGACAAGTACGACTGGCTGTCGTGGCAGACGTACGTGATGGTCGCGGGCTCCGTCCTGCTCGGCCTGGTCTTCGTGTTCATCGAGTCGCGGGCCGCCGAGCCGATCATCCCGCTGCGCCTCTTCCGCAACCGCACCATCACCCTGGCCTCGATCGCCTCGCTGTTCGTGGGCATCGCGATGTTCGCGGGCACGGTCTTCTTCAGCCAGTACTTCCAGCTGGCGCGCGGCAAGTCGCCGACGATGTCCGGCGTCATGACCATCCCGATGATCGGGGGGCTCTTCCTCTCCTCGACGATCTCCGGCCAGGTCATCACCAGGACCGGGCGCTGGAAGGCGTGGCTGGTCACCGGCGGCTTCCTGGTCACGGCCGGGCTCGGGCTGCTGGGCACGATCCGGTACGACACCCCGTACTGGCACGTCGCGGTCTTCATGTTCGTCATGGGCCTGGGCATCGGCATGATGATGCAGAACCTGGTGCTCGCCACGCAGAACCAGGTCGCTCCCGAGGACCTCGGTTCCGCCAGCTCCGTCGTCACCTTCTTCCGCTCCCTCGGCGGTGCGATCGGTGTCTCGGCGCTCGGCGCGGTCCTCGGCAACCGGGTCACCCACTACGTCAAGGACGGCCTCGCCGCGCTCGGCCCCGAGGCCGCCAAGTTCGGCCACGGTGGCACCGGTGGCGGGGGCATCCCCGACCTGGACAAGCTGCCCGAGCCGTTCCGGCTGGTCATGGAGGCCGCGTACGGGCACGGCGTCGGCGACGTCTTCCTGTACGCCGCTCCGGCCGCGCTCCTCGCCTTCATCGTGACGCTCTTCATCAAGGAGGTCGCCCTGAAGACCAGCGCGGGGAACGACGCCCCCGCCGAGGCGTCCGAGCAGGAGCCGGAGCAGGCTCCGGTCCCGGCCGCCGTCGAGACGGCCGAGGCTCCCGTACCCGCCGCGGTCGGCGCGGCCGGGCTGGTCGCCGAGGGCGCGGCCGGGGTCACCGCGGTCGACACCGCGAAGGCCCCGCACGACACCTCCGGCATTCCCGTCCACGGGGTGGTGCGCGGGGCGGAGAGCGCCCCGGTCGCCCAGGCGGCCGTCACCCTGATCTCGCTGGGCGGCCGGCAGCTCGGCCGCTCCGTGGCCCGGTCCGACGGCGGCTACACCCTGGACGCTCCCGGCTCCGGCAGCTACGTCCTGATCGCCTCCGCCGACGGCTTCCAGCCGCAGGCGTCCACGGTGGTCGTCGGCGAGGAGCCGCTGGCCTTCGACATCCTGCTGTCCGGTACGAGCGGACTGGCCGGGACCGTCAGGGCCGCCGAGTCCGGCGCACCCGTCGACGGTGCGATGGTCATCGTGACCGACGTCCGGGGCGACGTGCTGGCCACCGGCGCGTCCGGTCCGACCGGTGAGTTCGCCTTCGGCGAGCTGATCCCGGGTTCCGTGACCGTCGCCGTGAACGCGCCCGGCTTCCGTCCGCTGGCGCTGCCGGTGGAGATCGGCGGCCAGGGAGTCACCCGCGTCGAGGCCGCACTGCGGTCCGGTGCGCTGGTCCGGGGCGTCGTGCGGGCCGGGTCCGCCCGAGCTCCGCTGGCCGACGCCCGGGTGACCCTGGTCGACGCGGCGGGCAACGTGGTCGCCACCGCGACGACCGGTGAGGACGGGGCGTACGCCTTCACCGACCTGGACGCGGGCGAGTACTCGGTCATCGCGACCGGCTACCCGCCGGTGGCGGGCCCCCTCACCGTCAGCGGTACGGGGGTCGACGGGTACGACATCGAGCTCGCCCACCCGGGCGAGTGACGTCCCCTCACGTGCTCATGCGCTCACGCGCTCACGTGAAGAGCGCGTGAGCACGTGAAGGGATCGCGAAGACCCCTGGTCGGGCGGCACTTCCAGCGGAGAGGCTGTCGCGACCGGGTGGAAGGGGCCCCGGTGGCGGGTACGGCAGGCAGGGGACGGCCGGCCGTGACCGCCCCGGGGCCCGACTCATGTGCACCCTGTCCCGTCGCTCCGGCGGGTCGTCGGGGTACCCGCTCCGGTGGGTCGTCGGTGCGTCGCTCCGACAGGGCGCCGGGCGTCGAGGCGTCGTGCGCCGAAGTGTCGAGGGCCGAGGTCTCGTACGTCAGGCGGCGGTCGGCGGTCGGCGGTCGGCGGTCGGCGGTCGGCGGTCGGCGGGGCATCGCATGCGGGTCGTCGAGCCATCGAGCCATCGAGTCATTGAGTCATCAAGTCACCGAGTCATCGAGCTAGGGCTGCTGGGAGAGATACGGATGGGACTTCGCGCACAGGTACGGACGCGGGACGGCTGGGCGGTCCAGCACGCCGTCGTGACGGTCACCGACATGACCGGCGCCCAGGTGCTGCGGGCCGCGGCCGACGAGGACGGGGCCGTCCGCACGGACGGTTCCCTGACGGCCGGCGCGTACACGGTGATCGTCACGGCGGTCGGGTACGCCCCCGCGGCCTCCACCGCCCTCGTGACCGCGAGCGGCAGGATCGAGGCCGGGCAGATCGTGCTGGCCCGGCAGGGCGGGGTGGAGCTGCCGCCGCCGGGCGCGTGGTCGCTGGACCCCGCGCACTCCTCGGTCGGCGCGGTCGCCCGGCACCTGGGCATCTCCAGCGTGCACGGCCGGTTCACCGACTTCGGCGGCCGGATCGAGATCGCCGAGGAGGTCGGCGCCTGCCGGGTCGACGCGGTGATCAGGGCGGCCAGCATCGACACCGGAAACGCCATGCGGGACAAGCACCTGCGCTCGCCGGACTTCCTGGACGTGGACCGGTACCCGGAGATCGCCTACAGCTCCACCGGCCTCGCCCCGGCGGGCCCCGACCGCTGGACCGTGCACGGTGAGCTGACCATGCACGGCGTCTCCCGCCCCGTCGACCTGGACCTGACCTACCTCGGTACCGGACCCGACCCGTGGGGCGGGGTGCGCGCCGCCTTCCACGCCACCGCCGAACTGCGCCGGGACGACTTCGCGATGAACTACAACCAGGTCGTCCAGGCGGGCATCTCGGCGATCGGCACGACCCTGCGCGTGGAGCTGGACATCCAGGCGGTACAGGGCGAGGCACTGCCCGGCTGACCGCCGACCGGGCACGGGCGGGACTCCAGCGGGCCCCTCGGCCCGGACCGGGCACGGGCGGGGCGCTGACAGACCCCCGCGGCCCCGACCGGGCACGGGCGGGGCGCTGACAGGCCGGCGGTCCGGCCCGGCCGTAGGGTGGTGGGCATGGCACCGAACATCGCGACCAACACCACGGTGGACCTTGATGAGTTGCTGGCGTTCGTACGCCCCCGGCACCGGGCGGTCCTGCTCACCACCCGGGCCGACGGCCGCCCCCAGGGGTCCCCGCTGACCTGCGGCGTGGACGACGCGGGGCGGCTCGTCATGTCGACGTACCCCGAACGCGCCAAGACCCGCAACGCGCGGCGCGACGAGCGGGTCAGCGTGATCGTGCTGTCGGACGCGTGGGACGGGCCCTGGGTGCAGGTCGACGGTGCGGCGGAGGTCATCGACGCCCCGGAGTCGGTGGAGCCGCTGGTGGAGTACTTCCGGAACATCTCGGGGGAGCATCCCGACTGGGACGAGTACCGGGCGGCGATGCTGAAGCAGGGCAAGTCCATCATCCGGGTCACCCCCGAGCGCTGGAGCCCCGTCGCCACCGGCGGCTTCCCGGCCCACCTGGCCCCGGGGAGCTGATCGCCCGATGAGCACGAGCGCCGGGCAGCACCCTTCGCCCCTCGCGTGCGGGCTTCCCGTGCCACCCCCGCCGCCGCCCGGCCCCGACGCCCTCGCACGGGCCCTGCTGCTCGTCTCCCCCTCGCTGGACTCCGTTCTGGTACGGGAGTTGGAGCGGATCACCGGGCGCGCCGCAGAGCCCCTGACGGACGTTCCACCGCCGTCCGACGCGCCCCTCCTGTGCGTGGGCGACGCGCTGCCCGACACCCTGCGGACGGACCGGCTGCTCTGGTTCCACAGCACCACCGCGGGGACGGACCGGCTGCTCTCCGGGGCTCCGTGGCCCGGCCCGGCGCTGCTGACCCGGACCGTGGGCCGGATGGGCGAGCGGATGGCCCAGTACGTCCTGGGCTGGATGCTCGCCGAATGCCAGGCCGTACCGGAGTTCACCGAGCAGCACGCCCGCGCGCACTGGGCGCGTCTCCCCACGGAGCTCGTCGCCGGACAGACAGCGCTGGTCTACGGCACCGGCCGCATCGGCGCGACGGTGGGACGGCTGTTGCAGGCCTGCGGGGTCCGCACCGTGGGCGTCGCCCGCACCACGCGGTACGGACCGGGGCCGGGCACCGAGCGCACGGTGCCGCCGGGATTCGACCGGATGACCGGGGCCGCCGACGACACCGGGGTGCTGGGTGAGGCCCGCTGGGTGATCTCCGCACTCCCGCTGACGGCGGCCACGCGGGGCTTCTTCGGGGCCGACCGGTTCGCGGCGGTGCGCGGGGCGACGTTCGTCAACGTGGGACGCGGCGCGACCGTGGACATGGGGGCGCTGGAGACCGCGCTGCGGAACGGCCGGGTGCGGCGGGCGGTGCTGGACGTGCTGCCCGCGGAACCGGCCGCGCCGGAGGACCCCGTGTGGAAGCTGCCCCGTACGGTCATCACCTCGCACTCCTCGGGGATCACCACCGACGAGGACATCGCCGTGGACTTCGCCGCCTGCTGGCAGGACGTGACGGCGGGCCGCCGCCCCGGACTGACAGTGGACACGGCACGCGGCTACTGAGCCGGGGACGCGGCCACCGGGACTGGGGGCGGCCACGGGGGCGGGGGCGGCCACCGGGACTTGGGCGGCCGCCGGGAGGGAGCGGCCGCCGGAACGCCGGGCACCCGGCGAAGCCCGGCACGTATCGACCCTGAGCCCGGCACGCACCCACCGAAGCCGGGACACACACGGCCACGAACCAGGGCGCACACCCCACGAGGCCCCGGACGGGACCACGGAACCCGGCAGTCGGCTACCGGGACGGGGAGCCCGTCCGGTCGCGTACCGCCTCGATGCCCGCGATGACCAGGTCCAGCGCGAAGCCGAAGTCCCGCTCGCGCATCTCCTCGACCGTCTCGCCGCCCCGGGCCGCCATGATCTCGTCGGAGTAGTCGGAGATCTCCCGCAGGTGCGGCTCCGCGCGGATGGTGCCCATCGCCTGCTGGTGGTACTCGTCCTGGGTGAGCCCGGTCGCGTCGCACCGCGCCTTGAAGTTGCCCTCGACGGTGCCGAATCCGTACACGAACTGGAAGACCGCGGAGAGCGCGCCCGTCTGCCGTTCCAGGGGGAGGCCGGTGTCCCGGATCACGTCCTGGACCGCGTACGAGAACAGCATGGAGTTCGGGCCGATGTTGAGGAACGTCCCGGCCAGGGGCGAGATCCAGACGTGGCGGACGAGGAGTTCCCGGTAGCTGCGGGCCAGATCGCGCAGCCGGTCCCGCCAGTCGGCGTCCTCGCGGGGCCGGTCGATCTCCGCGTAGACCGAGTCGAGCGCCAGTTCCAGCAGGTCGTCCTTGGTGTCGACGTACCAGTAGAGGGACATCGCGGTGACGTCCAGCTCGGCGGCGAGCCGGCGCATGGAGAACTTGGCGAGTCCGTCGGCGTCCAGCAGCCGCACCGACGCCTCGGTGATCCGTCGACGGTCCAGCCCCGCGGGGGACTCGGTCCGGCGCGAGCGCGAGGGAGCCGTGCCGCCCAGCCACACACTGGTCCGCACGGCGGCCGCGTCCGAGCTGCCGGAGGACGCGGACGCGGGAGTGGAAGTGGAAGGAGGAGGGGGAGAGGGAGGGGACACGGACTCCGATGCGGGCGCGGGGGCCGTTCCGGGCGCGGGAGCCGTTCCGGGTGCGGACACGCCCTCTGGCTTCGGCCCGGACACCGGCTCGGACGCGGAATCGGGTTCGGAACCGGGCCCGGACACCATGGCGCACTCTCCTCGTCGTGCTCGGATCGGCCACCGAGCGGTCCTGCCGAACGCCGGGCCGTTCGGGCCCGCCGGAAGACGGCGTACCGGACGCTGACGGTCCGGTATGCGCGTCGTCTCCGATGCTATGCCGCCGGTCCCGTGACGTCTGCCCGGTCCCCCGCCCGCGCAGTCTCGGCCCCCGGCTCCCCGGGCCCCCCGGCCTCCGGCTGCTTCGTCGCCGCCTCCACCCGCTCGGCCCGGCGCAGCAGCAGTGCGGCGAGCAGACCGCCCGCCAGCACCGCCACCGCGCCGACGAGCTGGCTGGTCTCCAGGCCCGCGGCGAACGCGTCCTTGATCTGCTCCCGGGCGGCGGGCCCGTCGGCGGCGGACAGGGCCGCGGGCAGCGAGGCGGCGCCGACGGCGGCCGGTACGAGCGCGGCGAACCGGGCGTTGAGGACCGCGCCGAGCACCGCCACCCCGAGACCGTTGCCGAACTCCGCGAGCGTGCCGTTGACGCCCGCGCCGACCCCGGCCTTCTCCGGCGGGATGGCGCTCATGATGGCGTTGGCCATCGCGGGCATGGCGAGGGCGACGCCCGCACCCATCACGATCAGGCCGAACAGCATGCCGCCGTACCCGCCGTCGCCCCCGCCGAGCACCGCGATGGCGACCAGCCCCGCCGCCAGGCAGCTCATCCCCGCCGCGATGACGAGGGGCGTGCCGAACGTCCGGACCATCCGCGCGCCCAGCCCGGTGAGGTTGAGGGCGACCACGGTGAGCGCCATCGGGGCCGTCCGCAGACCCGCCTCCAACGGCCCGTACCCGAGGACGAACTGCAGGTGCTGGGTGAGCAGGAAGAGCGAGCCGGTCATCCCGAAGGCGACCAGGATCACGCCCGCCACCGCGCCGACGAACTTCTGGTTCCGGAAGAAGTGCATGTCGAGCATCGGGTTGGGGATGTGCAGCTCCCACAGCACGAACCCGGCCAGCACGGCCGCGCCGAGGAACGCCGTCAGCAGCACCCGACCGGACGTCCAGCCGTGCTCGGGCCCGGAGATGATCGCGAAGACGGCGGCGGTCATACCGATCGTGGAGAGCAGCGCGCCCAGCAGATCGGGCCGCTGCCCCCGGCCGGACTTCGACTCCGGTACGAGCCGCACGACGGCGACCAGGGCGATCAGGGCGACCGGGAGGTTGATGAGGAAGATCGCGCCCCACCAGAAGTGGTCCAGGACGAACCCGCCGAACAGCGGGCCCGCCGCGAAGCCGAGGGAGGAGACGGTCGACCAGATGCCGATCGCCTTCACCCGCTCGGTCTCGTCGAAGATCTGGACGACGACGGCGAGCGTCGTGGTGAGCAGCAGCGCACCGCCGACGCCCATCCCGGCGCGAGCCGCGATGAGCTGGCCGGAGGACTGGGCGAGCCCGGCCGCGAGCGAACCGACGCCGAACAGGGCGAGGCCCACGACCAGCATCTTCTTCCGCCCGTAGCGGTCCGCCGAGTTGCCCGCGGTGAGCAGCAGGCCGGCCTGGACCAGCGCGTAGGCGTTGATCATCCACTGCACGTCGGCGGTGGAGGCGTGCAGCTCCGAGGTGAGGGAGGGGATCGCGACGTTGAGGACGGTGTTGTCGAGCAGCACGGTGAGCTGGGCCAGGCAGATGACGCCGAGGATCAGCCAGCGTTGCGGATGCCTCTGGTGGGAGGTGTCGGGCGGCTCTGCGGCGGGCGCCGTCATGCGGGCTCCTCGTTCTCCGGGCGTCGGTGGTGGTGGTGGTCGGTGGTCGTGCGGCCGGTCGGTCGTACGGCGTACGGGACTCGGTCTTGTACACCGTAAGGCAGCCCTGTACGACGTACAAGCCGATTTCGTCGAGCCGGACCGGTCACGCCGCCGGGACCCGAGGGGTGGCGCGGCGGTACGGTTCTCGACGCTGACCTGACAAAGTGCGCGATGTTCGGCCGTTTGGAGAGCCATGTCGCTGCGTCACCCCGCTTCCCGCGTCCCCCAACTCCTCCTCGCCGCTTCCCTCCTGGGAGCGCTCTTCACCCCGCCCGCCGTGGCGGCACCGGCCCACCGCTCCCCTGTGGGCGAAACGTCCGGAGGCCTGCCGCTGCGGGTCGCCACGTACAACATCCATGCCGGTGCGGGCATGGACGGCGTCTTCGACCTGGACCGACAGACCGCCGAACTCCGTGCGCTGGACGCCGATGTGATTTGTCTTCAGGAGGTCGACCGGCACTGGGGCTCCCGCAGTGAGTGGCGGGATCTCGCGGGCGATGTGGCCCGGCGGCTCCGGATGCACGTCTCCTTCGCACCGATCTACAGCCTCGACCCGGCCCAACCGGGCGGTCCCCGGGCCGAGTACGGGGTGGCCGTGCTGTCGCGGCACCGGATCGTGGGCGCCGAGAACCACGAGATCACCCGCCTCTCGACGCAGGACCCGAACCCGGTGCCCGCGCCCGCCCCGGGGTTCGGCGAGGTCGTCGTACGGGTACGGGGACTGCCGGTGCACGTGTACGTCACGCACCTCGACTACCGCCCGGACCCCGCCGTCCGCGTAGCCCAGGTCGCCGACACCCGGCGGATCATGGCCGAGGACCGGGGGCCGAAGATCCTGCTCGGCGACTTCAACGCGGAGCCCGACGCCCCCGAACTGGCCCCGCTGTGGCGGGAACTGGCGGACGCGGACCCCGGGGCGCCCACGTTCCCGGCGCGGAATCCGGTCAAGCGGATCGACTTCGTGGCGGTGTCGAAGGAGCGGACCGCTGTGCGGCGGGCCTGGGTGCCGGACAGCCTCGCCTCCGACCACCGGGCGGTGGTGGCGGATCTGCTGTTACGGAGGTGACGGCGGGCGCTCGGAGGCAGGCCGGGCAGGGCAGGCCACCCGGAGGCAGAGCCGAGCCCCCGCAGGCAGGCACACTGAGGCGAGCGCCCGACGACACGCGCCCCACGACAAGCGCACGGGGGCGGGAGAGGGCGAGGATAGGGCCGGGACTTGGACCGGGACTTGGACCGGGACTTGGACCGGGACCGGGGCCAGGGCCGAGACCGGGACCGGGGCCTGCACCTGGAACGGGCCCAGGGCCAGAGCGCCGGGCTCCAGGACCGAGGAGCGGAAGCCCGGGGAACCGGGACCGGGGCCAGGAGCCGGAGACCTGGGGCCACGGCCCAAGGAACCCCGGAGCCAGGAGCCAGGGACCTGGGAACTGGGACGGGGGCCACGGCCCAAGGAACCCCGGGTCGGAGCCAGGAGCCAGGAGCCCCGGGACAGAACATGCGGTGCCGGACGACCGGCGGCGGTACCGGACGACCGGACGGGACGAAGGATGGTCATGACCACCACCACCCTGCACACACTGCTGGACACCCACATCGCCAGGGGCTCGATGCCGGGCGCGGTGGCGCTGGTCGCCCGGGGCGGGCGGGTCGAGGCCGTGTCGGCGGGTACGGCCGGCCTCGCCGGGTCGGCGCCGATGCGGCGGGACTCGCTGTTCCGCATCGCCTCGATCACCAAACCGATCGTGGCGGCGGCCGCCATGACGCTCGTCGAGGACGGTCTGATCGCGCCCGCCGACCCGGTCGCGGCGTGGCTGCCCGAGCTGGCCTCGCCCCTGGTCGTCCGGACCCCGCAGAGCCCGGTCGACGACGTGGTGTCGGCGGTCCGCCCGATCACCCTCCTGGACCTGCTGACGTTCCGGGCCGGCTACGGCTTCCCGTCCGACTTCTCGCTCCCGGCCGTCGCGCCGCTGTTCGCGGAGCTGAAGCAGGGGCCGCCGCAGCCGCAGGCCGGTCTCGCACCGGACGCCTGGACGGCCGAGCTGTCCCGCCTCCCCCTGCTGCACCAGCCGGGCGACGGCTGGCTCTACAACACGTGCTCCGACATCCTCGGCGTCCTCGTCGCCCGCGTCGCCGACCGCCCGCTGCCCGGGTATCTGTCGGAGCGGATCTTCGAGCCCCTCGGCATGAAGGACACCGGGTTCTGGGTGGAGCCCGCCGCGCTGGACCGGTTCACCAGCCTCTACCGGGCCGGGGCGGGCGGGGACGGGGACGAGCCCGAGCTGGTCGACGCCCCGGACGGACAGTGGAGCAGCCCGCCGCCGTTCCCGTCCGGCGCCGGAGGCCTCGTCTCGACCGTCGACGACTGGTACGCCTTCGGCCGGATGCTGCTCGCCGAGGGCCTGAACGACGCCGGTGACCGGGTGCTGGCCGGCGAGTCCGTCCGCCAGATGATCACCGACCACCTGACCCCGGAGCAGCGCGCCGCGAGCGGGCTGTTCACGGAGGGCCAGGGCTGGGGGTTCGGCGGCGCGGTGGACGTCGAGATCGCCGCCCCCTGGAACGTGCCCGGCCGCTACGGCTGGGTCGGCGGCACCGGCACCACGGCCCACGTCATCCCCGCCACGGGCACGGTCGCCGTCCTCCTCACCCAGATGGAGATGGGCGGACCGGCCGCACCCGAGGTGATGCGGGACTTCTGGACGTACGCGGCCGGCTTCTGAGCGCGGCCGCGTACGCCTCCGGGTCCCTCAGCTCGTGGGCTGTGTCAGGTCGTAGAACGTGGCGCTGCCGACGGTGACCTCGGTGAAGTTCTCCGTCACCCAGGAGGAGATCTGCGAGGAGGTGCCGGAGGAACCCATGCCTCCGGGCCCGCCGCCCCTGCCGCCGCCCATTCCGCCGCCCGAGACGAAGTAGTGGATCCTGCCGTCCGCCACGTACTCCTTGAACTGGGCGAGCGTCGGCGACGGGTCGCTCCCGTTGAACCCGCCGACCGCCATCACCGGTTCCCCGGTCGAGAGTTGGTAGCTGGCCGCGTTCTGGGCGCCGACGGCCGCGGCGACCCAGGTGTAGTCGTCCGCGTCCTTCGCCAGGAGCGCCTTCGCCTCGGCGTCGACGGTCGCGCCGTTCAGGAGGCCGCCCATGCCTCCGCCCGCGCCGCCGCCCCTCGTGCCGTCGCCGGCGGCCGTACCGGCACCACCCGGCGGCGTGGGCATGCCGCCCGTCGCGCTACCCGGCCGGTTCCCCTGCCCCTGGGCCTGCCCCGGAGCCCACCCCTGGCCTTGTCCCTGTCCCTGGCCTTGTCCCTGGCCCTGGCCCTGGCCCTGGCCGGGAGGCTGCTGCAGGCCGCCGCGCTGCCCGCCGTCACCACCCCCGGGCCCCCCGGGGCCGCCCCGGCCGCCACCGGGCCCGCCCATGCCGAACCCGGCCGAAGGACCGGCGGTCACGATCGACCCCTGGTGGCCGCTGTTCAGGGTGGAGACGGTGTACGCGGCCGGCCCCGCCAGCGACGCCACGCAGCTCAGCCCCACCGCGGCCAGGCTCAGACCCCGCCCGCCGAACCGGCCCGCGACCAGCAGTCCCAGCGCACCGGCGACCCCGCCCGCGAACACCGCCCAGCGCAGCCACGGCAGGTAGTCCGGGGTGCGGCCCAGCAGGACGTACGCCCAGAGCACCGTCACGAGGACCGTGCCGGCGAGCACCGCACGCGGCCACCAGGACGACCGCTCCTCCCAGAGCACCGCCACCCCCATGGCCACGAGTGCGGCGATGTACGGGGCGAGGGCCACCGTGTAGTACTGGTGGAAGATCCCGGCCATGAAGCTGAACACCGCGGCGGTCATCACCAACGCCCCGCCCCAGGCGATGAACGCGGCCCGGGCGGAGTCCGTCCGCCCCGCCTTCCGGGTCAGCCAGAGACCGGCCACCAGCAGGATCAGCGCGGCCGGTAGCAGCCACGCGATCTGGCCGCCGATCTCGGAATTGAACATCCGGCCGATGCCGGTCTCGCCCCAGCCACCGCCCCCGCGGCCACCGCCGCCGCCCACGCTTCCGGTCTCCTCGCCGTTGATGCGGCCGAGCCCGTTGTAGCCGAAGGTCAGCTCCAGGAACGAGTTGTTCTGCGAGCCACCGACGTACGGCCGCGAGGAGGCCGGCATCAGCTCGACGATCGCGACCCACCAGCCACCGGCGACCACCATCGTCAGTCCGGAGAGGGCGAGCTGGCCGATCCGCCTCCGTACGGGGACCGGGGCGCACACCGCGTACAGCACGGCCAGCGGCGGCAGGATCAGGAACGCCTGGAGGGTCTTCGTCAGGAACGCGAGCCCCACCGCCGCCCCCGCCCACAGCAGCCACTTCGTGCGCCCCTGCTCCAGCGCCCGCAGCACGCACCACACGGTCACGGTCATCAGCAGGGCGAGGAGCGCGTCCGGGTTGTTGAAGCGGAACATCAGCGCGGCGACCGGCGTCAGGGCGAAGACCCCGACCGCGATCAGTCCGGCGACCGGACCGAAGCGGCGGCGTACGGCGGAGTTGAGCACCGCCGCCGTGGCGAGCGCCATCAGCACCTGGGGGGCCAGGATCGCCCAGGAGTTGAGCCCGAAGAGCCGTACGGAGAGGGCCATCGGCCAGAGGGCGGCCGGGGGCTTGTCGACGGTGATGGCGCCTGCGGAGTCCAGCGAGCCGAAGAAGAACGCCTTCCAGCTCTGGCTGCCCGCCTGAACGGCGGCGGAGTAGAAGGAGTTGGCGTAACCGGAAGCACTGAGGTTGAAGAAGTACGCGAGGCCCACGGCGAGCAGCAGCCCGTACAGGGCGGGGCGCGCCCAGCGGGGCCCGCTGACGGGCGCGGGCGGCACGGCGGCCGGAGGCGCGGGAGCGGTGATCGTGGTCATCGCAGATCCTCGGAGTCGGCGGAGGCGGAAACGGAAGCGGAGACGGAGGCGGAAGCGGGCAAGGGAAGAGGAACGGAAAGGGGAAGGAGAGCCGGAGCCGGAGCCGGAGCGGCAGCGGCAGCGGCAGCGGCAGCGGCAGCGGCAGCGGTGATCGTCGTCATCGGACGTCCTCGAAGTCGGGGGCGCGGTGGGAGCCGGCCGGGAAGACCCAGGCGCGCAGGAGCAGGAAGCGCAGCACGGTGGCGGCGAGGTTGGCGGTGATCAGGACGGCCAGCTCGGTGGAGTGCGAGGGCGAGGCGGTGGCCGCGCCGAGCGCCGCGAGGGAGCCGCTGGTCAGCGCGAGGCCGATCGCGAAGACGACGAGGCCCTGGGCCTGATGGCGGGCCGCTCCGCGCCGCCCGCGTACCCCGAAGGTGAGCCGGCGGTTGGCTGCGGTGTTGGCGACGGCGGAGACGAGCAGCGCGCCGCCGTTGGCGAACTGCGGGCCGACGCCGAGCCGGAAGAGGGAGTAGAGGGCGAGGTAGAAGAGGGTGGACAGGACGCCCACGGCGCAGAACCCGACGAGCTGACGGGCCAGTCCGCGCTCCACCCCGGTCAGCGCCCGGTCGCGCGGGTCGTCCCCGAAGGGCCGGGCCAGCCGGTCCAGCGGCAGCGCGCCCACGGCCAGCGCCCGCCCGACCCGCCACACGCCCTTCAGGTCCTCGGCGGCCGTCCGCACGATGTGGACGGTCGAGTCGGGGTCGTCGATCCAGTCGACGGGCACCTCGTGGATGCGCAGCCCGGCCCGCTCGGCGAGGACGAGCAGTTCGGTGTCGAAGAACCAGCCGCTGTCCTCCACCATCGGCAGCAGCCGCTCGGCGACCTCGCGCCGGACCGCCTTGAACCCGCACTGGGCGTCGCTGAAGCCGGCGGCGAGGGACGAGCGCAGGATGAGGTTGTAGGCGCGCGAGACGAACTCCCGCTTGGGCCCCCGCACCACCCGCGAACTCCGGGTCAGCCGCGAGCCGATGGCCAGGTCGGAGTGGCCGGAGATCAGCGGGGCGACCAGCGGGAGGAGCGCGTTGAGATCGGTGGAGAGGTCGACGTCCATATAGGCGAGGACCGGGGCGTCGGAGGCCGTCCACACGGTCCGCAGGGCCCGCCCGCGTCCCTTCTCCTCCAGCCGTACGGACCGCACCCCGGGCAGCTCGGCGGCGAGCGCGGCGGCCACGGCCGGGGTGGCGTCGGTGCTGGCGTTGTCGGCCACGGTGATACGGAAGGGGTACGGGAAGGTCCGCGCCAGATGGCCGTGGAGGCGGACGACGCAGGGGCGGAGGTCCTTCTCCTCGTTGTACACGGGGACGACGACGTCGAGCACGGGGGCGGGGGAGGCCGCGGGTCCGTACTGCCGGGCCGGAAGGTGTTCCCGGCCCGGCAGCCGGCCGTGGGCCGTGCCGTCCCCGGCGTCCCTGCTGCTGTTGCGGCGGCCGGTCGTTCCGGGACCGCTCCGGAGGCTGCTGTCGGTGGTCATGCTCCGACGTTCGCCAACCGCGCTGTCACACCGATGTGGTGAGCCTGTCCCCGGGCTGTGAGTCCACGCGGTCGACGTCGGCCGCGGCCGGCAGCTCGACCGTGAAGACCGTCCGTCCCGGCGCCGACTCCACCCGTACGCGGCCGTCGTGCGCGGCGACGACGGCCTGAACGATGGCGAGTCCGAGACCGGTCGAACCGGTCGCTCCGCCGCCGTCCGCACCCCGTGTCCGGGAGGCGTCCCCCCGCGCGAACCGTTCGAAGACGTGCGGCAGCAGTTCGCGGGGGATGCCGGGCCCGTCGTCCCGTACCTCCAGCAGCACCGGCCCCGCACCGCGCGCGGGCGGCTGCACGGAGACCGTCACGGTGGTCCCCGGCGGGGTGTGCGTACGGGCGTTGGCGAGGAGGTTGACGAGCACCTGCTGGATCCGCTCGGGGTCCGCGCGTACGGTCACGGGCTCGGCGGCCCCGGGCAGTTCGAGCCGCCAGCGGTGCCGGGCGCCCGCCTCGGCTCCCGGGCCGACAGGCCCCGGACCGACAGGCCCCGGACCGACAACGCCGGCTCCCTCAAAGCGCGGTCCCTCAGAGCCCGTTTCCTCAGAGCCCGGACCGACGGGCCCCGGACCGACGAGCCCTGGGCCGGCAACGCCCCTCCCCTCACAGCTCGGTCCCTCGACGCCTGTCCCCTCGACGCCCGTCCCCACGAAGTCCGTCGCCTCGACGCCCGCTCCCTCGCCCCCCGTGCCGTCCGCCGCCCGTGCGTCACTCACCGCGTCCACGACCAGCGGCAGCAGATCGATGCTGCCGTACGAGAGCGGACGCCCGGCGTCCAGCCGGGCCAGCAGCAGCAGATCCTCGACCAGGCCCGTCATCCGGTCCGCCTCCGACTCGATCCGCCCCAGCGCGTGCCGGATGACGGCCTCGGACTCCGGACCGGCCCCCGCGTGCCGGGCGACGAAGCCGGGCCCCGGCCCCGCTCCCGTACCCAGGACAGCCGGATCAGGCCGTGAACCCGCCCCCGTGCCCCGGGCAGCCGGGGCACGCCCCGTACCCGCCCCCGCGCCCCGGTCGGCCATCCCCGGCTCCGGGTGTGCGCCTCCCCCGCCGGCGCGGCGGGTCAGCTCGGCGTACCCCCGGATCGAGGCGAGCGGCGTGCGCAGTTCATGGCTGGCGTCGGCGACGAACTGCCGGACGCGCGTCTCGCTCTCCTGGCGGGCGGCGAGGGCGGAACCGACGTGCCCCAGCATCCGGTTGAGGGCGGCTCCCACCTGCCCGACCTCGGTACGGGGATCGGCCTCGGCGTCCGGGACGCGTTCGAGGAGCGCCACCTCGCCTCGGTGCAGGGGGAGTTCGGAGACCCGGGTGGCCGTGGCGGCGACCCGGCGCAAGGGACGCAGGGCGACCCCGACGAGCACGGTGCCCGCGATCGAGGCGGCGATGAGCCCGGCGGCGGTGACACAGACCTCGACGACGATCAGGGTGGTCAGCGCCCCGCTCACCTCGGCGCTGGGGATGCCGACGAGAACGGTGTCCCCCTCGGCGGTGGTCGTGGCCTCGACCCGGTAGCCGCCGAGGCCGGGCAGATCGACGCTCCGGGTACCGTCACCGGCTCCCGGGGCGGCCTTCTCCAGCGCGGCCCGCTGCTCGGCGGTCAGCGGCTCGGCGCTCTCCTGGGCGCGGAGCCCGCTGTCCTCGACGACCTTCGACGCGGTGACCTCCCCGTCGGCGTCGACGAGCGCCCCGAACGTGCCGAGCGGCTGCCCGCCGCCGCCGACGAAGCCGAGCGGGCCCGCCTCGCGCAGCGTCCCGGGCAACGGGCCCGGGCCGGGCGGCCGCCCGGCCCGCTCGGCGACGGAGTGCAGCTGGTCGTCGAGCTTGCCGTACATGTAGCTGTGGAAGGCGATCGCGGTGACGGACCCGATGACCGCAGCGACGACGGCGATCAGGGACACGGCCGACACCACGAGCCGGGTCCGCAGCGTCCAGGGCCTGCGCGCCATCACCATGCGGGTGCCCCTACTCACCGGGCTTGATCAGATAACCGGCGCCGCGCCGGGTGTGGATCATCGGAGAGCGCCCGGCGTCGATCTTCTTGCGGAGGTAGGAGATGTAGAGCTCGACGACGTTGGCCTGGCCGCCGAAGTCGTAGTTCCAGACCCGGTCGAGGATCTGCGCCTTGCTGAGCACGCGGCGCGGGTTGCGCATCAGGAAGCGCAGCAGCTCGAATTCGGTCGCGGTGACGTGGATCGCCTGCCCGCCGCGGCTCACCTCGTGGCTGTCCTCGTCGAGCACCAGGTCCCCGACGGTCAGCGTGGACTCGCCGCGCCCGGCGGCGACGGCCGAGCCCGAGCGGCGGATGAGCCCGCGCAGCCGGGCCACGACCTCCTCCAGGCTGAACGGCTTGGTGACGTAGTCGTCGCCGCCCGCGGTGAGCCCGGCGATGCGGTCCTCCACGGCGTCCCGGGCGGTGAGGAAGAGCACGGGCACATCGGCGTGGTCACGGCGCAGCCGGCCCAGCACGGCCAGCCCGTCCATGTCCGGCAGCATCACGTCCAGGACCACCGCGTCCGGCCGGAAGTCGCGTGCCGCCCGCACCGCCGCGGCCCCGTCCCCGGCGCTGCGCACCTCCCACCCCTCGTAACGCAGGGCCATCGAGAGCAGCTCGGTGAGCGGCGCCTCGTCGTCCACGACCAGGACCCGGACAGGGGTACGGTCCGGCCTGAGCAGTTCGGTACGCCCCTGGGGCGAGGTCGTCGTCGTCATGGGCCTCACTCTGTGAGGCGCCCGTGAGAGAAGCCTGACCCGTTCCTGTGAATTCCCTGAGAAATCGCCGCGGCCGGGGAGTCAGCGGCCCGGACGGGCCGCCGCACACGGGGGCGGCCCCGAGTCGGCGGGGGTGACTCGGGGCCGCGGCCGTACGGTCTGTGCGCACGCCGCCCGCGCTCAAGGACGGCGGTCGCACAGCCCGGTGCGGGTCTCAGCTCTTGGGCATGAGGACGGTGTCGACGATGTAGACGGTGGCGTTGGCGGTGGGCACGTTGCCGCAGACGACCTTGGAGGTGTCGTTGACGGTGTAGTCCTCGCCGGAGCCCTTGGTGGTGAGGGTGGACTTCTGGAGGGTGTCGTAGGTGCCGCTCTCCAGCTGCGTCGGGGAGAGCTTCTCGCCGACCACGTGGTAGGTGAGGATGTTGGTGAGCATGTCCTTGTCGGCCAGGACCTTGTCCAGGTCGGCCTTCGGGATCTTCGCGAAGGCGTCGTTGGTCGGCGCGAACACGGTGATGTTCTCGGCGTTGTTGAGGGTGTCGACGAGGCCGGCCTTCTTCACCGCGGTGACCAGGGTGGACAGGGCCGGGTTGTTCGAGGCGGCGGTGGCGACCGGGTCCTGGGCCATGCCGTCGAAGGATCCCGCGCCGTCCTTCGGTACGGAAGCGCAGGCCGGGCCGAACGGGCCGTCCGCGGGGGCCGCGCCTTCGGCCGGCGCGCTCGACGTGTCCTCCGCGGGGGCGGAGGAGGCGGCCTTGTCGGCGGCGGCGTCGGAGGAGCTGTCGTCCCCGCCGCAGGCGGTCAGCGTGAGGGGGAGGACGGCGGCGGCGGTGAGGGCCAGGGCCGCGCGGCGGTAGCGAAAGGCAGTCACGGGATTCTCCTGCGTGTTCGGTTGGTAGCGCTGCGTGTCCGTCGGTGGGTGGAGCTCGGTGACGGGGGGTGGTGTTCCGCAGTGCTGACGTCAGGTCAGGTGCCGCTCCGGTACGGGGCGGCTCGGGTCAGAGCGATCGTCCGTGGAGCGGTTCGGGGGCGAAGGCCGCTGCGAGGCGGATGGGTTGTGCGGCTCTGATCCTCATGTCAGCTATCCGGAGCCGCCACGAGAACGGATTGGTCGGGAGACGGAAAAACTTTCTCCGCCACGCTCCGGCCGCCCGGTGACCCCGTGCCCCCCGTGCCCCCGTGGCCCGGTGCCCCTGCGACCCCGCGACCCCGCGACCTGGGGCGGCGGCAGCGGCAGCAGCGCGGCCGCGACGGGCCGACCACCCGCGCCCCCGCCGCACGCTAGCCCGTTCGGGTGTCGATCGGGAACCGACCAATCCGAGGTCCCAGCAGCAGCGAACACCGGATGTGAGCGGGCGTCAGGAGGAGGCCCCGCACACGACGAGGCTCCCCGTCGGCTGCGTGGAGCCTCACCTCGCTCCCCGCGGAGAAAGGCCCGTGGAGAGCGAATGTTGTGGGGCGCCACTCTCCTGGGGCGCCCCACAACGGATGGCCTGCCCCTGGCGCCCCTCGCTCAGGCGATGCCCCGGCACCCCCTCGCTGAAGCGGTGCCCCGGCACCCCCTCGCTGAAGCGGTGCCCCGGCACCCCCTCGCTCAAGCGGTGCCTGGCACCCCCTCGCTCAGGCCTCCGGCAGCCCGAACAACGCGGCGGCGTTCCCCCGGCAGACAGCCCGCAACCACGCATCGCCCAGACCGAGCCGCTCCAGCGCCTCCAGCTGATGGACGTACGGGTAGGGGATGTTCGGGAAGTCCGTCCCCAGCAGGATGCGGTCCCCGAGGTCCGCGAGCCGCCCGCGCTCGGCCGCCGGGAAGGGGCTGAGCCGCTCGCTGAAGTCGGTGAACGCCATGGTCGTGTCCAGCCGGACCTCCGGGTACGCCTCCGCCAGCGCCAGGAACTCCGCGTACTCCGGCATCCCCATGTGCGCGACGATCAGCCGCAGCCGCGGGTGCCGGGCCAGTAGCCGCCCGATCGGCTCCGGCCCGGTGAACCTCCCCGGAGCGGGCCCGGACCCGCAGTGCATGACCACCGGGATCCCGGCCTCCGCGAGCAGCCCCCACACGGCGTCCAGCAAGGGATCGTTGGCGTCGTACGCGCCCACCTGAAGGTGCGACTTGAACACCCGGGCCCCCGCCTCGACGGCCTCCTTCACGTACACCTCCACGCCCTCCTCCGGGAAGAGGGTCGCGGTGTGCAGGCAGTCGGGGGTCCGGTCCGCGAAGTCGGCGGCCCAGCCGTTCAGCCAGCGGGCCATGCCGGGCTTGTGCGGGTAGAGCATGGCGGTGAACCGGACCACCCCGAACGCCCGCAGCAGGCCGAGCCGCCGCTCCTCCTCGTACCGGTAGGTGATCGGCCATTCCAGCCCGGTGAGCGGCCCGGCCGCGTCGAAGTAGGCCCACACCTTGCGCAGGACCTGCTCGGGCATGAAGTGGGTGTGCACGTCGATGATCCCGGGCAGCCCGAGCCGCTCCCGGAACCGCACCACGTCATCGATTCCCGTCTCCACGGTCCCCGTCTCCATGCGCAGCCCTTTCGCAGGTCGTCAGAACAACCCACCCTGCACACCACCGCCGCCGATGTCGATGAGGGGGACACCCATATCGCTCCCGGTCAGCCCGGCCGGGCGGGCCACCGCCGTCAGATCCCACCCCGTGAGCAGCCGCGTGTCCAGCACGACCACGCCCCCGCCCGCCACCGCGAGGTGCAGATCGGGCCCGGCCGCCGCGACGAGCCGCCCCGTCACCACGCCCCCGTCGACCAGCTCCCGCACAGCCCTGACGGGCACGGGCGCACCTTCCCGCACCGGTCCCCCGGGGGCGGCCTCGGGCGCACGGTCGAGCCCGAACACGCCGACCTGATCGACGACGTCGAGAGGCAGCCGCCGCAACGACTCCGGCCAGCCGCGCCCTTCGAGCCCGGCCGCCCGCTCGTACAGCTCGGCCACCGCCCCGGCCCGCTCCTCCGGCCCCGGCAACCGCCCCCGCACGGCCCGCTTCCCGGCGTACGGGATCCGGTCGGGCACCCCGAGGGCCGCCCGCAGCACCTCCTCGGTCCGCCGGGCGGCCATGAGGGGCCCGCGCCCCAGCCAGCTGAAGGCCACGGCCCCCTGGTCACGCAGCCGGGCGGCCCCGCGCTCCTCCCCGGTGATCCCGACCTTGACCAGGCCGGGGCCGAACCAGGCGAGATACACGCGGTACGTCCGGGGGTCGTCCGCCATCGTGTCGGCGGCCACCGAATGCGCCCGGTCCAGCCGCGCACACTCGGCGCACCGCCCCCCGGTCGAGCGCCCCGGCACCACGGCGCCCAGCGGGCACACGTGCCCCCGGGCCCCCGCACAGTGCCGCTCCCCGACGGCCCGGAACCCGAGGCCGGCCCCGTACGCGAGCACACTCACCCGCCGCCGCCCGCCCCTGCGCCACTCCAGCTCGGGCGCCTCCCCGGGCCACCGCAGCCCGGCACACCGCCACCCGCCACCGGATTCCCGGACCCCACACGTCATCCGGGGATGCTACGCGTGCCCTCCGACACCCTCGATCCCCCGGACGCCACCGCCGCCACGGACGCCCTCGATCCGCTGTCGCATCGCGGCCATGCGCCGCACGAAGCGCCGGTTGAACCAGACCATCCACCCCAGGAACGCCACGCCGAACCCGAGCGTCCACAGCCCCGCCGGCACGTTGCCGGAGGCGAACCAGAGCAACGGGGTCCCGAGGGAGATCACCCCGAGCATGGGGAGGGCCCACCACCGGCTGCGCCGCAGCTTCTCCTCCCGCCGCCGGATCAGCCGGACCATGGCCGCCTGCTCGGCCGGATCCTCGGGCAACTCACCGTTCTTCGCGATGCGGCGCTCCAGCTCCGGAACCCTGGCCGGGTCGGTCCCCACGGCCTTCGCGTCCCGTCCCCTGCGCCGCATCAGGACCCACGTCAGGAGACCGGCGTAGAAGACACCGCCGACCAGCGCCTCCGGCCACGCGGACCAGCCGCGGAACGCCAGCCGGACGGCCACGCCGATCACCAGCACCAGCAGCCCGATCGCCCACCACTGATCACGCCAACGCCCCTGCGCCGCCTGCCCCTTCGCTCCCATCGCCCACCTCCGAACGGGAGGGGCGCCCAGCACGCCCCGTACCTGCTCGGCTACCCCGCCGTCGCCACGGCGAACGGCCGGCGCCCGCCCCCTGCCCGCTCCCGCCGCCACTCCCGCTCCCGTCCCCGCTCCCGCCCCGTTAGGATCCGCACCATGGCGCTGACCGGGAACCAGGTGGACCAGTTCGAGGCCGCCATGCCCCGCCTCAAGGCCATCGCGTACCGCCTCCTCGGCTCGGCGAGCGATGCCGAGGACGCCGTACAGGACACGTTCCTGCGCTGGCAGGCCGCCGACATCGACCGCATCCAGGTCCCCGAGGCCTGGCTGACCAAGGTCCTCACCAACCTCTGCCTCAACGAGCTCACCTCGGCGCGCGCCCGCCGCGAGACGTACGTGGGCCAGTGGCTGCCGGAGCCGCTGCTCGCCGGGGACCCGATGCTCGGCCCGGCCGACACAGCCGAGCAGCGCGAGTCGGTGTCGTTCGCGGTCCTCGCGCTGATGGAGCGGCTGTCGCCCAACGAGCGGGTGGTGTACGTCCTGCGGGAGGCCTTCGGCTATCCGCACCGGAGGATCGCGGAGATCCTGGACATCACGGAGGCGTCCGCCCAGCAGATCCTCCACCGCGCCCGGAAGCACATCGCGGCGGGCCGGGCCCGTACCGAGATCGACGAGGCGGCCGCCCGCCGGATCGTCGAGGAGTTCCTCACGGCGGCCACCAGCGGCCGGACCGAACCGCTGGTCGAACTGCTCACCGCGGACGTCATCGCGGTCGGCGACGGCGGCGGGAAGGCGCCGGCCCGCGCGAAGGCGTTCGAGGGGGCCGCGGCGGTCGCCACGTTCATGCGGAGCCTGTTCACCCCCAACCAGGCCGCCCGCCGCCTCATCGGCGGCACCGCGGAGGTCCACCTCTCCTCCGCGAACGGGCGGCCCGCCCTGGTGGTCCTGGTCGGCGGCCGGGTCATCGGCGTGATCTGCCCGGAGATCACGCCGGACGGCATCGCCGCGTTCCGCAGCCAGGTCAACCCCGACAAGCTCGAACGCGCGACGCGGCACTGGGCGTCCACGGACCACGGGGCCCCACTCCTCCGCATCGACCAAGAAGCGTGACCCACGTCACACCTTCCTCCTGTCAGCAATCGACGGCCTGCCCGGTTCAAGGGGCGAAACCGCGCGAGACAGGAGTGCAGAGACATGCAGAACATGCGGCAGACCAGCCGGCAGCACCGCGTCGTCGTCATCGGAGCCGGATACACCGGAGCGACCGCCGCCGGACGCCTCGCCCGGCGCCTGCGCGACGAGGACGTCTCCATCACCCTCGTCAACGCCGAACCGGACTTCGTCGAGCGCGTCCGGTTGCACCAGCTGGCGGTGGGCCAGCCCCTCCGCCCCCGCCCCCTCGACGCCATGTTCGCCGGTACGGGCGTCACCCTGCGCCTCGGGCGGGTGACGGGCATCGACGTCGACCGCAGGACGGTGACCGTCACCGGCGCGAGCGGCACCGAGGGCCCGCAGGACCTGGCGTACGACACCCTCGTCCACGCCCTCGGCAGCGCCTGGAACACCCAGGGCGTCCCCGGCACCACGGAGCACGCGTACGAGATCGCCGGCCGCGAGGGGGCGCTGCGCCTGCGCGACCGCCTGGCCGCCCTCGCCCCCGGCAGCCCCGTGACCGTCGTCGGCGGCGGACTCACCGGCGTCGAGGCCGCGACGGAACTCGCCGAGACCCGCCCCGACCTCGCCGTCTCCCTGGTGGCCCGGGGCGGACTGGGCGACTGGCTCTCGGCCAGGGGCGCCCGGCACCTGCGGAAGGTCTTCGCCGACCTGCGGATCACCGCCCACGAACACACCACTGTCACCGCCGTGCACGCCGACCGCGTCACCACCACCCGAGGCGACATCCCCGCAGCGGTCACCCTCTGGACGACGGGCTTCGCGGTCCACCCGATCGCCCGGGCCACGACGCTGGAGACCGGCGACACGGGCCAGATCGTGGTCGACGCCACCATGCGCTCGGTCTCCCACCCGGACGTGTACGCCATCGGCGACGCGGCCCTGGTGGCCGGCCCCGGCGACAAGCCGCTGCGCATGTCCTGCGCCTCGGGCGTCCCGACAGCCTGGCAGGCCGCCGACGCCATCGCGGCCCGCCTGACCGGCGCCAAGCTCCCGACCGTATCGGCCCGCTACTACAACCAGTGCATCTCGCTGGGCCGCAAGGAGGGCCTGATCCAGTACGTGACCGCCGACGACCGAGCCGTCAGCGCGGCCCTGACCGGCCGCCCGGCCGCCCTCTACAAGGAGTTGGTCTGCAAGGCCGCGGCCTGGGGCGTGGCGAACCCCACCCTGGGCCTGCCGACTCGCCGGCGCCGGGTGACGGCGGACCGGGCGCGGGTGAGCGTGACACCGGCCTGAGCTTCCGGCCGGCCGGGACGGGCCGACCGGCCGGACACGCGGGGCCCCGGAGCTCCCCCGGGGCCTCCCAGCTCCACCGCCCTACGGGCGCGCCGCCCCTGTGGGTCACTCCCCTCGACCGGCCAGGCCAAGGCCATGGCTTCTAGAACGGCCGGAACATCGCGTCCGACTCTTCACCGGGTGGCAGCGACCGGCTCATCTGGACGTAGACAGGCCCGTACGGCGTGTCGGTCCGCAGGGCTTCCCACTGATCCAGATCGTGGGCGCAGTAACGACGCAGCAGATCGAGAAGCTGACCGACTTCGCCATCTGACAGCGGTCCGCCGCCGGGAGAGGAGTCATCCACGCGTGCACCCCAGCCGGGGCCACCGGACGCCCACAGCCCCCGGCCCTTCGCCACCGCGAAACCACCTCCCCACCCCTCCGGACAGAAGCCGACGGCCCACCGGTCCGGCCGCGCTGCTCAGGCACCGCACTTCGCTGCCGCACGATCCAAGAAATCCTGGGAAGTCATGGGCGAGCAGGGGCGGTTGCCTGTTACCGCGGTACAACGCTGCTGTACCCCTAAGCCGATTCGGTGGTCTTGGCACTCCGGCGATGCCTCCCACGGTAGATCACCCAGAGGCTGACCAGAACAAGCACCGCCCCACCGATGGGCCAACCCAGGGAGGCACCATCGCGATAGTCGCTGATGCCCATGGTGAGAAGGAGAACGGACAGGGGCAGCCCTGCCCAGTCGAGGGCCCTGTTCAACCTGTCGGGTATCGAAGGCTGGCTCACAGCTTGATCCTGACAGACGCGTACTAACTCCACCAGATGCGAACTCGCCGCGGAGACAGGGGTTCATGTCGTAACTGCTGACGTAAGAGGCCGGGGACCACTTGGCAGATCCTGTCCGGAAGGGCAGTGGCAGGCAGCTACGGATAGACTCCGTCTGGCCATGCGTCGTCCAGCGGCCAAGGACACGGCACTCGGGTTCGCCCCGATGCGGAAACCCCGGTTCGAATCCGGGCGATGGCACCTCAAGCCGCAGGCTCGGTCCTCCGAGACCGCGAGTCGGCCGCCGACCGCGCGGGCAGTGAAGCAGACGTTGATGGGCCACCTGTGGAAGCTCTCCTACACGCCGAGTACCTGCCGGACGGCCGCGTGACGCTCTCGCGCCCCGGTGATCCAGTCGCCTTTGAGGTCCAAGGGCACCCGCACGCAGATCTGAGTGCTGGGCGCATCCCGGACCTCGACCACGTACGGGTCATCGGCCACGAAGGTGAGGTACGCGGTACGGCCTTCCTGCGGCCAGTCTCCGGCAAACACAGAGTCGTCATCGCCGTCGTGATCGTCTTCCTCGACGGCCTCCAGCAGCGAGCCCCACGCCCGGATGGCATCGGCGTCGAATCCCGTCCGGACGGTGGCGTTGACGAAGCCGCTCTCGATGACGATCTCAGCGTCGTAGTAGTCCTGCTCATGGGAGAGCACTCGGACGGAGACGCTCTGCACGCCGTCGTCCAAGCGGATCAGTTCCACCGGCTCGGCACTCTCGGCCACGGCTCCCCCTAGGGCTGACACGGTTGCTGTACTTCGCTGCTGTACGGCAGGGAAACGCAAGAGGCCCCGGATTTCTCCGGGGCCTCTTGCCTGCTGTGCACTCGGCAGGATTCGAACCTGCAACCTTCTGATCCGTAGTCAGATGCTCTATCCGTTAAGCTACGAGTGCTTGGCGTTCCGGGCTTTTTTTCTTCCCGGTCGGCGTTGCGAGAACAACATTACATGACCTGCGCCGTGACGCGAAATCCATTAGCCGCACCGCCGCTGAGCTGCGGAAACAGCCTCCAGTGCCCCACCCCGGCGCCCTCCCGTTCCAGCCACGCCGTGCTCCCGCACCCCGGAACGGCCGAAGCCCCGTGCCGGGGGCACGGGGCTTCGGGGTGGAGCGGAGGCGGAGGGATTTGAACCCTCGATGGGGGGTAAACCCCAAACCGCATTAGCAGTGCGGCGCCATAGACCGGACTAGGCGACGCCTCCTCCACACACCTCGCGCGGACGCGAGTGGTGCGTGCAGATGATGACACAGTCGAGCGTCGTGCCACCAATCGCGGCCAACGTTACTAGCCCTCCGGGGGCCAGGGCAAAGCAGTTCGGCGTGGTGGCGCAACGTCCGGGCGCGGTGGGCGTTAGAGAGGAGTGGGGGCCTCGGGTCTCCGTCCAGTCGTCCAGTCGTCGTCGCCCGTTCTTCGTCCGTCAGCGTGGCGCCGGGGCGGTCCGGGATCGTCCGTGGCCGCCGCCCGCGGCCGACCCCGCTGCAGAGATCCTGGAGCTTTCGCATGCTGCGCCGTCTCGCCCTCACCGCCGTCGTCCCTCTCGCCGTACTCGCCGCCGCCCTGCCGGTGTCCACCGCCACCGCCTCCGGGGCCGCGTCCTCCGGGCCGGTGCCCTCGGCCGCGCCGACCTCCGGTCCGTTCGCCGCCGCCCGGCCCGCCCTCGGCCCGCGGCCCATGACGATTCCGCTGCCGGGTTTCCTGGACGGGGGCGAAGGGACGGAGGCCGACGAGGCGCCGACGCGGCTCACCGTGAGCGTCGAGAACACGGGGGTCCCCGGGGCCGACGGCACGTTCGAGTTGGAGTGCGGGCCCACCGGGGGCACCCACCCCGACGGGCAGGCCGCCTGTGAGCGGCTGGCGGAGGCCGGTTCCACCCGGGCCGGGCGCCAGGAGATGTTCCGGGAGACCCCCGAGGGCACGATGTGCACGATGATCCACGGCGGCGACGCCTTCGCGCGCATCGTGGGCACCTGGGAGGGCCGGGCCGTGGACACCACCGCCAGCCGCCGCGACGGATGCGAGATCGCGCGCTGGAACAGCCTCGTGCCGGTGCTCCCGGATGTCCGGTAGTCCGGCGTCCAGAAGTCGCCGGTGGTCCGGAGGTCGCCGGCAGTCCGGCGTCCGGAAGCCCGGCCTGCGGCTGGGCCGACGTCCGGCAGCGGATCAGGCCTCCGGTATCTGATCCGCTGTCCGGTGGTTCGATCTCCGGTGGTTCGATCTCCGCTGGTCCGATCTCCGGCAGCCCGGTGTCCGGTGGTCCGGCCGCCGAGCGGCCCGATGTCCAGTGCGCCCATGACTTCGGTGACCCGGCCTCCGGTGCGCCGACGTTCGATGGCCCGGTGTCCGGCCGGCCCGTCGTCGGCAGCGGGCGGACCGGCCGTGCGTCGCAGCCCGTCACCGATCGGCCCGTCACCGACCGGGCCGTAGGCAGCCGGCCCGCAGGAGGCGGACGGTGGCGCGGCCCGTCGCCGGTCCGCCCGCAGGCGGCGGGCTGGTCCTGCGGACGACGGCGGCGTAAAGGCGTTCGCACCGGCGAAGGGACGTGAGGCCTTCCGCGGCCCGGAGCAGCGCCCTCGCCGCGCGTCCGCGCACGTCACCGGGGGTGCGGACGCTCACGGGACGGGCTCGTGGCGTGCACCGCGCGCACAGAACCTTGGTGAGAGCTCCCCCTCATCCGCCGCCCCCGGGGCCTCCCCTGGCCTTAGACTCCTCCAGTGACAGTCTGCGGCCCGAGGGGCAAGATGGGGCCCGCTGTCGGCAAGGTGCGGTAATCAGGGAGGAAGCGTCGTCGTGAGCAGCAGGCCATCCCGAGGCACTGCTCGCCTCGCAGCCATACTCGATGCCCTTCCTGACGGGCTTCTGCTCGTCAATTGCAATGGCACGGTCGTCAACGCCAATGCCATCGCCCTCGAAATGTTCGAGACCCCGGGCACCGCGCTGGTCGGTCGCGGACTGCTCGATCTCCTGCCGGAGTTCGACTCCAAGCTGATCCCGGGATCGATGCGACGGCCCGAGACCGCGGACGATCAGGGCCGGACCAAGCCCACGCGGATGACCGCGCGGCGCACCGACGGCCGCGAGTATCCGGTCGAGGTCACCAGCGCGAGCCTCGACAGCCGACAGGCCGCGTACAACGACATCCACTCCAGCTACACCGGCGACGAGCTCCTCATGATCGTCGTGCGGGATCTCTCCGGCACCGTCGACACCGAGGCCGAGCTGGCCCGTTCGCAGCGGCAGACCGAGATGATCCTGCGGGCCGCGTCCGAGGGCGTCGTCGGTACGGACACCGACGGGCGCGTCGTCCTCGTCAACCCCGCCGCCGCGCAGATCCTCGGTTTCCGGGCCAGCGACCTCGGCGGCCAGGAGCTGCACCCGCTGATCCTGCACTCGCGGGCGGAGGGCGATCCGTTCCCGTACGAGGACTCCCCGCTCGCCGACACCCTCAAATCCGGGCGCAAGCACCGGGTGCGCGGGCAGGTGCTGTGGTCCAAGAGCGGCGACCGGGTGCCGGTGGACCTGACGACCGCGCCGGTACGCGACGGGGACCAGCTCGTCGGGGCGGTGATGACGTTCACCGACCGCCGGCCGTACGAGGAGCTGTCCGCGCAGCACAAGAACGTCGTCGCCGAGCTGACCACGAGCCACTCCGCCGAGGTCACCGCGCTGAAGGAGGCGCACGCCAAGGAGCTGGAGGCTCTGAAGGAGGCGCACGCGACCGAGCTCGCCGACCGCAGCGAGCGGTACGCCGCCGAACTCGAAGGGCAGGCCGAGCTGCTCGCCTCCCTGAACGCCCAGCACGCCCAGCTCACCGCCGTCCTCGGCGGTTCGCTGCGCGGGCCCCTGGAGGAGCTGCGCGGCGAGCTGTCCACGCTCGCCTCCGACCCGGCCGGTCAGCTGTGGCCCGAGGCCAACCAGATCCTGCACCACCTCGCCGCCGGGTACGCCCGGATGACCACGCTCGTCGACAACGTCCTGGGCTACCAGCGCCTCGACGCGGGGGTGGAAGGGCTACACAAGGCCCCCACCCTGATCGAGGGGATCGTGAAGGGCGGGATCGACGGGGCGGTCGAGCTGATCGGACCCGGGCGCGCCCAGTTCGCCGTGCACACCCCTCCGATCGAGGCCGAGGTCGACGCGCGCCGGCTCGCGACCGCCATCGCCCACCTCGTCGCGGACGTCTGCGGTGTCGACTCGACCGGCAAGACCCGGGCCGTCCCCGGCGGCGGCTATGTCGACTCCACCGTGGTCGTGGCCGCCGCACAGCGCGGTGACGTCGTACGCATCGAGGTGCGTGGGCCCTTCGCCGGGGGCGACCCGGTGCACGAGCCGATCGTGCGCGGCATCGTCCGGGCCCACGGCGGGGTGCTCCAGACCCACGAGATGCCCGGCATGAGCGGCAGCGCGTACGTCCTCGACGTGCCCATCGGCGCGGCGTCCGGCACGATCGCGCCCCCGGAACCGGACGGGCACGACGTGTCCCCGGAGGCCGCCGCTCCGATGGCCTCGTCGTCGCCCGAAGGGCTCGGAGCGCCGGGCGTCACCAGCGGCGGCCGGCGCCGGGCGCGCAGGGCCTCCACCGACGCTTTCCTGGACAGCCCGGGCGGTACGCCGAGCGGTACGCCGGAGAGCGCGGCCGACGCCACGGCCGAGGCCGCCGCTCCCGCCGCCCCTTCCGGTGCTCCCGCGCCCGACGCCCCTCCCGCTCCCGGGGCTCCTGTCCCCGGCACTCCCGCTCCCGGCACCCCTCCCACGCCCGTTCCTGCTGCCGACGAGCGGCCCATCGCCGAGCCGACCGGGCGGCGCCGGGCGCGCCGTGGACCGGCCGCGCCCGAGGAGCAGCAGGCACCCGAGCTGATCCCCGCGCAGCAGGGCGAGGGCTCCGGGCGTCGGCGCGGCCGTCCCAGCCCCGCCGAGGCGGCCCTGGGCGGCGTCCCCGGGGGCGCCGAGGGCACCGGTGGCCCCCAGAACGCCGTACGGGAGCCGCAGCGCCAGGCCTTGGCCCTGACCTCCGCCCCGGCCGCGGCCCCCGCCGCGCCCTCGGAGGGGGCGGTCGTCACCGCGGCCGAGAATGCCCAGGGCGGCGGCCGTCCGCAGCTCGGGCAGACCGTGCCGCCCCAGGGTGTCCCGGTGGACCCGCAGCAGCCCGTTCCGCCCACCGGACGACGCGCACGCCGGGAGGGCGAGCCCGCCGCCGCCCTCCCCGCCCTGGCCTCCGGCAACGGTGGCGACAGCACTGCCGACGGACACCCCGAACCGGCCCGGCAGCCGGGTGGCCGGCGGGCCCGGCGCGCGCTGGCCGCCGCCCAGGAGCGCACCGCGGCGGACGCCGGCCCGCGTACCGCCTTCGCCCTGCCGCCCGCCGACGCGGACCGGGCACCGCTGGCTCCCGACGCCCCGGGGGGCCCCGGCGACGACGCGAGCGCCCATCACGCGCGTACCGCGCCGGAGGCCGGCCACACACCTCCGCAGGCTCACCCCGTCGCCCCCGCGCACCACCTCCCGCAGATGGACCCGGCTTCCGGACAGAACGTCCCCGGGCCGGGCACTCCCGGGCGGGGCGTGCCCCGGCACGGCGCCTCCGCGGTGGATACGTCCGGGGCCGACCCGTCCGGGAACGGCCTTCCGCAGGGTCCGGAGCCTGCAGCGGGGCCGGGTCCGGAGAACGGCGCCTGGGGCGACACCGGACAGACCGCGCACACCACCGGCGTCGCCGCCGTCACCGGTCCCGGGGCGCATCCGGCCGACGGTGAGTCCGCCGTTCCGGGCCCGGACGTGCTGCGGCAGCCGCTTCCCGCCGAGGAGCCGATGCCGGAGGGCACCAACCCCGACTCGACGCAGGGGAGGGCCTTCAGCGTGCGGACGCTGGGCCAGGGTGTGCCGTTCGCCCAGCACCTCGCGCATCAGCAGAACCAGGCGCAGCAGAGTCTCGGTGGGGCCGGCCGGCGTCGCAAGCTGGCCGCCCCGCCGGAGGACGACCGCGCCCCGGCCCGGACCTCCGGCAGCCAGCAGGCCGCGCCGCAGCACGACCGCCGGGCCGCGCAGCCGACGGGCCCGTCGGACTCGGCTCCCGCTCCCGCGACCACGAACGCACCCACACCGACGTCCGGACCGCAGCAGAATCAGCCACCGGCCCAGCCCTACGGTCCCGCGCACGACCCCGCCCAGCCGGGACAGCCCGCACAGCCGGGTCAATCCGGTCACGCAGGTGGCGGGCCCGGCGGCGCCTACGGCGAGGGGCAGCTGCTCGCTCCGTCGGTCGCCGAGGGGCGCGCGTACGCCATAGGGGCGCCCGACGAGGGCGCCGAGGGCCCCGAGCCACTGGACGGACCCGGGGGCGCGGTCGAGGTCGCCAACCGGCCGCACCCGCACCCGGTCGACGACGAACTGCCGCCCGAGCCGCTGGACAACCCGCGCAGGCTGCTGGTCTGGCCCGCCCCCGACGTACCGACCCAGCAGGCGCTGAGCGACCGGGGCTACCGTCCCGTGATCGTGAACTCCCGTGAGGAGGTCGACGCCCAGATCGCCGCGTTCCCCGCGGCGCTCTTCGTCGACCCGCTGACCGGTCCCATCACCCGTACCGCCTTGCAGTCGCTGCGCCAGGCCGCCGTCGCGGCCGAGGTCCCCGTGCTGGTCACCGCCGGTCTCGGGCAGGCGACCCGGGAAGCGGCGTACGGGGCGGACCCGGCCGTTCTCCTCAAGGCGCTGGCCCCGCGCGACAGCGAACAGCATCCCTCGCGGGTCCTCCTGATCGAGGAGCACGAGGAGATCGCGGTGGCGCTGACGCAGACCCTGGAGCGGCGCGGGATGCAGGTGGCACGCGCCGCGGCGGACAGCGAGGCCGTCGACCTGGCGGGCCGGATGCGGCCGAACCTCGTGGTGATGGACCTGATGCAGGTACGTCGTCGGCGCGCCGGAATCGTCGACTGGCTGCGGGCCAACGGCCAGCTGAACCGCACCCCGCTGGTCGTCTACACCTCGGCCGGGATGGACCAGGCGGAACTGCCGCGGCTCGGATCGGGCGAAACCGTTCTCTTCCTGGCGGAACGGTCGACCAGCGACGAGGTGCAGTCGCGGATCGTCGACCTGCTGGCGAAGATCGGCACCAACTGAGCGCACGCGAACAGCAGAACAGGGCGGGGCGGTACGGGATTCCGTACCGCCCCCGCCCTGTTTCACGTGAAACGTGCGGAGTGAAAGGTCAGTGCTGAGCCTCAGGGCTGTCAGTGCTGTGCCTCAGAGCTGGGGCTCAGAGCTGGGTGACGTCCAACTCGCCCTCCGCGTACTGCTTGCGGATCACCTTCTTGTCGAACTTGCCCACGCTCGTCTTCGGCACGGCGGGGATCACCGACCAGCGCTCCGGCAGCTGCCACTTGGCGATGCCCGACTCGGCGAGGAACGCCTTCAGCGCCTCGTAGTCGACATCGGCGGCGCCCTCCTTGAGGACGACGGTGGCGAGCGGCCGCTCGCCCCACTTCTCGTCCGGCACGGCGACGACGGCCGCCTCCGCGACGTCCGGGTGGGCCATCAGCGCGTTCTCCAGCTCGACGCTGGAGATCCATTCGCCGCCCGACTTGATGACGTCCTTGGCCCGGTCGGTAAGGGTGAGGAAGCCGTCGGCGCTGATCACACCGACGTCACCGGTCTTCAGCCAGCCGTCCTCGCTGAACTTGTCCTCGGGGCGCAGGTGCTCGCCGTCGGACCCGCCGTAGTAGGCCGCGGCGATCCAGGGGCCCCGGACCTCCAGCTCACCGGCCGACGCGCCGTCCCACGGGAGGTGCTCGCCGCCGGGGCCGACCAGCCGCGCCTCGACCCCGGCGGGGAAGCGTCCCTGGGTGACCCGGTACGGCCACTGCTCCTCGTCGCTCAGCCCGGCGGGCGGGTGGGCCATGGTGCCCAGCGGCGAGGTCTCCGTCATGCCCCAGGCGTGGCAGAGCCGGACGCCGAGTTTGTCGTACGCCTCCATCAGCGAGGGCGGACAGGCCGCGCCGCCGATGGTCACGTTGGCCATGGAGGTGAGGTCACGCGGGTTGGCGGTGACCTCGGCGAGCAGGCCCTGCCAGATCGTGGGGACCGCGGCCGCGTGCGTGGGGCGCTCGCGCTCGATCATGTCGGCGAGCGGGGCGGGCTGGAGGAAGCGGTCCGGCATCAGCATGTTGACGCCGCTCATGAACGTGGAGTGCGGCAGACCCCAGGCGTTCACATGGAACTGGGGCACGACCACGAGAGTGGTGTCCTTGTCGGTCAGCCCCATCGACTCGGTCATGTTGACCTGCATCGAGTGCAGGTAGATCGACCGGTGCGAGTAGACGACGCCCTTGGGGTCGCCCGTGGTGCCGGAGGTGTAACACATGGCCGCGGCCTGGCGTTCGTCCAGCTCGGGCCAGTCGAACGTGGTGGAGCGACCCGCGATCAGTTCCTCGTACTCGTGCACGCGGGGCGTGATTCCGGCGAGGGCGGAACGGTCGCCGGGACCGGCCACGACGACGTGCTCGATGCTCGGCAGGCGGGGCAGCAGCGGCACGAGGAGCGGCAGCAGCGACCCGTTGACGATCACGACCTTGTCGTCCGCGTGGTTGACGATCCAGGCGAGCTGCTCGGGCGGCAGCCGGAGGTTGAGGGTGTGGAGCACGGCCCCCATGGAGGGAATGGCGAGGTAGGCCTCGACGTGCTCCGCGTTGTTCCACATGAGTGTGGCGACCCGCTGGTCGCCGTCGACGCCCAGCTCGTCGCGGAGCGCGTTGGCCAGCCGGGTGGCGCGGGCGCCGATCTCGGCGAAGGTACGGCGGTGCGGCTCGGGTTCGCCGGTCCAGGTCGTGACCTGCGACTTCCCGTGAATCGTCATCCCGTGGTGCAGGATGCGGGTGACAGTCAGCGGTACGTCCTGCATGGTGCTCAGCACGGCGTCCTCCCGGTGGGCGCTACGCGGCAGTAGGGTTCCGCTGATTCTGCTCACATACCAAGCGGTATGTCACTACTCGCGGGAGAAAATTCCTGACCGGGGCCTTGCGGGAGACTTCCCCGTTCCGTGATCGCCCGACCGGCGGGACGCCGGCAGCGGGACGAAGGCGACAGCCCCGAGGGAGTGGAACGGGAGACACCCGGCCGGAGACCGCAGACCCGAGACAGCGGACCAGAGAGGGCGGACCGGGAGACAGCAGGCCGGGACACAGCGGACCTCGCCGGGGCCCCGGGCAGCACCCTCGCGACAGCCGACCTCGTCGACGCGTCGGTGCCGGCGGGCTCGACCCGCCGGCGCCGCCCCGCGTCAGCGGACCGGCGTCAGCTCCGGGTCCTCGCGGAGCTTGCCGAGGGCGCGGGAGACGGCGCTCTTCACCGTACCGATCGACACGCCGAGGACCTCCGCCGTCTGGGCTTCGCTCAGGTCCTCGTAGTAGCGCAGGACGACCATCGCACGCTGGCGGTCCGGGAGCTTGAGCACCGCACGCCACATCGCGTCGTGCAGCGACTGCTGCTCGGCCGGGTCCGGAGTCGGAGGACTCTCGCGCTCGGGCAGCTCCTCGCAGGCGAACTCGTCGACCTTGCGCTTGCGCCACTGCGAGGTGCGGGTGTTCAGCAGGGCCCGGCGGACGTAGCCGTCCAGCGCCCGGTGGTCCTCGATCCGCTCCCACGCCACGTACGTCTTGGCGAGCGCGGTCTGCAACAGATCCTCCGCGTCGCACGGGTTCGCGGTGAGCGAGCGCGCGGTGCGCAGCAGGACCGGCCCCCGGGCCCGTACGTACGAGGAGAACGACGTGTAGGGCGCGTGGGGGTGGTGTCCGGCGGTGGCGGAGGCCGCCCGGGAGGCGCCCTCGCAGACTGGCGTGGTCATGTACCCAACGCTAGGAGCGGGGACCGCCGAAGGGATCGGCCCCAGGTCCCGAAGCGCTGTCCGCCTCAGGTTGTAGGGGGCGTCCCCCCTGAACCTCCTGAAGGTGGACGGGCCCGCGCACCCCTGTCAGGGTCCGTCCCCGAGAGCCCCGGGACCCGCCGGGGGCCTCCCGGGACCGGGCGGCGGGAATCCTCCGGGCCCGGGGGCAGCCGGAGCCCCCGGGCCCGAGCGGGAAGAGCCTCCAGGCCCCGGAGGGGGCGGGAGCTCGCGGGGCGGCAACAGCCTCCAGACCCCCTGGGGCGGCGGGAGCTCGCGGAACGGGCGGGCGCTGCCGCTCAGTCGTCCGCGCCGAGCACCAGGCCCGACGTCGGAACGCCCGTACCGGCCGTGACCAGGGACCTCGCCGCGCCCGCCACCTGGTTCACCGACGTGCCCCGGATCTGCCGGACGGCCTCCGCGATGCCGTTCATCCCATGGAGGTACGCCTCCCCCAGCTGCCCCCCGTGGGTGTTCAGCGGCAGAGTGTCCGCCGCGACGAAATCGCCCGCCTCCCCCGGCCCGCAGAAGCCGAACTCCTCCAGCTGCATCAGGACGAACGGGGTGAAATGGTCGTAGAGGATGCCCACATCGATGTCGGCCGGGGACAGCCCGGAGGTACGCCAGAGCTGCCGGGCGACGACGGCGGTCTCCGGCAGACCGGTCAACCCGTCCCGGTAGAAGCTCGTCATCTGCTCCTGCGACCGGCCCGCCCCCTGCGCCGCCGCGACGACCACGGCGGGCGGGCGGGGCAGATCGCGGGCCCGCTCCACACTGGTGACGACGAGGGCCTGACCGCCGTCCGTCTCCTGGCAGCAGTCGAGCAGCCGCAGCGGCTCCACGATCCAGCGGGACGCGGCGTGCTCGGCGAGCGTGATGGGCTTCCCGTGGAAGTACGCCGCCGGGTTCCGCGCCGCGTGCCGCCGGTCGACCACCGCCACATGTCCGAAGACTTCCGGGTCGAGGCCGTACGTGTGCAGATAGCGCTGGGCCGCCATCGCCACCCAGGACGCGGGGGTGAGCAGCCCGAAGGGGAGGTTCCAGCCGAGCGCCGCGCCCTCGGCGCTCGGCTCGCGCCGCTGGACGCCGGAGCCGAAGCGGCGGCCGGAGCGTTCGTTGAAGGCGCGGTAGCAGACGACGACGTCCGCGATGCCGCTCGCCACCGCGAGCGCGGCCTGCTGCACGGTGGCGCAGGCCGCGCCGCCGCCGTAGTGGATCCGGGAGAAGAACGACAGCTCGCCGATCCCGGCCGCCTGGGCGACGGTGATCTCGGGACTGGTGTCCATGGTGAAGGTGACGAGCCCGTCCACGTCGGCGGGGGTGAGACCGGCGTCGTCGAGGGCGGCGCGGACGGCTTCGACGGCCAGTTTCAGTTCGCTGCGGCCGGAGTCCTTGGAGAACTCGGTGGCCCCGATGCCGACGATCGCAGCCTTCCCGCCGAGCGCGTCGGCTTTACGGAGGCTCATGCTCCGGCCCCTTCCGGGCTCGGGCCGGGGAGGTCGGTTTCCCCCGGGTGGACGGCTCTGTCCGGGAGCGCGGTTGCCCCCGGGAGGGCGGTTCCGTCCGGGAGCGCGGTTGCCCCCGGGAGGGCGGTTCCGTCCGGGAGCGCGGTTGGCCCCGGGAGGGCGACGGTGACCGTGCCGGTGACGTGGCGGCCGATGCCGTTGTCGCCCGTGACCTGGACGACGACGTCGACCGGTCCGCCCCCGGCCGGTCCGCCCGGCACCCGGCCGACCGCCTCACCCGGCCCTCCACAGACCACCTCGCCCGGCACCCGGTCAGCCGCCCCGGCCGGTGCCCGGTCAGCCGCCTCGGCCGGTGCCCCTGCGGCAGCCTCACCCAGCACCCCGCCGACCACCTCTCCCGGCACCCCCTCGGCCAGCTCCGTGATTCGTCCGGTCAACCGCAGCACATCGCCCGGGTAGTTGGGTGCACCGAGCCGGATCGCGACCTTCCGGAGGACGGCGGTGGGGCCGAAGTGATCGGTGAGGTAGCGGCCGACGAGCCCGTTGGTGGTGAGGATGTTCATGAAGATGTCCGGGGAGCCCTTCTCCCGGGCCAGCTCCGCGTCGTGATGGACGTCCTGGAAGTCCCGCGAGGCGACGGCCCCGGCGACGATCAGGGTCCGGGTCACCGGGATCTCCAGGGGCGGCAGCTCGTCACCGACGCGGTACGGGGGCGTCATGACGTGCCCTCCCCACAGCCGTCCGCAAGCAACAGCCCCAGCTCCTGGAGGACTTCACTGCCGGAGCCGAGGTACGCGTCGAGCTGACGGCCCCAGAGGAAGTGCCGGTGGACCGGATGGTCGAGATCGGCCCCGGTGCCGCCGTGCAGGTGCTGGCCCGTGTGCACGACCCGCTTGCCCGCCTCCGAAGCCCACCAGGCCGCCGTCAACGCCTCGGCCTCGCAGGACCGTTGCTCATCGTGACGCCAGGCCGCCTCGTACGCGGTGACCCGGATCGCCTCGGTGTCCATGTGGGCGTCGGCGGCACGGAGCAGGACCCCCTGGTGGGTGGAGAGCGGACGCCCGAACTGCTCGCGGGTGACGGTGTGCTGGACCGCGCGGGCGAGCGAGCCCGCGCACACCCCGGCCTGAAGCCCGGCGAAGGCGGTACGGGCGGTGGCGAGGACGTCCTCGTACGCCTCCGGCCGGCCGTTCCCCAGCCGCTCCCCGCGTACGCCGTCGAGAACCAGCCGCCCCGCGGACCAGGGCGCGGTCGTCTCGACGGGGTCCACGCTCACGCCCGCCGCGCGCGCCCCGGCGCCCGGCGCGCCCGCCTCCACGATCCACAGCGCCAGGTCCGCGTCCGCCACCAGCACATGGGTGGCGTCGCGCAGCCAGGGGACCCAGGGCACGACCCCGTACAGCGCACCGTCCGACAGGTGTACGTCGCCCCGCGCCGGGAACGCACCCGTCGCCACCGCCGTACCGTCCCGCAGCCCCGGCAGCAACCGCTCGCGCTGCTCCGCCGTACCGTGCCCGGCCACGGCGAGCAGCCCGTACACGCAGGTCACCGCGAACGGCACCTGGGCGGTGGTCCGGCCCTGTTCCTCCAGGAGGAGGACGAGCCCGAGCAGCCCGACGTCCTCGACGGCGGCGGGCAGCCCCGCCGCGCACAGTTCCTTCCACAGCTCGGCGTCCGTACCCGTACCGGCCGCCGTCAACCGCTCGTGCGTGGACAGGTCGCCGAAGATCCGCGCGGCCAGTCCCTGCGCGGCGGACTGCTCCTCGCTCGGGGTGAAGTCCATCTCAACCGCCTTCGCTCGCCCGGAAGACGGGCAGTTCGAGGCCGGGGTCCGTCACGAGGAACTCCAGGTGCACGGGCATGCCGACGCGGACCTTGTCGTACGGCACACCGGTCACGTTGCTGACGATGCGGACGCCCTCGGCCAGTTCGACCAGCGCGACGACGTACGGCCCGCCCCCACCGCCCGGGGCGAAGGCGGGGAAGGAGGGGTGGTGCATCACGACATGGCTGAAGACCGTGCCCTCCCCGCCCGCCTCGACCGTGTCCCACTCCGCGCCGCCGCAGGCGTTGCAGCCGGGCAGCCAAGGCAGGCGGAGGGTCGCGCAGTCGGTGCAGCGCTGGATGAGGAGGCGGTGCTCGGCGACACCGGCCCAGAACCCGGCGTTGTCGCGGTTGATCACGGGGCGGGGGCGGAGCTCCGGCCCGGAGTCCTCCTTCCGGCGTGCGGGACGGTACTTGAGGATGCGGAAGCGGTGCGTCCCGGCGGGTTCGCCGTCGGCGCGCACGTCCGTGCGGGTGGTGACGAAGTAGCCGGTGCCGAGCTTGGTCGTCTTGCGCGGGGAGACGGACTCGATGACCGTGTCGAAGGTGATCCGGTCGCCGGGGCGGAGCGGTCGCAGGTACTCCTGCTCGCAGTCGGTCGCGACGACGGAGGTGTACCCGGCGCCGTCGAGCAGCGCGAACATCGCGTCGTACGCGGCGGAGCGGTGGTCCGCATGGCCGGTCAGCCCGCCCATGGTCCACGCCTGGAGCATCGTCGGCGGGGCGACGGCGTCAGGGCCCCGGTAGGCGGGCGAGGTGTCGCCCATCGCCTCGCACCAGTGCCGGATCATCGGCTCGTTGACCGGGTCCTTGCCGCGCCCGGCGGTGGCGGCGGCACGGCCCTCGTAGCTGCGGAGCCGCGCGTACAGCTCATCGCTGCCGGGCGTCCCGGACGCTTCGGGGCCGGACCGTGGAGCTGCCGCCTCCGGCCGGGGGCCCTCGACGCCGGGCTGTACGGCTGCGGCACCCGCCCGGGAGCCTTCGGCGGCCGGCCGGCGGGCTTCGGCCCCCGGCGGTGGGACTTCCGTCTCCGGCCGGGGGCCCTCGGCACCCGGCCGGGGAGCCTCGGCGCTCAGCCGTCGGTCGTCGAGACCCCGCCGTCGGGCGTCGGTGGCCGGCCGTGGGGCGTCAGCGCTCAGCCCTGGGGCGTCGGCACCCAGCCATCGGGCAGCGGCACCCAGCCATCGGTCAGCGGCACCCGGCCCTCGGAACTCGGCACCCGGCCGTGGGGCGTCAGCGCTCGGCCGTCGGTCGTCGGCGCCCGCCCCGCTCATCGCTTGCTCCGGATCATTCCGAGCCGGGTCGTCGCGACGATCTCGCGCTGCACCTCGCCGACACCGCCCCCGAAGGTGTTGATCTGGGCCGCGCGGTTCATCCGCTCCAGCTCGCCGCCCGGCCCGAAGCAGCCGGGGGACCCACCGCGGAGCAGAGCGGTCTCGCCGACCGCCTCCTGGCACATCCGGTAGACCTCGACCGCGCTCTCGGTACCGGCGAACTTCACCCCGCCGGCCTCGCCCGGGGCGGGTGCGCCGGCACCCACGGCGCCGACCAGTCGCCAGTTCAGCAGGCGCGTCGCCGCGAGCCGGGCGTACGCCTCCGCGAGCCGGGCGCGCACCCACGGCTCGTCGATCCGGCGGCGACCGGTCGCGGAGTCGGGAGTGCGGGCGTGGGCGAGTGCCTCCTCGTGGAAGTCCTCGGCCTGCATGCCGATCGCGGCCAGGGCGACACGTTCATGGTTGAGCTGGCTGGTGATGAGCTTCCAGCCGCCGTTCTCCTCCCCGACGAGATGCGTGGCCGGGACGCGTATGCCGTCGTAGTAGGTGGCGGTGGTGGTGATCCCGCCCACGGTGGGGATCGGCGTCCAGGAGAAGCCGGGGGAGTCCGTGGGCACCAGGATGATCGAGATGCCCCGGTGCTTGGGGGCCTCGGGGTCCGTACGGCAGGCAAGCCAGATCCAGTCCGCCTGCTGGGCGTTGCTGGTGAAGATCTTCTGGCCGTCGATGACCCAGTCGTCGCCGTCCCGCACGGCACGGGTCCGCAGGGCCGCCAGGTCCGTACCGGCCTCGGGCTCGCTGTAGCCGATCGCGAAGACCAGGTCGCCGCCGAGGATGCGGGGCAGGAAGTACGCCTTCTGTTCCTCGGTGCCGTACGCCATCAGGGTCGGGCCGACGGTGTTGAGCGTGACCATGGAGACGGGGGCGCCGGCCCGGTACGCCTCGTCGAAGAAGACGAACTGCTCGTCGGGGCCGCGGCCCTGGCCACCGTACTCCTCGGGCCAGCCCAGCCCGAGCAGCCCGTCGGCACCGATCCGGCGGAGCAGGCGACGCTGCCGCGACTCACTCCCGGGCCCTTCCCCGCCCTCCGCCGCCTCCTCCCCTTCGGACATCAACGTACGGAAGTAGGAGCGCAGTTCGACGCTTAGTCGCCGCTGGCGTTCCGTAGGAGCGAGATGCACGGAGGGGCCTCCAGGGCTGCGGACAGGTCACCGGCCGGAGCGCAGCCGTCCGACATCACGACGACGCTCCGGCGACGCCCGGCGAACCGCACTCCCGCATCTGACTGTCCGTCAGATATTGAACCTCTGTCAAGACGCGAGCAGCCCGCACGAGGGCACCGAAGTGCCGCCGTGCGGGCTGCCGTCCGGTCCGCCGGGACCCACCCCCCGGGAGGTCCCGACGAACGCGTCACCCCGGGACGGCCACCGCCACCGGACGGCGACCGTCACCGGACGATCACCAGAAGAAGGGCGTGAAGTTCACCGCGACACTGTGGTCCGACTGGTCGATCGGCACGAAGGCCGAGTTGCTCACCTGGGCGGACGTGTTCTGGTTCGACGCACCGGCGCCGACGGCCTGCTGCTGGGTCGTGGACGAGTTGCCGGAGTTGTCGCCGCCGACACCGCTGCCGCCGACCGTCGCCACGGCCGCGTTCGATCCGTCGTTCGCGAAGGAGCCGTTGTCCGCCACGGCCACCCCACCGCAGAGCGCGACAGTCAGGGGCAGAGCGGCGACGGCGGCGAGGACGCGAGCGGTACGGATACTTGCCATGTCATTTCCTCCAGAAAACGGAATTGCGGCTACATCTTCGTCCGGTTCCGGGGGAGTTGGCCGACCACCCCGGTGCTGTTCACAACGTCGCGAGACCAGAGTTGCCCAGCACATCCCCGGCGAATCCCTCGCCACCCACCGATTCCCTCTCCCGTATGACGGAGAGCGGATAAACCTCCCGAGCAGCGGGAAAGTCCAGGTCAGCGAAGCAACCCCGGCGACCGTTGGCACGCCGGGGAAGAAGCGTTCCGCCTGCTGCCCACACCGAACCGTCCCGCGCCGCCCCACCCTGCCCTCCCCACCACCCCTCTTCCCTTCTTCGAACGCATGTACGAAAATGAGGGCATGGCCACCATCGACCGGCAGACCCCCACGCTGGCCCTCGCCCATGCCCTCGCCGCCGCCGGGCGCGGCCTCCCCGTCTTCCCCCTCTCCGCCACCAAGCTCCCCGCCCTGCGCTCCCCCCACCGCGGCGAGCAGGCGCCCGCGCGCTGCCGGGGCGAGTGCGGGCTGCCGGGGCACGGGGTGCACGACGCCACCACCGACCCCGCGGCCGTCCGCGCCCTCTTCGCCGCCGCACCCCGGGCCACCGGCTACGGCATCGCCTGCGGACGCACCCCGCACCGCCTCATCGGCATCGACCTGGACGTCGACCCGGCGTACGGCAGCGACGCGGCGGGCGCACTGCGGCAGCTGGCCCTCCAGCACCTGTTCACGATCCCGCCGACGGTCACGGTGCTCACCCCGAGCGGCGGCCGGCACCTCTGGCTGACCGGCCCCGCCGACGCGACGGTCCCCAACTCCGCGGGCCGCCTCGCCCCCGGCATCGACATCCGCGGCAGCGGGGGCTACCTGGTCGGCCCCGGCTCGGTCACCGCCCACGGCCGCTATCGCCTGGCCCCCGGCACCGCCCACCTCACCCCGGCCCCCTGCCCCCGCGCCCTGCTCCGCCTCCTCACCCAGCATCGCCGCCCGCCCCGGGGCCCCAGCGGCGCGGGCCGCACCCCCACCCCGGACCGCCGGGGTGAAGGCCTGATCCAGTTCGTCCTGGCCGCCCACGAGGGCCAGCGCAACACCCGGCTGTTCTGGGCGGCCTGCCGGGCGTACGAGCACGGCTTCGGCGACACCCTGGCCGACGCGCTCACCGAGGCCGCCGTCCGCACCGGCCTGCCGGAACACGAGGCCCGTGCCGCGATCGCCTCGGCGGCCCGGCTGACGTCGAGGCGGCAGAGCGATCCCTCGTAGCGGCCGGAAGGAGACCCGGCAGCGGGCAAGGCAGCGGGCAAGGGGGAGGCGGCCTCGCAGCGGACAGAGGTGAGGGGCCGCAGTGGACGGGAGAACGTCCCCGGCGAACAGAAGGAGCGGACGGAGGGAGACAACTCCTCGGCGGACGGGAGAAGGCCCGCCACGTTGCCGAACCCCCGCAGCAGGCAGCCCCCGCGAAGTGCCGACACCGGCCACTGCTGCTTCCGCCCCAGTGGCCGCAGAATGCGCGGGTGACGACACGTGAGAACACCGAGACCGCCCCGGGGCTTCGCCGTGTGACACGCCCCGCCCTGGTGATCGGCCCGTTACTGGCGCTGGTGTCGGCCTGGCTGCTGCTCGTGGCGACACCGGCGGCCCACGACGAGGAACGCGCGTTCGCGGCGGCGGAGGCATGCCCGGCCTCGGCCGGCGCCACCGCCGTCGACTGCCTGCGCACGGTCAAGGCGGTGATCGACCGCACCGAGAAGGAAACCGGCAAGACCGCCCTGTACTGGCTGTACCTCACCGAGTCGGACGGGACGTCCACGCGCACCGGCCTGAACGGCACACCGCAGCAGTCCCCCGTCGCGCGGCCGGGTGCGAGGGTGGAGGTCACGTACTGGCGGGGCGAGATCCGCTCCGTCGACTTCGGTTCCGCCCGCCGGCCGACCAACGCGGATCCCCGCGGCGACTACCGCGCCCCCCTCTCCGCGGGCCTGGGCCTGGGCTTCTACGGCGCGATGTTCCTGGCGGGCGCGGCCGCGACGGTCCGGAGCGCGAGGCACTCGCCCCGGGTGTACACCTGGCGGACGAGGCTTGCCGTCATCGGCGGCCTGCTGCTCACCGGGCTGGGTGCGGTGGCCCCCTGGCCGACCGACGACATCAGCGGGGCGCTGCGACTGACCGCCGTCGGAAGCCTGGTGATCCTGGCGGGCTGCGCCCTCGCCGTACCGTTCCTGCGCCGCCGCGCCCGCCACAACGACGACACGATCACGCTGAAGCCGTCCGTACTCACCGGAGAGGTCTGCGTCCTCGGCGTCATCCTCGGCGATGTCCCGTACGCGAGCACCGGAGGCTATCTGATCGCCGCCCCCGGCCTCCTGGCCACGACCCCCGACCCCACAGGCGTCTTCCACCGCAAGGCCGCCGCCGGCACCCTCACCCTGCTCCGGGTCCGCCCTCCCTACCTGACGGACCCGGCGGACCGCCCCACCTACGACGGCCGGGCGGTGGTCCTGGAATGCGCGGACGACGGCGAGCGCGTCCTGATCGTGACACGCGGAAAGGACGCCCCCGCAGTCCTGAGCGCGCTCGGCGAGGCCCCGGAAAAGTGAACCGCCCGGTGCCGGAACCCGGAGCGCTCAGCTCCACGAAGACGGCCCGGACGCCTCACCGGAGAGGAACGGCGCTGTCCACCCCACCCCCGGCGACACGGCACCCGGGCGGCTGCCTCCCCGATCGGCCCGGGGGTTAAGGCCCCAGGATCGGCCCCGGGGTTCAGGCCCCAGGGCCACCGGGGACTCAGGAACGCAGGGACGCGTAGTACGCGCCGACCTCCGCCAGGTAGTTCTGGTCGGTCGTCTCGCTGTCGGTGGTGAACCGGGGAGCCGCCTTGATCTCGTCCCGGGACGCCGCGACCTTGACCGTCCGCCCCTCACTGTCCACGACGGCCACCGCCCCGGCGGGAATCAGCACGCTCCTGCCGAACTTCCACACCCCGGTGTCGACCACCAGGTGCTGCTTCCCGGGCTCGTTCTCCTGACGCTCGACATGCCCGATCACCCCGCCGTCGGACTCCACGCTGAACCCCACCACCACCTGCCCCGCGGCGAAGCCGCTGTCCCGTCCGAACGCCCACACATCGCCCACAGCCACGTACGTCTCCTCACTCCCACCCAGCTGTCACAGCCGAGCGCCTTACGACGCCTTGCCGGTCGCGTCACCGGGCTGATGCCCCGGTGCCGCCCCGCCAAGCAGCCCGACCACGTCGACACCATCGACCGTGCGCCGAACACGCTCCGGATGGCCGAAAACGGGTCCATGCCTCACCACGCACGTGCACCGCCGCGGGAATCCCAGGCCGGTGGCGAGGGCGTCCGGCACCCGGGCACCGCTCATGATCCGCGCAGGGAAACCGCTGTCAGGGCCGGCCTATACGCTGCGACCGGTCCACGACCAGCTGACCGGAAGGCACCATGACACGCACTCCCCGACCGTCGGTCGATTCGATCTTCGCTGTGCTTCCCGAACTCGCCCCCTACGCGCGCGACGCCGTCGTACTCCACCTCGAGCGGGCGGAGCCCGACTGCCGCAGCAGCTCGATCGGCGGCCCCCTCCTGTGGCCGGGTGATGAACCGTGGCCCGCATGCTCGTCGCCGGACGAGAACAGCCCTGACGGCATGCCTCCCACGGCCATGGTGCCGATCGCTCAGATCTTCCGACACGACGCCCCGGGGCCCTGGTGGCCTGCCGACATCGACCTCTTGCAGATCCTCTGGTGCCCGAACGAACACGTGGATCCTCCGAACCAGCAGGCCGACGTCAGCCCGGTGATCGAGCTTCGATGGCGTCGAGTCGCTGACGTGACCGGCCGGACGGTGAACCCGCCGTCCCCCTCTCGGTACGACGAAGACTGCTACCTGCCCCGGACATGCGCCATCACCGCCGAGCACGTGACCGACTTCCCGTTCCGCGAGGAACTGCCCGCCGGACTTCGTGCGCGATGCGAGGACCTGGTCCGCGAGACCGGCGACGGAGGCGACGTCATCACCCGCCTCGCCGGCTGGAAACTCGGCGGCTGGCCGACCTGGCACCTGACCCAGCCGACCGTCATCCCCTGCGAGGACTGCGGCACGGCCATGACGCTGTTGTTCACCGTGGCCAGCTGCGACGAGACAGGAGTGGTCGTCGGCCGATGGGGAGACCTGCGCATCTTCACCTGCCCCGCCGACCACCGCCACGCCTTCCAGGTGGACCTGCACTGATCCCGGGCCCACCGGCCCCCACGCGACCAACCTGACGGGCTCTGGTGGTATACCGGGTTCGGGAGTACGGCGCACGACTCGTTCACGCAGAGGCAGTCGCGCCGGTCACCCTTCGCCCTCGTGCCGTCGATGACACCTCTTCACGCCCACGACGTGTACGGCCGCGGGACGGCACTCCTGGTCGGGGACCGTCACGCTCGACGTCGCGCCTGCTACGCGACCCCGGCGCCCGATCGGGTCTCTCGTCGCACTCGGCGTACCTCTCTGACAGCGAAGGCCCCCGTCACGGATCCTCCCAGGATGGGAAGCACGGGCATCAGCACATGGATGCCCCAGGAGACGAAGCTGCGATCCACCGGCTCGTAGCCGCCCCAGGGGGTCCGGACAGCCTTGACGATCTGTCCTTCGCGACCGTCGTACCGGATCTTGAGCGTGTACGTCTCGTTGCCCACCTGCGGTCCGCTGCACACGGAGTAACTGCCTCCACGTCCTCCGCCCTCGCTGTGACACTCCATGATGCGGACCTGAACCGCGTCACCCACCAAGTCCAACCGTGCGAGCCCCCTCATCAGAACCCAGGCTGTGGCTGCCGCAGCCATCAGCGTGAGCGTGCAGTAGGCGGCGATGGCGCGTTTACTCCCCCTGGTCATGCCTCCAGCATCCCTTGGTGTGCAACCCACTCGGTAGAGGCTTCCGAGGCTTCCTCCGAGGTGAGGACGGGCGGCCCGGTCTGCGGCATGCGAGGCAGCTGAACGCCCCTGCACGCGGTCCGCCGAATCAACTCGTCATCGACGGTCGCCCGCACGGTCTGCGCGGGCACCCAAGATCGCCTGTCTGCTGCGCGACGCCCGGAGACCCGACCGGACGAGACAGGGCGGGGCGGCGTCGGGGCGGCAGCGGGTCCGGAAGTCATGAACCGCATGGCCACAGCCCCGAGACCCACACCCAGGCCGAGCTCCGACCGAGCCCCGCGTGCCCTTCCGTACCCGACAGAGCGGGAAACCAGGGGGAACAGTGGTGTCCGGCGGGAAGCGGGCATGGCAGAGGCCCCCGACCATACGTACTGGTCAGGAGCCTCTCGCCTGCGGTGGGTGTGGGATTTGAACCCACGGTGACATCGCTGCCACGACGGTTTTCAAGACCTTTCGGCGGGTAGAAGGCTTCCGGTCTCCGCCGCAGGTCAGAGGGATATGAGCGTCCCAGTAGAGCCATAGTCATCGTTGTCGTGCCCGCTACGTGCCCCACAGGCGTGCTCGTGCCCGTTGAGTCAGGGATCCACCTCTTCAATGCCCCGAACCGCGGCGTCCCGCGAAGGTACGTTGACAATCATGGCCACCCAGATCTTCACCTTGGTCGGCGTCCTGATCGGCGCCTTGACGTCCTACTTCGCAACGACCATCGCTGAACGGGCCAAGTTCCGGCGGGAGATGGCCACGCGTTGGGACGAGCGGAAGCTTGACACGTACATCGAGTACCTGACGTGCATCAAGGAAATCCAGAGGGCCGCCATGGAAGCCGGGCGGGTCCGTGACCAGGGAACGGACGCGTCCGACGCTTTGAATGAGATGGAGGCCAGCGAGAAAAGAAGGTCGGTCCTCTTCGAGACCTTCATTCTGCTGAGCAACGAGCAGGCTGCCACCGCCGCTCACACGGTCAACCAGCGGACATGGGAGCTGCTGAGGCTTGCCCGGATCCCCTCAAGCGGGATAGCCGAACTCCGCACGAATTCGTTGGTGGAGGCCCTCAACGTGCTCCACGAGGCAGCGCGATCCGATCTGACGATATCGAGCAGCGTCCCCATCCGGTGAAGTCTGCGCGCGCCGGGACACGCCGCGGCCCCCGACCACGTTCATGGTCAGGGGCCACTGGACCAAGTGAGGATGGCGGAGCCTTCAGTCCGAAGTGGCTTCCGCGGATCCGCCGTTTTCGGTGTCCGACCCACTGAGCCAGCTGTCCGCCGCTTCCGCCACCTGGTCGTCGCGACCAGCGACAGGCCGGGCGTAGTGCCGAGTGGTCACGCTCGCGTTCGAGTGCCCGAGCCGGTGCGCGGCGGTCATCACGCCATACCGGTCGGCCACCCATGTCCCGTGCGAGGCACGAAGATCGTGCGGCGTGACGTCAGTGAGCCCGGCAGTCGCCACGGCGGGATCGAAGTACGCCTTGCGCCACTGGTTGTAGCGCAGGGGCTTGCCGCCAGGCGTGACGAACAGGAGAGCGTCCTCCCCACCGGGCAGCGTCTCCAGGTGCCGGCCGATCCGCGCCGCGAGTGACGGCCCGATCCGCAAAACCCGCTTCTGATGGGACTTGGGAGTGTCGAAGACGAGGGTGCCGTTCGCTTCGGCCAGGTTCTCATCGACGAGGACCAGGCCGCCGGACACATCGATGTCCGCTCGCCGCAACGCGAACGCCTCCCCGACCCGCAGACCCGCGTAGGCGAGCAAGGAGATCAGCAGGTCATGCGGTTTCGTCGCGCTCCGCACGATCCGTGAGGCTTCCAGCGGGGTGAGGATGTGCGGCTCGCTCTGCGGCATGCGAGGCAGTTTCACGCCCCTGCACGGGGTCTGCCCGATCATCTCGTTGTCGACGGCGGCCCGCATGATCTGCGAGAGCACCCGGTAGGCCTGCCTGATCCGCGAGGCGCTGAGACCACGGGTCCTCATCGCACCGACCCATTCGACGATGGTGATCGGCCGGAGGCTGGAAAGCTCACGATCACCCAGCGCCGGAACGATCAGCGAGTTGATCAGGGATCGGTACGACGCCTGTGTCTTGTGCTTGAGCTGCGGGGAGACCGCGGTTAGCCATCGTGCCGACCAGTCGCGGACGGTGGTCCGTCCCTCGGCGGGGTCGAGCCAGCGGCCCTCCTCCATCTCGATGCGCTTCCGTGCCAGCCAGCGATCGGCGTCCGTCGTTGTCGGGAACGTCTGATCAGCGGCACGCAGCACACCATCGGGCCCCGGATACCGAGCCTGGAACCGGCCGGACGGCAGCTTCCGGATCCGGCCGAAGGCACGTCGGGACTTGCGCTTGGCGGGCATCAGGCAGCCCTCCGGTACGAGTACGCCGAGGCGGGCCGCAGGACGATCGGCGTCACCGTATGGGCACTGACGTACTCCTCCAAGGCGCTCTCGGAGATACGGACATGTCGGCCGACCTTGACGAACGTGATGCGGCGTTCCTCGATGAGCCGGCGGGGGAAGCGAAGACCGGTGCCGAGGCGTTCGGCGACCTGGTTCACGGTGAGCAGTCGGTCCGCCACGGTCACCACTCCCCCTCGTTGGCAGTCCGCTCCTTCAGTGCGTCGCGGGCGGTCTCGCGGTTGGTCTGGAGGTCACGGGCGATGGTGGCGGCGAGGGCGCCTTCGCCGGGGGTGTGACCGTGGCCGACGTACTGCCAGTCGGTCAGGACGAGGACGGTGTCCGGTTCGCGGTCGGCTAGGCCGAGAGCAGGCGCTTCCTGGGCGGCGCGGTAGTCGGCGCGTTCCTGGCGGAGGGCACCGAGGGTGGTCGAGTAGGTGCGGGACTTGGACGAGAAGTGGCCGCGGAAGCCGAGCATGTGGGCCCAGGCCCAGAGACGTCGGTCCGGATAGAGGCTGTCGAGCTCACGGCATGCGGTGATGAGTCGGCGGGTGTGATCGGGGACGCGGTGGCGGTCGAGTTCGGCGAGCTCGCCGATGCGGCGGTCCAGGGTGCCGGTGGTCTCGGCGGCTTTGGTGGCGTACTTGGCCACGTACGAGGCAACTGCCTGTTCGGTGACATCTGCCCCGTCGCCGAAGGCCTTGACCGGGCGGACGTCGAGCTGTCGACCCCATCGAAAGGTCCGGGACGACTGTTCACCGGCAGCCGGGACGGAGACCGACGTATACGAGTGCGCGGCTGCGGCGCGTACCGCGTCGGTGAGGAGATCGACCGTGGCCCAAGAGGGCGGCGGCGTACGAGGTCCCTGCGGGCCGTCGAGACGTACGACGGCATGGAAGTGGAGGGCTCCGCGCTTCTGAAATTCGGCGACCTTGCCGAAGGAGACGCGGAGATGGTCGCCCAGCTCACGGCGTGGGATTCCTGCGTGGATGGCGAGTTCGCGGCGGAGCCGGGTGGTGAAACGCTGCCAGAGCTCCCCGGCATGGTTGTTGAAGAGCGCAGCGCCCGCGTAGTCGTAGGTCTCCGGGTCAAGGGCGGAGCCCAGGTCCCCGGAGTCCGAGGCGTGCGCCGTGCCGCACCGGCAGGTGCCCCGGTCGGGGCGGTTGTGGACGGGGCCGAACGAGGGTGCGGTGAGGGTGGCGAAGACGCGCGGGTGGTCGCGGACGGCGGCGGTGATGTCGCGGCGGTCGTCTCCGGCGAGGCCGGCGCGGATCAGGTGGTAGGTGTCGCCCGCGTAGGTCCAGGCGCACGAGGGGCAGCGGGAGGCGCGGCGGTTGCCGCAGGCGATGCGGAGGCGTCCGCCCGGCTCGTACGCGGTCGAGTAGCGGTGCAGGGTCTCGCCGGTGGTCTTGTCCTTGTGGGTTACCCAGCCGCTCAGATGGACGGGGTCGGCACAGCCGCCGGTGCGGCGGATCTGGTCCTCCCAGCGGGTGTAGTCGGAGGCCGAGGCCACCCGGAGGACGTCCCCGAGGACGGTCGGGTCGAGCCGTGGGGCGGGCGTGGACCGCTTTTGTTTCGAGGGTGAGGGCCGGTGGGCCATGCTGGGGGTTCCTTCCGGTTGCGAGATCGATCGGTGGGCACGGCTCCCGGGCGGCGGATGCTTGGCGGTATCGAGGCCGCCCGGGGGCCGGTCAGCGGCGTTTGGCGTTGGACGCGATCAGGGAGCGCAGGACGACCGCGCAGACGGCGACCGATGCGCTGGTGACGGCGACCGCCAGGAGCAGCGAGACCAGGACGGTGCCGACGACCAGGACGACGGCGGTACCGGCACCGACGAGCGCGACCGCGGTGCCGGGGGTGAGCTGTACGACTGGACGGGACGGCTCAGGGGCGGCGGCGGGTGCCGGGGCAGGCGTGCCCGGCGTGATGGTGGTCGGCTGGACGACGGCGGGCGGGGTGACCAGGCCCGAGGGCTGCGGCATGGTCGGGATCTTGGGCTGGAACATGGGTGGTTCTCCTCTCCCGGGCGCGGGTTACCTGACGGCGGTGTCGATGACGGAGGCGAAGAGGCTGTCGGCGAGGAGGTAGCCGCCGAGGAGGAGTACGCAGATCAGCCACACCGGCGGACGGAAGAGCTTGATGCCGAGGTAGCCGACGACCAGCAGGGCGATCCAAAGGGGGACGTCCATGGACGCTGTCTCCTATCGGACGGTGCAGCGGTGGGTACGGGCGGCGAGTTGGGCGGCGGTCCGGCTGGAGTAGTCGGCGGACCAGCCGCAGCGGTCGGCAGTGCAGACGGCGGCGTGGGCGGTGCGGCCGGTGCGGTCGCGGTGGGTGCCGATCTGCACGGGGCCGATACGCATCACGGAGTGAAAGCTGTCGCGGGCGGGCATGCCGGTCAGCCCCTGTCGGTTGTCGGGTCGGTGTACTGGGTGCGGATGCTGCGGGCGGTGGCCGGGTCGTCGGCGCGTCGTGCGGCTTCCTCGGCGAGCAGGTGGGCCAGGAAGGGGCGTCCGGCTGCGGCCATCTCACGCGCTCCGTCGAGGTAGTCGGCCGCGGTCAGGTCGGCGGGATCGTGGGTCATCTCAGTTCTCCTTTGCGGTCAGCTGAGGCGGGCGGCGATGGCGTCGGCGAGGTGGGGCGGAACGCCGAGGCGGGAGCGGAGGGTGTCGGTGTCGATCGGTGATCCGGTGCGGGTGCGGTACTCGTCGGCGACCTTGCGGGCGTGGTCGATCAGCACGGCGGGAACGGGCGGCTCCGGGGACGGAGCCGGGGGCGAGGACAGGGCCGTTGTCGCAGGGGGTTCATCGGCCGGGGATGAGGCCGGGGCGGCGCCAGGCGCACGCGTCGGCCCGACGTCCTTTGTCTCCGTGACGGCGGCTGACGGAGCTGGATCCGGCCTCCCCGACGAGTGGGCGAGGAGAGTGCCGCCGAGGAAGGCGAGTGCGGGCCATCCGGCGATGCCGAGCCGGAGCGGGGCCGGCGGGTTGGCCAGGTCGAGGAACCCGGCGGTGGCGACGTTGGCGCCGAGCGACGCGAACAGGGCGATCAGGAACCAGCACCAGGCCAACCGAGACGGACCCTCGCTGCGCAGCCGACGCCAGGCGGCGACAAGGAGCAGGTCGACGCTGACCGGGTAGGCCCATGCCTTCCAGCCGTCCTGTCCGGCCGCGGCGGCGAGGTCGTGCAGGTGGGCGAAGGACAGAGCTCCGGCGATGACCGCCTGGATCAACACCGCGTCGATCCGGAGACCGTGCCGGGCGCCCATCAGAAGTCCTCAGCGGGGTCGGAGTCATCCGGGAACGTGCCCGGCGGCGGCTCCGGCAGCGACACGGCGAGGGACAGGCTGACAACGTCCACGAAGTCGAGGTCGGCACCGTCCATGTCGGCGTACAGGGCGAGTTGGCCGAGCAGGAGCACGGTCCGGGCGAAGTCCTCGCAGTCGGGGCACATGGCGGTTCTCCCTTCTCTGGGCATGGCAGTGGTAGGGACTCGGCGCGAAGACGGTCACGCCTACCGGGCGGGGGGAGAGATCAGGCAGTGGCCGGAGAGGCCTTCGCCGATGGCACAAGCTCGGTGGCGGTGCCGGTGGTGGGCCGGAAAGGGGCCAGCTCGGGCAGGTCCGGGGTCCTGTCGGCGTACCGGTTGCAGAGGTTCACGGCTTGGCGGAGCGAGGTGTGCGGAGCGCGGATACGGTGCCAACCGCCGGACGCGTCCCCCGCGATGGCGAGGCCTCGCAGTTCGGCGGGAATCTGGATGGCGGCGAGGACCGCGTCCGGGGCGATGTCGCCGAAGGCCATGTTGGCGGAGGTCTCGTCGTTGAGACGGTGGGCGGTGCGGCCGGTGAGTTGGGCGCGGAGCATGGTGATGCCCTTGCCGAGTTCGGAGCCGAAGCGCTGTCCGCAGATTTCGAGGTAGATACCGGCGGCGCGGCCGAGCTGCGCGAGACGGACCAGGGCGGTGATGATGCGGTCCCGCCGCTTCTCCTCCTCCTTCGTTGCGTACAGGGCGAGTTCGGCCACCTCGTCGACCAAGACGACGACCGGGGTCGGGCGGAGCTCGTCAGGCAGGTCCCAGATGTCGGCGGCGATCTCCGCGTCCGGCACATCGACCGTGATGCGCTGATGGGTACGGATGAGGCGGTAGACGTCCGCCATACGCGCCACGAGTCCATCGAGGAGTTCGGCAGCGGTGTCCGGGCTGTCGGCCAGCGCTGAGAACCGCCGCGCCAGCGGGAAGAGTTCGACCCCCTGCTTGCAGTCGATGCCGACGAGGGCCACGTCCAGAGGAGCAAGGCCGGCGACCAGGTTGCGTTGGTAGACCGACTTGCCGGACTCCGTGGCACCGAGCGTGAGGGCGTGAGGTATCGCGCGGTAGTCGCGGTAGTGCACCGACCCGTCCTCCCGAAGGGCGACCGGTACCCGCATCGCCCGGGTCTCCGTCTCAGCGGGCATCTGCACCCGCTTGAGCACGTCGTATCCGGTCATCCGCACCTCGACGACGCCGGACCGCACCTCACGCGCGGTCACGCCGAACATCGAGAACGAGTGCCGAAGCCGGTCCGAGGCCGCGGCGATGTCGAAGACGTCCTGCCCGGGACGGAGCTTGAGTCGGAGGACCAGGCCGGTTCGAGTCGGCCGCAGTCGCCGGATGCGCGGTGGGCGGGGCTCAGGTATCGGCCGGTTGGTGGCCCGAGCCAGAGATAACCGCCACCGCGCCGGCGGAACGGTCAACCCGCACGCGTCCATGACCGAGCGGTACCGGACCAAGACCCGCAGCGCGGCCAGGGTGACCCCGAAGGCCAACCAGTACCAGGCGGGCCGCCGCCACCGCAGGAGACCCGCAGCGGCGACGACCAGCACCAGAGCGACCGTGAAGGCGGTCATGATCAGGCCGCCTTCGACCCTGCGGCGACGTCGGCAAGCGAGGTGACCGCGACCGCGCGGAACGCGATGCCGTGCCGCCGCTGGCCGTTGAAGTCGTTCTCCCACGGACGGGCGACCAGGCCGGTGAGCGCGACCGGCGTACCCATGGCCAGCTCTCCGGTGATCCCGGGCTCCGGAACGGTGACGGACAGGATCTCCACCTCCTCGTTCGCCGCGAACATCACGTCCACGGTCATGAGCTGAGCACCGGTCTCCATGTCGGTGGCGATCTCCCCGGTGCGGCGGTCACGGACCTTGACCTGCGGAATCTTGGCGACCATCACGACAGCGCTGGAGGTGTCGACAGGAATCTGACGCACAGCAGATCACTCCTCTATAGATGCTGAACTCCGTCACTCATGTACATGAGTGACATGAAGAAGAGTGCCCGACTCCTGTACATGAGTCAACCCGCCGCGAAGAAGAACTCACGACGGGTTGCGGGAAGTTGAGCGGACGTCAGTCGTCGGCAGGGATCCGATACTCGAAAACGAACTGGTCAGCGGCCATGAGCGTGTCACACACCTCGACCACCCGACCCGCAGTCGTACGGGCCTCCCGGATCAGGTGAACCACGGGCGCACCAGGGCTGAGCGCCAGTTCCGACGCCTCTGACTTCGAGGCCGGGCGTGCTTGCAGCGTCTCGACGAACTCCGCGAACTCATGCCCGTGGTCTTCAAGTCGGGCGTAGATGCCGCCGCCTCCGGGGTTCTCGGCGAACAGCTCCGGGATCTCCTTCACCACGTCCCAGGGCAGGTACGACGAGGCGGTTTCCACCGGGGTGCCGTTGCGGAAGTAGAGGCGACGGCGGGCCAACACCTGCGTACCGGCGGGCACTCCCAGGCGCTCGGCCGCATCCTCGGGCGCGTCCATGGGACCGATGTAGAGGACACTGACTTTCGCGGTGGCACCGGACTGTGTGGACTCCGCGAGGTAGGCCGCCTGGCCACCTTGCCGGAGCGAGCGCCGGAAGCGATCGGAGGAGCGGTGCCGCACAGGGGGCCGATTCTTCACGATCGAGCCCTTGCCGTGCCTGGTCTCGACGAGCCCACTCGCCCGTACCTCGACCATGGCCTTACGGATCGTCCCGCCGGAGACGCCGTAGCGGTCCACCAGCTCGGATTCGCTCGGCACCATGTCGCCGGCCTTGAGAACCCCCGCCCGGATCTGCTGCACGAGGTCATCAGCGATCTGCACATACCGAGGACCGGAACCGGCCCCTCCCGCCGCAGTTCCCATAGTCCTTCCCTGCCTCCTATGCTCCTCTACATGAGTCAATCACAGGAAGCGACACCCGCTCCCATGCACTCCGTGTCCGTAGCCGGAGTAGTGGTACGCGAGGACGGCCGCCTCCTGGCAATCCGCCGAGCCGACAACGGCACCTGGGAGCTCCCCGGCGGCATCCTCGAACTCAACGAGACACCCGAGGCCGGCGTTGCCCGCGAGGTCTGGGAAGAGACAGGCATCCACGTCGAGGTGGACCAGCTCACCGGCGTCTACAAGAACACGACCCGAGGCATCGTCGCCCTGGTCTTCCGCTGCAAGCCCTCCGGCGGCACCGAACGCACATCAAGCGAGTCGACAGCCGTCTCCTGGCTCACACCCGACGAGGTCAGCGAGCGCATGGCCGAGGTCTACGCGGTCCGCCTCCTGGATGCCCTGGACGGCAACGGCCCTCACGTGCGGAGCCACGACGGCAAGCAGCTCATCGCAGCGGGATAAGACTTTCTCTACTTCATCAAGGCGGCTCGCTCCGCTCGCCGCGCGCTCCCCGGCTCACCGCCGGGGCCTGACGCTCCTGCCTCCGGCCCGCTCTGGCCCCGGCTACGCCGGTCGCGCGGCTGGAGCGAGCACCATGGTGGGGAGAAACCCGCTGTGGCTGGGGCGGTCGGCTCCACGGCTTTAGCCACCTCCCCGGTTCGGGTCCCGCGTCGAGCAAGACCAGGGGGCCACTCGTTCAAATTCCGGGCAGGATCACAGCCTGCCCGAGTTGCCGGCCAGCGTACGGCCCCCTGATCATGCTCGACCCCAAACCGGGCAGGACACCGACCAAACCCGCTCCGCCGACCTCGTCGATCCGATCAAAACCCGTGACGAGCCCGAGCCTCGCTGCCATCATGTTTGCCTCACCCTTTGAACGGCAGGCGGCGGAGAAGATGGCGAACAGTAATTTGGAGAATTTGAACCTTCCCAAAGCGGTCAATACCGTTCTGGGAAAACCACTTGACCGATTGCCTTCACTGATTACCGATCGCTCGCTGGCCAATTCGCATGAAACTTTGGCGGGCCTTGCAAAGATTGCGTTGACGCCGAGCGTCGCCATCTCTGTTGAGACCATCACTATGCCAAAGAAAAAATTTGGACATAGGCCAATCGTAATTCCAGACGTGGCGTCCAGGTGCCTCTACGCAGCTCTTGTGGATTCCATTGACAAGCAACTAGAACCTGACAGTCGCAGTGAGGGGAACTGGGAACTCTTCGAGAAGTTCGCCAATGATTCCCCGAGCGAGTACATCGTCGACATTGACATTGCGGCCTGCTACGAGTTTATTGACCATGAGATTTTGCATCGTGAACTCCTAATGCGGACTTTGGATCACGACAAGGCTAATGCAATCCGCTCATTCCTTAAGAGGTGTTCTTTCAACGGACGAGGCCTACCCCAACTCTCGACGCCAAGCGACCGATTGGCCGACCTTTACCTTAGCGTCTTGGAACGCCAACTATTGCGCCGCAAGCTGCCTGTAATTCGCTATGCAGACGATTTCCGCATCCAGGTCAAGAACTGGGAGATGGCGAACGGAGTAATCGAGTACGCGGCAGAGTATGCACGCGAATTGGGGCTCATTTTGTCGTCCGACAAGACAGGCATCATGCGAACCGAGGCTCACAGGGCACGAGCCAAGAACAGAGAGATCCTGCAGAAAAAGTACTTCGACAGCGCAAAATCCCGCCTCACCCTCGTTCAACTGGTGCAGCGGGACTACGACGAGGAAGAAGTCGTAGAAATTCCGCCCGACGATGAAAAAGCGTTGAAGGAGTCAATGCGGCGCATCATTGTCGACTGGAAGGCCATGATTGCAGGGCGCCAGCCCGACATGGAGACCTACAAGGCAAAAGAGCTCCGACGCATGCTCCCCCTGGCCATTACAGTTCTCCAAAAGGACGATCTTCGGATTGAAGCTGAAGTCTTTACGAGCCTCATATTTCGGGAACCGGTACGCCTGGAACGAGTTTGCAAATACATCCTCAGTCGCATGGAGTCTTTTTCTGAGACTGAAGATAACTGGTCTCTAGTCCGAAATATAATTGAAGCGGGGCGGATTGGACCGTCAGGACGACTTTGGCTGCTCCACGTTGCAGGGAAGCTCCATAAGGGCAGCTCTGCAGATTGCGATTGGGTACTTAACTGGGCTGGAGAGCAGTGCATCGACCGGCATGAAATGGTAAGGGCGGAAGCCGCATGGGTGTCGGCTAAATTCGGGACGTTGACCGATGACGTGACCGTGGAACTACTGAAGACGTCGACCAAAATATCAGAACATGCGATTGCGGCAGCCATGGGCCGTCAAGGGAATCTAAATGCTTCCCTCAGGAAATCTGTTGCCAATGCAGGTTCACTGAATCGCGAAGCCTTCTCCTGGGGAGAGCAGAATTGACCGTTTGGCGGCTTACAGAGAGCGGTGAAGGTGTGCTGCGAAGGGTGAGCATTCTAGGGACTAGGCCGTACGCCAACACTGATGAGGAGGGCATTCGGGCAGCGGTGGTCTCCTGTGCCACGCTGGTCGAAGCTCACGTAGATAAGGCGATCAAGAGCCTGTTTTCAGATGACGCCGCCATGTCTTTTCCCTTGGCGCGCACGCTGCACCGAGAAGTAGAGGACTCGATCTTCCGAACGTGGGATTCCAGACGCAAGTGGCTAAGCGCCGCTTTCAACATCAACGTATCCGGAGATAAAGCCTCTCAGGATTTTGATGCGGTCATCGACCTACGAAACAGCATCGTGCATGGTGACGGCCAACTTACCGATCTACAGGTAAGTAAGTATAAGGATCTCTTTCGCTTGAAAGAGCAGTACGCGCGTGTTCTCGCCGCCCAGGCAAACGGAAGGATGATCGCCTTCTCTTCCGAAGTGGCGGTTAGGTCTGCTATTGTGTCGCGAGATTTCGTCCTACATTTCGACAAAGTATTGTTGACCAAGTTTCCGGCTATCGCGGTTCCCGCGTCCTGACGCCTTATAAGAATTCGCCGCAATCAACGAAGCAGATTACCATTCCGGAATAAGCTCCACCCCTCCACCCGCGCCGAACATGCTAATGGGAATAGTGTCCTCGCTCACGATCGTCCATCCGCTACTGCTCATGATTCGGTAATCGATAGAGTCTGTTCGACTCCTCCATTCTGCCAAGCCTTCGTCGTCGAAGCCTGTGCCCTCTATTCCTCTACTGCCATGCCGCCGGGAATACAGAAGAGCGTCGAAACAGGCCCCAATAACATCGGCTGTACCCGCAGAATCATCGACGGAGCTAAAGGTGAATTCAACATGATGAGGGTGACTTGCGAGCATGTGAACAATTAGAGGACGGATTCCTCGAAGTTCATTCCACAGGTGCCGAACATCAACCGCGCGGTCTCGCGAGTAGAAGTTTGCATGCCAGAACAGTCCCTCGGCTTTCTCAAGGTCTTCCGGCCACGATGCCCACGGACGCCGGCTAACTCTTACTTCCAGACCTACTCCATACTGGATATCTGCGTGTCGAATTAGGCGCTGCGCAGTGGGATGCTCTCCTGCAACCCATCCGGCCGTCATGGCATCTCTGAACTTTTGCGGACTCGGCAGTATGCGCTTATTGTATGCAGCGCAAGCGATAAAGGCACCCCGCTCAAGATCGCGAAGAGTCTGCTCAATGCGACCCATGTCATCCCTATGCGGTTTGCGGATATGGCCAATACGATGGCGTACCCTCTTCAACTCCTCTTGGCGCCCATTCCAAGAGCCACTTTCCAACAGTGCATACTCAAACTGTCCCCAGTGATTTTCGATAACCTGCAAAAGTTGACTATAGTCAAGATAGGCAAGCGGGTTTTCGCTATCGGAAGTTGACATGTGTTTGTACGCCGCATCTTGTGCCTGTCGTCCTGACGCAGCTCGCAATTTATCAAGCCAATTCGCGCCATACAGAGCACGTAGCTCTACATAGATGAGTTCCCGCAGCCACGCTTCCAACTGCCACCACCGGGCGTAGAGAGCCAAGGACTGCGCAGGCATAACGCTGGGTACGACAGCACGCAAGGCGCCGTAGCTATCCGAGCCGAGCCAACTTTCCAGCTGTCGACGTTGTTCTTCGATGGGGTCTCCGGCGCTCATAGCGTGTTTCTACTACACAACTAAGGCCGACGTGTACTGCTTTGACTGACGCGATCGATCGTGGGCCGCTCCAGACAAGTCAGTTCATGGGTTCCAGAGTGCCAGCGCCTACAGTCCGATGACCCGGTGCTCTACAAGCCGCACGACGGCCGGCGGACCTGCCAGTCGCCGTGGAACCGAGCCGAACGGCACCCCTGGTGGACGTGGGCAGCGGCCACCGGAACCGTTGGAGTCCCCGGTCCACGGCCTGTTCCGATGACATCCAGTGCTGCCTTCACTGTGGTGCAGCTCAACGGCTGTCCCCGCGCTACCGTGTTGATATGGCTGTATGCCTGGGTTGGGCTGGGAAAGAGGGGGAGCATGGCGCAGAGCGCAGGTAGCAAGAAGATCAACCCGCGTGCCTACATCGCACTGGCCGACGCACTAACAGTGATCTTCTGGAACAAACCGCCCTTTGAACGGTACCTGCGGGGGATGCTGCAAGACCACAGCGAGTTGTTGGCGCGGCTCGACTTCAGCAGTACCAAGCGGGAGACATCCGGCCACCTCGTCGACCTCCTCGGGGCCAATGAAGCCAGGTACCGCGATCTAACCATCAAGCTCATGCTCGACGTCGCAGAGATGAAGCGATTCCCGAACCTAGAACAGCAGGTAGATCGGGATGAGATGGTGACGCGTGCCGAAGCGGCCGTGGTCGATCTGCGCGAGTGGACGGAGCACCACCGTTCAGTCGTTCAGGAGCACAGGGAGCACGTCGCCACCATCGCAGACAGCGCCAGGCAGGCTGAGCAAGCCCGGCTGTTCAATGCCGATCACGAGGCCCTTCAACTGTGCTTCCTCGAGATGCATGCTGCCGCAGACCCGCACAAACGTGGTACCGACCTTGAGCGCTTCATTAACGAACTGTTTGGTCTCTACGACCTCGAGCCCCGGGCGTCCTACAGCCTTGATCATGAGCAAATCGACGGGGCCTTCACCTACGCCACCGACCACTACGTCATTGAAGCCAAGTGGTGGAAGGAGCCCATCGGCCGCTCCATGCTGGACATCTTTAAGAACAACATCGAGCGTAAGGGCAAGAACACGCTGGGCCTGTACGTCAGTATGAGTGGCTTCACCTCCGATGCCTTGGCCGTCTACAGCTACAGCACGCCCTTCATCACGATGGACGGCAGCGACTTCATGGCGGTACTGGAGCAGCGCATCCGCTTGGACGACCTGATCGCCCGGAAGCGGCAGCACGCCAGCCAGACTGGTCACTGCTACTTGCCGGTGTCGGCCATCTTCTCTGGAACAGACTGAGCCAGCAGCCCAGCGTGGTCGGAGCCGCGCTGGCACAGTGCAACGGGGAGGAGAACCCCAGATCTATGCTCGGGATCCCCTCCCCGTCGCTGAAGGAAGGTTGTCTTCGGCGGTCGCTGTTGTGCCGCCGCTCCTTCAGATTCGGCGGGGCTCGCTCGCCGCCAGGCGATGGCCGCGGCTGGCCGCAACGCGGAGCACGTTCCTCAGGGCGCCTGTCAGGTCGTGGCCCAGGCGGCGCAGGTCGTTCGGGTCCGCGTCTTGGTCGTCGAGGACTTCCGAGGCCTCTTCCAGCAGGTCGGCCGCTGTGCCGAGTTGGATCGCTTCGACGTCTTCCGCCAGGCGGGACATGTAGCCGCCCGGGTCGTCAGTGCTCAGGTAACAGGGCTTGCCCTCCGGGCCTGGCCACGGGAGAAGCCGCAGTTCGTTCGGTGCCGTCATCTTTGGGTCTGCCTCTCGTCGAGCACGTGGTGGGTGGTGAAGACGGCGTCGACGCGATCTCCGGGGAAGGCGAGGAGTGCGGCTTCGATGACGCGGCCGGTCGGGTCAGTGGCGATGCGAGTGATTGCGAGGACGGCCGTGGTGGATCCGATCCGGAGGGCTGAGGCTTCGTCTGGGGTGGGAGATCGGGCGCAGACCGTCTCTCGGATGGTGGCTGGCGACGGGCCGAGGACAGCGAATCGCGTGGCTGCCTCCTGGCACACGGAGTCGTCGTCGAGGACTCCGGCCGGGGCCAGGTCGCGCGGGATGTAGATGCGGGCCAGGCCGTGCGGCGAGCCTTGTTCGAGGCTGAGGCAGGTGTACTCCGCGAGGGGGCTGCCCGTTGGCACCTTCAGCAACGTCGTCAGGTGCACGGAGGCCGGAACCGTGGTGCTGCGAACCGTGATGCGCAACGTTGGCTCAGCGGCGGTCCAGGGGTCCAGCGTGCCCCAGCCTCCGACGTACATGATCTTGCGGCGGGGGTGACGGACGTAGTTCCCCTTGCCGTGGATCTTCTCGACGAGCCCTTCGCCCTGGAGCACTGCGAGAGCGCGTCGCAGGGTCACCGTGCTGACCCTGTACTGAGCGGCCAGGCCGGCTTCGGCCGGGAGGCGTTCGCCAGGCTTGATGCTGCCCGTCGTGATCTGGTGGCGTAGGTCGTCGGCGATGTCGTGATGGCGTCGGGGCACGAGGCCGGTCACCGCCGTCTCAGCAGTCGTAGGGCGGTGAGCCGGGTACGGGCGTGTATGGCCAGCAGTTCGCCTGACTCGAAGACCAGTTGCTTGGCCCCTTGGGGGAGCTGGAAGAGGTCGCTCACTCGGCAGGCCTGACCACCGAGTTGGATGATGTCGCCGCGCTGCACGGAGGCCGCAGTGACCTCGACGGTGGAGACCAGCGCGCCGCCGGGGGCTGGGGTCCTCATGCCGTCGCCTCCACGGGCACGAACGGGTCGGGGGCCGGGTGGCACGGGCAGACGCACACCTCGTAGATCACAGGCACGTCGTCCGTCGTCGCAGGCGGAGACGGCTCGATGCAGGAGTGGTGCGTGCCAATCCAGCAGGCGATCGAGCGGTAGGGGGCGGAAGCTGTGCCCATTGGGTGCGGTTGTCGGCGAGGAGTCATCAGTGGGCCCCCGCGAGGGCCGACCAGGCATCGGCCGGCAGGTGCGGGGCGACGAGTACCGTGCGCGTCCGTGCACGCTGCTCTTCCCACGCCAGCAGGTACGGGCGGACAAGCGCGACGTCCTCTCCCCTCAGCGGGGAACGGTGGACTGTGCCGGCCGGAGTCCGTCCCAGGGCGACGGTTGAAGCGTCAGCGGGCAAGGGGCAGATGGGAGAGGTCAGCGGCCGGAAGGGCGCTAAGGGACGGCGATGCCGGCCGTTGGGGAAGCACCGCGCTCTGGTGCGCGAGATGGCCTGGCGGATACGGTTGAGCATGCTGTTCAGCTCCTATCGCTGATAGCCCGGTCCCCCGACGTCGCCTGTCGTGGGAACCGTTTTACGTACGACCGCCCATAAGGTGCGGCCGTTCAAGCTGGTGGCCACGAGCCCGAATCGATCGGCATCGGCCACCGCGTCCAGGACCTCCCGCCATGAGTCGGCGGAGAGCGTGTCCGGTACTTCTGCCTCGACCGTCGTGAACTGGGTGTGTTCCTCCACGCGCGGGCGGAGGCCGGCGGCAGACAAGCGGGCGGCGATGGCCGCTGCGGTGACTTCCGAAGCGGACACAGCGCACCCTCCGTTGCCCGAAATCACTTTCAGTGAAGCTAGTTAACTAGATTAGAGCTAGTGGACTAGATTTTCCATATGTCTGAGCAACCGCCGTACCTCCGCATCGCCGACGAACTCCGGCAGCGCATCGCGGAGCACGTCTGGGAACCGGGTGACCGCCTCCCGTCCCGCGCCCAGATCGGCCAGGAGTGCGGCGTGGGTGAGAACGTGGTGCGCAGGGCACAGGAGTTGCTGATCTCCCAAGGCGTGCTGGAAGGCCGGGCCGGATCGGGGACTTACGTCGCCGAGCCCCGGGAGCGCGTGAGAGTCGTCCGGTCGTCGGCACGTGAGCAGCCCAGCGGGTCCCCGTTCCAACAGGACATGAAGGCCCTTCGGCTACAGAGCGACTGGGAGAGCCGGACCGACGCGAAGGTGCCGGCCCCGGCGGAGATCGCGACGCGGCTCGGGATCGGCGAAGGCGAGCCGTGCGTCCGGACGACGTACGAATTCCTTGCGGACGGGAAGCCAGTCCAGTTGTCGACGAGTTGGGAGCCGTACGCCGTCACTGGCGGCACCCTCGTCGTTCTCCCCGAGGGAGGGCCCCACGCAGGAGCCGGGGTCGTGAACCGCATGGCCGAGATCGGAGTCACCATCAGCCACGCGGTGGAGCAGCCCGAACCCAGGCACGCGACCGCCGAGGAAGCATCGCTACTCGGCATCCAGAAAGCCGCACTCGTGACGCACATCCGGCGGACGTACTACAGCGACCAGGGCCGCCCCGTGGAGACAGCGGACATCGTGGTGCCCGCAGCGCACTGCGAGATCGTCTACGAGATCCCGATCAACCGCTGACGATCCGACCCCGGCAGCTCCAAAGTCGTGCCCCAGCCGTGCCCCCCGCGTGCCCCTTCCGTGCCCGACAGAGCGGGAAACCAAGGGGAACAGCGGTACCTGGCAGGGAACGGGCATGGCAAAGGCCCCCGACCATACGTACTGGTCAGGGGCCTCTCGCCTGCGGTGGGTGTGGGATTTGAACCCACGGTGACATCGCTGCCACGACGGTTTTCAAGACCGTTCCCTTAGGCCGCTCGGGCAACCCACCCCGCGTCGGCCGCCCGGTCGCTGTGCAAGCCGATGGGCCGTCAGGCCCGTGAGGGGCCGGGGCGACGCGTGGGACAGCCTAGCCGGTCAGCTGTCGCCCTCGCGCTGGCCCAGGGTGACTTCCGCCGTGGCCTCCTTGCCGTCGCGCTCGTACGTCAGGGTCACCTTCTCGCCCGGCTTGCGGGTCCAGATCTCGCCGATCAGGGTCGGGCCGCTGTCGATCACGGTGTCGTTGAACTTCGTGATCACGTCGCCCGCCTTCAGGCCCGCCTTGGCCGCCGGGCCGTTCGGGGTGACGGCGGGGGTGCCGCCCGCGCCCTCGGCGGAGATCGCCGCTCCGCCCGTGTTCTCCTCCATCGTCACCGTCGCGCCGATCACCGGGTACACCGGCTTGCCGGTCTTGATCAGCTGCTCGGCGACGTTCTTGGCCTGGTTGATCGGGATCGCGAAGCCCAGGCCGATGGAGCCGGCCTGGGACTGGCCGAGGCCGCCGCCGGTCGACTGGATCGCCGAGTTGATGCCGATCACGGCGCCCGACGCGTCCAGCAGCGGGCCGCCGGAGTTGCCCGGGTTGATCGACGCGTCGGTCTGGAGGGCGCTCATGTAGGAGTTCTTGTTGCTCTGCCCGTCCCCGGACGCCACCGGGCGGTTCTTCGCGCTGATGATGCCCGTGGTGACGGTGTTCGAGAGGCCGAAGGGCGCGCCGATCGCGATCGTCGAGTCGCCCACCGCGACGCTCTCCGAGTTGCCCAGGGGGAGGGGCGTCAAGCCCTGCGGCGGGTTCTTCAGCTTCAGGACCGCCACGTCGTAGCCCTGCGCCCGGCCGACCACCTCGGCGGCGTACTTCTTGCCGTCGGAGAAGGTCGCCGACAGTTCGCCGGACTCCGCGGCGGAAGCCACCACGTGGTTGTTGGTGAGGATGTGGCCTTCCTTGTCGTACACGAAGCCGGTGCCCGTGCCGCCCCCGCCGTCGCCGCCCTGGGCGTCGATCGTGACCACACTGGGGAGCGCCTTCGCCGCGACCCCCGCCACCGTCCCCGCCGGGCGCTTCAGGTCCTTCGGGCCGTCCGATGCCGAGACCGTGGTCGAGTTGCCGGACGAGCCGCTGTCGTTGCGGTCGGCCGCCCAGAAACCGAGGGCTCCGCCGATGCCGCCCGCGACGAGGGCCGCCACGGCCACGGCCGCCACCAGACCGCCGGCCCGGTTCCTGCCGGTCTTGCCACCCGCGGGGCCCGGGCCGGGCGGGACCGAAGCGCCCCAGACCGGGCCGTGGCCGCTGCCGTCGCCGACCCCGCCGGATGCGTGACCGTGCGGGTGACCGGCGTCCCCGCCGACGTACGGCGGGACGGCGGGCGGGGGCGGCGGCCAGGAAGCGGCGCCCTGCGGAAGTTCGGGCTCCGCTCCGTAGCCGGGGCCCGCGCCCTGGCTGCCGGGGGCCGATCCGTACGGGGAGGGCTGCGGCGGCTGGTTCGGGGCGGGGTGGGCGGCACCCTGGCCGTACGCGGGAGCGCCCGCCGACCCGGGGTGCGCCGGAGCGCCCTGGTGCGTGGGGGTGTGGCGCGGCGCCTCCGCGTGCGCCGGAGCGGCGGGAGCCGTCCCCGCGTCGGATGCGCCGGTGCTTCCGGAGTCCGCAGCGCCGGGCGCACCCGAAACGCCCTCCGCCGGGTCGGCGGCCGGTTCGGGAGTGTCGGCCGGCACGGGAGGTGCGGACGGAACGGACGGCACGGCCGGTACCGCGCGGTCCTCGTTGCCCTCGTTCTCGGTGCTCACAGCTCTTTACTCCTCGGTTCCACTCGGCATCCAGTCGGCATTCGGCAAGAAATCCGCTGTGCACGTGTCTGCGGTCAGCCTTTCCCACAACACGTCGGGCCACTGTAAACAGGACCTGTGCATCCGCACACCAATCTTTACATCCGACAAAACAGACCTCCAGGGTGACATGTGCTCAGCCACCCCCGCGGCGGTGACACCATGGCCCGGGTGACCCACGCACGGCAGCGCAGCGCCCACACCTCCATCCAGGTCATCGCCCACCGCGGGGCCTCCGAAGACGCCCCCGAGCACACCCTCGCCGCGTATCGCAAGGCGATCGAGGACGGTGCCGACGCCTTGGAGTGCGATGTCCGGCTCACCGCCGACGGTCATCTCGTCTGCGTCCACGACCGGCGGGTGAACCGCACCTCCAACGGGCGCGGCGCCGTGTCGGCCCTGGAGCTCGCCGACCTCGCCGCCCTCGACTTCGGCTCCTGGAAGGACCGCGAGGAGTCGCCCGACTGGGATCCGGTGCCGGGCGAGCTCACCTCCGTACTCACCCTGGAACGCCTCCTGGAGCTCTTCACCGAGGTACGGGCCACCGGGCGGGACCTGCGGCTGGCCATCGAGACGAAGCACCCCACCCGCTGGGCCGGACAGGTCGAGGAGCGGCTCCTGCGGCTGCTGAACCGCTTCGGGCTGGCCGAACCGCCCGCCGAGGGGCCCTCACCCGTCCGCGTCATGAGCTTCTCCGCCCGCTCCCTCCACCGCGTCCAGGCGGCCGCCCCCACCCTTCCCACGGTCTACCTGATGCAGTTCCTCTCCCCTCGCATGCGCGACGGGCGGCTGCCCGCCGGGGCCCGGATCGCGGGGCCCGGGATGCGGATCGTGCGCAGCCACCCCGGATACATCGAGCGGCTGCACCGCGCGGGGCACCGGGTGCACGTGTGGACCGTGAACGAGCCGGCCGACGTCGAACTGTGCGCCGAACTCGGCGTCGAGGCCATCATCACCAACCGGCCCAAGCAGGTTCTCTCCCAACTCGGTCGCATGTAGTCAGAAATGAGTACGGAAGGGGGCACGCAACGCCCCCGACCTCGACCGTTACGGGGTGTGCTCCGGCGCATTCGCTGCGCGTTCGATCGTTACGAGTGCGTCACCTGCGGCGCATCGGCCGGTTTCCGGTCCAGCTCAGTGGGGCATCCAACCCGTGGCGTGGGGCAAAGGAGGTCTCGGGGGTGGCGTTGGTGGTGGCACAAGAGGTGCCCGCGTCGTCGAGCATGGCCGTTCCTCACGGCCCTGCCGGCGTGGGGCAGGCACGACACCGGATGCGTGAGCAGTTGCGTGGCAACGGGGTGTCGGACGCGGTCGTCGACGACGCTGTTCTGATCCTTTCCGAACTTCTCAGCAACGCCTGCCGGCACGGCAGGCCGCTCGGACAGCACACCGACGTCGGCGACGGGGACGTCCGCGCCGCCTGGCGGGTGGACACCGGCGGTGGGCTCACGGTGGAGGTCACGGACGGCGGCGGCCCGACCCGCCCGGTTCCGGCCACCCCTTCGGTGACGGCCCGCGGCGGCCGGGGCCTCAACATCATCAGCGCCCTGGCCCAGGAGTGGGGCGTACGGGACGACGCACCCGGCGAGGTCACCGTCTGGGCCCTGGTCTCCTCGGAGAAGCCGCCCGGCGTCGCCGATGGCTTCGGCCCGGACGGATCCGCCGCGCACGGACCGGGCAGGAACGGCTCCGGCAGGAACGGCTCCGACCGGAACGGCCGCGGTACGAGCGCCGTCGCCGCGAACGGCATCGGCGGACTCCCCGGGTTCGAGGGCCTGGACTTCTCCGACGTCCTCGACGACGTGGGCTGAGCGCCGGAGCACGGCCCGAGCGCACCGGGCACCCGAGCACAAGGCCCGGAGCAGGGCCCCCGAACAGGGGGCCCGCGAGGCAGGCCGCGCCGGAGCGGCCCTGAGCGGTCCCCCGCGAAGCTCCCCCGGCGCGGCGGACGACAAGGTCCGAGCGCGTACGTGAGCGGGGCAGGGCTCCCCGGGCGGCTAGGCTCGCGCCGAGTCCGCGTTGTCGCAATCGGGAGAATGCCCACCATGGCCAAGAAGCGCCCTCAGTCCAAGGCCGGGAAGCAGCAGCTCAAGGACGGTGAGATCCCGGTCGTCGGGGCCCGTGAGCCCTGCCCGTGCGGATCGGGCCGTCGATACAAGGCATGTCACGGACGCGCCGCCGCCCAGGCCGTGACCGAGCTGGTGCATCGCCCCTTCGAGGGACTCGCGGGCGAGTGCGACTGGGTCGCGCTGCGCGAGCTGGTGCCCGCCGCAACGGTCGAGCTGACCCTCAAGGACGGGCTCCCCGAAGGGGTTCCGTCGGTGAAGCTCGCGACGGTCCTGCCGATGGCCTGGCCGGCACTGCGCCGAGACGACGGTTCCGTCCTGCTCGCCCTGCAGAACGACACCTCCTCCGGTGACCTCAGCCGCGACCTCGCGGACACCCTCCAGCGCGCCCTGGAGGCCGAGCCGGGCTCCCCGGTCGCCGCCCGCCGCGTACCGGCCGACGGCCCGCGCCTCCAGGACCTGCTCGCCCCGGACGCCGCCTTCGAGCCGGAGGTGCACTCCGGGTTCGAGTTCTGGGTACCGGACGCGGAGAACGCCACCTCCGAGGTGTCGGCGTCGCTGGAGCGCGCGAACGCCGCCGCGATCCCGACGACGCTGCTGTCCGGCGTCGACGCCGCGTACTGGTGCGAGACACCGGAGAAGAACCACCTGCGCTGGGTCATGCCGCACCCCGAGGAGCAGCTCCTCGACGCGCTCGCCCGGCTGCACGCCGCGGGCACCTCCTCGCTCGGCGACGACACCCGCCTGGTGGGTTCGTTCCGGGCACACGGTCTCGTGGTCCCCGTCTGGGATCTGCCGAGCTCGATGGGGGCCGAGGCGTGCGAGAAGCCCGCCGTCGAGTTCGCCGAGCGGCTGGCCGCGGCACTCGCGTCCGACGCCCCGCTCACCGCCGAGGAACGCCGCGCCCGGGGCGGTCTCACCAACCGTCAGGTGACCCTCAGCTGACAGTGACACCAGGGCGCCGCAGACGGTGACCCGCGTCACAACTCGCCGTACTCGTAGGTAAATCGGCGTCCCTACAGGCGAGATCGAATTTGCGAACAGCAGATCTCTTGTTACGGTTCTAAAAGCCCGGTCGCTGGTGCATCCCCCGTCGCCAGCGATCGGGCGTCCTCGTTTCCGGCTGCGGCCCGCCCTGTGACGCCCCCCGGGCGCGGCGGCCGTACGCCGCTCTCCCGCCGCTCCCTTCCGCTTACGGCACCCCTTCTCGGGTCCACCCCGGCGGACTTCGGCCTTCGCCCCTCAGCCCCCGGACGTCGGTATCCGGTCCGTTCCGGCGCGCAGCGGCGCCTCCTCGACGGCGGCGGGATGACTTCCGCAAACCGGCCAGAAGCCCTTGGCCTGCGGCTTCCTGGCGACCCGCCAGATCATCTCCCGGCCACCGGACCGGTCACCGAACCAGCCACCGGACCGGTCACCGAACCGGCCAGGACCGGCCAGGACCGGCCGCTGCGGCCTCCGGAGCGACGGCGGGATGCGTGGAAGGACCACCCCGCACCTCGCGCACCCCATGCACCCCGCACCCGCACCCCAAGAGGTCAGTAGGCGAGCCTGCTGCCCCCGCCCGGCGCGCCGCTGCTCGCCTCGACCAGGGCGTCCAGGACCGCTTCGACGTCCGGCAGCCAGGGGGCCGCGACCGCCGGAGCACCGCCCTTCGCCCGCCCGGGAGGCGCCGCTGCCGCGGTGGCGGATGCGGCGAGCGGTGCGGGGGTACGCTCCCAGCGGACCTGGCCCGCGCCGGTCCGGGACGGCGGCAGGAGGAGGTAGCCGCCCTCGCCGTGGAACCGGAGCGAGCTGGGCACCCAGTCCTTCGCGTACAGCAGCTCGCCGAGCCGCTCCAGGGTGTACGGGGCCACCAGCAGCGACCACCGGGTGGGCGTCGCCACGACGGGGCCGAGCCGCATGCCCAGCGCGTCGAGGGAGCTCAGCGCCCGGGCGCCGGCCACGGCGGGCAGGCTCACCGCGCAGGGCGCACGGCCGCCGGTCGCCAGCAGCACGGGGGCGGCGGGGCGGCAGGCCCACCACCAGCGCACCATGCGCTCGTCCGTGGTGGCCGCCAGCAGGCCGGGGTCGAAGGGGTGTGCGCCCGGTACGGCGCAGTCGGGTTCGGGGCAGGCGCAGCCGAGGCCGGCGCTCTCGCCGTACGGGGCGGCGTCCTGCGCCGCGCCCACTCCGGGGAGCACGGGCCATCGCCATACGGTGGCGCAGGTCAGGGCCGCGTCGAGCCGGGCGGTCGCCTCCTTGCGCCGGAGCCGGAGCCTGCGTCGCCTTCCGAGGATCTCGCGCATGAGCGCTCGTTCCTTTCCGTTGAACGCCGAGTCCACGTGACACCACGCTCGCGTGACATCACGTGTGCATCTCTTCGCTGTGCGTACGTGCTCGTCAGTTCCGCGGTACGGGCGTGCTGTCGGTACCGAGCGTGAGCCGAGCCGAGTGGAATCGGTCCGATGAGAACCGGTCCGGGGGTGGAACAGGGAGCCGGGGTGGAGCGGAGAACCGGGGTGGAACAGCGAGCCGGGTGGAGCAGAGCCGAACCGAGCGGAGTCGAGCGGAGTCGAACCGGACAAGGTCTCACCGACCGAGCGGAGTCGTGCTGCTCCGGCGGAGTCGTGCGGGTCGAACCGAGCGGGTCGAGCCGGGCCGGCGGTCGTCGGGCGAGGATGGCCCGCGCCTCACCTGCCGTCCCTGGTGCGAACCCCACCGTCCGGGGCGGGGGCGTCACGTTCACGGGTTAGGACGCCCGAACCCGCTGCCGGGTTCCTGGGCGATCACAACTGCGCCCGCGCATCACCGTTTACGTACCCAGCATGCCCGGGATGACGCTCCTCCGGCGAGCTGACCCCGGAGGTATCCCTGTCGAGCGGCATCAGTCGATCGCAAATAGCGTCCACGGGGTGCATTTTTCGGCCAAGTCAACCGACACTGGGAGGAGACGAATCGCCCGGTCCCCGAAGGGACAATGCTGGACATCGGGTTACTTGTGCGTGTACATGTGGATGCATTGATAGTGGCGCAGAATCACATGGGGGTTTGCGATGCTATTCGACGAATCGCACCGGTCGGAAGGCTGGCTGCCATGAGCGCCCCACATCTGCCGAAAGTGGCCGGAATCGATCCAGAGGTTCCGGTTTCAGCACACACTTCCGCACCCCTGACGGAGATCCCGGGGCCGCCCGGAGCCTTCATCCAGGACCGTCTGGCGGGGTGGGTCTCGGATCTCACGACCCTGCACGAACTCACCGAGCGGCTCGCCGGGACGAGCACCCTCGACACCGCCCTGAACGAGCTGTTGCAGGCCGGAGCCGCCCTCGTCGGAGCCCGCCGCGGACTTCTCGTTCTGGAACCGGCGAACGGCGAAGGCCCCTGTGCCACGCGCGGGCTCGGACTCTCCCACGCCGAGCTCGGGTACATCGAGACCGTTCCGCGTGCGGCCACCGCGCTGGGCCGCGTCCTCGACGGGCTGCCCGGCACGGCCGACGGGATCGCCGTGCCCGACCTGCTCGGCGAGCAGGACCTCGATCCCCGGCACCGCGAGGTCGCCACCCGGCTCGGCTACGCCGCGAGCTACGCCCTCCCCCTCGCCTCCGAGGCGGCCGGACGGCTCGGAGCGGTGCTCTGGCTCTACGACGAACCGGCCGCGCCCGCGCAGAAGCAGCGCCATCTCGCCGGCCTCTACGCGCGCTACGCCACCGAGCACCTGTCCCGCCTGACCGAGCTGGAGCGCGCCCGGTCGGACGTCGCCGCCGTCGCCGAGGAGCTGCTGCCCAGCCGGCTCCCCCGGATCCCCGGCGTCCAGCTCGCCGCCCGCCACCGCACCGGACCCCGCGGCGGCGGCGACTGGTACGACGCGCTGCCGCTGCCCGACCGCGCCCTCGGCCTCGCCGTCGGCTCCGTCGGCGGGTCCGGTCCGAGCGCGATGGCCGCGGCGGGGCGGCTCCGCGCCGGCCTGCGGGCGTACGCGGTGATGGAGGGCGAGGACCCCGTCGCCGTACTCTCCGACCTGGAACTCCTGCTGCGGCTCACCGAACCCGCGCGGACCGCGACCGCCCTGTTCGCCTACTGCGAGCCTGCCGCCCGCAAGGTCGTGCTGGCCGGGGCCGGGCACACCCCGCCGCTGGTCCTCGGCGACCGGCGCTGCGAGTACGTCGAGACGACGCTCTCGGCCCCGCTCGGGATGCTCGCCTGCTGGGAGGCGCCGAGCGTGGAGTTCAGCCCCGCGCCCGGAGAAACGGTGCTGCTCTGCACGGACGGGCTGCTGCGCCGCACCGGGGACGCGATGGACCGCGCCTTCGCCCGGCTGCACTCCGCCGCCGCTTCCGTACCGAAGGCGGCCCGGCACGACCCGGCGGCCGTGGCCGACCACGTCCTGCGCACGATGCTCCCCGACGGCCTCGACCGGAGCGACTCCACCGAGGACGTCGTGATCCTCGCCGCCCGCTTCGACTGACGTACGGCGGCTGTCTCCGGTCATGCCCGGCGGCTCTCTCCGGTAAGAGGCCCTTCGGCCCTGGGCCCCCTTCCGTACGCCCGTACGATGGGTGATGGTCCAGTGTCGTATCAAGGAGAGACAAATCGTGTCTGAGGAGCTCATCCCGGAGAACCCGGAGCAGGAGACCGAGGAGAACGAAGCGGCGGAGGCGATCAAGCAGCGGAAGAACGGCCTCTACCCGGCCGTCTCCGACGAGCTCGCCGAGAACATGAAGTCGGGCTGGGCCGACACCGAGCTGCAGGGCCTCCAGCCGATCCCCCAGGCCGAGCACACCGCGAACCGGCGCGCCGCGCTCTCCGCCCGCTTCCCCGGCGAGCGCCTGGTCATCCCCGCGGGCAACCTGAAGACCCGCTCCAACGACACCGAGTACGCCTTCCGCGCCTCCACCGAGTACGCGTACCTCACCGGTGACCAGACGCAGGACGGCGTCCTCGTCCTGGAGCCGACGGGCGACACCGGCCACGAGGCCACCGTCTACCTGCTGCCGCGCTCCAACCGCGAGAACGGCGAGTTCTGGCTCGACGGCCAGGGCGAACTGTGGGTCGGCCGCCGCAACTCCCTCGCCGAGGCCGAGCAGCTGCTCGGCATCCCCGCGAAGGACGTCCGCGAGCTGCCCGCCGCGCTGGCCGAGGCCACCGGCCCCGTCCGCAACGTCCGCGGCCACGACGCCGCCGTCGAAGCCGCCCTCACCGACAAGGTCACCGCGGAGCGCGACGAGGAGCTGCGCGTCCACCTCTCCGAGGCACGCCTGGTGAAGGACGCCTTCGAGATCGCCGAGCTGCAGAAGGCCTGCGACGCCACAGCGCGCGGTTTCGAGGACGTCGTGAAGAGCCTCGACAAGGCCGAGGCGACCAGCGAGCGCTTCATCGAGGGCACGTTCTTCCTGCGCGCCCGCATCGAGGGCAACGACATCGGCTACGGCTCGATCTGCGCCGCCGGACCGCACGCCACCACCCTGCACTGGGTCCGCAACGACGGCGCGGTCCGCGCGGGCGAGCTGCTGCTCCTGGACGCCGGGGTCGAGACCAACGACCTCTACACCGCCGACGTGACCCGCACCCTGCCGATCAACGGCACGTTCTCGCCGCTTCAGCGCAAGATCTACGACGCGGTGTACGAGGCCCAGGAGGCGGGCATCGCCGCCGTGAAGCCCGGTGCCGACTACCGCGACTTCCACGACGCCGCGCAGCGCGTGCTCGCCGAGAAGCTCGTCGAGTGGGGTCTGCTCGGCGACCTGTCCGTGGACAAGGTCCTGGAGCTGGGTCTCCAGCGCCGCTGGACCCTGCACGGCACCGGCCACATGCTCGGCATGGACGTCCACGACTGCGCCGCCGCGCGCACCGAGACGTACGTCAACGGCACGCTGGAGCCGGGCGTCTGCCTGACGGTCGAGCCCGGTCTGTACTTCCAGGCCGACGACCTGACCGTGCCCGAGGAGTACCGGGGCATCGGCGTCCGGATCGAGGACGACATCCTCGTCACGGAGGACGGCAACCGGAACCTCTCCGACTCGCTGCCGCGCCGGGCGGACGAGGTCGAGGCGTGGATGGCCCGGCTGAAGGGCTGACCCCTCCCGCACGGAACGCGCCGGGGCGCGCCGCTCACTACACCGTGAGCAGCGCGCCCTCGCGCCATTTCAGGGCCTTGTCGAAGCTCACCACCGCGCCGCGGCCCGGCCGGTTGCCGAACTGGACGTGGTCGGAGAGCTGCTCGATCAGGTCGAGACCCCGGCCGCTCTCGGCGTCGGTCTCGGCCCGGTGGGAATGCGCGGCTGGGCGAAGCGCGCGGCGGGACGGGAATCCCGGCCCCGAGTCGGTGACCTCGATACGGCATGTCTCGCCGTCCAGATAGGCCGTGACCCGGTACTGCCCGGAGTCCGCGGCGGGGCGGCCGGTCCCGAAATCCCCGGGCTCCCCGAGCACCGTCCGGTCGCCGCCGTGCTCGACGGCGTTCGCACAGGCCTCGCTGAGCGCGACCGACAGGTCGAAGGAGATGTCCGGATCCACCCCCGCGGTTTCCATGGTGCCGAGCAGAAAACGACGGGCGAGCGGAACGCTCGCAGCTTCGCGCCGCAAATGGAGAGACCACCAGATGCTCATCTTTCAGCCTCCTGGCTGCGGCTCGACGTATCGATACGTATTGCCGCACTCGGCACTTCGTAAGCACGGTTCGGGCGGGAGAGCCCTCGTTCGGCGGATGTGGACCCTGCGGCGCCCGGTGTAGGAAACCGGCCCGGCCGCCGGTCACCGCACCCCGCCCCCGCTCACCGGCTTCCCTGTCCGGTCGCCGGCCCTTCTTCCCGGTCACCGGCCTCCCGTCCTGCTCACCGGCCTACCTTCCCGGTCACCGGACTCCCTTCCCGGTCACCGGCGGCCCGCCCCGTCACCGCGGGTGCGCGCCCCGGTCCGTACATCCCCCGCGAACAGGCGCAACAAGCACGGTTGGGGACGGAGGCTGATCTTCCGGACCTGCCGTACGGCGCGCAGGGGTGCAGTGCGATGATGTCCCCGCCATGTCCACGCCTCGCGCACACGCCGGAGCCGGTCTGCGGCTCATGAGGGCCGCGGTGTTCACCGCGGTCTGCGTCGTGCTGTCCGCGGCCGGACACACGCTCGCCGCCGGTACGGCGGTCCCCGCGTGGACGCTGCTCGCCGGATTCCTCGGCGTCTTCGCCGTCGCCACGGTCCTCGCCGGACGGGAACGTTCCCTGCCGGGCATCGTGGGCGCGCTGGCCGGCGGGCAGGTCCTCCTGCACATGCTCTTCGCGTACGGCAGCCACGCCAGCGCCCCGGCCGGCGCCGCCAGGACCGCGGGCGGCGACAGTCCGCTCATCCGGTTCGCCTCCGGGCTGGTGTGCGGCGAAGGACCGGCCGGGCTGAACGCCGCCGAGGCCCACCGCATCGTCTCCTCCGCCGGCATCGACCCGTCGACCCTGCCGGGGGGACACGGCCATGCCGCGGCGGGCGGGGCGTCCGGAGCGGCCCAGATCGCCGCGTCGACGGGTCCGGACGGGGTCTCGGGCATCGCCCAGGTGTGCGCCGCGGTCTCCGCGATGCTGCCGAGCCTGCCGATGTTCCTGGCGCACGTCCTGGTCGCGTTCACCACCGGCTGGCTGCTGCGCCGCGGCGAGATCGCCCTCTTCGCCCTGGCCCGGCTCTCCGCCCACAGCGCCCAGGCGCTGGCGGCGGGGGCCAGGCTCCGGTCCCTGCGCGCCGCGCTCGCCCTCGTCCGCGCGCTGCGGGCCGGGGAGCGGGAGCAGCCCGTGGCCGGACCGTACGCCCCGCGCCACGGTGACGACGTCCCCGTGCCGAGCGCCGGGGATCCTCTGCAGCACCTGGTGATCAGGCGCGGGCCTCCGCCGGCCCCGTACGCCCTCGCAGCCTGACGCGACGCCTCCACCGGACCCCGCGGCGGCTCACCCACACCCCTGTGCGCGTGAGCGTCCGCACGGAACCGCACCCCGAGGTGTCGCGATGCCGACGCGCATCCGCGCGCCGGACCACCGCGTTCCGCTTACCTGTGGAGATTCCTGCCATGAAGCTTTCCCGTATCGCCCTCGCCGGCGCCGCCGCCGCGTCCACCGTCCTGCTGGTCGCCGGCCCGGCCGCCGCCCACGTCAGCGTCCAGCCGGTGGGCGAGGCCGCCAAGGGCGGGTACGCCACGCTCAACTTCAAGGTCCCCAACGAGCGCGACCAGGCCTCGACGGTGAAGCTCGAAGTGAACTTCCCCGCCGACCACCCGCTCTCCTCCGTCACCCCGCAGGCGGTCCCGGGCTGGGACATCAAGATCGACAAGAGCAAGCTCGACAAGCCTCTCGACGTGCACGGCAAGAAGATCACCGAGGCCGTCTCCAAGGTGACCTGGACCGCGGACGGCAGCGAGATCGCCCCCGGCTACTTCCAGCAGTTCCCGGTCTCCGTCGGCGCGCTCCCCGAGGACGCCGACCAGCTCGTCTTCAAGGCGATCCAGACGTACGACAACAAGGAAGTCGTCCGCTGGATCGAGGAGCCCACCGAGGGCGGCGAGGAGCCCGACAGCCCCGCCCCGGTCCTGAAGCTGTCCGCCGCCTCCGACGACCACCACGGTGGCGGCGCGGCCGACGACGCCGAGGAGGGCGACGACCACAAGGCCGCCGACACCGCCGCCGCGTCGACCGAGAAGACCGAAGCGGCCGCGTCCTCCTCCTCCAGCGACACCACCGCCCGCACCCTGGGCATCATCGGCATCGTCATCGGTGCCGCCGGCATCGCGTTCGGCGTGCTCGCCGGACGCCGCCGCTCGGCCTGACCGGCCGGCTCCCTCACCCGCACCACGTTCAGGACATCCCTTTCATGCGCAACACAAAAGCAGTGACGGCCGTGGCGTTCGCCGCCGCGGCCGCACTGGCCCTCTCCGCCTGCGGCACCGGTGACGACCAGGCGGGCTCCCCGGCCGTCGCCGACGTCAGCGTCGCGCCGAAGGACAAGGCCGCGACCGTCCTCGACCAGCCGTTCACCAAGCCGAACCTCGTCCTCACCGACACCGAGGGCAAGGAGTACGACCTCCGCGAGGCGACCAAGGGCAAGCCGACGCTCATCTACTTCGGCTACACCAACTGCCCCGACGTCTGCCCGCTGACCATGAGCAACATCTCCCTCGCCAAGCGGGAGCTGCCCCAGGCCGACCAGGACAAGCTCCAGGTCGTCTTCGTCACCACCGACCCCGAGCGCGACACCCCCGCCTCGCTCGGCAAGTGGCTCGCCGCCCAGGACCCCACCTTCACCGGTCTCACCGGCGACTTCCCGACCATCCAGGCCGGGGCGCGGCAGATCGGCATCGGCATCGACGCCCCGAAGAAGGAGAAGGACGGAACCGTGGTCTCGATGCACGGCGCCCAGGTCATCGCCTTCTCCCCGAAGACGGACCAGGGGTACGTGCTCTACGGCGAGGACACCTCCGCCGAGGAGTACGCCGAGGACCTCCCCGCGCTGATCAAGGGAGAGACGCCGTGAACCGCCGCCGCACGGCTCTCGCCGGCGTCCTCGCCCTCACCGCGGGGCTGACGCTGGCCGGGTGCTCGTCGGACAGCGAGCCCGAGCTCACGGTCGTCGACGCCTTCATGCCGCAGCCGGTCAGCGACATGGCCGCCGGATTCCTCGTCGTCCAGAACAGCGGGGGGACCGCGGACCGGCTCACCTCGGTGACCAGCCCGCTCTCCGACGACGTCACGATCCACGAGACGAAGAACCAGAAGATGCGCGAGGTCTCCTCGTTCGAGGTGCCCGCGAACGGCGAACTCGATCTCGAACGCGGTGGCAGCCACATCATGTTCATGAGGCTCAAGCAGAAGCCCGAACAGGGCGAGAAGGTCTCCGTCGAGCTGCACTTCGAGAAGGCCGGCCCGATCACGGTCGACCTGCCGGTGAAGGAAACCACCTACAACCCGAAGAAGCAGTGAGGGACTGAACCCAGATGTCTGCCACCGCCCCTTGCGCCGGGCCCTCCCCGATACGACGGCCGCTCGCCGCCGCCGCGCTCCTCGCCACGCTGGCCTGCCTGGTGTTCGGGCTGCTGTTGGCCGGCGCGGGGCCGGCGTCCGCGCACGCCGCGCTCACCGGGAGCGACCCGGCGGACGGGGCGGTGGTGGACACCGCGCCGCAGCAGGTCACCCTCAGCTTCTCCGAGGCGATCGCCGTGGGCGACGACTCCATCCGGGTCCTCGACCCGAGCGGCAAGCGCGCCGACACCGAGGCCGGGCCGGAGGAGCTGTCCGAGGGTTCCACCGTCCGCTACGGCGTATCGCTCCACTCCGGACTGCCGGACGGCACCTACACGGTGGCCTGGCAGGCGATCTCCGCCGACAGCCACCCGATCTCCGGCGCGTTCACGTTCTCCATCGGCGCCCCCTCCGAGACCACCGTGGCCCTGCCCTCCGAGGGGGCGGGCGGCGGTCCGGTCGGCTTCCTCTACGACATCGCGCGCTACACGGCGTACGGCGGATTCGCGGTGCTCGTCGGCGGCAGCGCGTTCGTCCTCGTCTGCTGGCGGGGCGGCGCGGCCTCCCTGCCCATGCAACGCCTCGTGGTGCGCGGCTGGCTCGCCCTGACCGGGGCGACCCTGGTGATGCTGCTGCTGCGCTACCCCTACACCGGCAGCGGGAAGTTCGCCGACGCCTTCGACCTCGCCGGGCTCCAGTCCGTCCTGGACACCAAGCCCGGCGCGGCCCTCGTCTCCCGGCTGCTGCTGCTCGGGGCCGCCGCCCTGTTCACCGCCGTGCTGTTCGGTACGTACGCGCGGCGGGAGGACGAGCGGGAGAGGAAGGACCTCGCCTTCGGGCTCGCCGTCGGGGGCGGGGTCGTCGCGACGGGCATCGCCGCCACCTGGTCGATGTCCGAGCACGCCTCGACCGGCATCCAGACGAACATCGCCATGCCGGTGGACATCCTCCACCTGCTGGCCGTCGCCGCCTGGCTCGGCGGACTCGCCTCCCTCCTCGTCGCGCTGTACCGCACGCCGGACATCGGCAGCGCCGCGGTCCGGCGGTTCTCCGCCGTGGCGTTCGGCAGTGTCGCGGTCCTGGCGGCGACCGGGGTCTACCAGTCCTGGCGGCAGGTCGGCTCCTGGACGGCGCTGACCGGTACGCGCTACGGGCAGCTGCTCATCCTCAAAGTGGCGCTCATCGCCCTCCTGCTCGGGGTCGCCTGGTTCTCCCGGCGCTGGACGGGACGGCTGACGGACCCGGCGGCCGCCGCAGAGGCCCGCGGTGACGCGGCCGGAAGTGACGCGGCCGGCGAAGAGGCCGAGGAGGCGGACGACGTGCCGGACGACGTCGCCCCCGAGCGGGCCGCGCAACTGGCCCGGCAGCGGGCCGCCCTGACCGCGACGAAGAAGAAGCGGATACGGGACGCCGACCCGGAGCGCTCCGGACTGCGCCGCTCGGTGCTGGCCGAAGCCGCCGTCGCCGTCGTCCTGCTGGTCGTCACCACCATGCTGACGTCCACCGAGCCGGGCCGTACGCAGGAGGAGGCCGCCGGCTCCTCCGCGGCGTCCGCCCCGGCGGCCGGCGGCCCGGTCAACCTGAGCATGCCGTTCGACACCGGCGGCAGGAACGGCAAGGGCACCGTCCGTATCGGGATCGAGCCCGGCCGCACCGGCTCCAACGATCTGCACGTGTGGATCGACGGCAGCGACGGCGAGCCCATGGACGTCCCCGAGCTGAAGCTGGCCCTCACCCTGGAGTCGAAGGACATCGGCCCGCTGCCGGTCGTCCCCGACCGGCTGGCCGAGGGGCACTGGTCGGCGAGTGGTGTACAGATTCCGATGGCCGGGGACTGGACGATCGACGTGACGGTCCGGACGTCGGACATCGACCAGGTCACCATCGACAAGAACACGAAGATCGGCTGAGCACGTGAGCAAGACCAGGAAGCAGGACCCGGCCCGCGCCACAACGGCCGCCGACCCGGGCGACGGCATCGGCGACGGTGCCACGGCCACCGGCGTCTCGCGGCGACGGCTGCTGGGCACGGCGGGCGCCGCGGGTGCCACGGGGCTGGTGCTGGGCGCCGGGGGCGGGGCGGCCGGATACGCCGCCACCCGCCCCGAAGAGCCGGCGGCGCTGACGACGGTGGGTGCGACCGAGGCGATGTTTCACGGGAAACATCAACCGGGGATCACCACTCCGCTTCAGGCCCGGGGCCATCTCGTCGCCTTCGACCTGACGGCGGGCGCGGCGCGCAAGGAAGCGGCGGCGCTGCTGCGGCGCTGGTCCGCGGTGGCGAAGGAGTTGATGGCGGGCCGCCCCGCGGCGGGCGCGGCGGACGGCCCCGGGCACGACACCGGGATCGCCCTGGACGCGGGGCCGTCGTCCCTGACCGTCACGTTCGGCTTCGGCCGAACGTTCTTCGCGCGCACGGGTCTGGCCGACCGCCTGCCCACCGCGCTCGACCCGCTGCCCGCGTTCTCCGCCGACGCCCTCGACGCCCAGCGGTCCAACGGCGACCTGTGGGTGCAGATCGGCGCGGACGACGCCCTGGTCGCCTTCCACGCGCTGCGGGCGCTCCAGAAGGAGGCCGCCGGCACGGCGCGGGTGCGGTGGCAGATGAACGGCTTCAACCGCACCCCCGGCGCCACCGCCCGGCCGATGACCGCCCGCAACCTGATGGGCCAGATCGACGGAACCGGCAACCCGAAGCCCTCGGACGAGGACTTCGGCCGGCGCGTGTTCGTCCCCGCCTCCCCCGGCACGCCGCAGGAGTGGATGGAGGGCGGTTCGTACGCCGTCGTCCGCCGGATCCGGATGCTCCTGGACGACTGGGAGAAGCTCGCGGTGGAGCGCCAGGAGCGGGTCATCGGGCGGCGCAAGGCGGACGGGGCGCCCCTGAGCGGGGGAACCGAGACCACGGAGATGGACCTCGACAAGGCGGGCCCGGACGGCGGGCTCGTGATCCCCGGCAACGCCCACGCCCGGATCTCCTCGCCCGAGGAGAACGGCGGGGCCGCCATGCTGCGCCGCCCGTTCTCGTACCACGACGGCATCGCGGAGGACGGCACCGCGGACGCCGGGCTGCTGTTCATCTGCTGGCAGGCCGATCCGTTCCGGGGCTTCGTGCCGGTGCAGCGCAAGCTCGACCGGGGCGACGCGCTGTCGCCGTTCCTGCGGCACGAGGCGAGCGGGGTCTTCGCGGTGCCGGGCGGGGCGGCGGAGGGCGAGTACGTGGGACAGCGGCTCCTGGAGTCGTAGGTACGCGCGGGGCCGGTGGTCGCCCTCCCGTCGTCGCCCGGCGAACGGGAGGGCGACCACGGCGCCGGGGTCCGGGCAGCGCGATCGACCGCATTCCGAGACAGCGCGGCGGGCCTCGCGGGGCGCACTAGGGTGACCGTATGTCAGCCACGCGCTACGCCTATCTCGGCCCCGAAGGCACCTTCACCGAGGTCGCCCTCCGTACGCTCCCGGAGGCCGCCACCCGGGAACTCGTCCCGATGCTGTCCGTACCGGCCGCGCTGGACGCCGTACGCAACGGGGAGGCGGCGGCAGCACTCGTACCGATCGAGAACTCCGTCGAGGGCGGTATCACCGCGACGCTGGACGAGCTGGCCGGCGGGGAGCCGCTGATGATCTACCGGGAGGTGCTGCTCTCCATCACCTTCGCGCTGCTGGTGCGGCCCGGGACCAAGCTGTCGGACGTCAAGACGGTCACCGCGCACCCCGCGGCCCAGCCGCAGGTGCGCAAGTGGATGGCGGAGCACCTCCCCGGAGCCCTGTGGGAGTCGGCGGCGTCCAACGCGGACGGGGCCCGACTGGTCCAGGAGGGGCGGTACGACGCCGCGTTCGCCGGGGAGTTCGCGGCCGCCACCTACGGCCTGGAGCCGCTGGTGACGGAGATCCACGACGCGGCGAACGCGCAGACCCGCTTCGTCCTGGTGGGCCGGCCCGCCCGGCCGTCGGCGCCGACCGGCGCGGACAAGACCTCCGTGGTGATCTGGCTGGACGACGACCATCCCGGAGCCCTGCTGGAGCTGCTCCAGGAGTTCGCGGTGCGAGGCGTCAACCTGATGCTGATCCAGTCCCGCCCGACCGGCGAGGGCATCGGCAACTACTGCTTCGCCGTGGACGCGGAGGGGCACATCGCGGACCGGCGGGTCGGGGAGGCCCTGATGGGGCTGAGGCGGATCAGCCCGAAGGTGCGGTTCCTCGGCTCGTACCCGCGGGCGGGCGTCTCGCCGGACGAGGTGCGTCCGCTGCGGGCGGGCACGTCGGACGCGGCGTTCACGGAGGCGTCCGACTGGCTGGCGCGCAGCCAGGACGGCCGGATCTGACGGAAGGGCGGATCTGACGGGAGGGCGGGGAGAAGCCCGGCGGAACGGCGGCCGGGAGCCTTCTCGTGCGCTCCGCAGCGGTGCGATCTACAGATAGTCACGCACTCCGGAGAGTTATCCACAGGCGGGGTCCTCGACCTGGGGACAAGTCGACACCGCAAGGCGACATCATCGACAAATCGACCCAGTCACCTCAGGGCGGTCCACAGAGCGCGAGGCGCCATGAGCCATCGTGTGTCACCCCAATTCCCTTGATCAACTCTTTGGGGCGAGGAATCCCCTCCGAATGAGCACGCAGGGAAGGTTTGAGCGGAGATTCCAGGGGACTTCGTCCGGCTTCCGGAACAATGCCCTCCGGCATCCACAGAACTTCCACACAGCCTGTGGATAACTATTCCGACGTCGACTCCCCTGTGGACAACAGCGGCAGGAGCACCCCCAACTCCCGCTCCCCCCACGGCCGGTGTGTCAAGCGAGCCGCACCTTCTGCCCTGTTCAGGGGAGTTAACCGCCGTTATTGACACCCCCTCCCGCTCCACTGCCGCAGCCGTACGCGATTCCCCCACAGAAATATCAATTCCGGCAATTCGGTCATAGAGACACGCTCGGCGATATCGGTTCGAGTGCCAGAACCGCGCACCGGTAGCCTGGAGGGGTGATTGACCTTCGCCTGCTCCGTGAGGACCCCGACCGTGTTCGCGCCTCCCAGCGCGCCCGTGGAGAGGACGTCGGCCTCGTCGACGCCCTGCTCTCCGCCGACGAGCTGCGCAGGTCGTCCGGCGTCCGCTTCGACGAACTCCGCGCCGAACAGAAGTCGCTCGGCAAGCTGATCCCCAAGGCCACTCCCGAGGAGCGCACCGAGCTCCTCAAGAAGGCCGAGCAGCTCAAGACCGACGTCAAGGCGGCCGACGCCGCCCAGGACGAGGCCGACGCCGACGCCAAGCGGCTGCTGCTCCAGCTCGGCAACATCGTCCACGAGGACGTGCCGGTCGGCGGCGAGGAGGACTTCGTCGTCCTGGAGACGCACGGCACCATCCGCGACTTCGGCGCCGAGGGCTTCGAGCCCAAGGACCACCTGGAGCTCGGCGAGGCGCTCGGCGCCATCGACATGGAGCGCGGGGCGAAGGTCTCCGGCTCGCGGTTCTACTACCTCACGGGCGTCGGCGCGCTCCTGGAGCTCGCCCTCGTCAACGCGGCGATCGCCCAGGCCACCGAGGCCGGCTTCACCCCGATGCTCACCCCGGCGCTGGTCCGCCCCCGCGCCATGGAGGGCACCGGCTTCCTCGGCCAGGCCGCGGAGAACGTCTACCACCTGGAGAAGGACGACTACTACCTGGTCGGCACCTCCGAGGTCCCCCTCGCCGCGTACCACATGGACGAGATCATCGACGCCGGCAAGCTGCCCCTGCGGTACGCCGGGTTCTCCCCGTGCTTCCGCCGCGAGGCCGGCACGTACGGCAAGGACACCCGCGGCATCTTCCGCGTCCACCAGTTCGACAAGGTCGAGATGTTCTCGTACGTCGACCCGGCGGACGCCGAGGCCGAGCACCGCAGGCTCCTGGAGTGGGAGAAGCAGTGGCTCACCGGTCTCGAACTGCCCTTCCAGGTCATCGACGTCGCCACCGGTGACCTCGGCGCCTCGGCCTCCCGGAAGTTCGACTGCGAGGCGTGGATCCCGACCCAGGGCAAGTACCGCGAGCTGACCTCCGCGTCGAACTGCGACGGCTTCCAGGCCCGCCGCCTGTCCGTCCGGATGCGCGACGGCAAGAAGGTCCAGCCGCTGGCCACGCTGAACGGCACGCTCTGCGCCGTACCGCGCACGATCGTGGCGCTCCTGGAGAACCACCAGCTCCCCGACGGCTCGGTCCGCGTCCCCGAGATGCTCCGTCCCTACCTCGGCGGGCGCGCGGTCCTGGAACCGGTCGCCAAGTGACCTTCCCCTACAAGCTCGTCGCGACCGACCTCGACGGCACGCTGCTGCGCGGCGACGACACGGTCTCCGAGCGCACCCGCGAGGCGCTGGCCGCCGTCACGGCGGCCGGTGCCGCGCACATCATCGTCACCGGACGGGCGGTCCCCTGGACCCGGCACATTCTGGACGACCTCGGTTACGAGGGGCTCGCCGTCTGCGGTCAGGGCGCGCAGGTCTACCACGCGGGCGAGCACAAGCTGCTGACCTCGCTGACCCTGGACCGCCAGCTCGCCGGTCTCGCCCTGTCCAAGATCGAGGCGGAGGTCGGCCCGCTGCACCTGGCGGCCAGCCGCGACGGCCTGGAGGGCGAAGTCCTGGTCGGCCCCGGCTACCAGGTGCAGGAGGGGCCCCTTCCGTATCTCTTCGTGGACGACGCCGCCGAGATGTGGACGGCCCCGCTCAACAAGGTCTACATACAGCACCCGGAGCTGGACGACGACGCGCTGGCCTTCGCCGCGCGGGCGGCCGTCGGCAGCCTGGTCGACGTGGTCATGGCCGGGGCCGGTGTGGTCGAGATCCTGCCGCTGGGCCTGAGCAAGGCGACCGGCCTCTCGCTGGCCGCCCGCCGGCTCGGGGTGAAGGCGGCCGACACGGTCGCCTTCGGTGACATGCCGAACGACATCCCGATGTTCGGCTGGGCCCAGCACGGCGTGGCCATGGCCAACGCCCACGACGACCTGAAGGCCGTCGCCCACGAGATCACGGCGTCCAACGAGGACGACGGCATCGCGGTGGTGCTGGAGGAGCTGCTCCGCTCGGCGCCCGTACAGCCCGCGCGGTAGGACGCGGCACCGCCCGCACCCCGGAAAGCGTGACAGCGGCCCGGCACCGTTCCCACGGTGCCGGGCCGCCGCGCTCAGCGCTGTCCGCGCCGCCCGTCACGGCGTCGCAGATCCTTCAGCTGCCCGGCGAAAGCGTCCAGCCGCCCGTCCAGCCGTACGACGTCCTGCTGCACATCCGTCAGCCGCAGACTCATCGCGCCGACCACCTGGTGCGTCATCTCCGCCTTCCGGTCGAGGCCGTCGAGCCGCTCCGACATCCGCACCAGCACCGGCCCGAGCTCCTGCAGCGCACGGCCGACCCCGGTGAGGCAGCTCTCGATGCGCGTGACGCGCTGGTCGAGGGAGGCGTACTGCGTGCGGAGCGACTCCTCGGCGTCGAGGAGGTACGTGCGCACGCAGCGCGCGATGTCGCTGTCGCGAAGAAGCATCGCGATGTTGAGGACGGTGCGGCGGGTGTAAAGCCGCAGCTGCGTAGCCGCCTGTGGATAACTGTCCACCCCGTCACCACCCCATAGCGACACCATGTCGCGATGGAAGGACTGCAGCTCAGCGCCGCGCAACACGCGCAGGCCGTTTTCGATGAGCTCCTTCTGATGCCGGTCGGTCAGCCTCCTGACCGCCCCTGTGGATACTTCGAAGTACTGCGCCACGTCCTCTGTGCGAACGTGAATTCCGTCCGGGAGCATGACCAGGCTCTTCACCTTGTCGAGGACGTCGACGCGCCCCATCTGCTCCCCGCGCAGCGCGCGCGATTCGAGCAGGGCGACTTCCGTGGGCATGGGTGTGCCTTTCGTACGAGGGAATGACGAGGACGGCCCACACCCCGGGCTTCAGGGGTGGAGGACGCTCACGGTTGCCACTCACTCGATGACCGGTCCGGTGGGCTGCGCCTCACCCGGTGCCGGCATTCCCCAATGTCACGATCGCTACGACGCCACGGATTCCAGTTGCCTCCACGCGCCCTGCCCAACGAACCGATAAACACAACGTCACGCGCACGTCGGTCCGGTCGTACGACGGCCCCCGCGCTTGCCGGGGCAAGCGCGGGGGCCGTCGGGACGGAGCAGGGGGCTCAAGCCAGAGGCCTCACTCCTCACCCGCCAGCTTCAGCGCCCGCAGCTTCTGGCCCGCGTACCAGGTGGCGGCGACCGTGACCGCGACCAGCAGGACCGTGGCGAGCGGCAGGCCGACCTCCGAGGTCACCACGCCGTCGCCCGACACCTTCTGGGCGACCGCCAGGGACCACTGCTGCACGCTGAGCGTCCGCGCACCGGCCACCAGACTGCCGAAGAGCGCCTCCCAGACCAGGGCGTAGACCAGGCCGAGGACGACCGCGTGCCGGCTGACCGTGCCGAGCAGCAGGAACAGGGCGCTGTAGGCGATCGAGGCGACCAGCGCCGCGATCGTGTAGGCCACGGCGATCTGCCGGCCGTTGCCGTTGAGGATCAGCCCCGCGAGCAGGGTCGGCAGCGCCGAGAACACCATGGTCACCGCGATGGCCACGATCAGTTTGGTGAAGATGATCGTGGGCCGCTTCACCGGCTTGGCCAGCAGATAGACGATCGAGCCGTCGTCGATCTCCGGGCCGATCGCCCCGGTTCCCGCGATCACACCGATCAGCGGCACCATCGTGGCGATGGCGAAGCCGCCGAGGACGTTCGAGGCGATCTGGTCGTCGGCCCCGGCGAACATCCGTACGGCCGCGGCGATGAGCAGCAGCAGGGCGGGCAGGACGAACAGGATGGCGGCCCGGCGCCGGCCGAGCAGGGCCCGGTAGGTGAGCCGGGCGACTGTGGGGTCGTACATGACGGTGCACAGCTCCTTTCAGGCCACTACTCAGGCCGCTACGAGATAGGAAAAGACCGATTCGAGGGACTCGTCGGACGGCGAGACCGTGAGCAGCCGGATGCCCTGCTCGCGGGCGACCTTCGGCAGCAGTTCGGTGAACCGGCCGAAGTCGACGGCCTGGATGCGCAGGGCCTTCTCGGTCAGGTCGACCTCGATGCCCGCCGTGGACGGATCGGCGATGAGCGCGGCCGCGAGGGCCCGGTCGTCGCTGGAGCGCACCAGATAGCGGTGCGGCCGGTCCTTCATCAGCCGACGGATCTTCCGGAAGTCGCCGGAGGCGGCGTGCCGCCCCGCCACGATCACCTCGATGTGCGAGGCCAGCTGCTCGACCTCTTCGAGGATGTGCGAGGAGAACAGGACCGTACGGCCCTCGGCTCCCATCCGCCGCAGCAGCTCCATGAGCTGCATCCGCTGACGCGGGTCCATTCCGTTGAACGGTTCGTCCAGGAGCAGCACCGAGGGCTCGTGGACCAGCGCGGAGGCCATCTTGACGCGCTGGCGCATGCCCTTGCTGTACGTGGCGATCTTGCGGTCCTGGGCGTACTCCATCTGGACCGTGGCGAGCGCCCTCTGCGCCTCGGCCCCGCCCAGACCCTGGAGTTCGGCGTTGGCGACGACGAACTCCCTGCCGGTGAGGAAGTCGTACATCCCTTCCCGCTCCGGGACGATGCCGATCTCCTGGTAGACGGCCTCGTTGCGCCAGATCGTCCGGCCGTCGAGCGTGACCTTCCCCGTCGAGGGGGCGAGGAATCCGCCCATCATGTTGATGAGGGTGGACTTTCCCGCGCCGTTCGGGCCGAGGAGTCCGGTGACGCCGGGGCCCACGGTCATGGAGACGTCGTTGACGGCGACCACGTTGCCGAACCAGCGGGAGGTGTGGTCGATCTCGATGGTGGTCACAGCCCGGCCCTCCGGTAGCGGCGCATCAGGACGGCGTACGAGCCGGCGACGAGCGCGAGAACAACGATCAGGTAGACCACGCCGGTTCCGGCGCCGGGTCCTTCCCCTCCGGGGAAGGCGGAGGTCGCACCGAGGAAGGCGGTCTGGACACCGTCGATCAGCGTGATCGGCGAGAAGAGGCCGAGCCACTGCACGGCCCCTGCCGACCCGGTCTCCCAGGCGATGGCCTGGACCGTGGAGACGGCGCCGTAGGTGATGGTCAGGAGGGCGATCACCGCGGCGACGCCGAAGCCGCGCCGCGGGGTCAGGGCGGCCATCACCAGGCCCAGCCCGGCGAACAGCACGGACAGCAGCGCCACCGACACCAGCCCCTGGCCGAACCACTTGGTCTGATCGGCGAAGTCGAACTTCGCGAGCAGAGCGCCCACATACAGGATGAGCAGCGGCGCACCGGTGAGGATGAAGAGCGCCGACGCGGTGGCGGCGAACTTCGCGATCACGTAGTCGGCGTGCTCGATCGGCCGCGAGAAGTACAGGGGGACGCTCTTGAAGCGGAGGTCCCTGGAGACCGCCTGCGGGGCCTGGGCGGCGATGAACAGGCCGATGACGGCCTGGAGGTAGATCGCGTACGAGGTGTACTTGAGCACCAGCTTGTCGGCGTCCGGAACGGCCATGGAGACCGCCACCAGGATCGCCGCGACCAGCGCCATCACGCCGAACAGCAACATGGGCAGCACCTTGGACTTGGCGGAACGGCCCAGTCCGAAGGAGCCCCGCAGGGTCTGCGAGAACAGGGAGCGGCGGGCGTAGGCCCGGCCGAGCCGCGGTCCGTCGTAGGAGCGGTAGCCGATGTTGTGGATCCGGGAGGCGTCGCGCCCGGCCGCGGCCTTGGTCTCAGTGCTCATCGCGACCGCTTCCCTTCTGCTGGACGACCGGGGCGGAGCCGGCCGCGGCCGGGACGGCGGCTGCCCGCGCCGCGTCCTGTTCGGTTCGGAAGACCTCGGCGATCTGGTGGCGGCGCTGTTCCATGCGGACCAGGCCGAGCCCGAGCCCGGCGACGCTGTCGCGGACCACGTCGTACGTCTCCTCGCCCGTCGCCTCGACCAGCAGGATGTGGCCCGCGCCCGGCAGCCCCTCCGTGTCGATCCCGTCGTGGCCGATGAGCGTGACGCCCGCGTCGGTGAGGACCTTGCGCAGCGCACCGGTGCCGTCGGGGTGGGTGTCGCTGTCGGTCACCTCGACCGCGAGGGTCGCGGTGGTCTGGGTGAAGTCACTGGTGGAGCTGGAGCGCAGAAGCGTTCCGCCGTCGATGACGACGACGTGGTCGCAGGTGCGTTCCAGCTCGCCGAGGAGGTGCGAGGTCACCAGGACGGAGATGCCGAAGTCGGTGTGGATCCGGCGGATCAGACCGAGCATCTCGTCCCGGCCGACCGGGTCGAGGCCGTTGGTCGGCTCGTCGAGCAGGACCAGCTGGGGGTCGTGGACGAGGGCCTGGGCCAGCTTGACCCGCTGCTTCATGCCGGTCGAGTAGCCGCCGATGGGGCGGTAGCGCTCCTCGTAGAGACCGACGTGGCGCAGGGTGTCGGCCGTGCGCTCGCGGGCCGCCGTGGGCGGCAGCCCCGACATGCGCGCCATGTGCACGACGAACTCGGTCGCGGAGACGTCGGGCGGCAGGCAGTCGTGCTCGGGCATGTACCCCACCCGTTCCCGGATGGCGGCGCCGCTGGTCGCGACGTCGAGCCCGAGCACCGCGGCCCGGCCTTCGGTGGCGGGGGACAGACCCAGCAGGATCTTGATCAGTGTGGACTTGCCGGCTCCGTTGGAACCCACCAGACCGGTCACACCCGGTCCGATGTCCAACGTGAGCCGGTCAAGCGCGGTCACCCGGGGGAACCGCATGCTCAGGGCTTCGGTGGCGATTACGGCTGTCACGGGACCGACGTTAGTGGCGCGAACCACAGCGGTCGTCAGCCCTGACGGCTGGATCGGCGTCAGACTCCAGGCGTACACGCCCGTAGGGGAGGCGCCGGGGATCCACCGCGGAGCCGGGGTTTTCCCCAGGCCGTGCACACCTCTTGACGCAGCCGCCGGACATTGTCACATTCATCAGTGTCACGTTACGGGCACGTACCGCACACGGCAGGGAACGGACGGTGGCATGACCGGCTTGGCCAAGGCAGTGCACGATGTGAACACCCCGGAGCTGCGGGGGTTCAGAGAGGTCCAGCGCCTCGCCTACGCCTGCGCGGAGGCGGTCGCCGGCCAGTTGCGCTCGGGGATGACCGAGCGCGAGGCGGCCCGGATGCAGCGTGTGTGGCTGCGCGAGCGCGGTGTGCGCGACTGGTTCCATCTCCCGTTCGCCTGGTTCGGGGACCGTACGGCGTTCGCCGGTTTCAAGGTGCCGCTGCAGTTCTTCCCGACCAACCGGAAGCTGGAGCCGGGCATGCCGTTCATCCTCGACATGGCCCCGGTGTACAAGGGGTTCACCGCCGATGTGGGGTATTCCGGGTGCCTCGGCCTCAGTCCGCTGCACGACCGGCTGCTGGCCGACCTGGAGGCCCATCGCGAGCTCATCCTGCGGGAGGTGCGCGAGCGCCGTCCGCTGCGCGAGATCTACGAGGACGTCGAACGCCTCATGACCGCGCAGGGATACGCGAACCGGCACCGGGCCTATCCCTTCGGCGTGATCGCCCACAAGATCGACCGCGTCACCGAACGCCGCTGGTCCCCGCAGGTGTTCGGCTTCGGCACCCAGGCGCTCAAAGGACTGGTGAGCGACGCGCTGCACGGCCACCGGGACGGCTGGTCACCACTGTGGAGCCCCTACCGCTTCTCCGACCACCCGCCGCAGCCGGGCCTGTGGGCGGTCGAACCCCACCTCGGATTCCGGGGTACGGGCGCGAAGTTTGAGGAGATCCTGGTCGTCACCGACTCCAAGGACCCCGAGCAGAGCGCCTTCTGGCTGGACGACGATCTGCCGCATGTGCGGCGCTGGGCCGAGGAGAAGGTGGCGGCGTGAATCTGTCTCAGGCGCGTGAGCGGACCGTGCGTACGGGAGGCGTCGAGCTGTGCGTCGCCGAGCTGGGCGACGCGGAACGGCCGACCGTGGTGCTGGTCCACGGCTATCCGGACAGCAAGGAGGTCTGGTCGGACGTCGCCGTGCGGCTGGCCGAGCACTGGCACGTGGTGCTGTACGACGTACGGGGCCACGGCCGGTCCACCGCCCCGAAGCCGCTGCGCGGCGGCTTCACCCTGGAGAAGCTGACCGACGACTTCCTCGCCGTGATCGACACCGTCAGCCCGGACCGGCCGGTGCACGTGGTCGGTCACGACTGGGGTTCCGTCCAGTCCTGGGAGTTCGTCACGGTCGGCCGGACCGAGGGCAGGATCGCCTCCTTCACCTCGATGTCCGGGCCGTCCCTCGACCACTTCGGGCACTGGATCAAGCGCCGGATGGCCCGCCCCACCCCGCGCAAGGTGGGCCAGCTGCTCGGCCAGGGCGCGAAGTCCTGGTACGTGTACATGCTCCACACCCCCGTCCTGCCGGAGCTCGCCTGGCGCGGACCGCTCGGCAAACGCTGGCCGGGGATCCTGGAGCGGCTGGAGAAGGTGCCCGCGGGCGACTACCCCACCGCCTCCCTCCCCGACGACGCGGCGCACGGCGCCTGGCTCTACCGCGACAACGTCCGCGCCCGGCTGAGCAGGCCCCGCCCGGACGCCTACGCCCACGCACCGGTCCAGCTGATCACCCCGACCGGTGACTCCTTCCTCTCCGAACGGCTCTACGACGGCCTGGAGGACTGGGTTCCCGCGCTGGTACGCCGCTCACTGCCGGCCAAGCACTGGGTGCCCCGCACCCGGCCGGACCAGCTCGCCTCCTGGATCGACGAGTTCGTCACCGCGAACGAGTCCGCGGCGCGGGACGGCGGGCCCGTGCAGCAGACGGTGGCCCAGGGACCCTACGCGGAGCGGTTCGGCGGTCAGCTGGTCCTGGTGACGGGCGCGGCCTCCGGGATCGGGCGGGCCACGGCGTTCGCCTTCGCCGAGGCCGGCGCCCGGATCGTGGCCGTGGACCGCGATGCGGAGGGCGCCGCCCGCACCGCGGAGATGGCACGGCTGATCGGGGCCCCCGCGGCCTGGGGCGAAGCCGTGGACGTCAGCGACGAGGCCGCGATGGAGAAGCTCGCCGCCCGGGTCGCCGCCACGTACGGAATCGTCGACGTCCTGGTCAACAACGCCGGGATCGGGCTCTCCGGCTCCTTCCTGGACACCACCAGCGAGGAGTGGAAGAAGGTCCTCGACGTCAATCTGTGGGGGGTCATCCACGGCTGCCGGTTCTTCGGCCGGCAGATGGCGGACCGCGGCCAGGGCGGCCATATCGTCAACACCGCTTCGGCAGCGGCCTTCCAGCCCTCCCGGGCACTGCCCGCGTACAGCACGTCGAAGGCGGCCGTGCTGATGCTCAGCGAGTGCCTGCGGGCCGAGTTGGCGGAGAAGTCGATCGGCGTGAGCGCGATATGCCCCGGCATCGTCAACACCAACATCACCGCCACCGCCCGGTTCGCGGGGACCGACGCGGCGGAGGAGGAGCGGCTGCAGAAGCGGACGAGCCGGCTCTACGGACGGCGCAACTACCCGCCGGAGAAGGTCGCCGACGCCGTCCTGCGGGCCGTCGTGCGCAACCAGGCCGTGGTCCCGGTGACCCCGGAGGCGCGCGGCGCCCGGCTGCTGTCCCGGCTGAGTCCGGGGGCGCTGCGTGCCCTCGCCCGGATGAAGCCGCCGCTGTGACCGGGGCCGGGGCAGCGGCCGCCGAGTACCGGATCGAGGACCTGGCGCACGCCAGCGGCGCCACGGTGCGCACGATCCGCGCCTATCAGGACCGGGGGCTGCTCCCGACGCCCGAGCGGCGCGGACGGGCCAACGTGTACCGGGAGGCCCATCTGGCCAGGCTGCGGCAGATCGCGGACCTCCTCGACCGGGGCTACACCCTCGCCAGCATCAAGGAGCTGCTGGAGGCGTGGGACGCGGGGCGGGGGCTCGGCGGGGTGCTCGGCCTCGTCGCGGAGGTGCAGGGGCCGTGGACGGACGAGGAGGCGGACCGGATCACCCGAACGGAGCTGGACGCGAAGTTCGGCGGCGCACAGGACGACGAGGCGATAGCGGAGGCCGTGGCGCTCGGCGTGCTGGAACGCGTCCCCGGCCGGGACGACGAGTTCCTCGTGCCCAGTCCCCAAGAGCTGTCGGTAGCAGTTGAGTTGCATGCCGCTGGGGTCCCGCTGACGGCAATCTCCGGTCATCTGCGGGAGCTTCGCGGACAGGTGGAGCACATAGCCTCCCGTTTCCTGGAGTTCACCACCGAGCACGTCTTCGCCCGCTACCTCGGTCATCGCCCGCCCACCGACGCGGACGCGGCCGAGGCAGCATCGCTGGTCCGACGGCTGCGGCCGCTCGCCCAGCAGACGGTGGACGCCGAACTGGCCCGCGCCATGCAGATGTTCGCGACCCGGCACCTGCACCACCACCTCGGCGCCGAGGAGAGCGTCATCGAGGGGAGCGAGACGCGTCCGGTGCTCCTGCCACGCCGGACAACCCAGGCCGTGCAGGCGCTGGTCGGCCCCGACCAGGTGGCGGCGTTCATCGCGGCGGCCGCCGAACGCGAGGTGCAGGCACGCACCTTGGATGCGCTCGCCTCATCTCACACAAGAGTCACGAAAGTTGACGAAACGGGTTGAATCGCCTGCCTGTTGTCCACAGTTTCGTCAAATAGCCTGTGGATAAGTCGAGTTGGTTGTGGATCAAACATCGGTACGAAGAAAGACGAAAAGAAGCCTGTAAGAAATCCGGATGCACCGATGAACCGCGCACGGGCACTCTGGCGCGATGGACGAACGTCGCACCGTCACGGTGTCCAAGTACCTCTCGAAACATCTGCGGCACCAGCCGGAGCGCATCGGCCTCACCCTCGACGAGAACGGCTGGGTTCCGGTCGACGATCTGCTGCGGGCCGCGGCCCGGCACGGCTTCCCCCTCACCCGCGCCGAGCTCGACCACGCGGTCGCCACCAACGACAAGCGCCGCTTCGCCGTCGAGAGCGGTGGCGCGGGCGGCGTGGACGGCGATCGCATCCGTGCCCATCAGGGCCACACCGTCGCCGTGGACCTGGACCTGCCGCCGGCCGAACCGCCCGCGCACCTCTACCACGGCACGGTCGCCCGGGTGATGGACGCGATCCGGGCCGAGGGCCTGCGCCCCATGGCCCGCCACCACGTGCACCTGTCCCCCGACCGGGAGACGGCCACCCGGGTCGGCGCCCGCCGCGGGCGCCCCCTCGTCCTCACCGTGGACGCGGGCGGGATGCACCGTGCCGGGCATGTCTTCCGCGTCAGCGCCAACGGCGTCTGGCTCGCCGACGCCGTACCGCCCGCGTTCCTGCTCCTGCGCGGCTGAGGAGCCGGGCAGCGGGAGCCGCCGGACCCGCGCCGGCCACCGCGCTCCTGGGCGGAACGCCGGACCTACGCCAGTTGCGCGGGCGCCTCGGTGGCGATGCGCTCGAAGACCTTCGGGTCGACGTCGAAGACCGAGTCCGGGATCGGGGCGTGGACGACGATCTCCGTGAAGCCCAGCTCCGCGTGGCGGCCCGCGAAGTCGACGAACGCGTCCACGGACGCCAGCGGGGCGGTGCGGTCCGGGGTGAAGCCGGTCAGCAGGACGCGGTCCGGCTCGGAGGCGTCCCGGCCGATCTCCGCGCAGGCCGCCGTGAACTTCTCGCTCTGCGCGCGCAGCGCGGCCCGCGACTCCTCCGGGGTGCCGTTCTCGTACAGTTTCGGGTCGCCGGTGGTGACCCACGCCTGTCCGTGGCGGGCGGCGAGCTTCAGCCCGCGCGGCCCGGTCGCGGCGACCGCGAAGGGCAGCCGGGGCCGCTGGACACAGCCGGGGATGTTGCGGGCCTCGTCCGCGGTGTAGTGGGTCCCGCGCTCGGTCACCGCGTCCTCGGTGAGCAGGCGGTCCAGGAGCGGTACGAACTCGGCGAACCGGTCGGCGCGTTCGCGCGGGGTCCAGGCCTCCTGGCCCAGCGCGGTCGCGTCGAAGCCGTTGCCGCCGGCGCCGATGCCGAGGGTGATCCGGCCGCCCGAGATGTCGTCCAGGGAGATCAGCTCCTTGGCCAGCGTGACCGGATGGCGGAAGTTGGGCGACGTGACGAGGGTGCCCAGACGCATGCTCCGCGTCACCGTCGCCGCGGCCGTGAGCGTCGGGATCGCGCCGAACCACGGACCGTCCCGGAAGGTGCGCCAGGACAGGTGGTCGTAGGTGTACGCGGTGTGGAAGCCGAGGTCTTCGGCCTGCCGCCAGGTCTTCTGTCCTTCGGCCCACCGGTGGATGGGGAGGATCACGGTACTCAGACGCATGACCCCGACGATACGCGGGCCCTCGCGGCCGGGGAGACGCCGCCGGAGGAGCGCCGGGCGGCAGCTCCGGCCGCCCTCCGGAGGCCGCCGCCGTGGAGTCCTGGGCATACCGAACCGGGCTGAGCGCCCGGCCCGGGAAGGGAAGAGGCGGGCGGACCACCGAGCCATGCGGACCACCCGGCCACGCGGACCACCGAGCCATGTGGACCACCCGGCCATGGAGGAGAGGAAGCGGCGGTGGTGGGCGTCCACAGGGAGGACGGGCCGCCTCGACGCCGTCTGGCCCCCTCCGGTCACCTGAACGGGTAGCACCGACGTCGAGCGGGGACGCCTGGCCCGGATGCGTCCCCCTCCTCTGCCACCGTGTGCGTCGCCGCCCGGTCGCTGCGACCCGACCGCGGGCAACCGGCGGCCCCCCGTCCCCGCCCCGGAAGGCACCTACCGTGCGTCTTCGTAGAGCCGCCCTGCTCACCGCCGTTCTGGCCGGCCTCACGGTCGGGGCCTCCGGCCCAGGAGGACCCCCCGGCGGACCACCGGCCGGACACGGAGTGGTGCAACCGGCCGGACACCGCGTGGTGAAGGAGCGGGGCGTCGTCCGCAGCGGTGACCGGCCCATCGCCGCCGCCGAGGTGACGCTGCTCCGGGCCGGCGACCGCCCCGGGGCCGGCGCCCGCCCGCTGGCCCGTACCCGCAGCGACGCCCAGGGCCGCTTCACCCTGTCGTACCGCGCACCCGACAGCCCGGACGCCGTGCTGTACCTGACCGCCGACGCGGGCCCCGCCGGCCATCCGCACCACCGGACCGGGCACCGCGTGCGGCCGGTCCGGCTGGTCGCGATGCTCGACAGGGGAAAGCGCCACGGCAAGGTCGTGCTCAACGAGCGCACCACGGTCGCGGCGGGCTTCGCGATGGCGCAGTTCACCCGGCGCGGTGAGGTGGCGGGCAGCCGGCCCGGACTGCAGAACGCCGCCGCCGTCTCGCACAACCTCGCGGACATCGGCGACGGCTCGGCGGCCGAGGTGCTCTCCACCGCCCCGAACGGCGACCGGACCTCCAGCCTGCGCGCCTTCAACACGCTGGCCGACATCCTGTCCGGCTGTACCGCGGGACAGACCTGCGAGAGCCTCTTCGCCCTGGCCGCGCGCCCCGGGGCGCAGGCGCCGAAGGAGACCTTCCAGGCGGTCGCGGACATCGCCCGGCTCCCCGGCAGCCGCCCCGCCGAGCTGTTCGCCCTGGGACAGGGCCGGAACACCTACCGGCCCCGGCTGACCGAGGCGCCCGACGCCTGGACCATCGCGCTGCGCTACGTGGGCAACGGCCACGAGCTGGACGGCCCGGGGAACGTCGCGTTCGACGCGGAGGGCACGGCCTGGATCGTCAACAACTACGCGTTCAACCCCGATCCCCTGCAGCCCGCCTGCGGCTCCCGCATCCTGTCCCGGCTCACTCCGACGGGCCGGGACATCCCCGGCGCCCCCTACCGGGGCGGCGGGCTGTACGGAGCGGGCTTCGGCGCCGCCATCGACCCCGAGGGCCGGGTATGGGCGGCCAACTTCGGGTTCCAGGGCACCGGCTGCCCTCTCGACGCGAGCCTCCTCTACCGCAGCGTCTCGCAGTTCACCGCCGAGGGCCGGCCCCTCTCGCCGCCCGGGGGCTGGCGCTTCGGCGACATCGTCCAGCCCCAGGGAACCGTCTCGGACCGCGAGGGGAACGTCTGGATCGCCAACTGCGGCGGCCGGAGCGTCACCAGGATCCCGCACGGGAACGCCGCACGGGCCCGGAACATCGCGCCGGGCGGCGACAGTCTCGTCAAGCCCTTCGGCATCACGGTGGACACGCGGGGACGGGCCTGGGTGACCGGGAACGGCAGCGACAGCGTGATGCTGATGTCCCCGCAGGGAGAGCCCCTGCGCTCGGTCACCGGCGGCGGCATCAAGCGGCCCATGGGCATCGCCTCGGACACTCTGGGCAACGTGTGGGTGGCCAACGGGGGAGCGGTGGTCACGCCCTGCGAAGGCACCACCCCCGCCATGGTCGCCGAGGCGGTCGAGGACATCGTCACCCGCCATGTCGACGCCTCCGTCACCCTGGTCCGTCCCGACGGCTCCACCCCCGCGAAGCCGTTCGTCAACGACGGCCTGTTCCTGCCCTGGGGGATCGCCGTCGACGGCGACGACACCGTCTGGGTGGCCAACTTCGGCGGCCACCGCGTGGCCAACCTGTGCGGCGCCCGCGTATCGGCGTGCCCGCCCGGCCTGCGTACGGGCGATCCGATCTCGCCGGCGGACACCGGCTACACCAGCGACGGGCTGGAGCGGAACACCGCCGTCCAGATCGACCCCTCCGGGAACGTCTGGCTGGCCAACAACTGGCGTGACGTCCCGGTGCAGACCAACCCCGGCGGCCACGAGATGGTGGTCTTCGTCGGACTCGCCGCCCCCGTCCGCACTCCCCTCCTCGGGCCGCCGCGGCGTCCCTGACCGTGCGCTGCCCGCAGTGCCGATCGCCCGGGACCGGAAGGTCCCGGGCGATCTCGCGTACCGCCGCGGGCCGGCGGCCGGTGCGCCGGAACCGGCGTGGTCGCACGGGCACGCCGTGTGGAGATCCGGCTCCTCCACGAACACCCGTGGCAGTGGCATATGCCCGAGGGCTTTTTCGCAGATCGAGGCCACCGCCCACTCAGATGTGCGCCCCTTCGCACGCCCGTGCACCCTCGTGGGCGAGAATGGCCCGGTGACCCCAGTGACCGATACGCCTCTTCCCGCCGTGACCCGGCTGATCGCCACCGACCTCGACGGCACCCTGCTGCGCGACGACAAGACGCTGTCCGCGCGCACCGTCGCGGCCCTCGCGGCGGCGGAGGAGGCCGGGATCGAGGTCTTCTTCGTCACCGGCCGGCCGGCCCGGTGGATGGACGTCGTACGGACCCACGTCCAGAGCCACGGCACGGCCATCTGCGCCAACGGCGCCGTGGTCACCGATCTGCGGACGGAGGGCGGCCTCCTCTCCGTACGGGCGCTGGAGCGCGACGCCGCCCTACACGTCGTGCGCACCCTGCGCGAGGCGGCCCCCGGCACTTCCTTCGCCGTCGAGATGACCACCGGGATCAACTACGAACCGGCCTACCCGCCGTTCCACCTGGACCCGGGAGCCTCGGTGGCCGTCGCCGAGAAGCTGCTGCACGAGGACGCCCCGGGCGTCGGCGCGCCCGTACTCAAGCTGCTGGCCCACCACACCGAGCTGGCGCCCGACGCCTTCCTCGACCTGGCCCGTACGACGGCCGGCGACCGGGCGTCCATCACCCGCTCCAGCCCGTCCGCGCTGCTGGAGGTCAGCGGTCTCGGCGTCTCCAAGGCCACGACGCTCGCCGCCTGCTGTGCCGAGCGCGGCATCGCGCCCGCCGAGGTGGTCGCCTTCGGCGACATGCCCAACGACATCGAGATGCTCGGCTGGGCCGGCGCCTCCTTCGCCATGGGCAACGCCCACCCGGACGCGCTGGCCGCCGCCACGGGCCGGACGGCGACCAACGAGGAGGACGGGGTGGCGCTCGTCATCGAGCGGATCCTCGCCGCCCGCGCCCAGGGTCGCACCGAGCCCTGCTGAAACCTTTCGGCACAGCGGGGAGGCTCCCCGCCGGAAGGCTCCTCCCCCACCGAAGGACGCTCCCCACCCGGAGGCGCCCCTCACGCCGGAAGACTCCCCTCACACCGGGAGACGCTCGCCACCGGGAGGCGCCCCTCACAGCGGCGCCTCCCACACCACCGTCGTACCGCCGCCGCCCTCCCCGATGCCCGGCTCGATCCGGCTCGACCCGCCCAGGGACTCGGCCCGGCGGGCCAGATTGCGCAGTCCGCTGCGGCGGCCGCCCTCCGGAATCCCCACCCCGTCGTCGGCGACCGAGAGCCGCACCGCGGCCCGCCCGTCCGGCAGCGTCACCGTCGCGTCGACGACCACGTCGATCAGCGCGCCCTCCGCGTGCCGGAACGCGTTGGAAAGGGCCTCGCGCAACGCGGCCACCAGGTTCTTGCCGGTCAGCTCTCCGACGAGCGAGTCGACCGGGCCCAGGAAGCGGTGCGAGGGCTTGAAGCCGAGCGGGACGGCCGCCATGTTGATCTCCCGCAGGACGCGGGTGCGCAGGCCCGCCGGGGCTTCGGCCGGCTCCTGCTGGAGCGCGAAGATGGCCGTACGGATCTCCTGGATCGTCACGTCCAGCTCGTCGACCGCCCGGCCGACACCGGTCCGCACGTCGGGCCCCACCGGTCCGCGCTGAGCGCTCTCGAGCATCATCCCCGTGGCGAACAGCCGCTGGATGACCAGGTCGTGGAGGTCGCGGGCGATCCGGTCGCGGTCCTCGTACACCGCGAGCCGCTCCCGGTCCCGCTGCGCCTCGGCCATCATCAGCGCGAGCGCCGCCTGGGAGGCGAACTGCGTGGCGAGCGTCCGCTCGGCCTCCGTGAAGGCACGCGCGCCCCGGGAACGGGGAGTGGCCAGCGCACCGAGCACCCGGCCGCCGCTCTGGAGAGGCAGCAGCATGCTGGGGCCGAACCGGTCGGCCAGCCGCGTCACCATCCGGCCGTCGGAGGCAGAGTCGTCGATGAACACCGCCTCACCCGCGAGGAGTTTCGCCACCACCGCGCTCCGGGCCGGGACGATCACACCGAGCAGGGCCGAGGACTCGCCGGACGACACGGCGGCGATCTCCAGACCGCCCTCCTCGGCGGGCAGCAGCACGATCCCGGCCGCGGCATCGGCGAGCCGACGGGCGTGTTCGGCGACGACGGACAGGGCCTCGTCCGCGTCCCCGCCCGACAGGAGCGCCGTCGTGACCGCGACCGATCCGTCGATCCAGTGCTCCCGCTGCCGCGCCGCCTCGTACAGCCGGGCGTTGCCGATGGCGATGCCGGCCTCCGCGGCGAGCACCCGGACCATGTGGAGGTCGTAGTCGCCGAACTCCGCGCCGCCGTGCTTCTCGGTGAGGTACAGGTTGCCGAAGATCTCCCCCTGGACCCTGATGGGCACCCCGAGGAAGGAGCGCATCCGGGGATGCCCCGGCGGGAACCCGGCGGACCTCGGGTCGGTGGACAGATCGGCCAGCCGGACCGGGGCGGGATCGTGGATCAGCGCGCCGAGCAGGCCCCGGTGGCCGTCGGGCCGCCGCCCGATCCGCTCGGCGACGTCCTGCGGAACACCGTGGGTGACGAAGTCCGACAGCCCCTCGCCCAGTTCGTCGACGACGCCGATGGCCGCGTACCGGGCGTGGGTCAGCTCGGCGGCCGTCTCGCAGATCCGGTCCAGGGTGGAGTGCAGTTCCAGCCCCGCGCCGACGGACCGCATCGCCTCCAGGAGCTGCGGCACCCGCGCGGTCAGCTCGGCGGACAGCCCCTGGAGGCCGCGGGTCGCCCGGGTGGCGGCGTCGAGGGAGTCCTTCGGGTCGGGCTCTGCCATGACCTGAGCCTAATAAGTGCTGATACAGGGCGAAAGTTGGAAATGTGCCGGGGGACGGGAGTGTCGGCGCCGCCACTCCCGTCCCCCGGTGCCGTTGTGTCCCTCCCGCCCTACACCCCGGCCCCCGCCGTTTCCCGTTCGCGCTCCAGCATGCGGCGCAGCGGCCCGTCCTCGGCGGCGAGTCCGGCGTACGGTCCGCGCTGCACGACCCGGCCCGCATCCAGCACCAGCACCTCGTCGACCGTCTCCAGGCCGGTCAGCCGGTGGGTGATCAGGACCGTCGCGCGGCCCCGGGTCGCCGCCAGCAGGTCGGCGGTGAGGGCGTCGGCGGTCGGCAGGTCGAGGTGCTCGGCGGGCTCGTCCAGGACGAGTACGGGGAAGTCGGCGAGCAGCGCGCGGGCCAGGGAGAGGCGCTGGCGCTGTCCGCCGGAGAGCCGGGCCCCGTGCTCGCCGACGGCCGTGTCGAGGCCCTCCGGCAGGGCCCGCACCCAGTCCAGCAGCCGGGCCCGGGAGAGCGCGTCGCGCAGTTCGGCGTCGGTCGCTCCGGGCCGGGCCAGGCGCAGGTTCTCACGGATCGTGCTGTCGAAGACGTGGGCGTCCTGGGCGCACAGCCCGACCGAGCGCCGGACCGTGTCCGAGTCCAGGGCGGACGCCTCGACGCCGCCGAGCCGGTACGTTCCCGAGGAGGCGTCCAGGAAGCGCAGCAGGACCTGGGCGAGCGTCGTTTTGCCCGAGCCGGAGGGTCCCACGACCGCGATGCGCCGCCCTCGCGTCAACGTCAGGTCGAGGGAGGCCAGCGCGTCGTGCCCGGCCCCCGGGTAGCGGGCGCTCAGCCCCCGCACCTCCAGGGGGAAGGGCGAGCCGGGCTCCTCGGCCGGGGTCCGGGGCTCCTGTACGGGTACGGGGGCGTCCAGCACCTCGAACACCCGCTCCGCGCTGCGGGCGACGCGCTGGCGGTACTGCACGGCGAGCGGCAGCCCGGCGACGGCTTCGAACGCGGCGAGCGGGGTCAGCACCACCACGGCGAGCGCGACCCCGGAGAGCCGTCCGTCGTGGACGGCCGGGACCGCGACGGCCGCGGCGGCCACCACGGTGAGCCCGCAGACCAGGGCGGACAGCCCGCCGCCCAGCGCCGTCGCGGCGGCCGCCCGCGAGGCGATCCGGGTCAGGAGGGTGTCGGCCGCGCGCAGTTGCTCCTGCCGGGCGGGCAGGGCACCCGCGACGGTCAGTTCGGCGGTGCCGCCGAGCAGGTCGGTGACCCGGGTGGCCAGGGTGGCGCGGGCGGGTGCGAGCTGACGCTCCGTACGGCGGGCGCAGACGCCACTGAGGAGCGGGACGCCGACCCCGGCGAGCAGCAGGCCGGCCGCGAGGATCACGCCCGCCTCGGGGAGCAGCCAGCCGGTGAACCCGGCGGCGGCGGTTCCCACCACGACGGCGGTGGCGGCGGGCAGCAGCCAGCGCAGCCAGTAGTCCTGGAGCGCGTCCACATCCGCGACGAGGCGCGACAGCAGGTCCCCGCGCCGGGTGGTGCGCAGACCTGCGGGGGCGACGCGTTCGAGGCCCCGGTAGACGGCGACGCGCAGCTGGGCGAGGAGCTTCAGCACGGCGTCGTGCGAGACGAGCCGCTCGGCGTAGCGGAAGACGGCCCGCCCGATGCCGAACGCCCGGGTCGCGGTGACCGCCATCATCAAGTACATGACCGGCGGCTGTTCGGAGGCGCGGGAGATCAGCCAGCCGGAGACGGCCATGAGCCCCACGGCCGACCCGACCGCCAGACTGCCCAGCAGCAGGGCCAGGGCCAGCTGTCCGCGCCGGTCCCCGGCCGACGCGCGGACCCGCGCGAGCACCCGTCCCGGGCGGGTCCCGGCCGGCGCGGGGGAGCCGAGGGAATCCAGGGGTCGGGCGGTCGGCGTTTCACCGCCGGCGAGAGGCTCCGGGACGGCGGGGCCCGGGGCCACCGGACCCGCGACCGGCTCCCCGGACGCCTCCGTACCGGCGTCGGTGCGCGGCTCCAGCGCCACCACCCGGTCGGCGACCGCCAGCAGCGCCGGCCGGTGGACGACCAGCAGCACGGTGCGCCCGGCGGCCAGCCTCCGTACGGCGTCGACGATGCCCGCCTCGCTCTCGCCGTCCAGGCTCGCGGTCGGCTCGTCCAGCAGCAGGAGCGGCCGGTCGGCGAGGAACGCGCGGGCGAGGGCGATGCGCTGGCGCTGGCCCGCGGAGAGCCCGGCCCCGTCCTCCCCGAGCACGGTGAGCACGCCGTCGGGCAGCGCGGCCGTGAAGTCGTACGCGCCCGCGTCCCGCAGCGCCGCGACGACCGCCTCGTCGTCGGCGTCGGGCCGGGCGAGGCGGACGTTCTCGGCGATCGTGCCCGCGAAGAGGTGGGGGCGCTGGGGGACCCAGGCGATGCGGCTCCGCCAGCGTTCGGGGTCCAGGTCCGCGAGGTCCCGCCCCCCGATCCGCACGTGCCCCTCGTCGGGCCGGGCGAACCCGAGGATCACGTTCAGCAGGGTGGACTTGCCGACGCCGCTCGGGCCGACCAGGGCGACGGTCTCCCCCGGCTCCACGGTGAGCGACGCGGCGTCCAGGGACGGCTCGGCGCGGCCCTCGTGGCGTACGGTCACATCCGCCAGTTCCAGGCGCAGCGTGTCCGGGACGTCCTCGGTGCCCGAGGTCCGGGGTTCGGTCTCCAGGACCGCGAAGATCTCCTCGGCGGCCGAGAGCCCCTCGGCCGCCGCGTGGTACTGCGCCCCGACCTGGCGGATCGGCAGATACGCCTCCGGGGCCAGGATCAGGACCACCAGGCCGGTGTAGAGGTCGAGTTCGCCGTGGACGAGCCGCATGCCGATGGTGACGGCGACGAGGGCCACCGAGAGAGTCGCCAGCAGTTCCAGCGCGAAGGAGGAGAGGAAGGCGATCCGCAGGGTACGCAGGGTCGCCCGGCGGTAGTCGGACGTGATCGTGCGGATCGACTCGGCCTGGGCCTTGGCCCGCCCGAAGACCTTCAGGGTCGGCAGCCCCGCGACGACGTCCAGGAAGTGCCCGGAGAGCCGCGACAGCAGCCGCCACTGCCGGTCCATGCGGGACTGGGTGGCCCAGCCGATCAGGATCATGAAGAGCGGGATGAGCGGCAGGGTGACGACGATGATCGCCGCCGAGACCCAGTCCTCCGTGACGATCCGGGCGAGCACCGCCACCGGCACGACGACCGCGAGACCGAGCTGCGGGAGATAGCGGGCGAAGTAGTCGTCGAGCGCGTCGATCCCCCGGGTCGCCAGCGCGACCAGCGAACCGGTGCGCTGACCGCTCAGCCAGTCCGGGCCCAGCCGTGCGGCCCGTTGCAGGAGCCGGCCGCGCAGTTCGGACTTGACGGCCGCGCTGGCGCGATGGGCGGCGAGCTCGGTGAGCCAGGCGACCAGGGCCCGGCCGAGCGCCACCGCCGCGAGGAGAAGCAGAGGGGTACGCAGTTCGGTGACCGTGAGCCCGTTCTCGAAACCGCCCACCACGATCTCGGCGATGAGCATCGCCTGGGCGATCACCAGCAGGGCGCCGACCAGGCCGAGAGCCACCACGGCCGCCAGGAAGAGGCGGGTGGCCCGTGCGTGGCGGAGCAGACGCGGATCGATCGGTTTCACGTGAAACATCCCCCCGGCGGGGTCGGTGAGCTCTGCGGGGCCGGGAGCTGCCGCGGGCTCTGCGGAGCCCGCGGCAGCCACCGGAATCAGTGCGCGTCGGCGATGTGCTGGGTGCCGATGCGCTTACGGAAGACCCAGTAGGTCCAGCTCTGGTAGAGCAGCACGATGGGCGTGGCGATGCCCGCACACCAGGTCATGATCGTGAGCGTGTACGGGCTGGACGAGGCGTTGGTGACCGTGAGGCTCCAGGCGTCGTTCAGCGAGGACGGCATGACGTTCGGGAAGAGCGTCAGGAAGAGCATCGCGACCGCTGCCGCGATCGTCACGCCCGAGAACGCGAACGACCAGCCCTCACGCCCCTTGGCGACGGCTCCGATCGCCGCCAGCAGCGACACCGCCGCCACGATCAGGGCCCCCAGGCTCCAGCCGTCCCCGTTGTCGGCCTGGGTCCAGAGCAGGAAGCCCAGCGCGAGGAGCGCGGTGACGGGTCCCAGCTTCAGTGCCAGGGCACGGGCCCGGACCCGGATGTCGCCCGCCGTCTTGAGGCCGGCGAACACCGTTCCGTGGAAGGTGAAGAGGGTGAGCGTGACGAGGCCGCCGAGGATCGCGTACGGGTTGAGGAGATCCCAGAAGCTGCCGACGTACTCCATGTCGGCGTCGATCTTCACGCCCCGCACGATGTTCCCGAACGCCACGCCCCACAGCACGGCGGGGATCAGGGAGGTCCAGAAGATCGCGGTCTCCCAGTTGGTCTGCCAGCGCTCCTCGGGCCGCTTGGCGCGGTACTCGAAGGCGACGCCCCGCACGATCAGGCAGAACAGGATGATCAGCAGCGGCAGGTAGAAGCCGGAGAAGAGGGTGGCGTACCACTCGGGGAAGGCGGCGAAGGTCGCACCGCCCGCAGTGAGCAGCCAGACCTCGTTGCCGTCCCAGACGGGCCCGATCGTGTTGATCAGGACCCGCTTCTCCTTGCGGTCGCGGGCCAGCAGTTTGGTGAGGACCCCGATACCGAAGTCGAACCCCTCCAGGAAGAAGTAGCCGGTCCAGAGGACGGCGATGAGCACGAACCAGACGTCGTGGAGTTCCATCTCTCAGCTCCTGTGCTCAGTACGAGAAGGCCATCGGCCGGTCGGCGTCTTCTTCGTCGTGGCCGCCGATCTTCGTGGGCGGGTTGAGGTCGTCGTCGGAGAGTTCCGGCGGCCCGGCCTTGATGTACTTCACGAGCAGCTTCACCTCGATCACGGCGAGCACCGCGTAAAGCAGGGTGAAGACGATCATCGAGGTGATGACCTCGCCCTGCGAGACACCGGGGGAGACCCCGGCGCGCGTCTCCAGCACTCCGTAGACCACCCACGGCTGGCGGCCCATCTCGGTGAAGATCCAGCCCCAGGAGTTGGCGATCAGCGGGAAGAGGAGGGTCCAGAGCGCGACGAGCCAGTAGAGCTTGGTGAGCTTCGGGCTCAGCGCCTTGTTCCGGAACAGGACCAGATGCGGCACCTCGTCCTCACCGGTCCGCAGCGCCGGTGGCAGCAGGAACTTCTTCCGGGTCAGCCAGAGGCCCAGGAGACCGAGGCCGAAGGAGGCCATGCCGAAGCCGATCATCCACCGGAAGCTCCAGAACGCGACCGGAATGTTGGGCCGGTAGTCGCCGGGCCCGTACTTCTCCTGCGACTCCTTGTTGATGTCGTTGATGCCCGGGACGTAGGAGTTCGGGTCGTTGTTGGCGAGGAAGGACAGCACCCCGGGCAGCGAGATCTCCACGGAGTTGTGGCCCTTGCTGACGTCCCCGTACGCGAATATCGAGAAGGGCGCCCGCTCCTGGCCGTCCCACAGGGCCTCGGCGGCGGCCATCTTCATCGGCTGCTGCCGGAACATGACCTTGGCGAGGCTGTCGCCGCTGACGGCGGTGAGCAGTCCGGCGATGACGACGGTGACCAGCCCCAGGCGCAGCGAGGTCCGCATCACGGGGATGTGCTTCTTGCGCGCCAGGTGGAACGCGGCGATACCGACCATGAAGGCCCCGCCGACCAGGAACGCCGCCGTGATGGTGTGGAAGAACTGGGTGACCGCGGTGTCCTGGGTGAGCACCCGCCAGAAGTCCGTGAGCTCGGCGCGGCCGCGCTCCTCGTTGATCCGGTAGCCGACCGGGTGCTGCATCCAGGAGTTGGCGGCCAGGATGAAGTAGGCGGAGAGGATCGTGCCGATCGAGACCATCCACATGCAGGCCAGGTGGACCTTCTTGGGCAGCTTGTCCCAGCCGAAGATCCACAGACCGATGAACGTGGACTCGAAGAAGAAGGCGATCAGCGCCTCGAAGGCGAGCGGAGCGCCGAAGATGTCGCCGACGAAGCGCGAGTAGTCGGACCAGTTCATACCGAACTGGAACTCCTGGACGATGCCCGTGACGACGCCCATGGCGATGTTGATCAGGAACAGCTTGCCCCAGAACTTGGTCGCCCTGAGGTACTTCTCCTTCTCCGTCCGCACCCAGGCGGTCTGCAGGCCGGCGGTGAGCGCGGCGAGCGAGATCGTCAGCGGGACGAAGAGGAAGTGGTAGACGGTGGTGATGCCGAACTGCCATCGCGCCAGTGTTTCCGGCGCCAGAGCTAGGTCCACGTCGTCAGTCTCCTTACATCGCCGTGGTCACACCGGCACTATGCCCCTTTGATCCGCCCGATTACGGGAGGAAGCAGGGCACGCTTGTGAACGCGTTCACATTCACAAGCAATTATGGCGCACACACTTTCGGAGCCTTCGCCGGGGTACCCCTTTCGGCCACCACCCCCGTACTACCGGCCTCTCGCGGCCGGCCCCGCCGCACTCGGGCCGTCGGGCTTCCGCCATGCAGAAGGGCCCCGGACCTCGTCGTTCGAGGTCCGGGGCCCCACCCGGGCGCGGCGGTGCGCCGAGCGGCCCTACAGCTCCGCGCGGAACGCCTCCGCCGTCTTGAGGAACAGGTCGTTGCCCTCGGTCTCGCCGATCGTCACCCGTACGCCCTCGCCCGCGAACGGGCGGACGACGACCCCGGCCCGCTCACAGGCGCCCGCGAAGTCGACGGTGCGCTCGCCGAGCCGGAGCCAGACGAAGTTGGCCTGCGACTCCGGCACCGTCCAGCCCTGGCGCGCCAGCTCCGCGCTCACCCGGGCCCGCTCGGCGACCAGCGACCCGACCCGGCCCAGCAGCTCGTCCTCCGCGCGGAGCGAGGCCACCGCCGCATCCTGGGCGAGCTGGCTCACGCCGAAGGGGACGGCGGTCTTGCGCAGCGCCGCGGCCACCGGCTCGTGCGCCACCGCGAAGCCGACCCGCAGCCCGGCCAGGCCGTACGCCTTGGAGAAGGTCCGCAGCACGGCCACGTTGGGCCGGTCACGGTAGATCTCGATGCCGTCGGGCACCTCGGCGTCGCGGATGAACTCCTTGTACGCCTCGTCCAGCACCACCAGCACGTCGCCCGGCACCCGGTCGAGGAACCGTTCCAGCTCGGCCCGGCGCACCACCGTGCCGGTGGGGTTGTTGGGGTTGCAGACGAAGATCAGCCGGGTCCGGTCGGTGATCGCCTCCGCCATCGCGTCGAGGTCGTGCACATCCCCCTCGGTCAACGGCACCTTGACCGAGGTCGCGCCGCTGACCTGGGTGATGATCGGGTACGCCTCGAAGGACCGCCAGGCGTAGATGACCTCGTCGCCGGGGCCCGAGGTGGCCTGGAGCAGCTGCTGGGCCACTCCCACCGACCCCGTTCCGGTGGCGAGGTGCGCGAGGGGCACACCGAAACGCCCGGCCAGCTCGTTCATCAGGCCGGTGCACGCCATGTCCGGGTAGCGGTTGAAGTTCCCCGCGGCGGCGAGCGCCGAATCCAGGACGCCCGGCAGCGGAGGATAGGGGTTCTCGTTGGAGGACAGCTTGTACGCGACCGGTCCGCCGGCCGCCGCGGGCCTGCCCGGCACATAGGCGGGAACGCCGTCCAGCTCGGCGCGCAGCTTGGGGCTCGTCTCGCTCACCGCAGGTCCTCCTCGACCGTCCGTTCACAGCAATACTGCACACCTTATGAGGATTGCCCTCCGCTGCGAATGGCCGAGCGGGAAATCGACCGCAGTGCCCGGGAATGGGACCTCGTCCCGGTCCCCCCGGGCCCCTGCCCGGGGGGAGTGTTTCGCGTTCCGGCGCGCGCCGGTGGCTCGCGCCGTGGCGCGCGTCCCCCGAAGTGGTGAGTTGAGACCTCTTCGAGACATCGCACATTCAGCAGGCTGCCACCCTCCCGCACCTGACACCTGCATGCAGTAAGCTTCAACTGCCTTGCATTGAGAGGAATTTGATGGCATGTGACCTTGCAGAAACGTGCCTGTCAACGTGCGCATATGCGACCGGACCGACCACCCCTCGGAGCCCTACTATCGGCTCGCCATGACAGCAGCAGGGAAGCACCAGGTGAGCCGGACGGAGACCCCCCGGCGCAGCGGCCGGCCAGGACGGGCGGGGATCCGTGACGTGGCCGCCGCGGCCGGAGTCTCGATCACGACCGTCTCCGACGCGCTCAACGGCAAGGGCAGGCTCCCGGACGCCACCCGCCGCCATGTCCGCGAGGTCGCCGAGCGCCTGGGCTACCGCCCGTCCGCCGCGGCCCGAACCCTCCGTACGGGCAAGTCGGGGCTGATCGGCCTGACCGTGACCACGTACGGGAATGAACCTTTCACCTTCACCGAATTCGCGTACTTCGCGGAGATGGCGAGAGCCGCGACCTCCGCGGCACTGGCCCGCGGCTACGCCCTCGTCATCCTGCCCGCCACCTCCCGGCACGACGTCTGGTCGAACGTCGCCCTCGACGGAACCGTCGTCATCGACCCCTCCGACCAGGACCCGGTCGTCACCGAACTCGTCCGCCAGGGACTGCCCGTCGTCTCCGACGGCCGCCCGGCCGGCACACTCCCCGTCACCGCCTGGGTCGACAACGACCACCGGGCCGCCGTACTCGACCTCCTCGACCATCTCGCCGCCGCCGGGGCCCGCCGCATCGGCCTGCTGACCGGCAACACCACCGACACCTACACCCAGCTCTCCACCACCGCCTACCTCCACTGGTGCGAGCGGGTCGGCCAGGATCCCGTCTACGAGTCCTACCCGGCCCACGACCCCTGCGCGGGGGCGGTCGCCGCCGACCGGCTGCTCGCCCGCCCGGACCGCCCCGACGCGGTCTACGGGCTCTTCGACCCCAACGGAACCGACCTCCTCGCGGCGGCCCGCCGCTACGGGCTGCGCGTCCCCGACGACCTGCTGCTCGTCTGCTGCAGCGAGTCCACCGTGTACGCGGCCACCGAGCCGCCGATCACCACGCTCTCGCTGAAGCCCCGCCGGATCGGCACGGCCGTCGTCCAGCTCCTCATCGACGCCATCGAAGGGGTCGAGCACGACGGGCCGGTGGAGCAGGTCATACCGACGGAGCTCATCGTCCGGACCTCCTCGCAACGCCGCCCACCGCGCACCACGGTCAGCGCGCCACGCTCCCCCAGCGGGGATTGATCGCCTCTTTTCGGACCAATCGGCCGGTGAACCGTGCGTGCGCCCGGATTCACCACCCCTGGTGCGTCACACAGATCGATCCGCATTCCTATGATGGGCGCACGACACCGCGGACCACCTCTACCAGGCAAGGCCCGTCAGGTGTACGGCGGCGCGACGGTGGTGGAGGGGTCGATGACTCAGGGGGCCGGTCAGGAACCCGTGGTGCGGACGGCGACGTTGCGTGACTTCCGGGTTCCGCCGTACGCGCAGACACCCGTGCCACCGCAGGCGCAGGGGGCGCCCCCCTCCTCGGTGCCGCCGCACACGACGGACCCGCACCCCCCGGCACCCGGCGCGCCCGTCCCGCCGACCGCCGCGTCCGCCCCGCCGCACACCGCCGCGCCGCCCCGCGCCCCGCACCCCGGCAACGCCGTCGTGGGCGACGAGCAGCCGGAGGGCTACACCCCGACCGAGCGGGACCTGCCGGTCATCCGGCGCGGCGACACGGTCCAGGTGCAGACGGTCGCCGAGCCCCGCTCCGACGAAGGCCGCGGCCCGCTCTTCGTCGTCGGCGACGTCCACGGCTACCTGGACGAACTGCTGGCCGCCCTCGGCGAGCAGGGCCTCATCGACGCGGAAGGCAACTGGGCCGCGGGCAACGCCCGGCTGTGGTTCCTCGGCGACTTCACCGACCGCGGCCCCGACGGCATCGGCGTCATCGACCTCGTCATGCGGCTTTCCGCCGAGGCGGCGGCGGCCGGCGGCTACTGCAAGGCCCTGATGGGCAACCACGAGCTGCTGCTGATCGGTGCCAAGCGGTTCGCCGACACCCCCGTCAACTCCGGAGCGGGCACCGCCACCTTCCAGGCGGCCTGGCTGCTCAACGGCGGCCAGAAGGCCGACATGGACCGTCTCCAGGACGTCCACCTCCAGTGGATGTCCCGGCTCGACGCGGTCGTCGAGGAGGACGGGCATCTGCTGATGCACTCCGACACGACGGCCTACCTCGACTACGGATCCAGCATCGAGGACGTCAACGACACGATCACGGCCATTCTCACGCGTAACGACGCCGACGAGTGCTGGGACCTCTTCCGCAAGCTCACCAAGCGGTTCGCCTTCCGGGACGAGGGCGGCTCCCAGGCGGTGCGCGAGTTGCTCGCGACGTACGGCGGACAGCGCGTCGTCCATGGTCACAGCCCCATTCCGTACCTCCTGGGCGAGGTCGGAACGGAGGAGGGCGACGACAGCTCGGGTCCCGTGGTCAACGGTCCGCACGTCTACGCGGACGGCCTCGCCATCGCCATGGACGGCGGAGTGACCATGGCCGGAAAGCTGCTGGTGGTCCAACTCCCGCTGCATGACTGAACGTCGGCGGGGAAGGCGCTTCAGGTTCAGCCCGCGCCGACCTGACCGATCGCCGGGCCCGTCACGGGGCCCAATTCTGGAAACACCCTGTCACCGCCTGCCGTGAGCGCTCTACCATCGGCCTAACAGTGGCAGGCTCTCCTCCGTTTCCGCCCGATCGCCCGGTCCCGGCCGGGCAAGCCGGGCATCGACGGAGCATCGGGGGATGCAGATGACAAGCGCTCCGCACCTGCTGGCCGAGGACGGACCCGAGTACGAGCGGATCCTGGGCGACGCACTGCGCCACGCTCACGAACGCCCGGACCTGGACGGCGTCGGGGACCGGCTCAACACCGAACAGCTGCGCACCATGGCGCTCAGCGCGACGGCGCTGATCACCGCTGCCGCGGCCACCGAGTACGAGCACTACGTCAAGGCCCGCGGCGAACTGCGCCGCGCGCCGGACGCCGCCGCGGGCGCCGACGGACTTCCGGACCTGGACGGCCCCCGGAGCACCTCGGCCGGACCGGGCGCCGGCATAGGCGCGGTCATCGCGGTCCTGACCCCGCTGCTGGCCGGCACCGCGGCGCTCATCTTCCTGCTCGTCGGCTATCTGCTGAAGGCGGTCAGCCCGTCGCTGACGTTCGGCCGCTCCATGGTCACGGCCGGGTGGTTCTTCGCCTGCGTCGCCGCCGCGGCGATCCTCGTCGCCGCCGTCGGACTGCTCGTCACCGCCCTCCGCAACGGCGCGACGTCCCTGGCCGCCGAGGAGGAGGAACAGGAGCTTCCGGAGGATGTCGCACGGGCCAGGGAGGCGTGGCGCCACGCCCTGCTGGAGCGCGGCATCCTGCCGTTCTTCCGGGACGCCCTGGCCGACCCCACGGCGGGGCCCGCCGCACGGACCCCGCACCGTTCGCCCCACCGCATCCCGCGGGTCGGGTACAGCAGGCCGGACTTCTCGGGGCCGGACGACGGCCCGGCGGCCGGCCCCCGGCCGACCTTCACCAGCCCGGACTTCTCGAGCCCGGACTTCGGCGGCCCGGAGCACCAGCCCGACTGAGACCGGCGCGCGGCCCCGGACACACCGCGGGCCGGGGCGGCGAGTGCCGCACCCGGCCCGGGGGAAGCTCCGGACGGACCGGAGCGGTGGATCAGGCTGCCTGCGGAGACAGCTTCGGGTTGGCGCCGTGCTGGTTCGTCTCCGGCTTGCCCTCGGTGGCGAGGAAGACGATCAGGACGATGGCGCCGATCAGGGGGACGATCGCGATCAGCAGCCACCAGCCGGAGCGGCCGGTGTCGTGCAGACGGCGCACGGCGACGGCGAGCGACGGGACGAGAATCGCGACGGAGTAGATGTACGAGATGAACTCCGCGCCGATCGCGTTACCGATGATCGTGAGCACCAGGCTGATGACGAAGCTGATGAGCGTGAACATCCAGTACTCCTTGCGGCGCGCGCGTCCGCTGAAGCCTGCGTAGTTCTTGAGTACGGCCAGGTACCAGTTCATGGTGATTCCCCTCCCCGGGCCCTTGTTTCAAGGGCCGCCAACTTTCAGCCAAGCAAGCCGGAAAGTAAGCCACAGATAAGGAACGGGTCAAGTCATATTGACGCGGTGGGCCAACGTACATACAGCTGCCACATGACCGTGTCCATACTGTCGCTTAACAAGGTGATCAAACATGACAAATCACCCTGAATGAGCAGTAGTTACGCGCAAGGTACGCATCACCCCGAGTCTTCCCCACCCGGATCAGGCCGGGAGCCTGTCGTGGACGGCCGGTGCCCACGCCTGGCGACGGTCGCCGACACCCCGTGACCACGCCCCGGGACGAGCCGGCCGCGCCCCGGGGATCGCCCGTGGCGCAGAGCTCGTCCAGCCGCGGCCGGAGCGCTCGGCCGCCCGGCGGAGGCGGGCCCGGTGGGGCCCGGCGGACTCGGCCGCCGGGCCCACCCCGGACTCCCGGGGCGGTCAGTCCGCGATCGGCAGGTAGACGCGGTTCCCGGCGGCCGCGAACTCCTTCGACTTCGCGGCCATGCCCTCCTCGATCTCCTCCTGCGAACCACCGTGCTCGCGGCGGATGTCCTGGGAGATCTTCATCGAGCAGAACTTCGGCCCGCACATCGAGCAGAAGTGCGCCGTCTTCGCCGGTTCGGCGGGCAGCGTCTCGTCGTGGAACTCCCGTGCCGTGTCCGGATCGAGGGCCAGGTTGAACTGGTCCTCCCAGCGGAACTCGAACCGCGCGTCCGAGAGCGCGTCGTCCCACTCCTGCGCGCCCGGGTGCCCCTTGGCCAGGTCGGCCGCATGGGCGGCGATCTTGTAGGTGATCACGCCCGTCTTCACGTCGTCCCGGTTCGGCAGCCCCAGGTGCTCCTTGGGAGTGACGTAACAGAGCATCGCCGTGCCCCACCAGGCGATCATCGCGGCGCCGATACCCGAGGTGATGTGGTCGTAGGCGGGCGCGACATCCGTGGTCAGCGGGCCGAGCGTGTAGAACGGCGCCTCCTCGCAGATCTCCTGCTGAAGGTCGATGTTCTCCTTGATCTTGTGCATCGGGACATGCCCGGGGCCCTCGATCATGGTCTGTACGCCGAACCGCTTGGCGATCGTGTTCAGCTCGCCCAGCGTGCGCAGCTCCGCGAACTGCGCCTCGTCGTTGGCGTCCGCGATCGAACCGGGACGCAGCCCGTCGCCGAGCGAGTACGTGACGTCGTACGTCGCGAGGATCTCGCAGAGCTCCTCGAAGTGCTCGTAGAGGAACGACTCCTTGTGGTGCGCCAGGCACCAGGCCGCCATGATCGAGCCGCCGCGCGAGACGATCCCGGTCTTGCGACGGGCCGTCAGCGGGACGTACGGCAGGCGCACTCCGGCGTGCACCGTCATGTAGTCCACGCCCTGCTCGGCCTGCTCGATGACGGTGTCCTTGTAGATCTCCCAGGTCAGCTCCTCGGCCCGGCCGTCGACCTTCTCCAGGGCCTGGTACAGCGGGACGGTGCCGATCGGCACGGGGGAGTTGCGCAGCACCCATTCACGGGTGGTGTGGATGTTGCGGCCGGTGGACAGGTCCATGACCGTGTCGGCGCCCCACTGGGTCGCCCAGGTCATCTTGTCCACCTCCTCCTCGATGGAGGAGGTGACGGCCGAGTTGCCGATGTTGGCGTTGACCTTCACCAGGAACCGCTTGCCGATGATCATCGGCTCGATCTCGGGGTGGTTGACGTTGGCCGGCAGCACCGCCCGGCCCGCCGCGATCTCCTCCCGTACGACCTCGGCCTCGACGTTCTCCCGGATCGCCACGTACTCCATCTCCGGGGTGATCTCCCCCCGCCGGGCGTACGCGAGCTGGGTGACGGGACGTCCGTCGCGGCTGCGGCGCGGCTGGCGCGGCCGGCCGGGGAAGACCGCGTCGAGGTTGCGCAGGCCACCGCGCGGCGAGGTGTGCTTCACCCCGTCGTCCTCCGGGCGCACGGGGCGGCCCGCGTACTCCTCGGTGTCACCGCGGGCGATGATCCAGTTCTCCCGCAGGGGCGCGAGACCCCGGCGGACATCGGTGTCGACCGAAGGATCGGTGTACGGCCCGGACGTGTCGTACAGCGTCACGTCCTTGCCGTTGGTGAGGTGCACCTGTCGGACCGGCACCCGGAGGTCCGGGCGCGAGCCCTGGACGTACCCCTTGTGCCAGCCGATGGACTTCCCGGCCTCGTCGCCCTGGTTCGCGGCGTTCTGTTTCGAGGCAGGCGTGCGTGCGTCCGATGTGGTCATGAGACCTACTCCCTACGCCGGCATTACCCGGTAACAGGTTCGGCGGTCGGCGCAGCGTGTCCCGTACGGATGTACGGCGATCCCAGCGCCCTCTCAGCCCGGTGCTCCGAGCTCCCGCGTGTGCAAAGGTGCCTCCACGCTAGCGTCCTTTCCGGCGAGCTGACCAGAGGGCCCTCCCGTTCTTGCGATGATCGCCCCGTGACCTCCCCTCGAAACGACCCCGCACCCCAGCCGTCCCAGGGCCACACCCACACCCACTCCCACGCCCACAGCCACGGGCCGGCCGCCCCGGTCTCCCGGCATCTGCGCAAGGTCATCGCCGCCGTCCTGATCCCGTTCGCGACGGCGGTCGTCGTCGGCCTGATCGCGTTCTGGCCCGGTGGCGCGCCCGATCACGAGCGCACCGGTGTCGGTTTCGACCGCCAGACCCAGGACGGCAAGGTCGTCCAGGTCGTCCAGGTCGACTGCGCGGACGTCAACGCCGCGCAGGTGCCGCCGACCGGTGACACCTCCACCCCTTCGGGGCGGGAGGCCGTCAACGAGCAGGAGGGGGAATGCGCGAAGGCCACCATCGAGGTGACCAGCGGCGACGACAAGGGCCGCCGGTTCGTCGAGGTGGTCCAGCCGGACGCCCCGCGCCAGCTGAAGGAGGGGCAGGGCGTCGTCGTCGCGTACGCCCCCGACGCGCCGCGCGACCTCCAGTACTCGGTGACCGATGTGAACCGGAAGGTCCCGATGGCGCTGCTGGGCGGGATCTTCGCCCTTGCGGTGGTCCTGGTGGGCCGGATGCGCGGGGTGATGGCGCTGGTGGCCCTGGCCGTGTCGTTCGCCATCCTGACGCTGTTCATCCTGCCGGCGATCCTCCAGGGATCGAATCCGCTGGTGGTGGCGGTGATCGGGGCCAGCGCGATCATGCTGGCGGCCCTCTATCTCTGCCACGGCGTGACGGCCCGTACGTCGGTCGCGGTCATCGGCACGCTGATCTCGCTGCTGCTGATCGGGCTGCTGGGCTCGCTGTTCATCGGCTGGGCCAGCCTGAGCGGCAACACCGACGACAACACCGGCCTCATCCACGGCCTCTACCCGGACATCGACATGAGCGGTCTGCTGCTGGCGGGCGTCATCATCGGTTCGCTGGGCGTGCTCGACGATGTGACGGTCACCCAGACCTCCGCGGTCTGGGAACTGCACCAGGCCGACCCGGAGATGGGTTGGAAGGGGCTGTACCGGGCAGGTATCAGAATCGGGAGGGACCACATCGCCTCGGTGGTCAACACCCTCGTCCTGGCGTACGCGGGTGCGGCGCTGCCGCTGCTGCTGCTCTTCTCCATCGCGCAGAGCAGTGTGGGGACGGTGGCCAACAGCGAGCTGGTGGCCGAGGAGATCGTCCGCACGCTGGTCGGGTCGATCGGGCTGGTCGCCTCGGTGCCGGTGACCACGGGGCTCGCCGCGCTGGTCGTCTCCGCGGACCGCACGGGGCCACACGGCGCGCAGGCGGCAACGGCCGCACCCGCGCGGACCGGCCGGGGCCGTCGCCGTAAGACGGGGTGACGGGCCGTCGGAACGCGGGGCGAGGCCCGGGGACGAGCCCGCGAGCCGCAGGAACACACGGCGGGCCGCAGGGACGCAGGGTGAGCCGCGAGGACGGGCGGGTGAGCCGCAAGGACGCGGAGCCAGCCGCAGGGACGCAGCACGAGCCGCGCAAACGTGCGGGCGGTAAGGCGGCGTGCGCCCGGTCAGCCGGCGTTCTGCTCCTCGGCGAGGATGCGGCCGAGCGCATCCTCCAGGTTCCCGTCGAAGTCACCCAGCGTGTGCTCCTGGCCGAGCGGCACGAGCTTGTCCGTCCGGTCGAGAAACGCCACCAGCGGAGCCGTCCCCGCCCGGAACAGCGCGCGGTCCGCGCCGACCTGAAGCCGGATGTGCACATCTCCCAGCCCTTCGGGCTCGGTCGGGCCGATGTGCACATCTCCGTCGCCGCTGGGGCTGTTGATCCCGTCCAGCAGCAGCTCGCGGCCGAACGCCCAGGTCACCGGGGCATCGCCGGGCAAGTGGAACGTCATCCGGATGGCGTACGGATCCCCGACCTCGTACCGGAGCTCCACCGGAATACGGAACGAGAGCTCCTCGGAGACGAGGAAGCTCATCATGACCTCTGCTTGAACCGACTCGCGCATCGTTCAACCCCGCAGTAGATGAATCTGGCCAGGAATGATCCCCCATGGCCCTATTGACGCCATCGTGGTGCACGCGATAGCAGATCACAAGGAGTGATTTTTCAGATACTGATAGAGAACACGAACGAACGCAAGAGGCTGGCGACTTCGCCACGTAGCTGTTCGACTGCGGGCAGCAACCGATCCTCCCGGTCCAGGGGTACAGAAATGGCCATCGCCGCAATGGTGGCACCGGCCGTGACCGGAATCGCGGCGCACACGGTGCCCAGTGCGTACTCCTGGCGTTCGATGACCGGTTCACCTCGTCGGAGGGTGCGCAGCCGTTCCAGCAGCGTGGCTCGATCTCGCACTGAGTAACGAGTGAGGGGCCGAACGGGGTGCCGGTCGAGATGGTCCTCGCGGGCCCGCTCGTCGAGCTGGGCGAGCAGGCACTGGCCGATGGCGTGCGCGTGGCCGGTTTCCCGGAACGAGGCCCACTCCTCCACCGCCGGGGTGCCGGGGGTGTCCGCGACCGCGATCAGGTCGATCTCGCCGTCGCAGTAGACGGCGCAGTACACCGGGGCCCCGAGGGCGTCCCGCCAGTGGCCGAGGGAGTCGGCGACCGACGCGGGGCGCGGGCGACTCCGGACGCCGGGCGCCGCGGTCAGGTTCTCGGCTGCCGCGCCGATGCGGAAGACACCGTTCTCGCGGCGGAGATAACCCTCATGGGTGAGGGTGCGCAGCAGGTGGTACGCGGTCGGAAGCGGTAGCCCCGCTTCCCGCGCCAGCTGCTTGGCGGGCGCCCCGTCCCGATGAGCACCCACAGCCTCCAGCAGCCTCAACGCCCGCTGAACCGAACCGATCAACGTCGGGACAGCGGTGCTCGACGCCGTGGTCAAAGGTCACCCCCAGGCATGGTGACGGGCCGTCGGCCCTCCCGTGGGGGCCGCCCCCGCGGGCCTGCCGCGATCCCGAGGGCCGGAGGGACCGGAGATCCGGTGACCGTGACCGGCGTGGACCGGTCCGGGCGCCGGCGAGCGGAGGCCGACGACCGGACTGTCGTACCCAGGAGCGATCAGGTGATCGACAAGGTGACGGAAGGTCACATTCCGGATGGCGGCAGCAGTTCGTCACTGTATCGGCCGCCTCCGGCAGACGGGTGGTTTCCTCCGGGACTTAGCTCTGCTGGGCTAATCCCACCCGGGGGCCGGACGGAACGGGCCGGCCCCCGCGCCGGCCCGTGGTCCGCGTCCTGCCGGTCGGCCCGTGGATTACGGGTCGCCCGTGTCCTGCCGGTCGTCCCGTGTCCTGCCGGTCGTCCCGTGGGCTACCAGTCGCCGCGCGAGGACGACGACGACATGAACTTGCGGACGACGAAGATCAGCCCGCCGACCAGCACGACGAAGATGAGCGCCTTGAAGAGCAGGCCGATCACGAAGCCGACCACACTGGCGATCAGACCACCGAACACGAAGATCGCAATGACGGGCACCGCGATCCACTTCACCCACCAGGGCATTCCCGCGAATATCTCCCGCACGGCCATCGCTCCTACCTCGTCTCTCTGAGTCCTTGCCTCGATGCTAAAGGCGCGAAGACCCCCGGCGGGCGCGCGCAGCCCTTGAAGACCCCTGATCGAGCCCCTAGGGATCCCTGACGTGGCCGCGCGCCGGGCAGGGTCCCGACCCCGGGCTGCTCAGCCCTCCGGCGGCGAGAAGACGACCATCACCCTGAGGTCCTCGGTGATGTGGTGGAACTTGTGAGCCACACCCGCGGGCACATAGACGACGCTTCCCCTGCCGACCTGGGTGGTTTCCGTGCCCACCGTGATCGACGCACGTCCGCTGACGACGAAGTAGACCTCGTCCTGCTGGTGGGGCTGCTGCGGATCGAGCTCTCCGGCGTCCAGGGCGTACAGACCGACGGACATGTTGCGCTCCCGCACGAACTGCAGGTACGCGCCGTCGTTGGCGGCCCGCTCCGCCTCCAGCTCGTCCAGTCTGAATGCCTTCATGGCCCGTCCCGCCCCTTGTGCCCGTGCTGTCGGCTGTGCCTGTTGCCGCCGGTGTCCAGCGCCGATCGTGTCTGCCACGATCAGACACATGAAGAATTTCGTAGTCAAGACGATCGCCAACGCGGGTGCGCTGGCCGTTGCCATCTGGCTGATCGGCAACATCACGCTGGAGGGCGGCAGCACGGGCCGCAAGGCCCTCACCCTGATCCTGGTGGCACTGATCTTCGGGCTGGTGAACTCTCTGGTGAAGCCGGTGGTCCAGCTCCTGACCTTCCCGTTGTTCATCCTGACGCTGGGGTTGATCACCCTGGTGGTCAACGCCCTGATGCTGTTGCTGACCTCCTGGCTGGCCGGCGTGGTCGATCTCAGCTTCCACGTCGAGGGGTTCTGGACGGCGGTGCTCGGCGGACTGATCATCTCGGTCGTGTCCTGGGCGCTCAATGTCGTGCTGCCGGACGAGAACTGACGCGGGGCCTCCAGGGCTCCGGCGTCCGGCGTCCGGCGTCCGGCGTCCGGCGTCCGGCGTCCGGCGTCCCAGCATGCGGGATGCCTGGACCCGGCGGACGGCCGCTCCCGGACCTCTCTGGAAGAGTGCAGGGGACACCGGTCTCCACCGAGGCGCACAGCGAAGGAGCAGGCATGAGCACCATGGGCGACGGAACACGTGCGGTACGCGCCGGGCTTCCGGAACCGGAGCAGTTCGAACCCCCGTTGCCCGGACCCGTCTTCGCCGCACACTTCCACCTCGCCGGCGAACCGGTGGGCCCGTACACCTACGGCCGGGACACCAACCCGACGTGGACCCGTCTGGAGCGGGCCATCGGTGAGCTGGAGGCTCCCGGCGAGGACGTGGGCACCACGGTGTTCGCCTCGGGCATGGCGGCGATCACCGCCGTGCTGCTCTCCCAGGTCCGCGCGGGCGACGCCGTGGTCCTCCCCGACGACGGCTACCAGGCGCTCCCCCTCGTACGGGAGCAGCTGGCGGCGTACGGGGTCGAGGTCCGGACCGCGCCGACCGGCGGCGACGCCCAGGCGTCCCTGCTGAGCGGGGCGAAGCTCCTGTGGATCGAGAGCCCGTCCAACCCGGGCCTGGACGTCTGCGACATCCGACGGCTGGTGGAGACCGCGCACGCGGCGGGCGTCCTGGTCGCCGTCGACAACACCCTGGCGACCCCGATCGGCCAGCGCCCGCTGGAGCTGGGCGCCGACTTCTCGGTGGCCAGTGACACCAAGGGCATGACCGGCCACGGTGACCTCCTGCTCGGCCATGTGACCTGCCGCGACCCACGGCTGGCGGCGGACGTAGGGCGCTGGCGCAAGGTCGTCGGAGCGATCCCCGGGCCGATGGAGGCGTGGCTCGCCCACCGCTCGCTGGCCACGCTCGACCTGCGCATCGACCGGCAGTGCTCCACCGCCCTCGCCCTCGCCGAGGTCCTGGCCAAGCGGACGGAGGTGACGGGCCTGCGGTATCCGGGGCTGCCCGCCGACCCGTCGTACGCCGTCGCCGCACGCCAGATGCGGCGCTTCGGGTCCGTCGTCTCCTTCGAGCTGGCCGACCGGGGCACCGCGGAACGCTTCCTGACCGCACTGCGCCTGGTCGACGACGCCACGAGCTTCGGCGGCCTGCGGTCCACCGCGGAGCGCCGGGGCCGCTGGGGCGGCGACGCCGTCGCGGAGGGCTTCATCCGCTTCTCGGTCGGCGCGGAAGACCCCGAGGACCTGCTGGCCGACGTCGAACAGGCACTGGACGCGGCGGTCCGGTAGGGCCTGTGGGGCCGGGGGAGTTTCAGACGGCTCCTCGCGGGCCACGCTCTTGCCATGACCGAACGTCCTGTGGTCAAGCGCACCGCACGCGCCGTCCTGCTCGACGGCGACGACCTCATCCTGATCAAGCGCACGAAGCCGGGCGTCGATCCGTACTGGCTCACGCCCGGCGGCGGGGTCGAGCCGGAGGACGCCACCGTCGTCGACGCGCTGCACCGCGAGGTCGACGAGGAGCTCGGCGCGAAGATCGTCGACGTGGTCCCGTGCTTCGTCGACACCGTGGAGCACATCGCGGACGGCGGTGTGACGGGGGTGAAGGTCCAGCACTTCTTCGTCTGCCGGCTGGCGTCGATGGACGTCTCCCTGCGGCACGGCCCGGAGGTCGACGAGCCCACCGGGGAGTACGAGATCGTCCGGGTGCCGTTCAGCCGGGTCGGGATCGCGGCCGTACACCTCGTCCCGCTGTCCCTGCGGCACTACCTGGACGGCAACATCGAGGGCGTACGGGCGATGCACGCCCCCGACCTGGGCTGACACCCCCGGGAGAACAGACACCCGCTCCCGTGCCGGAGCCCGCGGGCACTCCCGCTGCGGGACTCCGGGGCGATGGGCACCGGCACCGTGCCCGCCGCCGGCCGACCCCGCACCACCGCGGTCCCGGTCCTCGGTCCGGGGAGGCACACGGGCCCGGCAGGCGGCTGCGGTTCTCGGCCAGTTCCGCCAAATCGGTGGACGCGCGATCACCCCGTCGGACAGCCTGACCTCATGCGCAGCCCTTCACCCCGCTCCCTCGTCGACCTGCCGATCCGACGCCTGAACCGGGGAGACCTGGTCCCCTGCGCCGATCTCTGCGAGGACCGCGGCTGGCCGCGCGACGAACACCGGTGGGGGCTGCTCCTCTCGGCCGGCACCGGGTACGGGATCGACGCCCCGGACGGCAAGGGCCTTGCGGCGACCTGCCTGACCATGCCCTACGGCCCCGATTTCACCGCGGTCGGCATGATGCTCGTCGCCGGACGCTACGCACGTCAGGGGATCGCCCGCCGGCTCATGCGGCAGGTGATGGAGACGGCGGGGGGCACTCCGCTCGCCCTGTACGCCACGGAGCAGGGGCAGCCGCTCTACGAAGACCTCGGCTTCTCCCCCGTGGGCCGCGCCGAACGCGTCGGCGGGCGTTTCGCAGCGACCGGCTCCGGCGGCTTCCCCGCGCCCTCGGCCGCCCATGCCTCCCCCGGCTCTGCCGCGTACTCCCCGCCGTCGGCCTCGACCGTGACCACCCGGCCGGCCGCTGCCGACGATCTGCAGGCGATGGTACGGCTCGACCTCCCCGTGTTCGGTACGGACCGCACGCATCTCCTAGCCCGGCTGCCCGCCTTCTCCGACCGGCTCCAGGTCGCCGAGGAGCACGGCGAGCTGGTGGGCTACGCGGCGCTCTGGCCGAGCGGGCCGGCCGAGGTGGTGGGGCCGCTGATCGCTCGGGACACGGCCACCGCACAGGCCCTGGTCACGGCCCTGGCCGCCACGACGGACCGGCCGCTGCGGGCCGATGTCGACGCCCGGCACCAGGAACTGCTCGGCTGGCTGGCGGAGCGCGGCCTGGAGCCGTTGTCCCGGACGACCGTGATGACGTACGGCATCCCGGACCTGCCCGGTGACGCCACCCGCAGGTTCGCCCCGCTCACCGTCGCGACGGGCTGACGCGGCCGCACCGTCGCGGAGACGGTACGGCCGCGTCGCGCTCGAAGCCATCGCGCCCGGGGAATCGTGGGCGGGGTGGCCGGTCCGCGGGAGGTCCGAGCCGCGGTGCAGCCGATGCGCGGTGTGCGGGCCGGGGCTCGGGGCAGGCGGCGCCTGGGCTCAGTGCCGGGCAGCCGCCACGGGGGCCGGTTCCGGGCCGCTCCCGGCGACGATGCGGCCCCTCCCCGTCTCCCGGCGCTCCAGGATGCTGGAGAGCACCGCCAGGACCAGCGCCGAGGCGGCGAGCGCGGCGCCGACCCCGTTGGGGGCCGTGTAGCCGAGGCCGGCCGCGATGACGAGACCGCCGAGCCAGGCGGACAGCGCGTTGCCGAGGTTGAAGGCCCCGATGTTGACCGCGGAGGCCAGCGTCGGGGCGGCCGCCGCCTGGTCGAGGACCCGCTTCTGCAGCGGCGGCACGGTCGCGAAGCCCAGGGCGCCGATCAGGACGAGGGTGACGGCCGCGGCGGTCTTGTCGTGGGCGGTCACGGTGAACAGGCCGAGGACCACGGCGAGCGCGCCGAGCGAGACGTACAGCAGGGGCATCGGACGGCGGTCGGCGAACTTCCCGCCGATCAGGTTGCCGCCCACCATGCCGAGGCCGAAGAGGACCAGCAGCCAGGTGACGGACGAGGCCGAGTAGCCGGCGATCTCGGTCATCATCGGGGTGATGTAGGTGATCGCGGCGAAGACTCCGCCGAATCCCAGGACGGTCATGGCCATCGCCAGCAGGACCTGGACGTTGCGGAACGCGGCCAGCTCGTGGCGGATGCGTACGCCTTCCGCCTTGGGCTGCTCGGGCACGAGCTTCGCGACGCCGAGCAGGCCCACGACGCCGAGGGCGGCGACGACGAGGAACGTGGTCCGCCAGCCCGCGGTCTGCCCGATGAACGTGCCCAGGGGGACGCCGACGACGTTGGCCACGGTGAGTCCGGTGAACATCATGGCGATGGCCCCGGCCTTCTTCCGCGGCGGGACCAGACCGGCCGCGACCACGGAGCCGATGCCGAAGAAGGCACCGTGCGCGAGGGAGGCGATCACGCGTCCGGCGAGCATGACGCCGAAGACCGGAGCGAGCGCGGACACCACGTTGCCCACGACGAACAGTCCCATCAGCAGCATCAGCATGCGCTTACGGGTGACACGGGTGCCCAGCAGCGTCATCAGCGGGGCGCCGAGGACCACACCGAGCGCGTAGCCGGTCACCAGGAAGCCCGCGGTCGGGATCGAGACCTGGAAATCACCGGCGACCTCGGGGAGCAACCCCATGATCACGAACTCGGTCGTGCCGATCCCGAATGCCCCGATGGCGAGAGCGAGGAGCGCTAGCGGCATGGGTCTGACCTTCCCTGAAGATTGCATCTGCGCCTTACAGGCGTCAACAATAATTGCAGACGCCGATTAATTGCAAACGCGGGCTATTGCAGATGCCCTCTATCCTGGAGTCACACCGCTCCCGTACGGAGGAGAGACATGACAGCGGCCGACCCCGCCCTGACCGCCATCGCCCAGAGCTGGTGCACGCTCTCCCTGCTCCACGGGAAGATCGAGGCCCGCATCGAACGGGCCCTCCAGGCCGGACACGGGCTCAGCGCACGTGAGTACTCCCTGCTCGACGTGTTGAGCCGGCAGCACAACGGCGTCGGCGGGCATCTCCAGATGAAACAGGTCGCCGACGCCGTCGTCCTCAGCCAGAGCGCCACCACCCGGCTCGTCACCCGCCTCGAGGACCGCGGGCTGCTGACCCGGTATCTGTGCGACACCGACCGCCGGGGCATCTACACCGACGTCACCGAAGCCGGGATCGCCCTCCTGGAGGCCGCCCGGCCGACGAACGACAGCGCGCTGCGGGCGGCGCTGGACGAGGCGGCGGAGAACCCGGAGCTCGCCCCCCTGGTGAGAGCGGTCGAGGAGCTGAAGGCTCCGGCCTGACCCGCTCTGCTCACCGGCTCTGCTCACCGGCTCTGCTCACGGGCTCTGCTCACCGACTCTGCTCACGGGCTCGGGTCCAGCACTCCGGCCCACCTCCGATCGCACCGTCGGGCAGACGTCCCCGGATCAACGCCTTCGAGCCGACGCCTTCGAGCAACGAAGCGTCCCCCGGCACCCCGCCCTAGGATGCCGATCATGAGTGATTTCGACATACGCCCCGCCACCCCGGACGACCTGCCCGCGGTGGTCGCGATGCTCGCCGACGACCCTCTGGGCGCGCAGCGCGAGTCACCGGACGACCTCGCCCCATACCAGAAGGCGCTCCAGCGGCTGGCCGACGACCCGAACCAGCACGTGGTCGTCGCCGTCCGCCGGGACCGGGTCGTCGGCACGCTGCAGCTGACCATCGTCCCGGGGCTGTCCCGCCGGGGCTCGACCCGCTCGATCATCGAAGGCGTCCGCATCCACGGCGACGAGCGGGGCAGCGGCCTCGGTACCCAGCTCATCCAGTGGGCGGTGGACGAATCCCGTCGCCAGAACTGCCAGTTGGTGCAGCTGACCTCGGATGCCACCCGCAAGGACGCGCACCGCTTCTACGAGCGGCTCGGCTTCACCGCGAGCCACGTGGGCTTCAAGCTGGCGCTCTGACCGGGTGGGTGTTTCACGTGAAACACCCACCCCTTCATCGTTCCGGGGCTCAGCCGCCGAGCCCGCGCCAGCCCTCCGCGTTGACGCCGCCGGGCACGGCCGCCCCCGCGTCGTACGGCTCACGGGTGAAGACGAACGAGCCGAGGTCGAGGTGGTCCACCGAGCCGTCGTCCTTGCGCACGACGCGCAGGGTCTCCCCCGCGTAGTAGTCGTTCTGGCCGGTCCAGGTGCCGTCCGGCCGGTACGTGAAGGCCGCGCCGCGCCCCATGCCGCCGAGCGGTGTGAGCTGAAGTCCCCGGTCCCCCGTGAGGCTCAGCGTGAACGTACTGGTGCCCCAGTGCCAGACACCCGTCAGCGCGAGCAGGTCGTCGTCCACCTCGGGCAGCGGGCGCCAGGGCTCCGGAATCCGCGGCTCGGCCTCGACGACGATGCCCAGGAGTTCGGCGGCCAGCGTCGCGGCGGGCAGCCCGGAGGTGACGTTGGCGAGGGCGACCGCCGCCACGTCCTCCTCCGCGCACACCCAGAGTCCGGCGACGAATCCGGGAAGGGATCCCGAGTGCCCGAAGAGGACGCGGCCTTCGCCCCCGACGATCTGGAGCCCGAGACCGTAACCGCTGCCGCCCGTCTCGACCGGCGCGGCCGGTGTCCGCATCTCCCGTACGGAGGGCGCCGAGAGGACCCGGTCGTCGCCTTCGGCCAGGAAGGCGGCGAATCGCAGCAGGTCCTCCGCGGTGGACCAGAGCTGACCGGCAGGCGCCATGATCCCGAGGTCCTCGGCGGGCTCGCTCAGCATGACATCGGCCCAGGGGTGCACGGCCCAGCCGCCCGCGTGCGGTGCCACGGGGGAGCTCGTCGTCCGGTGCATGCCCAGCGGCTCCAGGATCTCGCGGCGCAACGCCTCTTCCCAGGGGACACCGCGAACCGCTTCCACCAGCGAACCGAGCAGGGTGTAACCGGGGTTGGAGTAGTGATGCCGATGCCCTGCCGGATGCATCTGGGGCCGGTCACCCAGGACATCGGCGATCTCCGGCCGCAGGCTGCCGGGCGTCCGCTCCCACCAGGGGGCCGGCGTCTCGGCTCCCAACCCCGCACTGTGGCAGAGCAGCTGAAAGACGGTCGCCCCGCCCACGCCCGTGCCCGGAAGGTGCTTCTCCAAAGGGTCGTCCAGGTCGATCAGGCCCTCGTCCCGCAGACGCAGCACCAGAACGGCCGTGAACGTCTTGGTGATCGAGCCGATCCGGTACTGCGTCCCGGCATCGGGAGCGTGCCTGTCGAGACACGTACGCACCCCGCTCCAAGCCGTGGTCCCCTCGCGCCCCACCGCGGCCACGAGGGACGGCGCACGCCCGTCCCGCTGCGCGACAGCGATGCGGTGCAGCAGGGCACGCCGGGTACTGGGAAGCAGGTCTTCACCGCGAGAAGTCATGATCCCACCCTTATCCGACCAGCCGCTTCTTGACGAGCCCTTTTACCCCGGCGCTCATTGCCCGGCTGATGCCCCTGATCGACGGCCTGACCCCCGAACGCGTCCTGAGCGATGCCGACGCCTAGCTCGGCATTCTCACCGCCCAGTCCGAGGCCGGCCCGGGACCGGTCGCGGTGACCGGCTACTGCATCGGCGGCCTCCTGGCGACCCGCACCGCCGCGGCCCACCCCGGTCAGGTAGCCGCCCTCGCCGCGTTCCACGCCCCCGTCGCCGCCGACGGACCCGAGAGCCTGCTCCGGCTCACCGCCGACGTCCACTTCGGGCATGCCGCGACGGACATCAGCCCCGAGGCGCTCGGCGAGCTGAACCGGTCCCTGGAAACCACCGGGATCGACCACACCTCGGAGATCTACCCGGGCACCGTCCACGGCTTCACCATGTCCGACACCGACGCCTTCGCCCCGGCCGCCCTGCGGCACCACTGGAACCGCCTGCTCCCGCTCCTCGGCCGCGCCCTGGCGAAGGGCTGACCCCGTCAGGTCTGCGCCATGTCCACGAAACGGGAGTAGTGGCCCTGGAAGGCCACGGTGATGGTGGCCGTCGGGCCGTTTCGGTGCTTGCCGACGATGATGTCGGCCTCACCGGCGCGCGGTGACTCCTTCTCGTAGGCGTCCTCCCGGTGCAGCAGGATGACCATGTCGGCGTCCTGCTCGATGGAGCCGGACTCACGCAGGTCGGACACCATCGGCTTCTTGTCCGTACGCTGCTCGGGCCCACGGTTCAGCTGCGACAGCGCGATCACCGGGACCTCCAACTCCTTGGCCAGCAGCTTCAGGTTTCGGGACATATCCGAAACCTCCTGCTGGCGGCTCTCGGACCGCTTCGACCCACCGGCCTGCATCAGCTGCAGGTAGTCGATGATCACGAGCTTGATGTCGTTGCGCTGCTTCAGCCGACGGCATTTCGCGCGGATCTCCATCATCGACAGGTTGGGGGAGTCGTCGATGTAGAGCGGAGCGGCCGAGACCTCGGGCATCCGGCGCGCGAGCCGCGTCCAGTCCTCGTCCGTCATCGTGCCGGACCGCATGTGGTGCAGGGCCACCCGTGCCTCGGCCGACAGCAGGCGCATCGCGATCTCGTTGCGCCCCATTTCGAGGGAGAAGATGACGCTGGGCAGGTTGTTCTTGATCGACGCGGCGCGCGCGAAGTCCAGTGCGAGCGTGGACTTGCCCATCGCGGGGCGGGCCGCGATGACGATCATCTGCCCCGGGTGCATGCCGTTCGTCAGGGAGTCGAGGTCCGTGAAGCCCGTCGGCACGCCGGTCATCTCGCCGCTGCGCGAGCCGATGGCCTCGATCTCGTCGAGCGCGCCCTCCATGATGTCGCCGAGGGGGAGGTAGTCCTCGCTGGTGCGCTGCTCGGTGACCGCGTAGATCTCGGCCTGCGCGGAGTTGACGATCTCGTCGACGTCCCCGTCCGCCGCGTATCCCATCTGCGTGATCTTCGTGCCCGCCTCGACCAGCCGCCGCAGCACCGCACGCTCGTGGACGATCTCGGCGTAGTACGAGGCGTTGGCCGCGGTGGGCACGGACTGCACGAGAGTGTGCAGATACGGCGCTCCGCCGACCTTGGTGATCTCACCGCGCTTCACGAGCTCGGCGGCGACCGTGATCGGGTCGGCCGGCTCGCCCTTGGCGTAGAGGTCCAGGATCGCCGTGAAGACGGTCTCGTGGGCGGGGCGGTAGAAGTCGTGCCCCTTGATGACCTCGACGACCTCGGCGATCGCGTCCTTGGACAGCAGCATGCCGCCCAGGACCGACTGCTCGGCGTCGACGTCCTGGGGCGGGACCCGCTCGAAGCCGGGAGCGCCGCCGTCCCAGGCCTCGTCCGAGCCGCGGTCGTGGCGGTCCTCGCGCCCCTTGCGGTCCCCGCGACGCTGACGGGAGACAGGCAGACGGTCCCCGGGACCGGTCTCGGTCCAGGGGTCGTCCAATGGCTCGGGAATGCTCACCGGGCCGCCTCCTCCCGTCCGCATCGCGGACCTAGCCGTGCCACCTTTCTTACGGCACGGCACCGACAAACAGGGCGCCCGACTCCACTTCCGGCGCGTCTGGTTCGGTGGATTCCGGTGCCGGAACGGAGTGCGGGCGCCGCACCACGGTAGGCCCCTCGACACCGTCAGCCAATCTGGTTATCCACAGGGCATGTGGACGACGGACCAGATGCTGTGGAGAACCCTGCCGAACCTGTGCACGGACCAGGGGACAGTACTGTGGACAAACTCATAGCACCACTACCATCACCAGCCTGACCTGCATGTTCTCCATCCACCGACTGTGGGGGAGAAAAACTTCCGCCCTCATGTCAAGATCATCGCAAACGGTTCGGGCAGGTGGGACCCAGCCACCCAGGAGTAAGGACCACAGTTCAATTGCGTCTCTTACCTGTGGAAGATTAGATTGACCCCATGACCCAGGCCTCCGCGACCCCGAAGAACGGCCGCCGACGACACGACCGCGAGATCATCGCCCTTGCCGTTCCGGCCTTCGGCGCACTCGTCGCCGAGCCCCTGTTCGTGATGGTCGACAGCGCCGTCGTCGGCCACCTCGGCACCCCGCAACTGGCCGGCCTCGGCATCGCCGCAGCCCTCCTGATGACGGCCGTGAGCATCTTCGTCTTCCTGGCCTACGCGACCACGGCAGCCGTCGCCCGCCGCGTGGGGGCGGGCGATCTGCCCGCCGCCATCCGCCAGGGCATGGACGGCATCTGGCTCGCCCTGCTGCTCGGAGCGGCCGCCGTCGCCCTCGCGATCCCGACGGCTCCCTGGCTCGTCGACGTCTTCGGTGCGTCCGACACCGCGACCCCGTACGCCATCACCTATCTGAGGATCTCCATCCTCGGCATCCCAGCCATGCTCGTCGTGCTCGCCGCCACCGGTGTCCTGCGCGGTCTTCAGGACACCCGCACGCCGCTGTACGTCGCCATCGGCGGTTTCACGGCGAACGCCGCCCTCAACGTGACCCTCGTCTACGGCGCCGGGCTCGGCATCGCCGGATCCGCGTGGGGAACGGTCATCGCCCAGGCAGGCATGGCCACCGTCTATCTCGTCGTGGTGATCCGCAGCGCGCGAAAGCACGGCGCGTCCCTGCGCCCCGACGCGACCGGGATCAGGGCGAGCGCACGGGCCGGCGTGCCCCTGCTGATCCGGACCCTCTCCCTGCGCGCCGTCCTGATGATCGCCACCGCGGTCGCCGCCCGGCTCGGAGATGTCGACATCGCCGCGCACCAGATCATCCTCTCCCTCTGGAGCCTGACCGCCTTCGCGCTCGACGCCATCGCCATCGCGGGCCAGGCGATCATCGGCCGGTATCTCGGCGCGGGCGACGAGAAAGGTGCACGCGATGCCTGCCGCCGCATGGTCGAGTGGGGTATCGGCTGCGGCATCGTGCTCGGCGCTCTCATCGTGCTCGCCCGGCCGCTGTTCATCCCGCTCTTCACGAGCGATCCGTCGGTGAAGGACGCCCTGCTTCCCGCGCTCCTGGTCGTGGCGGTTTCGCAGCCGATCGCCGGCGTGGTCTTCGTGCTGGACGGCGTTCTGATGGGCGCCGGCGACGGACGCTATCTCGCCTGGGCGATGCTGGTGACGCTCATCGTCTTCGCCCCCGTCGCCCTTCTCGTGCCCTCGCTGGGAGGCGGGCTCACCGCGCTCTGGTGGGCGATGACCCTGATGATGACCGTCCGCCTGATCACCCTCTGGGTGCGCGCCCGGTCGGGCCGCTGGATCGTGACGGGAGCCACGCGCTGATCGGCCCGGTCCGCCAGGTGCTCCGTTCCGAGGGGGCTGTTTCACGTGAAACAGCCCCCTCGGTTTCACGTGAAACACCGCGTAGGGCTTCACCTGAGTCACCGCGCACGGTTTCACGTGAACCACGGCGCATCGGAGGGCCATACGTCCAGGCCAGGGCATCCGGACACGGTGCGTCCAGACACAGCGAAGGGCCGCACCCAGCGGGTGCGGCCCTTCAGTGGCTCTGCTGAGCTCTGCCCTTAGGCAGCAACGACCTCGACGCCGAGCTTCGCTGCGACCTCGGGGTGCAGACGGACGGACACCTGGTGTCCGCCGAGCGTCTTGATCGGCGAGCCGAGCTCGACGCGACGCTTGTCGACGTCGGGACCACCGGCAGCCTTGATCGCCGAGGCGATGTCAGCCGGGGTCACGGAGCCGAAGAGGCGGCCGGCGTCGCCGGAGCGAACAGCCAGACGGACCTTCACGGCCTCGAGCTTGGCCTTGATCTCGTTGGCCTGCTCGATCGTCGCGATCTCGTGGATCTTGCGGGCGCGGCGGATCTGCGCCACGTCCTTCTCGCCGCCCTTGGTCCAGCGAATGGCGAAGCCACGCGGAACCAGGTAGTTGCGGGCGAACCCGTCCTTGACGTCGACGACGTCGCCGGCGGCGCCGAGGCCGGAGACCTCGTGGGTGAGGATGATCTTCATGCTGTTGTCACCCTTCCCTTATCGCGCGGTGGACGTGTAGGGCAGCAGCGCCATCTCACGGCTGTTCTTGACTGCCGTGGCGACGTCACGCTGGTGCTGCGTGCAGTTGCCGGTGACGCGGCGGGCACGGATCTTGCCACGGTCGGAAATGAACTTCCGCAGCATGTTCGTGTCCTTGTAGTCCACGTACTGGGTCTTGTCCTTGCAGAACGCGCAGACCTTCTTCTTAGGCTTGCGCACAGGCGGCTTCGCCATGGTGTTTCTCCTGTGTGATCAAGAAGTGGGGTACGAGCAGCCCTAGAAGGGAGGCTCGTCCGAGTAGCCGCCGCCGGAGGAGGAGCCGCCGGAACCGCCGGAACTTCCGCCCCAGCCGCCTCCGCCGCCCTGCTGTCCCCCGCCCTGGCCGCCGGTCGCCCACGGGTCGTCGGCGGGAGCCCCGCCGCCGCCCTGCTGGCCGCCGCCACCGGGACCGCCGCCCCAGTTGCCGCCGCCCTGCTGGCCGCCGCCGTATCCACCCTGGCCGCCCTGACCACCGCGACCGGTGGTCTTGGTGACCTTGGCCGTGGCGTTCTTGAGGCTGGGGCCGACTTCCTCGACGTCCAGCTCGTAGACCGTGCGCTTGACGCCCTCGCGGTCCTCGTAGGACCGCTGCTTCAGCCGGCCCTGCACGACGACGCGCATGCCTCGCTGGAGCGATTCCGCGACGTTCTCCGCCGCCTGACGCCAGACCGAGCAGGTCAGGAACAGGCCTTCGCCGTCCTTCCACTCATTGGTCTGACGGTCGAAGATGCGGGGAGTGGACGCGACACGGAACTTCGCGACCGCCGCACCGGACGGGGTGAAGCGCAGCTCGGGGTCGTCGACGAGATTGCCGACGACCGTGATGACGGTCTCGCCTGCCATGGGTGAACCTCTCGGCGGGGATTGCTTCTGGCTGCTTGCTGCTACTCGGACCCGAGAACCGCTGAGCTAGATGCTCAGTGGACTTCGGGACGGAGGACCTTGGTCCGGAGGACCGACTCGTTCAGGTTCATCTGGCGGTCGAGCTCCTTGACGACCGCAGGCTCGGCCTGCAGGTCGATGACCGAGTAGATGCCCTCGGGCTTCTTCTTGATCTCGTAGGCGAGCCGACGACGGCCCCAGGTGTCGACCTTCTCCACCTTTCCGTTGCCCTCACGGACGACGGAAAGGAAGTTCTCGATCAGCGGGGAGACTGCTCGCTCCTCGAGATCGGGGTCGAGGATGACCATCACCTCGTAGTGACGCATGTGGAACCCACCTCCTTTGGACTCAGCGGCCACGGTCGTTCCGTGGCAGGAGGGTCGTGATGCGTGATGCAACGGCGTCCCCGAGGAGAACACCCGGCACTGACAACCCGCTCCCGAACGATCCCGTGTGAGGAGGTCCGGGGAGAGGCTCGCCGTGCTGGCCTGGGCAGACACCGGTGCAGACCGTACAGACTACCCGCAGACCGGCTTCCGGTTGAAATCAGGAGCTCAGAGGGCACAATCGAGACAGATGCGGTGTGAGAGGCGCTACACCCGCCGCAGCGGCAGAGGCGCGTATCCACCCGCCCCACCTGTCCGGCCAGGAGGTACTCCATGGCACAGACCATCCGCCCCGCAACCGGTTCGCTCTTCGCGACGGACGGCAAGCCGCACCCGCTCCAGGACACCCTGCTCGCCGTGACCCTCGTGCTGGGCGCCCTCGCCTTCGTGACGGCGATGTTCCACCACCTCCACCTGATCAGCTCGTGGGCCGGGCTGGTCGGCATCCTGACCGGCGGGTACGGGATGTACGTCTCCAGGACCACCGGCGAACGGTTCGGCCTGATCATCGGGCTCGGCGCGTCCGCCGTCGGCTTCTTCCTCGGCATGGCCCACGGAGGCCTCTTCGGCGGCGTGATCACCTGACCGGAGCACCGGCCGGAACGCGGGCCGGTGCGGGTGCCCGGGCATCCGCACCGGCCCGCGCAGCTTTCGGTCCCCCCGGGGCCAGGCCGGTCGCCCCTCGGTCACAGTAGGCTTCGGCGCGAGAGCCGGAGCCCCTGACCGATGGGGACACACCTGCCGAGGAGCGCCCCGCATGAGCCTGACCCTGAGGACCATCAGCCGAGAGCAGCATCTGGCGTACATCCAGAGCCTGCCTTCGGCCAGTCACTGCCAGGTCCCGGCGTGGGCTGATGTGAAGACGGAATGGCGCGCCGAGAGCCTGGGCTGGTTCGACCGGGACGGCCAGATCGTCGGCGCCGGCCTCGTCCTGTACCGCCAGCTGCCCAAGATCAAGCGCTACCTGGCGTACCTCCCCGAGGGCCCGGTCATCAACTGGTACGCGCCGAACCTGGAGGACTGGCTCCAGCCGATGCTCGCCCACCTCAAGCAGCAGGGCGCCTTCTCGGTGAAGATGGGCCCGCCGGTGGTCATCCGCCGCTGGGACTCCGCGGCCATCAAGTCCGGCATCCAGGACCCGGACGTGAAGCGCCTGCGCGACGTCGAGGCCACGCACATCGAGCCCCGCGCCTTCGAGGTCGCCGACCGGCTCCGGAAGATGGGCTGGCAGCAGGGCGAGGACGGCGGCGCCGGATTCGGCGACGTACAGCCCCGCTACGTCTTCCAGGTGCCGCTGGCCAACCGCTCCCTGGAAGACGTCCTCAAGGGCTTCAACCAGCTGTGGCGCCGCAACATCAAGAAGGCCGACAAGGCCGGCGTCGAGGTCGTCCAGGGCGGCTACGAGGACCTGGCCGAGTGGCAGCGGCTCTACGAGATCACCGCCGTGCGCGACCACTTCCGGCCGCGCCCCCTCTCCTACTTCCAGCGCATGTGGACCGTCCTCAACTCCGAGGACCCCAACCGGATGCGGCTCTACTTCGCCCGGCACAACGGCGTGAACCTCTCCGCGGCCACGATGCTCGTCGTCGGCGGCCACGTCTGGTACTCCTACGGCGCCTCCGACAACATCGGGCGCGAGGTCCGGCCGTCGAACGCGATGCAGTGGCGCATGCTGCGCGACAGCTACGCGATGGGCGCGACCGTCTACGACCTGCGCGGCATCAGCGACTCGCTGGACGAGACCGACCACCTCTTCGGCCTGATCCAGTTCAAGGTCGGCACCGGCGGCGAGGCCGTCGAGTACGTCGGCGAGTGGGACTTCCCGCTCAACAAGCTGCTCCACAAGGCGCTGGACATGTATATGTCGCGCCGCTGACCGGCTTTCCCCTCGCGGCACCACCCGTTCACTCCCTGATTCATCGCAGCCACCAGAAAGGTTCCGGGCCGGCCATGGCGCTCTCCCTCTACGTCGACACCGCGCGCTGGCGGGCGCACCAGAAGTCCGTGATCGACCAGTTCCCGGGTCTCGTCCCCGTCTGCAAGGGCAACGGCTACGGCTTCGGACATGAGCGCCTCGCCGACGAGACGATCCGCTTCGGGGCCGACACCCTCGCCGTCGGGACGACCTACGAGGCGGCCCGGATCAAGGACTGGTTCAGCGGGGACCTGCTCGTCCTGACCCCGTTCCGGCGGGGTGAGGAGCCCGTACCGCTGCCGGACCGGGTCATCCGGTCCGTCTCCTCCGTCGACGGGGTGCACGCCCTGGTGGGCGCCCGGGTCGTCATCGAGTGCATGAGCTCGATGAGGCGCCACGGCGTCAAGGAGGAGGAGCTGGGGCAGCTGCACGCGGCGATCGAGGACGTACGGCTCGAAGGCTTCGCGCTGCACCTGCCGCTGGACCGCGCCGACGGCTCCGACGCCGTCGAGGAGGTCATCGGCTGGATGGACCGGCTGCGCGCGGCCCGGCTGCCGCTGCACACCATGTTCGTCAGCCATCTGGGCGCCGAGGAGCTGGCCCGGCTCCAGCAGCAGTTCCCGCAGACCCGCTTCCGCGCCCGGATCGGCACCCGGCTGTGGCTCGGCGACCACGAGGCCACCGAGTACCGGGGGGCCGTCCTGGACGTCACCCCCGTCGTCAAGGGCGACCGGTTCGGCTACCGCCAGCAGAAGGCCGCCTCCGACGGCTGGCTGGTCGTCGTGGCGGGCGGTACGTCCCACGGGGTCGGCCTGGAGGCGCCCAAGGCGCTGCACGGAGTGATGCCCCGGGCCAAGGGCGTCGCCCGCGCGGGCCTGGCCACGGTCAACCGGAACCTGTCGCCGTTCGTCTGGGCGGGCAAGCAGCGGTGGTTCGCCGAGCCGCCGCACATGCAGGTGTCGATCCTGTTCGTCCCCTCGGACGCCCAGGAGCCGCGGGTCGGCGACGAACTGGTCGCCCATCTGCGCCACACGACCACCCAGTACGACCGGCTCGTCGACCGCTGAGCCGCCCGTTCCGGGAAGCGCCCTGCTCAGCCGTTCCGGGTGGGCTCGGCGCCCCACTCCACCACAGGCCCCTCGACGGCCTGTGCCGGGCGCCCGGACGGACGGGTCTCGGGAGCGAGCACGAACGCGTCCGGAGCCCCGTCGAGCACACCGCCCGACGGGTCGTCCGAGCCGTCCCCGCGCACCGGGTCCTTCTCCGGCAGCAGGATGTCCCGGACGACCAGGGCGCACAGGTACAGCGTGCCCAGCAGGTGCAGGGCGATCGCGACCTGGTAGCCCTCCGGCGGCAGCCCCTGGTGCGCGTCCCCGCCGCTGGTGTAAGCGAGGTAGAGCCAGATCCCGAGGAAGTACATGACCTCGCAGGCCTGCCAGATGAGGAAGTCGCGCCAGCGCGGCCGGGCCAGGACGGCCAGCGGGATCAGCCAGAGCACGTACTGCGGTGAGTAGACCTTGTTCGTCAGGATGAACGCGGCCACCACCAGGAACGCCAGCTGGGCGAAGCGCGGCCTGCGGGCCGCGGAGAGCGCCAGGCCGGCGATGCCCGCGCAGAGGACGGCCATGAGGACGACCGAGGCGGTGTTGACCGTCTCCACGTCGATGGGCTTGCCGGTGCGCTGCGTGATGATCAGCCAGAACGAACCGAAATCGATCGGCCTCTCCTGGCTGAAGGTGTAGAACTTCCGCCACCCCTCGGGGGCGAAGACCATCACCGGCAGGTTCACCACCAGCCAGGCCGCGCCCGCGCCCAGCAGGGCCGTCCCGAACTCACGCCATCGGCCCGCCCGCCAGCAGAGCACCAGGAGCGGGCCCAGCAGGAGGACGGGATAGAGCTTGGCGGCCGTGGCCAGGCCGATGAGGATCCCGAAGGCGAGCACCCGGCCCCGGGACCACATGAGCATCGCCGCGGCCGTCAGGGCGACGGCCAGCAGGTCCCAGTTGATGGTCGCGGTGAGGACGAACGCGGGTGCCAGCGCGACGAGCAGACCGTCCCACGGCCGACGCCGGTGCGTGCGGACGGTGCACACGGCGACGACCACCGCGCAGATCATCAGCATGCCCGCGTTGACCATCCAGTACATCTGCTCGCGCTGCTGGATGGGGTCGCTGTCGGGCGTCAGCGTCAGCCAGGCGGCGACCTGCATGAACACCCCGGTCAGCACGGGGTACTCCAGGTACTGCATGTCGCCGCTCAGCCGGTCGAAGTACGGCACGAGGCCGTCGGCGAAACCGCGCCCCAGGAAGAGGTGCGGAATGTCGGAGTAGCAGGCGTGCGTGTACTGGGAGGTGGCGCCGCGGAACCAGGCCCACTCGTAGCAGGGGATCTTCTGCACCATGCCGAGGGCGAACATCCCGATCATGACCAGCGCGACGACCCGTACGGGCGTGAGCGGACCGTCGCCCAGCCGTGCCCAGCGCCCCACCCGGCCGCCGAACAGCTCGCTGCCGGCCGCCGCGACCTCGTCCTGGTCGGTGGGCCGCACGACGGGCGGTTCCCGGTGCGTGCTCGTGTCTTCTGCGCTGGGGCTTGGCATGCCGCACATCCTGCCGTACGGGACTGTGTCCGGGGCAAGGACCGCCCGGGGGACACGGGAGGAGTGCGGAGGATGCACTGCGCCGGCGGGAAAGCGGCGAGGGCCGCCGTACCCGGGCGGGTACGGCGGCCCTCGCCGCTGTGCTGAGCCGGCCCCGGGGGATCGGCCGGCGGTCCGGCTATCCGGAGTTGCCCCAGATCGTTCCGGATCCGCCAGGTTTGCCACCGGACCCCTGGGCTCCGCCGTTGTCACCACCGTCGGTCGTTCCGGTGGTGTCTCCGCCGCCGTCCGCCCCGGTGCTGTCACCGCCGCCGTCCGCGCCGCCGTTCTGGCCCCCGCCGTCAGCTCCGGCGTTCGCCCCGCCGTCGGCCGCCTGGCAGTCCGGGTCGAAGAAGCCGCAGCTCTTGGTCGGCGTCGGGCTCGGGCTCGGAGTGGTCGGCGTCGGCGTCGGCGTCGGGCTCGGCTCCTCGGAAGGCGTCTTCGAGGGCGTGGGGCTGGGAGTCGGGCTGGGGCTGACCGCGCCGCCACCCCACACGACCTCGCCCGGGTCCTGCGGCTCCGGGAAGGCGATGGCCTTCTTCCCCTTCATGGCCCCGGTCATGTAGTCGTGCCAGATGGAGGCCGGGAACGAAGCTCCGTGGATCTTCTTCTCGCCCCCCGTCCCGAACATCTCCTCGAACTCCCGGTCCTTGTTCTTCTCGTCGTCGTCGAGCCGGAACATGCTGATGGCGGTCGAGATCTGCGGGGTGTACCCGACGAACCAGGCGGACCGGTTGCCGTCCGTCGTACCGGTCTTGCCCGCGGCCTCACGGCCCTCGAGGCGGGCGGGCGTGCCCGTCCCGTTCTCCACGACGTTCTTCAGAACGTCGGTGACGTTGTCGGCGATCATCGGGCTGAAGGCGCGCTTGGTCTTCTTCTTGTGCTGGAAGACGACCACGCCCTCGCGCTTCACCTCGGTCACCGAGTAGGTGTCGTTCTGCTTCCCACTCGTGGCGAACGTGGCGTAGGCCCCCGCCATGCGAATGGTGCTGGGGGAGGACGTGCCGATGGAGAACGACGGAACGGTCGCGTCCGCCATGAAGGTGTCGTCCTTCAGACCGGCGGCGACGGCGACGTCCTTGACCTTGTTCGTCCCGACGTCCATGCCGAGCTGCACGAACGGGGAGTTGGCGGACTTCTCCATGGCCGTCCGCAGGTCGATCTCCCCGTAGTCGTAGTGGCCGTCGTTGGTCTGACGCCATTCCTCGTCGTTCTCGTTGAGCCAGATCTTGCCCGTGTAGTCCCTGATCCTCAGGCCGTCGTCGCCGTTGTAGATGCTCTTCGGCGAGACCTGGGTGCGCTGGGACTCGCCCTGCTCCGGAGGGCCCGACGGATCGCGCACGCCGTACTGCATGGCCGCCGCCAGGACGAAGGGCTTCCACGTCGAACCGACCTGGGCGCCGGTGGCGTCGGCGTTGTTCGTGAAGTGCGTGGTGGCGTCCTGACCGCCGTACGTGGCGATGATGGCACCGGTCTTCGCGTCCACGGACGCCCCGCCGAATTCGACGTGCGTGTCCGTCTCGGGGCGCTCCTCGGGCCGGATCTTGGCCTTGTACACCTTCTTCACCGCCGCTTCGAGCTCCTGCACCCGCTTCTTCTGGAAGGTGGTGTGGATCTCGAAGCCGCCCAGTTCCAGGGCCTTGGCGTCGTAGCCTTTGTCGTTGTTGGCGAGGAAGTACTTCTTGGCCAGATCCACCAGGTAGCCGGTCTGACCGCCCAGCTTGGCGTCCTTCTTCTTCGGCTGCGGGTCCGGGAAGTCGACGTATTTGGCGCGCTCCGCCGCCGTCATCCGCCCGTCCTTGACCTGCTCGTCAAGGATCCACTTCCAGCGGTCCTTGGCCCGCGCGGTGTTCTTCTCCGGGGTCGCGTTGACTTTGTCGATGTCGATCGCGCCGGCGGGGTCGTAGTAGCTGGCGCCCTTGAGCAGCGTGGCCAGGAAGGCGCACTCGCTCGCGTCCAGGTCTTCGGCGTCCTTGTTGTAGTACGTGCGGGCGGCCGCCTGCAGACCGGAGGCCCCGCGTCCGTAGTACGAGACGTTGAGATACCCGGCCATCACGTCTTCCTTGGACTCCTCACCGGCGACCTTGAGTGTGATGAAGAGTTCCTTGAACTTTCGGGTGAACGTCTGGTCCTGGGAGAGCCTGGAGTTCTTGACGTACTGCTGAGTGATGGTCGACCCGCCCTGGGTCTCGCCACCCGTGGCCATGTTGAACACCGCACGCCCTATGCCCATCGGGTCGATGCCGCGGTCCGTCTCGAAGCTCTTGTTCTCGGCGGAGATCACGGCGTTGCGCATGGCCTCCGGGATCTGCTCGTACTTGAGGATCTGGCGGTTGACCGCACCGCCCGTCGCGACCATCGGCGTACCGTCGGCCCAGTAGTAGACGTTGTTCTGAGCCTCCGCCGCTTCGTTGATGTCCGGCTTGGACACCAAGGCGTACGAGACGCCCGCCACGCCCATCAGCAGCCCGAGGAATCCCAGGCAGAGCCCCGAGACCAGCTTCCAGGAGGGCACCCAGCGACGGAACCCGTACTTGCCGTGGCGCGGGTAGTCGATCATCCGCTTCTTGCCGGGACCGCCGTTGTCGCGCCCGCGGCCGCCCGGACCCTCGGAACCCCCGCCGCCCCCGCGCCGTCGGCCGCCACCGCCGCCCGCGCCGTGGCCCCCGGCGTCGGCGCCCCGGCGTCGCCCGCCACGCTGCGCCGCACGACGGGCCTCGGCGCGGCTGCCGTACGGGCGCTCCTCGCCGTACGAATCGGACGGCGGTTCGGAAGGTGATGCCGAAGTGGCTCTGCGTGACGGAGCGGCTCGGCGCCCGGTCGACTGCTGGGCGGCTCGTCTGGCCGCGGCACGCCCACCACTCTGTGGCTGCGGCGATTTGCGACGGTGCTCGCTCATGGAACGACTACTCCTCGGGCAGGCGAGAGCGCCTGGAAGCGGCAGTTGAGATCCGGTCCCCCCGAATTACGGACAAGCCACTGCGGAAGGCTCATCCGCGGTACATCCAGCAGTCCGCGATGACTGACGCGCGTGAGCGCTCCGCGGTTCCCGGTGGTCTGCATGCCGCACAGACTACGCACGGTCAAAACCCGCCTAGGGCCGAACTTCACCCCAAACAACGCAAGTCGAACCCTGGGAATCATCGATGTGACGCCGCTCACGAAGGTCACCCTTGTCGAACAGAAGCGATCGATCTATCGTGCTGATGTATCGAGTCGATACATCAGCACGGCATAAGTTCACCGATGATCCCGGTGGACCGAGCCGGTCGAACCAGCGGGAGAAGGAGGAGGCACCGGTGAGCCGACGCTCCGGCATCCTGGAGTTCGCCGTTCTCGGCCTGCTCCGCGAATCGCCGATGCACGGCTACGAGCTGCGCAAACGCCTCAACACCTCGCTGGGGATCTTCCGTGCGTTCAGTTACGGGACCCTCTACCCCTGCCTCAAGACGCTGGTCGCCAGCGGCTGGTTGATCGAGGAGCCCGCCGGGGACCCGGCGGACACCGCACCGGTCACCGGACGCTCGGCTGCTTCCTCCTCCTCCCTGACCGGACGCCGAGCGAAGATCGTCTACCGGCTGACGGCAGAAGGTAAGGAGCACTTCGAGGAACTGCTGTCGCACACCGGTCCCGACGCCTGGGAGGACGAGCACTTCGCAGCGCGCTTCGCCTTCTTCGGCCAGACCGAACGCGATGTACGGATGCGGGTGCTCGAAGGCCGGCGCAGCCGGCTGGAGGAGCGCCTGGAGAAGATGCGCGCCTCTCTCGCCCGCACCCGTGAACGACTCGACGACTACACACTTGAGCTGCAGCGGCACGGCATGGAGTCCGTGGAGCGCGAAGTGCGCTGGCTGAACGAGCTCATCGAGAGCGAGCGGTCGGGACGGGATCGGCGACGATCCTCGTCCGAGGGCTCCGCTCAGCAGGACACACCTGGAGAGACGGGCGGCCTGCCCCGGCACCGGGACAACACCCCGCCGGATCCGTCCGACGACACCGCCAAGTGAAGTCATCGCACTCCGCGGCGACTTCATCGGAAACACCGATTACACAGGGAGCAACCGGAATGGGTTCGGTTCGCGTAGCCATCGTAGGCGTGGGCAACTGCGCCGCCTCGCTGGTGCAGGGCGTCGAGTACTACAAGGACGCCGATCCGGCCGGCAAGGTGCCCGGTCTGATGCACGTCCAGTTCGGCGACTACCACGTCGGCGACGTCGAGTTCGTCGCCGCCTTCGACGTCGACGCGAAGAAGGTCGGCCTCGACCTCGCGGACGCCATCGGCGCCAGCGAGAACAACACCATCAAGATCGCGGACGTGCCGAACACGGGCGTGACCGTCCAGCGCGGCCACACCCACGACGGACTCGGCAAGTACTACCGCGAGACGATCGAGGAGTCCACGGACGCCCCGGTCGACGTCGTCCAGGTCCTCAAGGACAAGCAGGTCGACGTCCTCGTCTGCTACCTGCCCGTCGGTTCCGAGAACGCCGCGAAGTTCTACGCGCAGTGCGCCATCGACGCCAAGGTCGCCTTCGTCAACGCTCTCCCGGTCTTCATCGCCGGCACCAAGGAGTGGGCGGACAAGTTCACCGAGGCCGGTGTCCCGATCGTCGGCGACGACATCAAGTCCCAGGTGGGCGCCACCATCACGCACCGCGTGATGGCGAAGCTCTTCGAGGACCGCGGCGTCATCCTCGACCGCACCATGCAGCTGAACGTCGGCGGCAACATGGACTTCAAGAACATGCTCGAGCGTGAGCGCCTGGAGTCCAAGAAGATCTCGAAGACGCAGGCCGTCACCTCGCAGATCCGTGACCGCGAGCTCGGCGACGACAACGTCCACATCGGCCCCTCGGACTACGTGGCCTGGCTGGACGACCGCAAGTGGGCGTACGTGCGCCTCGAGGGCCGCGCGTTCGGCGACGTTCCGCTGAACCTTGAGTACAAGCTCGAAGTGTGGGACTCCCCGAACTCGGCCGGTGTCATCATCGACGCCGTCCGTGCGGCGAAGATCGCCAAGGACCGCGGCATCGGCGGCCCCATCCTCTCCGCGAGCAGCTACTTCATGAAGAGCCCGCCGGTGCAGTACTTCGACGACGAGGCCCGCGAGAACGTCGAGAAGTTCATCAAGGGCGAGACGGAGCGCTGAACCAGTCCGTTCGACTGACCGCTCCACCGAAGCACTGACAGCTTCATCGAAGCGCCGACCGCTTCACCGGGAGCACTGAGCGGAGACGCTCATCTCCCACTGCCGCACGTCGGGGGTCCCCGGGTAATCCGCCCGCGGACCCCCGACGTGTGTGACGCTTGCTCCCATGTCTGTCGCGCGTGATCTGCGCACCCTGCTGCGCCTGCGGAACTTCCGCCGCCTGCTCACCGTGCGGCTCCTGTCCCAGTCCGCCGACGGCGTCTACCAGGTCGCCCTCGCCGCGTACGTCGTCTTCTCCCCGGAGAAGCAGACGTCGGCCGCCGCCATCGCCTCCGCCATGGCCGTGCTCCTCCTGCCCTACTCCCTCATCGGGCCCTTCGCCGGGGTGCTGCTGGACCGCTGGCCCCGACGCCAGGTCTTCCTCTACGGGAATCTCCTGCGGGCAGCCCTGGCCAGCTCCACGGCCCTGTTGATGCTCGCCTCGGCGCCCGACTGGCTCTTCTACGCCTCGGCCCTCTGCGTCACCGCCGTCAACCGCTTCGTGCTGGCCGGCCTCTCCGCCGCCCTGCCCCGGGTCGTCGACACCGACCGCCTCGTCGTCGCCAACTCCCTCTCTCCGACCGCGGGCACCCTGGCGGCCACCGCGGGAGGCGGCCTCGCCTTCGCCGTACGGCTGCTCGCCGACGAGTCCGACGCGGCGGTCGTGCTCCTGGGAGCGATGCTCTACCTGCTCTCCGCGCTGGCCTCCCTGAGCCTCCCCCGCACCCTGCTGGGTCCGGACACCGACGAGAGCCCGATGCGGCTGCGGGCCGCTCTCGCCGTCACCGCCCGCGGGCTCGTCGCCGGGCTACGCCATCTGGCACGTCGAAGCCACGCGGCCAGGGCTCTGGCCGCCATGACCGTGATCAGGTTCTGCTACGGCGCGCTCACCGTGATGGTGCTCATGCTGTGCCGCTACGCCTGGTCCGACACCGAGTCGGACGGACTGGCCCTGCTCGGCCTGGCGGTCGGAGTGTCCGGCGCCGGATTCTTCATCGCCGCCGTTGTCACCCCCTGGGCGGTGGGCCGGCTCGGCCGGTACGGGTGGATCGTGGGCTGCGCCGGAGCGGCAGCGGTCCTGGTGCCCGCCCTCGGCCTCTCCTTCGCACCCGCCCCGATGCTCGTCGCCGCGTTCGTGCTCGGCGTCGTGACACAGGGGTCGAAGATCGCGACCGACACCGTCGTCCAGACCTCGGTCGACGATTCCTTCCGCGGCCGGGTCTTCTCGCTCTACGACGTGCTCTTCAACGTCGCGTTCGTGAGTGCCGCAGGGGTGGCGGCACTGATGCTCCCGCCGGACGGCAGATCGGTCACCGTCGTGGCCGTCGTTTCGGTGCTGTACGCGGTCGTGGCGGTGACGATGTTCCGCTGCCGACGCAGCGATGCCCGCCCGTAGCGGGTCATGGATGTGCCCAGGGGCGTTGTTTCACGTGAAACAACGCCCCTGGGCACATCCGGTCGTCGATGTTTCACGTGAAACATCACCCTGCCCGGCTCAGCCCTGCCGCGCCCACCACTCCTTGAGCGCCGCCACCGCGGCGTCCCGCTCCATGGGCCCGTTCTCCAGGCGCTGCTCCAGCAGGAAGCCGTACGCCTTACCGATCACCGGCCCCGGCCCGACCCCGAGGATCTGCATGATCTCGTTGCCGTCCAGGTCGGGGCGGATCGCGTCCAGCTCCTCCTGCTCCTGCAGCAGAGCGATGCGCTCCTCCAGCCCGTCGTAGGTGCGGGAGAGCGCGTTGGCCTTCCGCTTGTTCCGGGTCGTGCAGTCCGACCGGGTCAGCTTGTGGAGCCGCTCCAGCAGCGGCCCTGCGTCACGGACGTAGCGGCGCACCGCGGAGTCGGTCCACTCGCCGTCGCCGTACCCGTGGAAGCGCAGGTGCAGCTCCACCAGTTTCGACACGTCCTTGACCAGCTCATTGGAGTACTTGAGCGCGGTCATGCGCTTCTTCGTCATCTTCGCGCCCACCACCTCGTGGTGGTGGAACGAGACCCGGCCGTCCTTCTCGAAGCGGCGGGTGCGCGGCTTGCCGATGTCATGGAGGAGCGCGGCCAGCCGCAGGACGAGGTCGGGACCCCCCTCTTCCAGATCGATGGCCTGCTCCAGGACGGTCAGCGAGTGCTCGTAGACGTCCTTGTGGCGGTGATGCTCGTCACTCTCCAGGCGCAGGGCGGGAAGCTCGGGCAGCACATGGGCGGCCAGCCCGGTGTCGACCAGGAGCCCCAGACCCTTGCGCGGGTTCTGGGAGAGCAGGAGCTTGTTGAGCTCGTCGCGGACCCGCTCGGCGGAGACGATGTCGATCCGCGCGGCCATCTCCGTCATCGCGGTGACGACGTCGGGGGCGACCTCGAAGTCGAGCTGCGCGGCGAAGCGGGCCGCGCGCAGCATGCGGAGCGGGTCGTCGGAGAAGGACGCCTCGGGCGTCCCCGGAGTGCGCAGCACCCGGTCGGCAAGGTCCTTCAGCCCTCCGTACGGATCGACGAACTCCTTCTCCGGCAGGGCCACGGCCATCGCGTTGACCGTGAAGTCGCGGCGCACCAGGTCGTCCTCGATGGAGTCGCCGTAAGAGACCTCGGGCTTGCGGGAAGTCCGGTCGTAGGCCTCGGACCGGTAGGTCGTGACCTCGATCTGGTAGCCGTCCTTCTGGGAACCGACGGTGCCGAAGGCGATCCCGACCTCCCAGACCGAGTCGGCCCAGGGGCGGACGATCTTGAGCACGTCCTCGGGGCGGGCATCGGTGGTGAAGTCCAGGTCGTTCCCGAGGCGGCCCAGCAGAGCGTCGCGGACCGATCCGCCGACCAGCGCGAGGCCGAATCCGGCCTCCTGGAATCGGCGGGCGAGGTCGTCGGCGACCGGGGACACCCGCAGCAGCTCACTCACCGCACGGTGCTGCACCTGGCTCAGTGCACTGGCGTTCTCTTCGTTGGCGTTCGGCACAACAGAAAAGGGTACGTGCACGGGCCGGACGCGACGTCATCGTTTACGGCCGCCCTGCGGGATACCCGCGATCATGTGCGATGGACCCCAGCACTTCGGCCCGCCGCATCTCGTTACCATGCGGGGACGCAGGACCGAACGATCGACAGCAGCTGACGACGACGAGGGACGGGTAGGCGCGTGGCCGAGGCGGCAGATTTCCAGGGGACTCGTCCCTCTCCTGCCCGCCGGTGGCTCCGGCGCACGGCCTCGGCGGTGCTCGGAGCGCCGCTGCTGGCCGGTCTCCTGGCCGTTCCGGCCGCCGGTACCGCCCAGGCCGCCGAGCCCGTCAAGGCCCCCACAGGCTCCCGCACGGTCGATGTGTCCCTCGACACGCTCACTCCGAGCGTTCCCTCGGAGGACGACACCCTGACCGTCTCCGGAACGCTCACCAACCAGGGCAAGGAGACGATCAGCAGCGCCGAGGTCGATCTCCGGGTCGGCCCACGCCTCTCCGGGCGCGGAGAGGTCGACGACGCCGCGAAACGCACCACCTACGTTCCCGGCGCCGACCCGATCGCTGTCGGGGACAAGTACACGGTGAAGCTCCCCAAGCTCGCCAGGGGCATCAGCCAGGACTTCACCCTCACCGTCCCCGTCGACAAGCTGGGCCTGGACGACCCGGGCGTCTACCAGCTCGGCGTCTCCGTCTCCGGCCGAACGACCACGGCCCCCTACGAGCGGGTGCTGGGCATCGAGCGCTCGTTCCTGCCCTGGCAGCCCGAGGCGGCGAAGAAGAGGACGAAGCTCACGTTCCTCTGGCCGTTGATCGCGTCTCCCCATGTCACGGCGGAGACCCGCTCGGACGAACAGCAGACCCCCGTGTTCACCGACGACGACCTGGCCGAGGAGCTGGCGCCCGGCGGCCGGCTGGAGCAGATGGTGGCCCTGGGCAGCCGGCTGCCCGTGACCTGGGTCATCGACCCGGATCTCCTGGCGAGCGTCGCGGCGATGGCCGGGAAGTACGAGGTCGAGTCGGGCGACACGACCGTCCCGGGCAAGAACCAGGCCCTCGCCAGGCGGTGGCTCACCGCTCTGGAGAAGGTGGTCGAGGACGGCAAGGTGATCGCGCTGCCGTTCGCGGACCCCGATCTGGCCTCCATCGCCCACCGGGGCAAAGCCGTCTCAGGAACGCTCAGCCATCTGCAGAACGCCTCCACGGTGGCCGCGACCACCGTGGAGACCATCCTCCACGTGAAGCCCTCCACCGACTTCGCCTGGCCCGTGAACGGCGCAGTGGACTCCGCCATCGTCGATGTGGCGACGTCGGCGGGAGCCCACAACGTGATCGCCCGCAGCGACAGCTTCCGGGAGACCGCCTCGCTTCCGTACACACCGAGCGCCGCACGGCCGATCGGCGGGGGAACCACCGCCGTCGTCGCGGACGCCCGGCTGTCGACCCTGTTCGACGGCGACATGGCGAGGGCGAGCGCCTCCACCCTCGCGGTCCAGAAGTTCCTCGCCCAGACCCTCGCGCTGACCGAGCAGACCCCGGACAACGAGCGCAGCATCGTCGTGGCCCCGCCGCGCATGCCCACCGTCGCGCAGGCCCAGACCATGGCCCGCGCCCTGGAGGGGCTGTCCGGCAACCGGTGGACACAGCCTCTCGACCTCGTGGCCGCCTCCGAGGTCAAGCCCGACCCGAGGGCCACCACCAAGGTTCCCCGCGCCTCCGCGTACCCGAAGAAGCTCCGCTCCCAGGAACTGCCCACACAGGCGTTCCAGGACATCCGCACGACCCAGGGGTCACTCGACAGCTTCGAGACGATCCTGACGCAGCCCGAGCGCGTGGTGACGCCCTTCGGCAACGCCGTCAACCGCTCGATGTCGACGTCCTGGCGCGGGAGGACCCTGGAGGCGCAGCAGTACCGGGACGCGGTCCGCGACTACTTGCAGAGTCTCACCTCCGAGGTGCAGCTCATCGAGAAGTCCGACGTCACCCTCTCCGGGCGCAGCGCCACCATCCCGGTCACCGTGCAGAACAAGCTGGTACAGGGCGTGGACCGGCTGGTTCTCCAGCTGACCTCGGACAACATCCGGCTCAAGTTCAACGACGACGGGAGCACGGCCGAACTGCCGGTCAGCATCGCGGGCGGGCACAGCCAGTCCGTGAAGTTCGACACGGCGACCAGCGCCAACGGCCGGGCCCAGGTGACCGCCCGGCTGTTCACGGAGAACGGCACGCCGTACGGCGAGGAGATGACCTTCACCGTGAAGGTCTCCGAGGTGACACCCACCGTGCTGCTCGTGATCGCCGGCGGGCTGCTGCTCCTGGTGCTGGCCGGCATCAGGATGTACAACCACCGCAAGCGGGCCGTGGCAAGCGACACGGCGAACGGCAACGGTGACGGACCCGAGCAGCCGAGTGACCCGGCTCCGGACACCGGACCGGAAAGCGGGGCCCCGTCGGGAACGGGTGAGAAAGTGGACCGTTGAGCGATGTCTGTCGTGGCCGGTCGGCCGGGGACGATGAGGTAGGGGTTTCGATGAACGCGCCGTACGACGGTGACCGCGGGCAGGGCGCGGGCGGAGCAGCGTCTCCGGGCGGGCCTCCGGTTCCTCCGGGGGCGGGCCGGTACGGCTCCGTGCCGCCGGACCCGTACCTCCAGCACGCCTACGACGACGATCCCTACCGGGCGCAGGACCTGACCGCCCAGGATCCGGTGGACGAGGCGCTCTACGACCGCGCCGCCCATCCGCCGCCCCCTCCCGGCACCTACCAGGAGCCGGCACCGCTCTACCAGCAGCCGCCCCCCGCTCCGCACGCCCCGGACCCGCGCATCTGGGCCCAGACCCCGCCCCCCGAGCCCGCCGGGCCCTCCCGCCACCTGCCGTACGGGGACCGCCCGGCGACGACGCAGTTCGTCGGCGTCGACGACCTGGTGACCCGCGCCTCGGATGACCGGCAGGAGCCGGACGCCTTCGCGCACCTCTTCCGGGACCAGGAAGGGTCGGGGAAGCCTCCGGTACCGCCCCAGCCCGAACCCGCTCCGGCGCCGGCGCCGGCCAAGGGCGGCGGCAAGGTCTCCGGGCTCCTCAAGTCCAGCGCGGTCATGGCCGCCGGCACTCTGGTCTCGCGGCTCACCGGATTCGTCCGGTCACTGGTGATCACCGCCGCGCTCGGCGCCGCGATGCTCGGCGACAGCTTCACCATCGCCTACACCCTGCCGACGATGATCTACATCCTCACCGTCGGCGGCGGCCTGAACTCGGTCTTCGTCCCCCAGCTCGTCCGTGCCATGAAGGACGACAAGGACGGCGGCGAGGCCTTCGCCAACAGGCTCCTCACCCTGGTGATGGTCGCGCTCGCCGCCATCGTCGCCATCGCGGTCTTCGCCGCGCCGGCGCTGATCCACATGCTTTCCCCCACGATCGCGAACGACGTCGCCGCCAACAGCGTCGCCGTCACCTTCGCCCGCTACTGCCTGCCGACCATCTTCTTCATGGGCGTGCACGTGGTGATGGGTCAGATCCTCAACGCCCGCGGCAAGTTCGGCGCGATGATGTGGACCCCGGTCCTCAACAACATCGTCATGATCATCACCTTCGGGCTGTTCATCTGGGTCTACGGCACCTCCGCCGAATCGCAGATGGGCGTCGACACCATTCCGCCGGAGGGCGTCCGCCTGCTGGGCATGGGCACCCTGCTCGGACTCGTCGTCCAGTCCCTGGCGATGATTCCCTACCTGCGCGAGACGGGCTTCCGCTTCCGCCCCCGCTTCGACTGGAAGGGCCAGGGGCTCGGCAAGACCATCAAGCTGGCCAAGTGGACCGTGCTCTTCGTTCTCGCCAACCAGGCCGGCGTCCTGGTCGTCACCCAGCTGTCCACGGCGGCCGGCGCGGCCTCGGGCCAGGACGGCACCGGTTTCCTCGCCTACTCCAACGCCCAGCTGATCTGGGGCATGCCGCAGGCCATCATCACCGTCTCGGTCATGGCCGCGCTGCTGCCCCGCATCTCCCGGGCCGCCCATGACAACGACCCCGGAGCGGTCCGCGACGACATCTCGCAGGGACTGCGCAACTCGGCCGTCGCGATCGTGCCGGTGGCCTTCACCTTCCTCGCGCTCGGCCTGCCGATGTGCACCCTGCTGTACGCCTCCAGCGGTACCGAGGCCGCCCGCTCCATGGGCTTCATCCTCATGGCCTTCGCGCTCGGCCTGATCCCGTACTCCGTGCAGTACGTCGTGCTGCGCGGGTTCTACGCCTACGAGGACACCCGCACCCCCTTCTACAACACGGTCATCGTGGCCGCCGTGAACGCCGCGGCCTCCGCTCTCTGTTACGTCGTCCTGCCCGCCCGCTGGGCGGTCGTCGGCATGGCCTTCTCCTACGGACTGGCCTACGCCGTCGGCGTGGGCGTCGCCTGGCACCGCCTGCGCAACCGGCTCGGCGGCGACCTGGACGGCGCGCACATCGTGCGGACCTACGCCCGCCTCTGCATGGCCGCGCTGCCTGCCGCCCTGGTCGGCGGCGCCGTCGGATTCGGCATCCTGGAACTGGTCGGAACCGGCGCCCTGGGCTCCCTGGCCGCACTGATCTGCGGTGGTCTCCTCCTCCTGGGCATCTTCTTCGTCGCGGCCAAGAAGATGCGTATCGAAGAGGTCAACGGCCTGGTCGGCATGGTGCGTGGACGGCTCGGACGCTGAATGAGCACCCGCCCGCACAACCATCGCCGCACTCCGCGTGTCGTGCATAGCGCCGGAGTGTGGGCACAATTGGCGTGACTGTGCAGAGCTGGCTGGCATCGCGCAACGGATGGGGAGGCAGGAACGACGGTGGCGGAACGTAGCACGGCTGCCGTCGACGTGGCCGACAACAGCGGCGACGAGCCGCTGACCGCCAAGGCGGACGAGGCCACGACCGACGGAACGGCGGAAGCCGAGGACACCCATGGCGCGAGCCCCCAGGACGCCGAGAACGCGGACGGCGGGCGGAAGCGTTCCGAGGCGGTTCCCGCGTCACCCGACCTGCACAGCGGCCACAAGCTCGCCGGGCGCTACCGCCTGGAGGAATGCGTCACCCGTCTGGACGGCTTCAGCAGCTGGCGCGCGGTCGACGAGAAGCTCCGCCGGGCGGTGGGCGTCCATCTGCTGACCGCCGACCACCCGCGGGCCCGTTCGGTACTGGCCGCCGCCCGCTCCTCGGCCCTGCTCGGGGACCCGCGCTTCGTCCAGGTCCTGGACGCTGTCGAGGAGAACGACCTCGTCTACGTGGTCCACGAATGGCTGCCGGACGCCACCGAGCTGACCGCTCTGCTGGCCGCCGGGCCGATGGAGGCCCACGACGCCTACCAGCTCGTCAGTCAGCTCTCCCAAGCGATGGCCGCCGCCCACCGCGAGGGCCTCTCCCATCTGCGCCTCACCCCGGGCGCGGTCCTGCGCAGCTCCACCGGCCAGTACCGGATCCGCGGCCTTGCCGTGAACGCCGCCCTGCGGGGCATCACCGCGGAGCACCCCCTCCGTACGGACACCGAGGCCATCGGCGCCCTCCTGTACGCCGCCCTGACCCACCGCTGGCCGTACGAGGACGACGCCCACGGACTCGCCGGGCTGCCCAAGGGCCTGGGCCTCATCGCCCCCGACCAGGTACGGGCCGGCGTCCACCGCGGCCTCTCCGAGCTCGCCATGCGGGCGCTCGCCAACGACGGCGCCACCGCCTCCCGCCAGGAACCGCCCTGCACCACCCCGGACGAACTGGCCAAGGCCGTCGCGGCGATGCCGCGCATCCTTCCGCCCGAGCCCACGTTCACCGCACCACCCGCCTACCAGCGAACGACCTATCAGCAGGGCACCTACGGACGTCCGTCCTCCCACCCGTCCGCCGCCACGCAGCCCGTGCTGCCGGTCCCTCCCGCACCCCTGCAGAGCCGTGCCGGCCGCGTCCTGAAGTGGGCGGTGTCCGCTCTCCTCATCGCCGCCCTGGGCCTCGGCAGCTGGCAGCTCGCGGAAGCACTGCTCGACCGCACCAAGGGCTCCGACGACACCGGCGTCACCGCGCCGGACGAGGACGACAAGAACAAGGACGACAAGCCCGCACCGTCCGCCGAACCCCTGGACATCGCGGGGGCCTCGGAGTTCATGCCCGACGGCTCCGGAATCAAGCAGCGGGAAGTGGCGAACACCGTGGACGGCAACAAGGGAACCCACTGGGTCACCCCGCGCTACCAGGGCTTCGCCAACTTCGGCAACCTCCCCCAGCGCAAGCAGGGCAGCGGCATCATCGTCGACCTGGGCAAGGTGCGGGACGTCTCCGGAGTCGATGTCTCCATGTACCGCAGCGGGCAGACGACGACCGTCTCCGCCGCTTCCCCGGACGCCACGTCCCCCTCCGCGACGGCTGACTTCGACCAGCAGATCGTCAAGCGGACGGTCGCCGGGTCGACGCTCAAGGAGACGCTCGACAAGCCCGTCCGCACGCGCTACGTGCTCATCCACATCACCGAACTCCCGGCGGACGGCACCGGCGGATACCGCGGCGGCATCACCGACATCTCCGTCCTCGGCTGAGCACAGGCCGGAGACCGGGATCAGGCGCACCCGGCCCGTGATCATCGACCCCACCCGCCCGCTACTGTGGGGCGGGCCGCCCCGCCCCGCCGCGCAGCCGCGGCGGCAAGGGTTGCGGCCGTCACGTCCGTGACGGCAGGCTTCTCCCGTCGCACCGCTTCACCCGGCGCGGCCCTACGTGACATCGGATCCGGTTCGGAGGGGGAGCACGGTGGATTCCGTTCCACCAGAGGCACCGAGCGACTCGGACCTGCTCGCCCAGCATGTGGCGGGTGACCCCGACGCCTTCGGTGAACTCGTACGGCGACACCGCGACCGGCTCTGGGCCGTGGCGCTCCGGACCCTGGGAGACAGGGAGGAAGCGGCCGACGCCGTCCAGGACGCCCTGGTCAAGGCCTTCCGCGCCGCCCACACCTTCCGCGGCCAGTCCGCCGTCACCACCTGGCTCCACCGGATCACCGTCAACGCCTGCCTCGACCGGGTCCGCAAAGCCGCCTCCCGCAGGACATCCCCCGTGGACGACGCCGAACGGCTCGATCAGCTCCTGGAGCCCCACGAGTCCGCAGAGGCCCCCGCCGTGCGGCAGGACCTCCACCGCCAGCTCCAGAAAGCCCTGGACATACTGCCCGCCGAACAGCGGGCGGCCCTGGTCCTCGTCGACATGCAGGGTTATCCCGTGGCGGAGGCGGCGAGCATCCTGGACGTGCCGGCCGGCACCGTGAAGAGCCGCTGCGCCCGGGGCCGGGCGAGACTGGCCCCCCTGGTCCGCCACCTGCGCACGGAATCCGGGGGACAGACCTCGGGCCAGGAGAACGGCGCGGGCGGACGGAACCAGGCACACGGACAATCCGTCCCACCTGCGTCAGGCCCCAGAGACGCAGGAGCAAGCGATCCTGCCGCCACGAAGGGAGGAGGTGGGCGCCCGTGACCCCCACGGCCGACACGTCTCAGCACCCGGAGGTCTCCGAGATCTCCGATCTCACCGAGGGGCTGCTCGCCCCTTCCCGGAGCGCGGAAGTCCAGCAGCACCTCGCGGAGTGCGACCTCTGTGCAGAGGTCCGGGACTCCCTGGAAGAGATCCGCGAACTCCTCGGGACGGTGCCCGACCCCGAGCCGATGCCCGAGGACATCGCCGCCCGTATCGACGCGGCTCTCGCGGCGGAAGCCCGCCCCACTCTTTCCACCGACAACGACCCGGTCGTTGTTTCACGTGAAACAACGACCGGCGATGGCGCGGAAGCCAGCAGGCCGGCAGCCCGGTCCGCTTCCGGGACCGGCAGCGCCACGGCCCCGGACCGACCGGCGGGCCGTCCCTCGGCCACGACCGGACCGGGCCGTCGGCACTCACGCCGCCGCCGGCGCACCGTGGTCCTCGGCACCGCCTTCGGCGCCGCGGTCATCGGGATGAGCGTCTTCTTCCTCCAGTCCCTCACCCCTTCCGACGACGCGTCCACGTCGGTCGCCGACCGCGGATTCAGTGCCGCGGACAGCAGTGCGCCCGCCTACGCGGACGCCACACTCGAGAACCAGGTCCGGGACCTCCTCGGCGACGAGGCAACCCAGGAGAGCCAGGAGAGCCCAGGCGCCAAGAAGGTGCCGCCGGAGGGCGACATCAAGTCGTCGGGCCAAGCCCTCACACCCGAAGCCGAGCTGTCCAGGAGCCCCATGAAGGCTCCGGCGGTCGCCGTGCCTCCATGCGTCCAGAAGGCAACCGGCCGCACCACACCGGCCCTCGCCCTGGAGGAGGGAACGTACCGGGGAACGGACGCGTATCTCGTCGTCCTGCCGCACAGGAGCGACCCCTCACGCGTGCAGGCCTACGTCGTGGCCTCCTCCTGCGTGGACGCCGCCCCGGAGTCCTCCGGTCAACTGCTGCTCACCCGCTCCTACAACCGCCCCTGAGGACGCTCCGCAGCCGCCGCGGCATGTTCGGGAATGCATCAGCCGTAGGATCCGTTGGGTGGGGTGTGAGTCGTTGACCGACCCCGTAGGCAGTTAGGCAGTCTGCAGAAACGAGGAAAGAACCCGTGAGCGACGTCCGTAATGTGATCATCATCGGCTCCGGACCGGCCGGGTACACCGCCGCGCTGTACACCGCCCGTGCCTCGCTGAACCCGTTGGTCTTCGAGGGCGCCGTCACGGCCGGCGGTGCGCTGATGAACACCACCGACGTGGAGAACTTCCCCGGCTTCCAGGACGGCATCATGGGCCCCGAGCTCATGGACAACATGCGCGCCCAGGCCGAGCGCTTCGGTGCCGAGCTGGTCCCGGACGATGTCGTCGCGGTCGACCTCACCGGTGAGATCAAGACCGTCACCGACACCGCGGGCACCGTCCACCGGGCCAAGTCGGTCATCGTGACCACCGGTTCCCAGCACCGCAAGCTCGGACTGCCCAACGAGGACGCCCTCTCCGGACGCGGCGTCTCCTGGTGCGCCACCTGCGACGGCTTCTTCTTCAAGGACCACGACATCGCCGTGATCGGCGGCGGCGACACCGCGATGGAAGAGGCGACCTTCCTCTCCCGCTTCGCCAAGTCCGTCACGATCGTCCACCGCCGTGACACCCTGCGTGCCTCCAAGGCCATGCAGGACCGCGCCTTCGCCGACCCGAAGATCAAGTTCGCCTGGGACAGCGAAGTCGCCGAGATCAAGGGCGACCAGAAGCTCTCCAGCCTGACCCTGCGCAACACCAAGACCGGCGAGACCTCCGACCTCCCCGTGACCGGACTCTTCATCGCCGTCGGCCACGACCCGCGTACCGAGCTCTTCAAGGGCCAGCTGGAGCTCGACGACGAGGGTTACCTGAAGGTCGAGGCGCCCTCCACGCGCACCAACCTCACCGGCGTCTTCGGCGCGGGCGACGTCGTCGACCACACCTACCGTCAGGCCATCACGGCAGCGGGCACCGGCTGCTCCGCCGCCCTGGACGCCGAGCGATTCCTCGCGGCCCTGGCCGACGCCGAGCCCGCCGAGCCGGAGAAGACCCCGGCCGCCTGAACGTCCGCACCACACCCCATCACCCCGAGAAACTAAGGAGGCCGCCGTGGCCGGCGACCTGAAGCACGTTACGGATGACACCTTCGACGACGTCGTCCTCAAGAGCGACAAGCCTGTTCTGGTGGACTTCTGGGCTGCCTGGTGCGGCCCGTGCCGCCAGATCGCCCCCTCGCTGGAGGCCATCGCGGCAGAGCACGGCGACCAGATCCAGATCGTCAAGCTGAACATCGACGAGAACCCGGCCACCGCCGCCAAGTACGGCGTGATGTCCATTCCCACCCTGAACGTGTACCAGGGCGGCGAGGTCGCCAAGACCATCGTCGGTGCCAAGCCGAAGGCCGCGATCCTCCGCGACCTCGAAGGCTTCATCAGCGCCTGACCGCAGGCGCGCCCAGGCGCGATGTTTCACGTGAAACGGGCCCGCCCCCTCCAAGGGGCGGGCCCGTTTCACAGCGCAGCCGCAAGCGGCCCAGCCTCACAGCGGCCGCAGCACCGGTTCCTTCTGGACCGCCCCCAGAAGCCGGTCGAGCGCCATCTCCACGTCTTCCTTCCAGGAGAGCGTCGTCCGCAGCTCCAGCCTCAGCCGCGGGTGCACAGGATGCGGGCGCACGGTCTTGAAGCCGACGGCCAGCAGATGATCTGCGGGAAGAACGCAGGTGGACTGCTGGGGCCGCGCGTCTCCGAACGCCTCGATCGCCTTGAAGCCCCGGCGCAGAACATCCTTGGCCACCGCCTGCACCATGACACGGCCGAGGCCCTGGCCCTGGTACTCGGGGATGATCAGCCCGGTGATGAGCTGAACGGCATCGGGGGAGACCGGGCTGGTCGGAAACGCCATCGAGCGGGGGACGTACGCGGGCGGGGCATAGAGCACGAAGCCGACCGGGACGTCGTCCACATAGACCACCCGGCCGCAGGAACCCCACTCCAGGAGAACCGCGGAGATCCAGGCTTCCTTCTCCAGATCCGTCTTGCCCGCCTTTACCGCGGCTTCCCCACTGACCGGGTCAAGCTCCCAGAAGACGCACGAGCGGCAACGCTCGGGGAGATCCGGAAGGTTGTCCAGGGTGAGTGGTACGAGCCGACGCCCCATGACGGCGATTCCTCACTTCCTTCGCCCGCCGCACCACGTGCGGCCGCCAGCGCGCTCCGTTCGCGGAACAGGCTGCCGACGAATCCCCCGACGACGCCCAGACCGAGACCGACCGTGACGAGCCGACTGCGGCTCACTCTTCGCAAGGCCTCCGCCCTCCTCTGAGGTCGTTCACTGTGGACGCGCCGTCCCAGAACGCATCGTATCCACCCAGAGGTGATGCGGATACCGAGAGAGGGCAAAGGGCGGGCCGTGTTCCGGTAGGTACCGGTGCACAGCCCGCCCTTCGACGAACCCTCTGCGGCTCAGCCCTCGTCGTCCTCCTCGGACGTCTCGGCGAGTCGGCGCTCCAGCACCCGGCCCTCGCCCGGGGCCAGGCTGCCGAGAATCCGGTCCAGATCCTCCATCGAGGCGAACTCGACGACGATCTTGCCCTTCTTCTGCCCCAGGTCGACCTTCACCCGAGTCTCGAATCGGTCGGACAGACGCGTCGCCAGATCGGTCAGTGCGGGTGACACCCGCCCGCCGGCCCTGGGCCCCTTGGACTTCGGAGCGCTCGTGGGGTGCGAGCCCATCAGTGTCACGATCTCCTCGACGGCCCGCACCGACAGCCCCTCGGCCACGATGCGGTGAGCCAGCCGGTCCTGCTCCTCGGAGTCGTCCACGGACAGCAGGGCCCGGGCATGACCGGCGGAGAGAACGCCCGCGGCCACCCGGCGCTGTACCGGCGGGGACAGCCTCAACAGCCTCAGCGTGTTCGACACCTGCGGGCGGGAGCGGCCGATCCGGTCGGCCAGCTGGTCATGGGTGCACTGGAAGTCCTTGAGCAACTGGTCATACGCAGCCGCCTCCTCCAAGGGGTTCAGCTGAGCCCGGTGAAGGTTCTCCAGCAGCGCGTCCAGCAGCAGCTTCTCGTCGTCCGTGGCGCGGACGATCGTGGGAATCCGCTCCAGACCCGCTTCACGGCAGGCCCTCCACCGACGCTCACCCATGATCAGCTCATAGCTGTCCGGGCCCACCTTGCGGACGACGACCGGCTGGAGAAGGCCGACCTCCTTGATGGAGACGACCAGCTCGGCCAGCGCGTCCTCGTCGAAGACCTCACGGGGCTGACGCGGGTTCGGGGTGATGGTCCCGATCGGCAGCTCGGCGAAGTACGCACCGGACGTGCCGAGGCTCTGCTCGGACCGGTCCTCCGGGGCGGGCGCCGGCTCCGGCACCACCGGGGAGGACGGCAGCGCGGTCACCTTCGCGGCAGCCACCCCGCGCTCCGCCGTCAGCACCGGCCCCGTGCCGGACGCCGCACCGCTTCCGGACGCCGGCACCTGCTTCTCCTGAGGGGCGGCGGGGATCAGCGCACCGAGCCCACGTCCCAGTCCTCTACGACGCTCACTCACTGCTGGCCCTCCGAAACGTGTTGCTGGCTGTTCTGAATGCCCGTGTGGGCGTGCTGAGCCTCGTAGTGCACACCGACACCGCGCAGGGCGATCTCCCGGGCGGCTTCGAGGTACGAGAGCGAGCCGCTGGAGCCCGGGTCGTACGTCAGCACGGTCTGCCCGTAACTCGGCGCCTCCGAGATACGCACCGACCGCGGAATGCTCGTCCTCAGCACTTCCTTGCCGAAGTGGGTACGGACCTCCTCGGCAACCTGGGAGGCGAGCCTGGTCCGGCCGTCGTACATCGTCAGCAGGATCGTCGAGACATGCAGATCCGGGTTCAGATGGCCCCGCACCAGATCGACGTTCCGCAGGAGCTGGCCGAGGCCCTCCAGCGCGTAGTACTCGCACTGGATGGGGATCAGCACCTCGGCACCGGCCACCAGCGCGTTCACCGTCAGCAGCCCCAGCGAGGGCGGGCAGTCGATGAGGATGTAGTCCAGCGGCTGCTCGTACGCCTGGATCGCCCGCTGAAGGCGGCTCTCCCGTGCCACCAGCGACACCAGCTCGATCTCCGCACCGGCGAGATCGATGGTCGCGGGGGCACAGAAGAGACCCTCGACGTCCGGTACGGGCTGGACCACCTCGGAGAGCGGGCGGCTGTCCACCAGGACGTCGTAGATTGAGGGGACATCGGCATGATGGTCGATGCCCAGAGCCGTGGAGGCGTTGCCCTGCGGGTCGAGGTCGACCACCAGAACGCGCGCACCGTGCAAGGCCAGGGAAGCGGCAAGGTTGACCGTCGTGGTCGTCTTACCGACCCCGCCCTTCTGGTTGGCCACGACCATGACGCGGGTGCGGTCAGGACGAGGCAGCCCTTCACCGGCGCGGCCAAGGGCCTCGACCGCCAGCTGAGCGGCACGGCCGATGGGTGTGTCGTCCATCGGCGGCGGTGTTTCACGTGAAACACCCTCACCCACGGACTCGGTTCGGGGACCGGGGACCGGTTCGGTCATCGGCCCCGCGATGTTGGCGTCGGACCGCAAGGATTCACTCTCCTCGGCTTCAGGCTCGCAATGAACAGAGCCTGCCATGCTTTCGGGGTCATGAACCAGCGAGGCCCGCTGTTCTGTGGATGAATCCGTGCGTGTGGACAACTCGGCCACCCGTCCGGGCTTGCGGTCGCGCGGCGCGGCAGCCGCACGACCGCGGCTGATGATTCCCTGCAGCAGAGAGCGACGTTTCACGTGAAACACGATGCCTCTGTGGAGCAATTGCCAGGCCACGACACTCCGCAGCAGTGAGCTATCACTACTTTCCGGATGAAACACTGCTAAGCGCGGGCGATCATCAGCAAAATGCGCATAACGCACCCCCGTCAGGCTCTTCCGGCCGGACGATGCCGCCGCCTCAGCGACGCCTGCGCGTGCGCCCCGTGCGAGCGGCCTTGGCCCTCTTTGCGGCGAACCTCACACCGCCCGGGCTCTCACCCACGACGACACGGACCACCGTGGAAAGCGGATCGACCACTCCCTCGCCGACCTGGAGCACCTCGGTCTCCACGACACCGAGCTTGCTGAGCGCGGCCCTGGCCCCGGCGATCTCCTCCTCCGCGGTATCGCCCTTGAGCGCGAGCATCTCCCCGTACGGCTTCAGCAGGGGAACACCCCAGCCCGCCAGCCGGTCCAGCGGCGCCACGGCGCGGGCGGTCACCACCTGAACCGGCGGCAGCGTGCCGAGAACCTCCTCGGCGCGGCCGCGTACGACGGTCACATGGTCCAGGCCGAGGAGCTCGACGACCTCCTGGAGGAAGTTCGTCCGCCTCAGCAGCGGCTCCAGCAGGGTGATCTTGAGGTCGGGGCGCACCAGGGCCAGCGGAATACCGGGCAGCCCCGCACCTGAGCCCACATCGCAGACGGTGACGCCCTCGGGCACGACCTCGGAGAGCACCGCGCAGTTCAGCAGGTGCCGCTCCCACAGCCGGGGGACCTCACGCGGGCCGATCAGGCCGCGCTTGACGCCGGCGTCCGCGAGAAGCTCCGCGTACCGGACGGCCTCCGGGAAGAGCTCTCCGAATACCGCCCGCGCCTCCGCAGGTGCCTGAGGGAGCTCTGCTGCCTCCGTCACGGGGACCGTCCTTCCATACCGCACTCGCGCACTGTGGGTGGCTGACTATCAGGCTGACAAAGTTCGGCCCCGCCTGCGTACAGACGGGGCCGACAGTACAAGGATCCGGTCAGGCCGGGAGAACGACGACGAAGCGCTGCGGCTCCTCGCCCTCCGACTCGCTCCGGAGACCGGCCGCGGCGATCGCGTCGTGGACGACCTTGCGCTCGAACGGCGTCATCGGGTCCAGCTTCACCGGCTCGCCCGTGCTCTTGACCTCGTTCGCGGCCTTGGCACCCAGCTCCGCGAGGACCGCGCGCTTCTTGGCCCGGAAGCCGCCGATGTCCAGCATCAGCCGGCTGCGGTCGCCGGTCTCCCGGTGGACGGCCAGCCGCGTCAGTTCCTGGAGCGCCTCCAGGACCTCACCGTCGCGGCCCACGAGCTTCTGGAGGTCACGTGCCGATTCGCTGATGATCGACACCGCGGCCCGGTCCGCCTCGACGTCCATGTCGATGTCGCCGTCGAGGTCGGCGATGTCGAGCAGTCCCTCGAGGTAGTCGGCCGCGATCTCGCCCTCCTGCTCCAGGCGGGTCAGGGTGTCGCTGCCCGCCTCAGCGGCGGCCGTGGAGGTGGTGCCTTCCGTCACGGATGGACTCCTTCTTACTTCTTGGACGGGTGCTTGGGCCGCTGCGGGCCCTTGCGCTGCCCGGACTTGGCTTGGCGTGAGGAGCCGGAGGCGGGCTTGCCCGCCGACTTCGGCTTGCTGTCCTGCGGTGCGTCCTGCTTCTCGAGCGAGGTCTTGGAGCCGGCTTCCTCGGACTCCGTGCCCTTGGCCCCGGCCGTCGCGTGACCGGTCGTCTGGCGCTTCGCCTTGGTCTGGCGCTTGGGCTGCTGGCGCTTGTGCGCCTGGCCACCCTCTGCGTCGGCCGCGGCGGTCTCGCTCTTCGCCACCGTGCCGTCCTCCTGGGCCGCGAGACCCAGCTTGCCGAGACCGGTGATGAACTTGCGCTCGATGTCGTTGCGGTCGGAGCCCTTGGCGACGATCGCCTTGACCATCTTGCGGCGGGTACGGCCACGCACCTCGCCGTGGGAGGTCACGCTCTTGAGCACCCGCTGGAGATAGGCGTCCTGCGCCTTGCTGCCCGGCGTCGGGTTCTGGTTGATCACGTACATCTGCTGACCCATGGTCCAGACGTTGGTGGTCAGCCAGTAGACGAGGACACCGACGGGGAAGTTGATACCCATCACGGCGAAGATGACCGGGAAGATGTACATCAGCATCTTCTGCTGCTGCATGTACGGGGTCTTCACCGTCAGGTCGACGTTCTTCGTCATCAGCTGGCGCTGGGTGAAGAACTGCGACGCGGACATCAGCACGATCATGATCGCGGTGACGATCCGGACGTCGGTCAGGGAGGCGTCCAGCGAGGTGACCTTCTCGACGCTGTCCGTGAACTTCGCGGCGAGCGGGGCGCCGAAGATGTGCGCCTGGCGCGCGCTGTCCAGCAGGTCCTGGTTGATCGCGCCGATCTTCTTGCCCGAGGCGATGGACGAGAGCACGTGGTACAGGGCGAAGAAGAACGGGGACTGCGCCAGGATGGGAAGGCACGAGGAGAGCGGGTTGGTGCCCGTCTCCTTGTACAGCTTCATCATCTCTTCGGACTGACGCTGCTTGTCGTTCTTGTAGCGCTCCTGGATCGCCTTCATCTTCGGCTGGAGCACCTGCATGTTGCGGGTCGACTTGATCTGCTTCACGAAGAGCGGGATCAGGCAGATCCGGATCAGCACCACCAGGGACACGATCGACAGACCCCAGGCCCATCCGGAGTCATCGCCGAAGAGCGCTCCGTAGACCTTGTGGAACTGGACGATGACCCATGAGACAGGCGTGGTGATAAAGCTGAACAGACTGGCAATCGTGTCCACTAATCAGGCTCCTTGAGCATTGGGCGAGGTCTCTGCGGCCGGGCTCGGAGGTTCGGAGACCGACCCCCCGGACGGCACATCAGCGGCGGACTCCCCGCCCTTTTCGCCGCGCAGGGCGTTGCGCAGCAGCTCGTGCCACCGCGGACGCTTACGAGGCGGAACATGATCCACACCGCCGGGTGACCACGGATTGCACCGCAGGATGCGCCAAGCGGTCAGCGCTGTTCCCTTGATGGCACCGTGCCTGTCGATCGACGTATATCCATAGTGGGAACACGACGGGTAATAACGGCAGACAGGCCCGAGGAGTGGACTGATCGTCCACTGGTACAGCTTGATGAGAGCAAGCAGCGGGTACTTCATCGCGCGCCCCCTCCCAGCAGCCGCCGAAGAGCGGCATCCAGGTCTCGGGCCAGCTGTGCATGGTCGGCGTCGCCCGCACCGGGCAGCGCCCGTACGACAACAAGGCTACCGGGGGGCAGCTGTGCCAGCCGGTCGCGGACCAGGTGGCGAAGCTTCCGCTTCACCGCGGTGCGGACGACGGCACCCCCCACGGCCTTGCTGACAACGAAACCCGCACGCGGCGGGGGAGCAGTCTCCCCTGTCACGTGCGGGTCCGTTTCACCGCTGCGTAGATGGACGACGAGCAGTGGACGTCCGGCTCGACGTCCTCGTCGTACCGCGGTCGCGAAGTCCTCGCGCCGCCTCAGCCGATTCTCGGTAGGCAGCACGGCATGGACCTGTGAGCGATCAGGCGGACAGGCTGCTGCGGCCCTTGCCGCGGCGGTTCGCGAGGATCGCACGGCCGGCACGGGTACGCATGCGCAGACGGAAGCCGTGGGTCTTGGCGCGACGGCGGTTGTTCGGCTGGAAGGTGCGCTTGCTCACTCGGGGGCTCCAGTAATGATTCGTGTCTTGGCGGGACATCGCCTGGCTGTCACCGTGCGCCCACGAGGAACTCGCGTAAACGCCTAAGTGCACCGCTTCACAATCACAGATCGTGATCTTTGCCCATCGGAGGCAGGCGGCAGCAGCCATCGACAACTCGACCTGGTCACGGTACGCGCGGCTACGCCATCCGGTCAAACCGGCTTCGCGTGACCCCCCATTGTGCACAGCCTGTGGACAACAACTTGAACCGCGCGGGTCGGCCTGACTACCGTGACGGAACTCCGGTTCTTTTCCTTCCCGACTGCCGGGCTCACCCGACCCGACCCATCCCGTCCCGAGAACCACACATTCGTGGGACATGCGAGAGAGCGTGCCTTGTGGCTGACGTACCTGCCGATCTTGCCGCAGTGTGGCCACGCGTGCTGGAGCAACTGCTCGGGGAGGGCCAGCAGGGCATCGAGCCGAAGGACAAGCAGTGGATCGAGCGCTGTCAGCCGCTGGCACTCGTCGCCGACACCGCGCTGCTGGCCGTCCCCAATGAATGGGGCAAACGCGTTCTGGAGGGCCGGCTCGCGCCGCTCATCAGCGAGACGCTGACCCGGGAGTGCGGCCGCCCCATCCGGATCGCCATCACCGTCGACGACTCCGCCGGCGAACCGCCGGCCCCGTCGGCGCCCCCGATGCACCAGCCGCACCAGTCGCACGGGAACCAGCAGGACCACCGCTACCCGGCGCAGTCGCGCGACGACGCTCCTCGGGGCGACGCGTACGACGGATACGGGCACCGGCCGTCCGACGACGGCATGCCGACGGCCCGGCCGGCCTACCCCGACTACCAGCAGCAGCGCCCGGAGCCCGGCGCCTGGCCGCGTACGCAGGAGGACCTCTCCTGGCAGCAGCCGCGGCACAGCGGGTACCAGGACCGCGAGCAGCCCGCGGGCGGGCCGTATCGCGAGAGCGAGGCCTACCGGGAGAACGAGCAGTACCGGGAGCAGCCCGCCGAGCAGTACCGGGAGAACGAGCAGTACCGCGAGCAGCCCGCCGAGCAGTGGCGCGAGCCCTACGGCACCGGGCGCCCGCAGCAGCCGAGCCACGACTACCGGCCGCAGCCGCCCGAGCACCAGGGGTACGAGCAGCAGCGCCCCGACCGGCAGGACCAGCAACAGCACCGCCAGACCGGTCCGGGCCACGGCCCCGGGCGGACCGGCGGTTCGGTCCCCGGTCCGATGGGGGCCCAGCCGGCCCCCGCGCCGGGCCCCGGTGAACCGCACGCGCGGCTGAACCCGAAGTACCTCTTCGACACCTTCGTCATCGGTGCGTCCAACCGGTTCGCGCACGCCGCGGCCGTCGCCGTCGCCGAGGCGCCCGCGAAGGCGTACAACCCGCTCTTCATCTATGGGGAGTCGGGCCTCGGCAAGACCCACCTGCTGCACGCCATCGGGCACTACGCACGGAGCCTCTATCCGGGGACCCGGGTGCGGTACGTGAGCTCGGAGGAGTTCACCAACGAGTTCATCAACTCGATCCGCGACGGGAAGGGCGACACCTTCCGCAAGCGCTACCGCGACGTGGACATCCTGCTGGTCGACGACATCCAGTTCCTCGCGAGCAAGGAGTCGACGCAGGAGGAGTTCTTCCACACCTTCAATACGCTGCACAACGCGAACAAGCAGATCGTGCTCTCCTCTGACCGGCCGCCGAAGCAACTGGTGACGCTGGAGGACCGGCTGCGCAACCGCTTCGAGTGGGGTCTGACGACCGACGTCCAGCCGCCGGAGCTGGAGACCCGGATCGCGATCCTCCGCAAGAAGGCGGTGCAGGAGCAGCTCAACGCCCCGCCGGAGGTGCTGGAGTTCATCGCCTCGCGGATCTCGCGCAACATCCGTGAGCTGGAGGGCGCCCTGATCCGGGTGACCGCCTTCGCCTCGCTGAACCGGCAGCCGGTCGACCTCGGGCTGACCGAGATCGTCCTCAAGGACCTGATCCCGGGCGGCGAGGAAGCCGCCCCGGAGATCACCGCGCCGGCCATCATGGCGGCCACCGCGGACTACTTCGGGCTCACCGTGGACGACCTCTGCGGATCCTCGCGCAGCCGGGTGCTGGTGACGGCACGCCAGATCGCCATGTACCTGTGCCGCGAGCTCACCGATCTCTCGCTGCCGAAGATCGGCGCGCAGTTCGGCGGCCGCGACCACACGACGGTGATGCACGCGGACCGCAAGATCCGGGCCCTGATGGCGGAGCGCCGCTCCATCTACAACCAGGTCACCGAGCTGACCAACCGCATCAAGAACGGCTGACCCCCGCTTCCGCCCGGTCGGCACGGACACGTCGGCCGACCCCCCGCCGACCCCCCGCCGATCGGCTGCCCGGCTGCCCCGGCGGTTCCTCCGGCTTCTCCTGCTTCTCCTGCTTCTCCTGAAGCAGTTCTCCGACGCGCCCGCCGCGGGCCCCTCACGGTCCGCGGCGGGCGCTTTTCGCGTCTCCAGGGGCCCGGGACCGGTCTTCCGACGTGCTCCGCACGGATGCCGGAGCCCTCGACGGGCGGCCCGGCACGCCGCTGCTGTTCGAATACGGGCAGCTCAGAGGCCCTTCTCCACAGATGTGCGAGGAATCTTCCGTCCACACCCTGGGGACTGGGAAGTTGTCCATATTGCGTCCACAGGGTGTGCTGCCGATACTCCATCAGGCCAGGTCACGTGGTTGGGGATTTGTGGCCAACGATGATCCACAGCCTGTGGACAGAAACCTCGTCCACAGGAGGGTGTCAGAGTTGTCCACCGGCGGCCCACAGGATGAGCGGTGTTGTCCCCAAGCCGGCCCCGCTTCTCCACACCCCTGTCCACTGTTCGGCAACGCAACACACGCTCTCACCGCCCGGAGTGAAAGGCATCACACCAAGGTGCTGGGTTGGGCTGTGGGGAACAGGGGTAAAGCTGGGGACAGGTCTGGGGAGAAGTGGCCCCCTCCTGTGCATCGGGTGTGCAGAACTTTCGTCCGTCCACAGAAGGCCCGGGTTGTCCACGGGCGCCACCCACAGGGCCGGTGGACAAAAAACAGTCGTTGACCTGCGCAAACGACGTTATCCACGGTATCCACAAGGCCTACTACTACTACCACCCAGAGTTAGCCAGGAATCCGCTTCGAAGTGGGGCCTGTGCACAACTCGACCGTCGACCGCCGCGACCGTGTCGGCCCGACTTGACCCCGAGCAGCAACGGCTGTCGGTGCCGTACGTCAGACTGGACCCCGGAGCCTTTGCCGACTCGGCAGCCGGCTCCGGTCCAGACGACGAAGGCCAGCAGGGCGAGCGAGCAACAGCAGGAGGCGGTTCCGGTGAAGATCCGGGTGGAGCGCGATGTACTCGCGGAGGCGGTGGCCTGGGTGGCCCGCAGCCTCCCGGCCCGTCCGCCGGCGCCCGTTCTCGCGGGTCTTCTGCTGAAGGCCGAGGACGGGGCTCTCAGCTTCTCCAGCTTCGACTACGAGGTCTCGGCGCGGGTCTCCGTCGACGCGGAGATCGACGAGGACGGCACGGTGCTCGTGTCCGGCCGGCTGCTGGCCGACATCTGCCGCGCCCTTCCCAACCGCCCGGTGGAGATCTCCACCGACGGCGTGCGGGCCACGGTCGTCTGCGGCTCCTCCCGCTTCACCCTCCACACACTGCCTGTGGAGGAGTACCCCGCGCTCCCGCAGATGCCGACGGCCACGGGCACCGTCCCCGGTGAGGTCTTCGCCTCGGCCGCCGCCCAGGTCGCCATCGCCGCGGGCCGCGACGACACGCTGCCCGTGCTCACCGGTGTGCGGATCGAGATCGAGGGCGACACGGTCACCCTCGCCTCCACCGACCGCTACCGCTTCGCGGTCCGCGAGTTCCTGTGGAAGCCGGAGAACGCCGACGCCTCCGCGGTCGCCCTGGTGCCCGCCAAGACGCTCCTGGACACCGCCAAGGCGCTCACCAGCGGTGACACGGTCACCCTGGCGCTCTCCGGCTCCGGTGCCGGCGAGGGCCTGATCGGTTTCGAGGGCGCCGGGCGCCGTACGACCACGCGGCTGCTCGAGGGCGACCTGCCGAAGTACCGCACGCTGTTCCCGACCGAGTTCAACTCCGTCGCGGTGATCGAGACGGCCCCCTTCGTCGAGGCCGTCAAGCGCGTGGCCCTGGTCGCCGAGCGCAACACCCCCGTACGGCTCAGCTTCGAGCAGGGCGTCCTCATCCTGGAGGCCGGCTCCAGCGACGACGCACAGGCTGTGGAGCGGGTCGACGCGGTGCTGGAGGGCGACGACATCTCGATCGCCTTCAACCCGACGTTCCTGCTGGACGGGCTCAGCGCGATCGACTCCCCGGTCGCCCAGCTCTCGTTCACCACGTCCACCAAGCCCGCCCTGCTCAGCGGCCGCCCGGCCGTCGACGCCGAGGCGGACGACGCGTACAAGTACCTGATCATGCCGGTGCGCCTCTCCGGCTGATCCCGCCTCCCCCGTCCGATCGGGGGACGTTTTCCGCGGCAGTTTCCGGCGGGCCCGCTCGGCGCGGAGCGGGCCCGCCGCGCTGTCCCCGGCCGGGCGTAGGCTCGGTCGTGGGTGCAAACGCCCCGACGCTTATCGCCACGACGCTAAAGGAATCTCTGATGGAGCTCGGTCTCGTCGGCCTCGGCAAGATGGGCGGCAACATGCGCGAGCGCATCCGCCGCGCAGGCCACACCGTCATCGGTTACGACCGCAACCCGGACGTCGCCGATGTCCACAGTCTCGAAGAGCTTGTGGGCAAGCTGAAGGGGCCCCGGGTCGTCTGGGTCATGGTCCCGGCCGGTGCCGCGACCCAGTCCACGATCGACGAGCTGGCCTCGCTGCTCTCGCCCGGCGACGTCGTCGTCGACGGCGGGAACTCGCGCTGGACCGACGACGAGAAGCACGCCGCCGAGCTGGGCGTCAAGGAGATCGGCTTCGTCGACTGCGGCGTCTCCGGCGGTGTCTGGGGCCTGGAGAACGGCTACGCCCTGATGTACGGCGGCAGCAAGGAGAACGTGGCGAAGGTCCAGCCGATCTTCGACGCGCTGAAGCCCGAGGGCGACTTCGGATCCGTCCACGCGGGCAAGGTCGGCGCCGGCCACTTCGCGAAGATGGTCCACAACGGCATCGAGTACGCCATGATGCAGGCCTACGCCGAGGGCTGGGAGCTGCTGGAGAAGGTCGACTCCGTCACCGACGTGCGCGAGGTCTTCCGCTCCTGGCAGCAGGGTACGGTCATCCGTTCCTGGCTGCTCGACCTCGCGGTCAACGCGCTGGACGACGACGAGCACCTGGACAAGCTCCGCGGCTTCGCCGCCGACTCGGGCGAGGGCCGCTGGACGGTGGAGGCCGCCATCGACAACGCGGTGCCGCTGCCCGCGATCACGGCGTCGCTGTTCGCGCGGTTCGCCTCGCGCCAGGACGACTCCCCGCAGATGAAGATGATCGCCGCGCTGCGCAACCAGTTCGGCGGTCACGCGGTCGAGTCCAAGACCGAGAACTGACCGTCCCGCCGGCTCAGGGCCGGCGGTGCGGCCGGACGTGACAACGCGTGAAGGCGTAGCAGCCTGCGCGGCGGAAGCAACGACAGCGACGGGAGAGGGTGGCCACCATGCACGTCACGCATCTCTCGCTGGCCGACTTCCGCTCGTACGCCCGGGTCGAGGTCCCTCTCGACCCGGGCATCACCGCGTTCGTGGGACCCAACGGGCAGGGCAAGACGAATCTCGTCGAGGCCGTCGGCTATCTCGCCACCCTCGGCAGCCACCGGGTCTCCTCGGACGCCCCGCTGGTGCGCATGGGCGCGGAGCGGGCGGTGATCCGGGCGGCGGTGACCCAGGGCGAGCGCTCCCAGCTGGTCGAGCTGGAGCTGAACCCGGGCCGTGCCAACCGGGCCCGTATCAACAGGTCCTCCCAGGTCAGGCCGCGTGATGTGCTCGGCATCGTGCGGACCGTGCTGTTCGCCCCGGAGGACCTGGCGCTGGTCAAGGGCGATCCCGGCGAGCGGCGGCGGTTCCTGGACGAGCTGGTCACCGCGCGCTCGCCCCGGATGGCCGGGATCCGCTCCGACTACGAGCGCGTCCTCAAGCAGCGCAACACCCTGCTGAAGTCCGCGGCGATGGCCCGGCGGCACGGCGGCCGCTCGATGGACCTGTCCACCCTGGACGTCTGGGACCAGCACCTGGGCCGGGTGGGCGCCGAGCTGCTCGCGCAGCGCCTCGATCTGATCGCCACGCTCCAGCCGCTGGCGGACAAGGCGTACGGGGACGTCGCGCCGGGCGGTGGTCCGGTGGCGCTGGAGTACCGCAGCTCGGTCGGCGAGGACGTGGGTCCCGAGCGGACCCGTGACGAGTTGTACGAGCAGCTGCTCGGGGCACTCGCCGGGGTCCGGAAGCAGGAGATCGAGCGGGGCGTGACGCTGGTCGGCCCGCACCGCGACGATCTGCTGCTGGGCCTGCGGGGGATGCCGGCCAAGGGGTACGCGAGCCATGGCGAGTCCTGGAGTTACGCGCTGGCCCTGCGTCTGGCCAGTTACGAACTGCTGCGCTCCGAGGGCAACGAGCCGGTGCTGGTGCTGGACGACGTCTTCGCCGAGCTGGACGCCCGCCGCCGGGAGCGGCTGGCGGAGCTGGTGGCCCCCGGCGAGCAGGTGCTGGTGACGGCCGCGGTGGCGGAGGACGTGCCGGGCGTGCTGGCGGGGACGCGGTACGCGGTGACCGCGGGCGAGGTGGAGCGCGTATGACCGGCCGGGACGAGCGGCAGGGCGAGGCGCGCGCGGTCGGCCGTGTGCCGGAGGCCGGGAGCCCGAAGCCGCCCGAGGTGTCCGGGGTCGATCTCGCGCGGGTGGCCTTGCGCGCGGCGAAGGAGCAGGCCAGGGCGCGGGGCGCGGCCGCGCAGCAGCGGAAGCAGGCGCGGCGGGGCGGCGGGCTGCGCTCGGGAGCCCGGTCGGACGGCCGGGACCCGCAGAAGCTGGGCTCCGCGATCAACCGGCTGATCACCGAGCGGGGCTGGGAGACGCCCGCGGCGGTCGGCGGGGTGATGGGCCGGTGGCCGCAGATCGTCGGCGACGATCTGGCGAAGCACTGCGTGCCCCTGCGGTACGACGACGATCCGGCCGCCCGGGTGCTGACCGTGAGCTGCGACTCGACGGCGTGGGCGACCCAGCTGCGGCTGCTGGCCCCGCAGCTGGTGGCCCGGCTGAACGCGGATCTCGGGCAGGGCACCGTACGGATGATCAAGGTGGTCGGGCCGGGTGGCCCGGAGCGCCGGTACGGACCGCTGCGGGCGCCCGGCAGCAGAGGGCCGGGCGACACCTACGGATGAGCCCCGGGGCGCCGGCCGGGGACGGTCGTGCCGACGGGCCGGGACCGGGCGCGGGTCGTGCCGCCGGACCGGGGCCGGCGAGGTCGGCGGGCTCCGCGGCCGCAGTGCTGCCGCGGTCGGATTCCGGCTGCTTCCCCTCCTGCGGTACGGATCACCGCGACGCAAGCCTGAGCTGCACTTTCGGCGTAAAATTGTCGTGTACTGGGCGAGCTTGCGGGTGGGTTCGCCACGGTTCGCGCGGCAGGAAACCGGACGGTACGGCCGGAGTGTCCCTCACCGTAGCGGTGGGTTGACAGGCCGAAGCGCTCAAAGCCCTTCAGGGCCTCTTGGAGCCCCTTCCTGAATATGGGGAGTCGTCAGCCGCTCATTCAGGGCGGCACATGCGTACTCAGGTACCGGCAAACCCCCACTCATGTCAGCGCTACCGGTAGACTGGTGAGTAATCCCGCCGCTGAGGCGGGAGTCGTCGATACAAGCCGAACGACGCAGCCGCTCCCGCCTGTCCGGAGAACGGCCTGTGCTGTGCCAGAAAGGGCGCTTCGTGGCCGATTCCGGCAACCCCAACGAGAACATTCCGTCCACGGCCGGTGAGCCGGGCGAGGTCCCCGAGGCCTCGTACGACGCCAGCGCGATCACCGTGCTGGAAGGGCTGGACGCGGTCCGCAAGCGGCCTGGCATGTACATCGGCTCGACCGGTGAGCGTGGCCTGCACCACCTCGTGCAGGAGGTCGTCGACAACTCCGTCGACGAGGCGATGGCGGGCCATGCGGACACCATCGACGTCACGATCCTCCCCGACGGCGGGGTGCGGGTCATCGACAACGGCCGTGGCATCCCGGTCGGCATCGTGCCGTCCGAAGGGAAGCCGGCCGTCGAGGTCGTGCTGACCGTGCTGCACGCGGGCGGCAAGTTCGGCGGCGGCGGCTACGCCGTCTCCGGCGGTCTGCACGGCGTCGGCGTCTCCGTCGTCAACGCCCTGTCCACCCGGGTCTCCGTCGAGGTGAAGACCGACGGGTACCGCTGGACCCAGGACTACAAGCTCGGTGTCCCGACCGCGCCGCTCGCCCAGCACGAGGCCACCGAGGAGACCGGTACCACGGTCACCTTCTGGGCCGACGGGGACATCTTCGAGACCACCGAGTACAGCTTCGAGACCCTCTCGCGCCGCTTCCAGGAGATGGCGTTCCTCAACAAGGGCCTCACCCTCAAGCTGACCGACGAGCGCGAGTCGGCGAAGGCGACGGCGGGCGCGGACAGCCTGGAGGCGGCCGAGCCCTCGGCGGAGGAGACCGCCCGCTCGGTCACGTACCACTACGAGAACGGCATCGTCGACTTCGTCACGTACCTCAACTCCCGCAAGGGCGATGTGATTCACCAGTCGGTGATCGACATCGAGGCCGAGGACAAGGACCGGCTCCTGTCGGTCGAGATCGCCATGCAGTGGAACACGCAGTACACCGAGGGCGTCTACTCCTTCGCCAACGCGATCCACACCCACGAGGGCGGCACGCACGAGGAGGGCTTCCGCGCGGCGCTGACCTCCCTGGTCAACCGGTACGCGCGTGACAAGAAGCTGCTGCGCGACAAGGACGACAACCTCACCGGTGAGGACGTCCGCGAGGGTCTGACCGCGATCATCTCGGTGAAGCTGGGCGAGCCGCAGTTCGAGGGCCAGACGAAGACCAAGCTGGGCAACACGGAGGCCAAGACCTTCGTGCAGAAGGTCGTCCACGAGCAGCTGACGGACTGGTTCGACCGGAATCCCAACGAGGCCGCCGACATCATCCGCAAGGGCATCGCCGCCTCGACCGCCCGCGTGGCGGCCCGCAAGGCGCGTGACCTGACGCGGCGCAAGGGGCTCCTGGAGAGCGCATCCCTGCCGGGCAAGCTCAGCGACTGCCAGTCGAACGACCCCACCAAGTGCGAGATCTTCATCGTCGAGGGTGACTCCGCCGGTGGTTCGGCGAAGTCCGGCCGCAACCCGATGTACCAGGCGATCCTCCCCATCCGGGGCAAGATCCTGAACGTCGAGAAGGCCCGGGTCGACAAGATCCTCCAGAACACCGAGGTCCAGGCGCTGATCTCGGCGTTCGGCACCGGGGTCCACGAGGACTTCGACATCGAGAAGCTCCGCTATCACAAGATCATCCTGATGGCGGACGCCGACGTCGACGGCCAGCACATCAACACCCTGCTGCTGACCTTCCTCTTCCGCTTCATGAAGCCGCTGGTCGAGGCCGGGCACGTCTACCTCTCGCGCCCGCCGCTCTACAAGATCAAGTGGGGCCGGGACGACTTCGAGTACGCGTACTCCGACCGGGAGCGCGATGCCCTGGTGGCGCTCGGCAAGCAGAACGGCAAGCGGATCAAGGAAGACTCGATCCAGCGCTTCAAGGGCCTCGGCGAGATGAACGCCGAGGAGCTGCGCGTCACGACCATGGACGTCGACCACCGGGTCCTGGGCCAGGTCACGCTGGACGACGCGGCGCAGGCCGACGACCTGTTCTCGGTGCTCATGGGTGAGGACGTCGAGGCGCGGCGCTCGTTCATCCAGCGCAACGCCAAGGACGTCCGCTTCCTCGACATCTGAGTCGGCCGCATCCGCCACGCCGCAGCTCGAAAGGACTTTGACCAGCAATGGCCGACGAGAACACCCCTGTGACACCCGAATCCGCGACGCCCGACGACGAGGTCACCATCCCCGGTGTGGGGATGCGTGTCGAGCCCGTCCAGCTCGAGACGGAGATGCAGCGCTCCTACCTCGACTACGCGATGTCCGTCATCGTCTCGCGTGCGCTGCCCGACGTGCGGGACGGCCTCAAGCCCGTCCACCGCCGGGTGCTGTACGCGATGTACGACGGCGGGTACCGCCCCGAGAAGGGCTTCTACAAGTGCGCCCGCGTCGTCGGCGACGTCATGGGTACGTACCACCCGCACGGCGACTCCTCCATCTACGACGCCCTGGTGCGCCTCGCGCAGCCGTGGTCGATGCGGATGCCGCTGGTGGACTCCAACGGCAACTTCGGTTCCCCGGGCAACGACCCGGCCGCCGCCATGCGGTACACCGAGTGCAAGATGATGCCGCTGTCCATGGAGATGGTCCGGGACATCGACGAGGAGACCGTCGACTTCCAGGACAACTACGACGGCCGCAACCAGGAGCCGACCGTCCTGCCGGCGCGCATCCCGAACCTGCTGGTCAACGGTTCCGCCGGGATCGCGGTCGGTATGGCGACCAACATCCCGCCGCACAACCTCCGCGAGGTCGCCGCCGGTGCCCAGTGGTACCTGGAGCACCCCGAGGCGTCGCACGAGGAGCTGCTGGAAGCGCTGATCGAGCGCATCAAGGGCCCCGACTTCCCCACCGGCGCGCTGGTGGTGGGCCGCAAGGGCATCGAGGAGGCGTACCGCACCGGCCGTGGCTCGATCACGATGCGCGCGGTCGTCGCGGTCGAGGAGATCCAGGGCCGCCAGTGCCTGGTCGTCACGGAGCTTCCGTACCAGACCAACCCCGACAACCTCGCGCAGAAGATCGCCGACCTGGTCAAGGACGGCAAGGTCGGCGGCATCGCCGACGTCCGCGACGAGACCTCTTCGCGTACGGGACAGCGCCTGGTCGTCGTCCTCAAGCGGGACGCGGTCGCCAAGGTCGTCCTGAACAACCTGTACAAGCACACCGACCTCCAGACGAACTTCGGCGCCAACATGCTGGCGCTCGTCGACGGGGTGCCGCGCACGCTCTCGATCGACGCGTTCATCCGCCACTGGGTGACGCACCAGATCGAGGTCATCGTCCGGCGGACGAAGTTCCGGCTGCGCAAGGCAGAGGAGCGGGCACACATCCTGCGCGGCCTCCTCAAGGCCCTGGACGCCATCGACGAGGTCATCGCCCTCATCCGCCGCTCGAACACGGTGGAGATCGCGCGCGAGGGCCTGATGGGCCTGCTGGAGATCGACGAGCTCCAGGCCAACGCGATCCTGGAGATGCAGCTGCGCCGGCTGGCCGCGCTGGAGCGCCAGAAGATCACCGCCGAGCACGACGAGCTCCAGGCGAAGATCAACGAGTACAACGAGATCCTGGCCTCGCCGGCCAAGCAGCGCGCCATCGTCAGCGAGGAGCTGGCGGCCATCGTCGAGAAGTTCGGCGACGACCGGCGCACCAAGCTGGTGCCCTTCGAAGGCGACATGTCCATCGAGGACCTGATCGCCGAGGAGGACATCGTCGTCACGATCTCCCGCAGCGGTTATGTGAAGCGCACGAAGACGGACGACTACCGCTCGCAGAAGCGCGGCGGCAAGGGCGTGCGCGGGACGAAGCTGAGGGAGGACGACATCGTCGACCACTTCTTCGTCTCCACCACCCACCACTGGCTGCTGTTCTTCACGAACAAGGGCCGGGTCTACCGGGCCAAGGCGTACGAGCTCCCCGACGCCGGCCGGGACGCGCGCGGCCAGCACGTCGCCAACCTGCTGGCCTTCCAGCCGGACGAGAAGATCGCCCAGATCCTCGCGATCCGGGACTACGAGGCCGTGCCGTACCTGATCCTGGCGACGAAGGGCGGTCTTGTGAAGAAGACCGCGCTCAAGGACTACGACTCCCCTCGCTCGGGCGGCGTCATCGCGATCAACCTGCGCGAGATGCCGGAGGGCGGCGACGACGAGCTGATCGGCGCCGAGCTCGTGTCGGCCGAGGACGACCTGCTGCTCATCAGCAAGAAGGCGCAGTCGATCCGGTTCACCGCGACGGACGACGCGCTGCGCCCCATGGGCCGTGCCACCTCGGGCGTCAAGGGCATGAGTTTCCGTGAGGGAGACGAACTGCTCTCGATGAATGTCGTCCGGCCCGGTACGTTCGTCTTCACCGCTACCGACGGCGGGTACGCGAAGCGGACCCCCGTCGACGAGTACCGCGTCCAGGGCCGCGGCGGCCTCGGTATCAAGGCCGCCAAGATCGTGGAGGACCGCGGATCGCTCGTCGGTGCGCTGGTGGTCGAGGAGACCGATGAGATTCTCGCCATCACGCTCGGCGGTGGTGTGATTCGTACGCGAGTCAATGAAGTCAGGGAGACGGGCCGTGACACCATGGGCGTCCAACTGATCAATCTGGGCAAGCGTGACGCCGTCGTCGGCATCGCGCGCAACGCCGAGGCCGGCCGTGAGGCGGAAGAGGTCGACGGGACCGATGACGCCGAGGGCGAGACGGCCGAGGCGCAGGCCGTAGGCACGGCAGAGGGCACTGTCGAGGGCACGGAGCCTTCGACCGGGGAGCACGAGGAGTAAGAGCGTGAGTGGAGCCACGGGCGCCGGTTCGGCCGCTTCCGGAGCTGGAGCGAACGGTGCCCGTGGCCCTGCCACGGACTCCCAAGGGGGCACTGTGACGGACACACGAGGGCCTCAGCCCCAGTACGAGGGTTACGCGACCGGGCCCCTGCCCGGCGAGCGTGAGCCCGCACCGGGGCCGTCGGGGCCGTACCACCCGCCCCAGGCGTACCAGGCGCCCGGCGACGGCACCCAGGGCGGTCAGCAGCGCCCCGGACAGGGCGGCGGCACGCTGGGCGGTGCGCAGGGTGCGGGCGGCGCCCAGGCGATGCGCAAGCCGCGCACGGGGGCGCGGACCACGCCCCGCACCCGCAAGGCCCGCCTGCGGGTGGCCAAGGCCGATCCGTGGTCGGTGATGAAGGTCAGCTTCCTGCTGTCGATCGCCCTGGGCATCTGCACGGTGGTGGCGTCGGCGGTGCTGTGGATGGTCATGGACGCGATGGGCGTCTTCGAGACCGTCGGCGGCACGATCAGCGAGGCGACCGGTTCGAACGAGAGCAACGGCTTCGATCTGCAGTCGTTCCTGTCGCTGCCGCGCGTGCTCATCTTCACCTCGGTCATCGCCGTGATCGACGTGGTGCTGGCCACCGCGCTGGCGACGCTGGGCGCCTTCATCTACAACCTGTCGGCGGGCTTCGTGGGCGGCGTGGAGCTCACGCTGGCCGAGGACGAGTAGGGCCGCGGGTATCGATTTTGGGACTGGCCCCGACGTGCGCTAATCTTCAGAGGTCAGCGCGGAGCAGCACAGCGCGGCGGGGCTATAGCTCAGTTGGTTAGAGCGCATCCCTGATAAGGATGAGGCCACAGGTTCAAATCCTGTTAGCCCCACCAGACTGAAGGCCCCTCACCGGAGACGGTGGGGGGCCTTTCGCGTGGGCGGATCGCTCAGCTCGGGCCAGTGGCGCGGAGCTGGACGAGGTAGCCGGGTTCGGGGCCGTCGAAGCTCTCCAGCCAGTCGCTGGACGCGACCCAGAGGGTGGTGGGCTCGTCGTCCGACGGGATCTGGAAGATGCCGTGCTCGGGGCCCTTGCTCCCGGGGTTCAGGCCGTAGGCCGGCCCCGGCTCGCCCTGGTCGCTCCAGTAGGCGGCGTAGTCGGACGCGTACGAGCCGTCGGTCTGGCTCTGGCTGTACGCGGTGTCGTCGACGTTGAGGGTCACCGTGTCGTCGACCGACCAGTTCGCCTCGCTCCTGCCGACGTTCTGCACCTCCAGGGCGACCACGCAGAACTGCTTCCCGCTCTCGGGTGCCGGGTTCTCGGTCGGTTCGCCCACGGACTCGGCCGCGTGCGCGAGGACCTTCGGATCCAGCGGTTCGCCGCAGGTGACGTCCTCGACGGTGATCTCGAACTCGTCGGGCCGTGCCTCGTCCGATGAGCCGATGGTCAGGGTGAACGGCTCTCCGACGGCGGGCCGGCCCAGGATCTCCGCGCCCGGTGGGGCGCCCACGTCCGGCCCGCCGGTCGCCGCCGCAGGGACGGCGCCGGCGGGGCCGGACGACGTGCCGGCCGAGGTGGCTGCCCCGCAGGCGGTGAGGGCGAGGAGCGCGGAGGCGGCGCCGAGGGCCGCGAAGGTGGTGCCACGAGAGCTCATCGGACGGTCCTTTCGGCGGTACGCCGGACCCTTCCATGGTCGTCCGGTCGGCGGTGGCCCGCCCGTCGGCCGTCCTCACCGGGGACCGGAGACGTGTCGGAGGGGTACGGGAGAGACCCGGACACACGGAAAAGGCCCCCGGCCGGTGTGAACCGGACCAGGGGCCCCGGAGTGCGGTGGGCCGCCGGGATCAGGGGGGCGGAGCCGGGGTGTCGCCTTCCGGGGCTGAGGAGTGGGAGCCGCTCGGGCCACTCGTGCGGGCGGTCTCCGCGGGGTCGAGCGACCGGTGGCGGGTGGCCGGGGAGGAGCCGTGGGCCTCGGCCCGGATGCGCTGCTTCATCGTGGGCGGCAGGGCCCGGTCACGCGGAAGGGTCCACCGGACCGAGGGAGCGGCCGGGGTTGCCGCGGTGGCACCCGTGTGCTCGTGCGTCGTGGCGCTCGGCTGCGCGGTGGCGTTCGCGGTGCTCGCGGCGGCGGTGGCGAGGCCCAGCGACGCCAGGAGGGCGAAGAAGGCGGTGATGAAGGCGGTCCAGAGGTTCTTGGGCTGGAAGGTGCTCATGGCCCCTCGCTTTCGGACGGTCCGGTTGCTGACTTCTCCGATCATGTGGATCCCGGCCGCGATTCCGGGGAGCGACGCCCGCTGTGCGCCGATCTTCGGATTAACACCACTCGTATGGTGCAACCGGGCTGGACAGGCCCTCGCGGGCGGCGAGGAGGGGGTGCCGGGGGGGCGTTCCGGACGCCACGGAGGGGCTGTCACGGGGGCCCGGGCAGGTCACCGATCGGTATCGGCCGGTGTGTATAGTCGGCGACATAAGGCCCTTACGCCAAGGAAAGACGAGGTCGCGCGGTGAAGAAGCTTCTCCTGGTCGCACTGGCCGCCATCGGCGGGCTCCTCGTGTACCGCCAGATCCAGGCGGATCGCGCCGAGCAGGATCTGTGGACGGAGGCGACCGACTCCGTGCCCGCAGGTTCGGGTGTGTGAGACGACACAGTCTGTTACGGGCCCCGGCCGCTCAGCGGCCGGGGCTTCGTGCTGTCCGGGCCGGCGCCGATGCGCCGGCCCCTTCCGCCGGTGCGGGACCGTGACGCACCGACCGTGAGTTCACTCCAGCGAATCGCCGGCCGGATGGAGCGAAGAGCCGCGTGGAGTCCGGGAACGAGCGCGGACAAGAGGGGTATTCCGGCTGTGGCCGCAGACAGCGGCGGTGCGCGCGGGGCAGGATGGACCGGCATCGCGGCCGCCGCCGGGGCGGGTGCGCGTCGCTGAACGGCCGGGCGGCTGAGTGGCTGGGCAGCCGGGCGGCTGAGTGGCCGAGGGTGCCGGCGGGTGAGGACGACGAGGGGAAGCGCGTGAACAGGCAGCGCAACAGGGGCCGGGTGACGGCCGCGGCACTCGCGGCGATGTGCGCGGTGGCGGTCCTGCCGGGGCAGGCGCACGCGGCGGGCCCCGGGGCGTACGCCTTCGACCCCGAAGCGAAGAAGGTGCAGGGCGCGGCGACCAACGTCGAGGCGTCCACGCTGGACGAGGGCGTTTCGTACCGCAGTTCGATCAAGCCGGGCGAGAAGCTCTACTACCGGGTCACGCTGGACGACGCCTCCGCCGCCTATGTCTCGGCGGTCGCGGTGCCCGGCGGCAGCGGCGCGGTCGCCTACGGCGACGGCATCAGCATCAGCCTCCGGGAGACCGACGACACCCGGTGCGACTCGGGGCGGGCGAACTTCGGCTCCGGCGCGTACGCCCGTCCCATCACCGCGTACGCCTTCCGGACCGTGAAGGAGGGCGCCGGCAGCTGCCAGGAGGGCGGCCCGTACGACGTCCTCGTCGAGCGCGAGAGCAAGGACGCCTCCAGCCCGGAGGCCTGGGACCTGGAGCTGCGCTTCCTCCAGGAGCCGAAGCTCCGAAACGGCACGTCCCTGCCGACCGAGGCCCCCGAGAGCTGGCCCTCCGCCTCGGCGCAGCCGCTGACGGGGCAGCAGCAGAAGCGGTCCGGCGGATCCGGGTACTCCGAGGCCACCAGCCTGGAGAACGGCCGCTGGCAGGACAGGGTCGCCCCGGGGCAGACCCGCTTCTTCCGGGTGCCGGTGGACTGGGGACAGCAGATCTACGCCACCGCCGGGCTCTCCAACAGCACCAGCGACAGCACGGACCTCGTCAGCAGCGCGCTCACGCTGTCGCTGGCCAACCCCGCCCAGGGGCCGGTCTCCGACGCCACCCTCTCGTACTCCGGAAGCCCCGCTTCCGCGTCCCTGCGGCCACTGCCGCCGGTGGCCTACCGCAACCGGTTCGACTCCTCGTCCCAGGTCAGCGCCATGCGCTTCGCGGGCTGGTACTACCTGTCGGTCTCCCTCAGCCCGAAGCTGAAGGAGTCCTACGGCGCCGAGCCGATCCCGTTCGAGCTGTCGGTCCAGGTGAAGAACCAGCCCGAGGAATCGCCGTACGAGGGTGGCGCCGGGGTCTTCGGCGTCACCGACCAGGACCGGGAAGTGGCCCGGAAGGGGCAGAACGCCGAACAGGCCGCGAAGAGCGGCCCGATGACCGTGGTCGCCGCGGCCGGGATCGGCACGGGTTCCGTGCTGGTGCTCGGTCTGGGCGTCTGGACCCTGCTGGCCCGCCGCCGCGCTTCGGCCGCCGGTCACCCGGGCGGTGGGGGGCACCGGCCGCCGGCCCAGGGCAGTTGGTAGCCGTACGCCGACGGGGCCTCCGTCAGCGGAGCCGGGGGCGCGGGGCCGTCAGACCTGGGTGAGGGCCCAGAACCCGACCGCGAAGCAGATCAGCGCCACCACCAGGACCGGGACGGCCACCTTCGGGGGCGGTCCCGGGCGCGTCCGGCGTACGGCCGGCTGGGGCGCGGCGTGCTGCACCGGCGGGGCAGGTACCGGCGGGAACTGCTGCTGCTGAGGGTGCTGTTGGGCGGTGTAGGGGCGGGTGGCCGAGGGATCGTTCGGTACGCCGGAGGCCGCTTGCCGGGAGGGGTCCGGCGCGCCGACGGCGTAGGCGGGTGGCGCGTCCGCGGCGTCCGGCGGCTGCTGGGGGCCTGGCTGTCGCCATCCCGGCTCCTGTACTCCCTGATGCAAGGCCGTTTGTGGGGAGGGCTGTTGCTGCGGAGGCACGACACCGGGAGGCGCGGCGGAGGGCTGTGGGGCCGCGGAGGGCGGTGAGGCCGCGGAGGGCGGTGAGGCCGCAGGAGGCTGTGCGGCCGCAGGGGGCGGCGCGAGGTGGAAGCTGCCCGTCTCCGACATCGACACGGGCGGCGGGGTGGCGGACTCCAGTGGTCCGGACGGCTGCTGCGGTGCCTCCTGAGGCGCCTCCTGCGGTGCCTCCTGAGGCGCCTTCTGCGGGGCGGTGACGGGGCCGTCGGGGCCGAATCCCCGGGGCAGCGGTCCGATCTGGTCGAACACCTCCACCGGCTCGTCGTCCGGGCCGGTTTCGGGCAGCATCTCGACCGCCGCGGTCAGGGCCTTGCGCGCGCCCGTGGCCGTACGGAACCGGGCGTGCGGGTCGGGCTGGAGCAGACCGGCGAGCACCTGCCACAGCGGCTCGGGAATGCCTTCGGGCGCGTCCGGAGTGCCGTGGGCGGCGAAGTGCTCCACCAGCGCCTGCGCGTCCGGCTTCCGGCCCTGGAGGAGGTAGAGCGCGACCAGGCCGACCGCGAAGAGGTCCGCGGGGAAGTCGGGCTCGGCCCCCAGCATCTGCTCGGGGGCGAAGTAACCGGGCGTACCGACCACGTAGTTGGTCTCGGTGAGCCGGGGTTCGCCCTTGCGCATCGAGATGCCGAAGTCGGACAGGCGCAGATGCGGCCGGCCCGTACCGGTCGCCTCCATCAGGATGTTGGCGGGCTTGATGTCGCGGTGCACCACCCCTTCGGCGTGCACCGTGGACAGGCCGGAGAGCAGCTGGTCCAGCAGCAGGCAGACGAAGCGCGGCGGCAACGGGCCGTAGTCGCCGATGACATGGGCGAGCGAACCGCCGGTCACCAGGTCCATGGTGAACAGCACCTTGTCGTCGTCGGCGGCCCAGCTGGCCGGGGCCAGCACGTGCGGGTGCTCGATGCGCAGCGCCTGCTCGCGGACGAAGCGCAACAGCGTGTGCGCGTCGCTCTGCTGGAGCACCTTGGCCGCGACGTACCGGCGGCGGCGGTGGTCCCAGGCCCGCCAGACGGCGCCGACGCCACCGCGTCCGATCGGATCGATCAGCTCGTACCGACCGGCGAAGACCTCACCCATTGCGCTGCGCCCGCTCCCCGTTCGTGTGGTGCCGCTGTGTCCGTCGCGGCCCGTGTCCGGTCCCGGTGTCCGGCCCGTGTCCTGTCGGCACCAGGGCGCTGCGCGGTGCGCGTGCCCTGGCTCCGTCGTCGTTCGTCGTGGTTCCGTCGCCGCTGCGTCGTCCGTCCGGCGGGTCCGGAGCCGCTCGTCAGCTCTGGTGCCCCTCGTAGTGGGCGACCGCGTCCGAGGTGCGTCCCGCGCCGTACACCTTGAGGAACTCTGCCAGCTCCGGGTGGGTCGGGGCGAGGGCGTCCGCGGCATCGATGATGTCGCCGGCGGCCGCGACCGACCGCAGCAGGGACTGGATCTCGCGCACCACACGGCGGACGGTGGGAGCGCCGCCGGTGGAGGTGGTCTGGCCGGTGGCGGTGAGGACCGAGCCGCCCTGCGACTTCTTGATCTCCTCCATGCGCTCGGTGGCCTCCCCCGCGCTGACGCTGCCGTCGGCCACCTGTCCCGACAACTCCTGGAGGGCCTGGACACGCTGGACCACCGCGGGGTTCCCGATCTTGGCGCGCTGGCCGCTCATCAGCTGCGAGAGCATCGGTGCGGAGAGCCCCAGAACGGCCGCCAGCCGGGCCTGGTTCAGCCCGAGATCATCGATCAGCCGGCGGAAGAGGGCCCCCAACGGCTCTCCGTACCAACTGCGTTGAAGCTCTCTGGCTCTTGCCGTCGCCTCTTGTTGCGCTGCGTCCATGGCGTCTCCCCATCGCTGCCGCTTCGCTGCTGCGAACCTTGCGAGCATCTTACGGAGCGTGGTCGTTCCGGGGGAGTCCCCATCCTTTTGGAAGAACCCGGGGGGTACCCGGTACTGTGGTTCCCGACGGTGACCTGGGGCCTTAGCTCAGTTGGTAGAGCGCTGCCTTTGCAAGGCAGATGTCAGGAGTTCGAATCTCCTAGGCTCCACGTGATGGAACCCCTCCAACCTGCGGAAACGTGGGTCGGAGGGGTTCTTTTCGTTGCGCCTGCGCCGGACCAGGCACACTTCATCCATAAACAGTCGAGCCACAAAGGACTCAGGCATGATCACGTTGACGAAGGAAGACGGCCCGGCGGACCTGGGCGGGGTGACCCACCTCTCCATCGGAGCGTCCTGGGACCCGACCGTCGGCAGCAGCGGCGGTCTGATGGGGAAGATCCGGCAGAAGGCCGGCACGGACCTGGACCTGATCGCCATCGCCATGCAGGGCGGCGACCCGGTGCGGCTGGCCGGTCTGGACTCCCTGGACCCGCTGGGCAACGGCTCGCTGGTGCACAGCGGGGACAACCAGACCGGGCACGGCGACGGCGACGACGAGACGGTGACCGTCGAGTTCGCCAGGATCCCCTCGAACATCACGTCGATCGTCTTCATCGCGGCGGCCTACAAGAAGCGCAGCTCGTTCAGCAACGCGCGCAACATCAGCTTCAAGGTGTACGACGCGACGGGCGGCAGCTCGCAGCAGGTCGCCGACATCTGGCCGAGCATGCTCACCCAGGACAACGGCGTCGCCGTCGCCAAGGCGATCCGCGAGGGCGCGGGCTGGAAGCTCCAGGTGATCAACGAGACCGGGAAGATCAAGCAGGGCGACGAGCACGCCCTGATGCGGTTCGCCGTCAGCCGGTAGGCGTCGGCCGGCGGACGTCGGCCCGTGGTCGTCGGCCGGTGGTCGTCGGCCGGTGGCTGTCAGCCGGTCGGCGTCACCGGAGCGCGCGTCCGTGAGGGCGTGAGGACGGCCCATGGACGGGCACGCGAACGCGGCCGCGGGAACCGCCTGAGCGGTTTCCGCGGCCGCGTTCGTTTCGTGGACCCGCTGCCCCGCCGGCCCGCCGTTCTTTTCCGGCCCGGCAGCCGGCCGTCCGTCAGGGCCGGTCGTCGAGGCCCGGGGTGCCCCCCTCGCCCGACTCGGCCTCGGCCTGCTTGGCCTCGACCTCCGGGTCGAGGCCGGCCCGCGGGCTGCCGTCGACCGAGCTGAGCGGCGAGCGCTCGTCGCCCACCTCGGTGGCGACGGGCGGCTCGACCAGCCAGTCCGGGTTGGCCTGCTTGTCCCACCAGCGCCAGGCGGCGTAGGCGCCGCCCGCCAGGACGCCCAGCACCAGGAAGCCTTTCGCGGCGCGGCCGGCCTTGGCCCGCCGCTGGTGCTTCCGGGCCAGCTTCTGGATTTCCTTGGCCGTCACCTGGGTGCGCAGCGCCGCCAGGGCGGCCGCGCTGCGGGCGGACGCCTGCTCGGCGACGGGCACGGCCACCGCGCGGGCGTGCTCGACGCGCGGCGCCGTGTAGTCGGCGGCGCTCCGCGCGGCCTTCCGGGTCGAGACCGCGGCGCGGTGCGCGGCCTCGTCGACCCGGGGCGGCACGTGTGTACGAGCCTGTTCGATGCGCGGTGCGAGATGGGACGCGTACTGGACACGGGCCTGCTGGGCCGCCTTCGTCACCTTGGGCGCGAGCCGTACGCGCGCCTCGTGCGCGAGGTGCGCCGCCTGCTCCTTGGCCGTGTCGGCGTAGGGCGCCACCACGTCCGCGGCGTGCTGCGCGCTGTCCTTCGCCGAGTCGGTTGCGGCGCGCACGCTGTCGATGCGGGTCACGGGATCCTCCTCCTTGGTGGCGGGTAGGTACTCCGCCTGTCCGCCCAGTCCAGAATCATGCCTGTTGGGTCCCGGCCCGGCATGCGGGACGGGCATCCGGGTCATGATCGTCATTTGGTGTCAAAACGGTTCAAGTGAAGTGTGCCGACGACAATGCCATGGTTCGGCGGTGAACGCGCCGGTTCGCCCGGCATCCGGCCGTACGTTTCCCGGTCCGTGGGAGGATCGCCGGACGTCAGAAGGATGTGACGGCGGGCGAGGGAAGAGGAAGACAGATCGTGGCCGAGCAGCTTTACGCCACTGTGAAGACCAACCGGGGCGACATCGAGATCCGGCTGCTGCCGAACCACGCCCCCAAGACGGTGAAGAACTTCGTGGAACTGGCCACCGGGCAGCGCGAGTGGGTCAACCCGGAGACCGGCGAGACCACCACGGATCCGCTGTACGACGGGACCGTCTTCCACCGTGTCATCAGCGGGTTCATGATTCAGGGCGGCGACCCGCTGGGCAACGGGACCGGCGGTCCCGGCTACCAGTTCGCCGACGAGTTCCACCCGGAGCTGGCCTTCACCAAGCCGTATCTGCTGGCCATGGCCAACGCGGGGCCGGGCACCAACGGCTCGCAGTTCTTCCTGACCGTCTCGCCGACCGCCTGGCTGACCGGCAAGCACACCATCTTCGGCGAGGTGGCCGACGACGCGGGCCGCAAGGTCGTCGACGCGATCGCGGTCACGCCGACGAACCCCCGCACGGATCGCCCGCTCCAGGACGTGGTCATCGAGTCCGTGGTCGTCGAGACGCGCTGACGTCCCGCGCGCCGCCCGACGGCCCCGCGGGTACCCGGGCCCCGGGCACCCGCGGGGGCCGGGCACCCGCGGGTGCCCGGGGCGTCTATCGGCCCCCTGCGGGAACCAACCGGCCTGCCCGTCCGTAGGGATACATAGCGGACGAGCGGGGCGGCCCCGTCCGTGCCGCCGCCCGAGCGACGAGGGATCAGGACCGAGAGGCAGGCCAGGACCGATGGACCAGCAGCCGCCCGGAGACCGTGCCGCCGCGGGAAGCGGCGTCCCGACGCCGACCTGCTACCGCCATCCCGACCGTGAGACCGGCATCAGCTGCACGCGCTGCGGGCGGCCGGTCTGCCCCGAGTGCATGGTCAGCGCCTCGGTCGGCTTCCAGTGCCCCGACTGCGTACGGCAGGGCTCGGGTACCGGACACCACCCGGCGGCCAGTCGGCCGCGCACCCTGGCGGGTGGCTCGGTGGCCGCCGATCCTCGCCTGGTCACCAAGATCCTGCTCGGCATCAATCTGGCCGTCTTCCTCCTGGTCACCGTCCGCCCCGGGCTGGTGAACGACCTGACGCTGCTCGGGCGGGCGTGGGACCCGAGCCCGCCGCCGGGGTCCATCGAAGGTGTCGCCGAAGGCCAGTGGTATCGCCTGGTGACCTCGATGTTCCTGCACCAGGAAGTCATGCACATCGGGTTCAACATGCTGGGGCTCTGGTGGCTCGGCGGACAGCTGGAGGCGGCGCTCGGCCGGTCCCGCTATCTCGCCCTCTATCTGCTGTCCGGGTTCGCCGGCAGTGCGCTGACCTATCTGATCGCCGCCCAGAACCAGCCGTCGCTGGGCGCCTCCGGTGCGGTCTACGGCCTCTTCGGAGCGACCGCCGTGCTGATGCGCCGGATGAACTACGACATGCGCCCGGTGCTCGTGCTGCTGGCGCTGAACCTGGTCTTCACCTTCACCTGGGGCGGGATCGCCTGGGAGGCGCACGTCGGCGGTCTGATCGCGGGCGTCGCCATCGCCGTCGGCATGGTCCACGCCCCGCGCGAGCGCCGTACGGCGGTGCAGGCCGGGACCTGTGCCCTCGTTCTGCTGGCGTCCCTCGGGATCGTCGTCGCCCGGACGATCGCGCTCACCTGAGCGGAAGGGGTGGCGAGCAGAGGGTCGCCACCCCCAGCCTGACCGAAGTTGTCCACAGTCTGAGCGCATTGTTGTGCATGGCAAGGGGCACAGGTGTGCCCCTTGTCGCTGAGCTGGGTTTTTCCGCCCGCACAACCGGGCGCAGCCTCCCTCGGCGAGGGAGGCTGCGGTCACACCGGCGTCAACTTGAGTGGAGGTTATCCACAGATCGTCTGACCTTTTCCCCCGGCTGTGGATAACTCTGTGGGTAACTCAGGGCAAGGCTTGCGTCAGAAGACGTCGATCAGCTACGGGCGCGCACCGGCCCGGGAACGGCGGAGCGGAAAGGCTCCGCTACTTCCACTGGGTCGACACGGCGAAGCCGCCGGCGATGAAGCCGAAGCCGACCACGATGTTCCAGTTGCCGAGGGCGTCGACCGGCAGATCGCCCTCGGTCACGTAGAACACCACGATCCAGGCCAGCCCGATGAGGAACAGGGCCAGCATCACCGGAGCGACCCAGCTGCGGTTGGTCAGCTTGATGGCCGCCGTCTGCTTCGCCGGGGGCGGCGTGAAGTCGGCCTTCTTGCGGATACGTGACTTCGGCACGAGGGACTCTCCTGTCGATGCGCTGCGTGACCGCGCAGGGATCTGTGGCGGGCGCCGGGGGCGGTGCCAGGGGGAATGCTGCCTCCCCCGAGCGTCCGTTAGCGTAGTGCTTCCCTGGCGCCTGATGAGATAAGGGTACGTTGAGCAATTCTGCCGACTCCCCCGAAGGCCCGGCCCGGCGCACCTCCGTGTGGGCGGTCCGGGGGCTCACCGCTGCGGTTTTCGCCCTGGCCGGACTCATCTTCGTCACCAGCGCCAACACGGCCAAGGGCACCAATCTGCGCAGCGACTCCTCGCTCCTCAAGCTCTCCGACCTGATCAGGGAGCGCAGCGAGAACAACGGCGAGCTGAACGACGCGGCCGCGTCCCTGCGCGCGGAGATCGACGCCCTCGCCCAGCGCGACGACGGCTCCACCGAGGCCGAGGACGCCAAGCTGAAGGCCCTGGAGAAGGCCGCCGGCACGACGGAGATCACCGGCGACTCCGTCAGCGTGACCCTCGATGACGCGCCTCCCGACGCCACCGCCAACCCCGGCTACCCCGAGCCCCAGCCCAACGACCTGGTCATCCACCAGCAGGACCTCCAGGCCGTGGTGAACGCGCTGTGGCAGGGCGGGGCACGCGGGATCCAGGTGATGGACCAGCGGCTGATCTCCACCAGCGCGGTCCGCTGCGTCGGCAACACCCTGATCCTCCAGGGCCGCGTCTACTCCCCGCCGTACAAGGTCACCGCGGTGGGCGACCCCAAGAAGCTCAAGCAGGCGCTCGACGACTCCACCGCCATCCAGAACTACCTGCTCTACGTGAAGGCGTACGGCCTCGGCTGGAAAGTCGACCAGGACGACGCGGTGACTCTCCCCGGGTACTCGGGCACAGTGGACCTCCACTACGCACAGCCTGTGGAGTGAGCCCTGGCCGAGCGCCAGCTGAGCCCCGGGGGAGGCCGGTCCGGTGTCCGTGCGACTCGTCGTCAGGACCTTCAGCGAACTCTGCATCACCGCGGGCACGCTGATCATCCTCTTCGTCGTCCACCTGCTGTTCTGGACGGGTGTGAAGGCGGCCGACGCGGCCGAGGGCGAGATCGACGCCCTCCGGAGCCGGTGGGCACGCGAACCCGCGGCGGCCGCCCCGCCGCACGCCTCCGCTTCCGCGAAGCCCTCCCCTCCGGCCCCGTACCGCGACGGGAAGCCCTTCGCGACGCTGCACATCCCCCGTTTCGGCTCCGGCTGGGAGTGGCCCGTCCTGGAGAACACCGAGGTCACCACCCTGCAGAAGGGGCTCGGGCACTACCGCGGAACCGCCCGCCCCGGTGATACGGGCAACTTCGCGGTGGCCGGCCACCGGAGGACGTACGGCGACCCCTTCAAGGACTTCCCGCAGCTGCGCCCCGGGGACGCGGTCGTCGTCAACGACGGCACGAGATGGTTCACCTACCGCATCGTGAAGAAGCCCTACCGGACCGTCCCCACCGACACCGCCGTCGTCGACCCGGTGCCCCGCGGCTCCGGCTTCGAGGGCGCGGGCCGCTATCTGACCCTCACCACGTGCGAACCGGAATGGGGCAGCAGCCACCGGCTGATCGCCTGGGCCCACCTGGACGCGACACGGCCGGTGAGCGCGGGGAAGCCGCCGGAGCTCGCGGGCTGACCCGCGTCCGGTCCGCGGCGGCGCACGACCCGGGGTTTTCCCCAGCGGACCCACGCCTTTGCCGCGGCCCTCTAGTCTGGTGCGGGTACCGATAGGGAGGGTCAGCATGTACGGCTGGATCTGGCGGCATCTGCCGGGCAACGCATGGGTGCGGAGCATCATCGCGCTCGTGCTGGTTCTGGCGGTCGTCTACGCACTGTTCCAGTACGTGTTCCCGTGGGCGGAGCCGCTGCTCCCGTTCGGTGATGTGACCGTCGACGGCGCGAGCGCCGGTGGAGCAGGAGCCGGCCAGTGAGCGCACGCATCCTCGTCGTGGACAACTACGACAGCTTCGTCTTCAACCTCGTCCAGTACCTGTACCAGCTCGGCGCCGAGTGCGAGGTGCTGCGCAACGACGAGGTGACCCCCGCCCACGCCCAGGACGGCTTCGACGGCGTCCTGCTCTCGCCGGGGCCCGGGACGCCCGAACAGGCGGGCGTCTGCGTCGAGATGGTGCGCCACTGCGCGGACACCGGCGTTCCGGTCTTCGGCGTCTGCCTGGGGATGCAGTCGATGGCGGTGGCGTACGGCGGTGTCGTCGACCGGGCCCCCGAACTGCTGCACGGCAAGACCTCCCCGGTGACCCACGAGGGCAAGGGCGTCTTCGCCGGACTGCCGTCCCCTTTCACCGCGACGCGCTACCACTCGCTCGCCGCCGAACCCGGCGAGCTGCCCGCCGAGCTGGAGGTCACCGCCCGCACGGCGGACGGCATCATCATGGGGCTGCGCCACCGTGACCGGGCGGTGGAGGGCGTGCAGTTCCACCCCGAGTCGGTGCTCACCGAACACGGCCACCTGATGCTCGCCAACTGGCTGGAGCGGTGCGGAGACCAGGGGGCCGTCGCACGCTCGGCGGGGCTCGCGCCGGTGGTGGGCAAGGCCGCCGCGTGACCGCAGGCCGCCCCGGGCACGCGGCCGGACCGGAAGGCCCCGACGCGCACGGGGCGTACGGGACCGACGGAGCGTTCGTGGCGGCGGTGGACGGGCTCGCGGACCCGCTGAACGATCCGCTGCCCGGCGGGCACACGTCGCCGTGGTTCCGGTCGGACACCGTCCCGGCGGCGGAGCCCGCCACGCGGTCGGCGGCGCCCTCCTCGTACGAGACCGGGTACGCGCCGCGTCAGGAGCTTCACCAAGCCCCTCCCCAAGGGCCCCAGCAGCCCCAGGGAGCCCCGAACGAGTGGTACGACCCCGCCGGGTACCAACGCGACTGGTACGGGCCTCAGGAGCCCCCTGGGCGCGGGGCCTCGGCGGGCCCGGTGCCCCCGGCGGGCCCGGTGCCCCCGGCGGGCCCGGTGCCCCCGGTGGACCCGATCGCTCCGGCCGAGGAGCCGGCCCCGGCGTCGGCCTCCGCCCCGGCCGCACCCGGCCTCCACCCCGAAGCGCGTACCGAGGTCATGCCCCGCATCCCGGCGGAGCCGGAGCCCGGTCCGGGTGCGGTGCCCGAGCCGGATCCGGTGCCCGCCCCGTCGCTCCGCCCGCCCCGGCGCCCGGCGGGCGTGCCGAGCGGCGGCGGGCGGCGAAGGGCGCGGCCGCCGCCGCCCGGGGCCCCTGACCAGAAGGCCGCCCCGGCCGCCGCCGCGCCGATGTCCCGGGTGGAGGCCCGCCGCGCGGCGCGGGCGGCGAAGGACAGCCCGGCGGTCATCGCCAGCCGGGCGGTCGGCGAGGTGTTCATCTCGCTGGGCGTCCTGATGCTGCTGTTCGTCGCCTACCAGCTGTGGTGGACCAACATCCGGGCCGACCAGATCGCCGGCAAGGAGACGAACCGGATCCAGGACTCCTGGGCCAACGACGACCGGAAGCCGGGGGTGTTCGCGCCCGGCGAGGGCTTCGCGATCATGCACATCCCCCAGCTGGACGTCGTCGCCCCGATCGCCGAGGGCATCGACAAGGAGAAGGTCCTCGACCGGGGGATGATCGGCCACTACGGCGAGGGCAGTCTGAAGACGGCGATGCCCTCCGACAAGCAGGGCAACTTCTCCGTCGCCGGCCACCGCAACACCCACGGCGAACCCTTCCGCTACATCAACAAGCTGAAGCCCGGCGACCCGATCGTGGTCGAGACCCGGGACGCGTACTACACGTACGAGATGACCGGCATCCTCCCGCAGACCTCGCCGTCGAACGTCTCGGTGATCGAGCCGATCCCGGTCGGTTCCGGGTTCACGAAGCCGGGCAGGTACCTCACGCTGACGACCTGTACACCGGAATTCACGAGTACCTACCGGCTGATCGTCTGGGGCAAGATGGTCGACGAACGGCCACGCAGCGAGGGAAAGCCCGACGCGCTCGTCGGCTGAACATCCTCACGACAGGGACGGTGCGGTGGCAGCGAGGACCGAGCACGACGAGCGGACCGACACGGCCGCGTCCCCGCCCCCCGCACGCCGCCGCGGCCGCCATCCCGTGGCGACGGCCGTCAGCGTCTTCGGCGAACTGCTCATCACCGCGGGCCTGGTGCTCGCGCTGTTCGTCGTCTACTCCCTGTGGTGGACCAACGTCCTCGCCGACCGCGAGGCCGGCCGGCAGGGCGACACGGTCCGCAGCAAGTGGGCCGACGACGGCCCCGGCGCCCTGGACACCAAGGACGGCATCGGCTTCCTGCACGTGCCCGCCATGAAGAACGGCGAGGTCCTGGTCAAGAAGGGCACCGACCCCAAGACCCTCAACAACGGCATCGCGGGCTACTACACCGACCCCGTCGAGTCGGCCCTCCCCTGGGACGACGAGGGCAACTTCACGCTGGCCGCGCACCGCGACGGGCACGGTGCGAAGTTCCACAACATCGACAAGCTGAAGAACGGCGATCCGGTCGTCTTCGAGACCAAGGACACCTGGTACGTCTACAAGGTCTACAGGACGCTCCCCGAGACCTCGAAGTTCAACGTCGACGTCATCCAGCCGGTCCCCGAGGAGTCGGGCGTCAAGAAGCCCGGCCGCTACATCACGCTGACGACCTGCACCCCGGTCTACACCTCGAAGTACCGGTACATCGTGTGGGGCGAGCTGGAGCGCACGGAGAAGGTCGACAAGGACCGCACGAAGCCGGTCGAACTGCTCGGCTGAGTCCTCGTCGCGGCCCCCGCCGACGGGAAGGGCCCCGGTCACCGTGATGGTGGCCGGGGCCCTTCGCCGTGCACTGCGGGGCGGGCGGCGGATCAGCCGCCCAGACCTCCGATGAAGCCGTCGCCGCCGCCCCTGTCGCCCCCGCCGCCCTCGATGGTGATGAGGGTGACGGTGCTTCCCTTGTCCGCCTGGGTCGTCGGCGCCGGGCTGCTGGTGATCACCTGGGCGTTCGGCTTGTCGACCGAGTTCGGGGCGAGCTTGACCACGAAGCCGAGACCTTCGAGCTGGCCCTTCACGTCCTTGTACGGCTTGCCGCCGATGTCACCGGGGATCTGGACCTGCTCCGGCTGGGCCGGGCCCTTGGAGACCTTGAGGACGATCTGCACGTCCTTGCCCTGCTTGCTCGGGCCCGCCGGGGTCTGCTCGATGACCTCACCGGCCGGCTTGTCCGACTCCACGTCGGTCCGCGAGACATTGGTGAACCCGATGCCGAGCAGCTGCTGCTCCGCCGCCTCGAACGTGCGGGTCCGCATGTCGGGCAGGTCGAGTGTTTCCTGGACGGCCACGGTGATGGTGACCTCGGACTCCTCGTCGGCCTTCGCGCCGCCCTTGGGGTCCTGCTTGATCACCGTGCCCTCGGGCTTGTCGGACTCCTCCGTGGTGACGTTGACCGAGAAGCCGTCGCCTTCCAGGACCTCGCGGGCGCCGTCCTCGGACTTCTCCAGGACGTTGGGGACCTCGACCTTCGGCGCTCCGGAGGAGACGACGACCGTGACGGTGCCGTCCTTGTCCATCATCGCGTCGGCCGAGGGGTCCTGGGAGCAGATCTGGCCCTTCTCCTGCTGCTCGCACGGCTCTTCGGCGCCCTTGGTCACGGAGACGCCGGATCTGGACGCGAGTGTCTGCGCTTCCTCCAGCGTGGAGCCCACCAGGTTCGGCGCCTTGACCTGGTCGCCGCCCCCGTTGTCGGAGAAGACCACCCGGCCGATGAGGATCGCGCCGATGAGCACCAGGATGGCCGCGACGACCAGCAGGATCGTCGAGGTGTTGTTCTTCTTCTGCTGGCGGCGGCGGCCCTGGCGGTCGTCGTAGCCGTAGCCGCCGTCGTCCGGGTTGACCGGGGGCAGCATCGAGGTCTGCGCGTTGTTCGCGTCGGCCTGGTGCAGGGCGGTGGTGGGCTGGTCGGCGTTGTAGCCGTCGTAGCCCCCGTACCCCGCGGCGCCCATCGCCGCCGTGGCCGCGACCGGCTGGCCGTCGAGGCAGGCCTCGATGTCGGCGCGCATCTCGTCGGCGGACTGGTAGCGGTAGTCCGGGTCCTTGGTGAGCGCCTTCAACACGATCGCGTCCATCTCGGGCGTGATCTCGGGGTCGAAGTTGCTCGGCGGCTGCGGCTCCTCGCGGACGTGCTGGTAGGCCACCGCGACGGGCGAGTCCCCGACGAACGGGGGCCGCACGGCGAGCAGCTCGTAGAGCAGGCAGCCGGTGGAGTAGAGGTCGGAGCGGGCGTCGACCTGCTCGCCCTTGGCCTGCTCCGGGGAGAGGTACTGGGCGGTGCCGATGACCGCGGCGGTCTGCGTCATCGTCATTCCGGAGTCGCCCATGGCGCGGGCGATGCCGAAGTCCATGACCTTGACCTGGCCGGTGCGCGTCAGCATGACGTTCGCCGGTTTGATGTCGCGGTGGACGATCTGGGCGCGGTGCGAGTACTCCAGGGCCTGGAGGATGCCGACCGTCATCTCCAGCGTGCGCTCGGGGAGGAGTCTGCGGCCGGAGTGCAGCAGTTCCCGCAGCGTCGACCCGTCGACGTACTCCATCACGATGTACGGGATGGAGACCCCGTCGACGTAGTCCTCGCCGGTGTCGTACACGGCGACGATCGCGGGGTGGTTGAGCGAGGCGGCCGACTGGGCCTCTCGGCGGAACCGGGCCTGGAACGACGGGTCACGGGCGAGATCGGCCCGGAGCGTCTTCACCGCTACGGTGCGGCCGAGCCGGGTGTCGTGGGCGAGGTAGACCTCGGCCATGCCACCACGGCCGAGCACCGAGCCCAGCTCGTACCGGCCGCCGAGGCGACGCGGCTCTTCCATAACTGTTCCAGCCCTCTCCGTCAGTCCCGACCGCACCCGTGTGTGGTCCGCGGCGGTGCGCTGTTCGCGCATACGCTACCGGGCACGGCCGAAGTGATCAGCCCGCACCCGGCAGCCGATATCCGACCGGTATGCGATGTCCGGTATGACGTGCGACGGCCGTGACAGGTCTCACTTCTTGCTGTCGATGACCGCCTTCATCACATCGCGCGCGATGGGGGCGGCCAGGCCGCCACCGGAGATGTCGTCCCGGTTGGCGTTGCCGTCCTCGACCACGACGGCGACCGCGACCGGGGAGCCGTTGTCGGTCTTCGCGTACGAGATGAACCAGGCGTACGGCTTCTCGCTGTTGTTCAGACCGTGCTGGGCCGTACCGGTCTTGCCGCCCACTGTGACGCCGGGGATCTGCGCGTTGGTTCCCGTGCCGTCCTCGACCACGGTCTCCATCATCTGCTGGACCTTCTGGGCGTTCTCACCGGAGAGCGCGCGGCTGAGTTCCTCGGGCTCGGCCGTGTAGACCGGGTCGAGGTTGGGAGCCTGGCGCTCGGCGACCATGTACGGCTGCATCAGCTTGCCGTCGTTGGCGATCGCGGAGGCCACCATGGCCATCTGGAGCGGGGTGGCCCGGTTCGACGCCTGGCCGATGCCGGCCATGGCGTTCTGCGGCTTGTTGTCCTCGGGGTAGATGCTCGCGTCGGCGCGGACGGGCGTGAAGACTTCCTCGTTGAAGCCGAACTTGTCCGTCTGCTCGATCATCTTCTGGTTGCCGAGGTCGTCGCTCATCTTCCCGAAGACGGTGTTGCACGACCAGCGCAGGGCCTCCCGCAGTGAGGCGTCCTCGCAGGGGATGTCGCCCTCGTTCTGCAGCGGCACCGAGGTCTGCGGCAGCGTCCACGGAAGCGGCGAGTCCGTCTTGGCGTCGATGTCGTCGTAGAGCCCGTTCTCCAGGGCGGCGGCGGCGGTGACGACCTTGAAGGTGGAGCCCGGGGGGTAGGTCTCGCGCAATGCCCGGTTGAGCATCGGCTTGTCCTTGTCCTGGAGGAGCTTCTGCCGGTTGTCCGAGTCCTTCATGGAGTTCCCGGCGAAGACCGAGGGGTCGTACGACGGGGTGCTGGCGAGGGCGAGGATGGCACCGCTCCGCGGGTCGAGGGCGACCACCGCGCCCTTCTTGTCGCCGAGGCCCTCGAAGGCGGCCTTCTGGGCGTCGCCGTTGAGGGTGGTGACGACGTTGCCGCCGCGCTTCTCCTCGCCGGTGAACATCGACAGCGTCCGGTCGAAGAACAGCTGGTCGTCGTTGCCCGTGAGGATGCCGTCCTCCAGGTTCTCCAGCTGCGACGAGTCGAAGGCCTGGGACGAGTAGCCGGTCACCGGGGCCCACAGGGGGCCGTTCTTCCAGACCCGCTTGTACCTGAAGTCGCTGTCCTCGGTCTCGACGGAACCGGTGATCGCCTTGCCGTCGACGATGATGTCGCCGCGCTCGTGGGCGTACCGCTCGATCTCGACACGGCGGTTGTACTTGTGGCTGTTCAGCTCGTCGGCACGGACGTACTGGAGCCAGTTGTCCCGGATGAGGAGAGCGAGGACGAGGATCCCGCAGAAGATCGCGATCCGGCGGAGGGGCTTGTTCACGGTCGGACCACCTGGGTCATCTCGGCGTCCGTCGAGGGGGAGGGGGCCGGAGCCGGGCGGCGGGCCGTATCACTGATTCTGATCAGAATGGCGATCAGCGCCCAGTTCGCGAGCACGGAGGAACCACCTGCGGCCAGGAACGGCATCGTCATACCGGTGAGCGGGATGAGGCCCATCACCCCGCCGGCGACGACGAAGACCTGGATGGCGAACGAGCCGGACAGGCCGATCGCGAGCAGCTTGCCGAACGGGTCGCGGGCCGCCAGGGCGGTGCGTACGCCCCGCTCGACGATCAGTCCGTAGACGAGGAGCACGGCCATCATCCCGGCGAGACCGAGTTCCTCGCCGACCGTGGCGAGGATGAAGTCGGAGTTGGCCGCGAAGCCGATCAGGTCGGAGTTGCCCTGTCCGAGCCCGGTCCCGAGCGTGCCCCCGGAGCCGAAGGCCATCAGGGACTTCGCCATCTGCTCGCTCGCGGCCACCTCGCCCCAGCCCGCGAAGGGGTCGAGCCAGGCGGTCACGCGCTGCTGGACGTGCGGTTCGAACGTGGCGACGCTGACCGCGCCGACCGCCGACATCAGGAGGCCGAAGACGATCCAGCTGGTGCGCTCGGTCGCCACGTAGAGCATGACGACGAACATGCCGAAGAAGAGCAGCGAGGTGCCGAGGTCGGTCTCGAAGACGAGGATCAGGATCGACATCGCCCAGATGGCGAGGATCGGGCCGAGGTCCCGGCCGCGGGGCAGGTACAGGCCCATGAAGCGGCGGCTGGCCAGGGCCAGCGCGTCCCGCTTGACCATCAGGTAGCCCGAGAAGAACACGGTGATGATGATCTTGGCGAACTCGCCGGGCTGGAGCGTTCCGAAGCCCGGGATCTTGATCCAGATCTTGGCGCCGTTCACGGCGGGGAAGAACATCGGCAGGATCAGCAGGAACAGCGCCACGACCATGGAGATGTACGTGTAGCGCTGCAGGATGCGGTGGTCCTTCAGGATGGCCAGGACCGCGACCAGCGTGCCCACGCCGATGGCGGAGAACAGCAGCTGCTTCGAGGCGGCCGGGGCGAAGGTGGACAGAGCCTGGAAGCGCTCCGACTGGTCCAGGCGCCAGATCAGCGCCAGGCCGAGGCCGTTGAGCAGGGTCGCCAGCGGCAGCAGCAGCGGATCGGCGTACTTGGCGAACCTCCGCACCGCGAGGTGGGCGACACCGCCGAGGAGCGCGAGCCCCGCTCCGTAGCCGAGCATGCCCGAGGGCAGTTCGCCGTTGAGCGCGAGGCCCACGTTGGCGTAGGCGAACACCGAGATGGCGACGGCGAAGACGACGAGCACCAGCTCGGTGTTGCGGCGGCTCGGTGCGTCGATCGCGCCGATCGTGGTCGTGTTGGTGACAACGCTCATGGTGCTGAAGGCCCCCTACGGCTTACTGCTTACCGCACTGCGGGACCAGCTTCTTCTCTTCCTCCGAGAGGCTGGGGCCGGGAGTGGGAGCGGTGGTCGGCTTGGTCTCCTGGACGGAGGACGTGGCGGAAGTCGTGTTGGCGGGGGCCCCGGCGGTGCCGCCGGCCTCGCCCTCGCCCGTACGGGCCCGGGTCTCGGCCTCGGCCGCGCGGCGCTGCGCGTCCTTCTTGCAGGCCGATGCCTGGGCGGCCAGCTCGGCGATCTTGTCGCGGGCGTCGGTGATGTTGCCCTCGGCGATCGTCGACTCGACCTGCTTGCGCTGGTACGGCGGCAGGTACTTGAGCTCGATCTCGGGGTGGTTCTTCTCGACCTTCGAGAGCGAGATCCACGCGAGGTCCTGGCTGATGCCCTGGAACAGCGCGACGTGTTCGTCCTTCGCCCCGACGTAGTACTGCGTCTGCGTCCAGCGGTAGCCGCCGTACAGACCGCCGCCGATCACGGCCAGCGCCAGCACGATGTAGACGGAACGCTTCAGCCATCTACGGCCGCCACGCGGTTTGACGAAGTCGTCGTCCGCGTAGGAGTCGTACGAGCCGTCCGGCATGCCGTCGTAGCCGGTGTCGCCGCTGCCGGGCGGGCCGAAGCCGCCGGAGGGCGGGGGCACGGGGCGGCCGAGGCCCGCGGCGCGTCCGGCGGGCGTCTGCATGGCCCCGCCGTCGCCCAGCTGGGCCTGGTTCTCCGCGACCGCGCCGACGACGACCGGGGTGTCGTTGAGCTGCCCGGCCAGGGTGTCGTTGTTGTCGACGTCCAGGACGTCGGCGACGATGCAGGTGATGTTGTCGGGGCCGCCGCCGCGCAGGGCGAGCTGGATCAGCTCCTGGATGGTCTCCTGCGGGCCCTGGTAGCTGGCGAGGGTCTCTTCCATCGTCTGGTGCGAGACCACGCCGGACAGGCCGTCGGAGCAGATCAGATAGCGGTCGCCGGCCCGGACTTCGCGGATGGAGAGGTCCGGCTCGACATGGTCGCCGCTGCCCAGCGCGCGCATCAGCAGGGAGCGCTGCGGGTGGGTGGTGGCCTCTTCCTCGGTGATGCGGCCCTCGTCGACGAGGCGCTGCACCCAGGTGTGGTCCTGGGTGATCTGGGTCAGGACGCCGTCGCGCAGCAGATACGCGCGGGAGTCGCCGACGTGCACGAGGCCGAGGCGCTGACCGGTCCAGAGCAGGGCGGTGAGCGTGGTGCCCATGCCCTCCAGCTGGGGGTCCTCCTCGACCATGACGCGCAGCTGGTCGTTGGCCTGCTGCACGGCGGAGCCGAGCGAGGTCAGGAGGTCGGATCCCGGTACGTCGTCGTCGAGCGGGACGAGGGTGGAGATCACCTCGGAGCTGGCCACCTCGCCGGCCGCCTGACCGCCCATGCCGTCGGCGATGGCGAGGAGCCGGGGACCGGCGTAGCCGGAGTCCTCGTTGCCCTCCCGGATCATGCCCTTGTGCGACCCGGCGGCGAAGCGCAGCGACAGACTCATGCGCACCTCGCCCGTCGGCTCGGGGTACAGCCTGTCTCGAGCCACACTGCCCACCCTCCGGTCGGGAGCCGGGCAGCGTCCACCGTCGGGACCGCCGCGGCTCGCTCGCTCCGCTCGCTCATTGTCGTACTACTTCCGCAGCTCGATGACGGTCTTGCCGATCCGGATCGGAGCGCCCAGCGGAACTGGTGTCGGGGTGGTGAGCCGGGTCCGTTCCAGATACGTGCCGTTGGTGGACCCGAGATCCTCGACGATCCACTGGCCGTCACGGTCCGGGTAGATCCTGGCATGCCTGCTGGACGCGTAGTCGTCGTCCAGCACGATCGTTGAGTCGTGGGCCCGGCCCAGGGTGATGGTCTGGCCCTGGAGCGCGACCGTGGTGCCCGTGAGCGAGCCTTCGGACACGACCAGCTTGGTCGGCGCCCCGCGGCGCTGCCGGCTCGCCTGCTGACGCTGCTGGGGCGGCGCCGCTTGTTGTTGGCGACCCTGCTGGGGGCGCGTGTCGGCGGCAGTGCGGCGTGAGCCGCGCTGCGTGACGCGCGTTCCGAACAGGTCGCTGCGGATGACCTGTACGGCCACGATGACGAACAGCCACAGAACAGCCAGGAAACCTAGCCGCATGACCGTCAGGGTCAGCTCTGACATTGCCCCCGCTTCACCCTTCGGCTTGCCGGTAAACGATGGTGGTGCTGCCCACGACGATCCGCGAGCCGTCGCGGAGCGTAGCGCGGGTGGTGTGCTGCCCGTCTACCACGATGCCGTTGGTAGATCCGAGATCCTGGATCGTCGAGGGCGTTCCGGTCCGGATCTCACAGTGCCGGCGCGATACGCCGGGGTCGTCGATCCGCACGTCGGCGTCGGTGGATCGTCCCATCACCAACGTCGGGCGGGAAATCTGATGGCGGGTGCCGTTGATCTCGATCCAGCGCCGCGTCCGGGCGTCCGGGCCGGGGCCGGACGCCGCCGGCGGGCGCCGGTCGCTCGTGGGGGCCGAGGGCCGTCCGGCGCCGGGCGGCGGGGCCGCGGGCATCGGCGGAGCGGCGCTCGGGGGGTAGCCGTAGCCGCCGGGAGCCTGCGGGGCGCCGGGCCGTCCGGCCGGGGTCTGGTGGGAGTGGGCCGGCGGGTCCTGCTGTGACGTACTGGACGCCAGGGTGCGGCTGCGGACCCGGTAGAGACCGGTGTCGAGGTCGTCGGCCTTCTCCAGGTGGACCTTGATCGGGCCCATGAAGGTGTAGCGCTGCTGCTTGGCGTAGTCGCGCACCAGGCCGGAGAGCTCGTCGCCCAGCTGACCCGAGTACGGGCTGAGCCGCTCGTAGTCAGGGGTGGAGAGCTCGACGATGAAGTCGTTGGGGACGACGGTCCGCTCGCGGTTCCAGATCGTCGCGTTGTTGTCGCACTCGCGCTGGAGAGCGCCGGCGATCTCGACAGGCTGCACCTCGGACTTGAAGACCTTGGCGAAGGTGCCGTTGACCAGCCCCTCGAGGCGCTGCTCGAAACGCTTCATGACCCCCATGGGGCACCTCCTCCGTTGTCATCGTCCCTGTACTGCTTACTGATCGTATCCACGCGCCGGGAAATCGGCTGGTTCCCCTTGTCCTGCCTGTGGATGAGTGTCACCCCTCACACGGATCGTAGAGGTGGCCTCCTCACAGTGTCCCGCACTCGGAACGCACTCCGGAGGAGCGGGGGCGATGGTTCGGGGTTCCCGCTTCCCCTCCCGGAGCCGACGAAACAACGGATGTGAATCCACCCTGTCCAGCGTGCTAATCTTCCGTTTGTCGCCAGGCGCTCACCCCCCAGGGTGAGAGTCTGAAAGCACCACTCATGCGCGAGTGGCGGAACGGCAGACGCGCTGGCTTCAGGTGCCAGTGTCCTTAGGGACGTGGGGGTTCAAATCCCCCCTCGCGCACAACGGCAGATGCATGCAGCTGCTGAAGTTGAATCGGGAGAACCCCCGCTCAGGAGAGATCCGGAGCGGGGGTTCTTCGTTGTTCCTTGTTCTCGGTCGTTCCGTGCTCTCGTCGGACTCGTCGGACTCGTCGGTTGTGACGGTCTCGTCGGTTGTGGCGGTCATGGCGGTCCCGGCGGAGTCGGTCCGTGTTTTCGGCGGGCGGGCGGGGTACGGACAGCGGGTACGGACAGGCGGTCGGGGGAGGCCGTGGGAACGGTCCGAGGAGAGGGGTGCGGCGGCCGTCCGCAGGCCGTGATCCACCGTGTGTGGGCACGGTTTCCGGACAGACCGATGGCCCGTGCAACGGCGCACTTGCATACGCTGGCCGCAGAGGTTGGATCGACGGCGGCTCGGCGGTGAAGGGCTGAGCGCACAGAACGTCCCGGAGGCAGACATGGCGAAGCAGGCTCGCGCGGTCCAGACGTGGCGGTCGATCGTGGACGCCGCAGCGAGTGTCTTCGACGACTACGGCTACGAGCGTGCCGCCATCTCGGAGATTCTCCGCCGCGCCAAGGTCACCAAGGGGGCCTTGTACTTCCACTTCGCCTCCAAGGAGGCCATCGCACAGGCGATCATGGACGAGCAGACCTCCACGGTCGAGTTCGAGCAGGAGGGATCGCCGCTGCAGTCCCTGGTGGACGGCGGCCAGCAGTTCGCGTTCGCTCTGCGCCACAACTCGATGGCCCGTGCGGGCACCAGGCTCTCCATCGAGGGCGTCTTCCTCGGCGGACCGCATCCGTGGGGCGACTGGATCGACGCGACGGCCCGAATGCTGGAGCTGGGGCAGGAGCGCGGCGAGGTGTTCCCGCAGATCGACCCCATGGTGTCGGCCAAAATCATCGTCGCCTCGTTCACCGGTATCCAGCTGGTGTCGGAGGCCGACTCCGGGCGGGCCGACCTGCGCGAGCAGGTCGCGGAGATGTGGCGCCACATCCTGCCGTCGATCGCCCACCCCGGTGTCATCGCCCACATCAAGCCCGAGGGCCGGGTGGATCTCGCGGCTCAGGCGCGCGAGAAGGCGGAGCGGGAGGAGCAGGAGGCCAGAATGGCCGCGGAGGCCAAGGACGCCGACTCTGATCCTGCGGCGGACACGGGGGCCCGGTCGGGCGGTGCAGGGCTGCGAGGCGGGTCCGATCGTGCCGCGCGGACCGGGCAGCCCGGCGACGAGGGTGACGAGGAGCCCGCGGGCGCGGGGGTGGCGGCGGGCGGAGGCGCTGCCTGATCCGCGACCGGGACGTGTGGGTCACGTGCCTTGTGTTCCACGCGCGATCTGTTTCACGTGCCATGTGCTCCACGTGCCATGTTTCACGTGAAACATCCGATTGATCGTGATGCGGTGGGGCTGCGGAGCTTTTCGGAGCTCCGCAGCCCCACCGGCCTTTCCGGTCTGTGGTTCTTTCAGCCGTAGAGCCGGGCCGCGAGGGCTTCTGCTTTCGCCTGAGCGTCGGCGAGCGCCTGGCCGCAGGAGGCGTCGGCGAGCGGGACCAGCTCGGCCATCGACGGCTGCGAGTGCGAGTGTCAGCCCCGCGGAACCATGAGGTCCACCTCCGCGGAACCACGCCCGCGAACACGTTCTCCAAGTAATTCTGGACAAACTCGAAGCCCTCTCGCGGGGTGCCCGGAGCGGAGGAACCGCTGCGGCCGGCGCCACGATGCTCGGGCCGGCGCGCGCATGCTCGCTGACCGCTGACCGCTGACCGCTGACCGCTGACCGCTGACCGCTGACCGCTGACCGGGCTCGGCGCGGCGGGACGGGTGATCAGTGGGGTCGGAGAGGGGCCACCGCTGCGCGTCGCGTACCGGCTCACCGAGGCCGGGACCGCGATGGAGCCCGCGCTCAAGGCACTGGGGCAGGGGGCGGGCACCTGTCTGGCACCGGAGACCGGCAGCGGCTGCTGATGCCGGCTGCCGGATCGGCGGTACCGTCGTGCTCGGCCGCTGCTGGGCAGGGCCGCCGACCGGGCGGACAGCCGGTCGGTCGACGAGCGTGTACGAGGGTGGGGGAGGCGACGCTCCATGGGCGTGACGGGGACCACGATGCCTGAACAGCAGGCCGAGAAGCCGGATCCGCGTATTCCTGTCGTACCCGGGTTCGCCCGGCGGGGAGCCGCGCGTTCACCGAAGGCGGAGGGCAAGGCGCTCCGTGACCGGGTGCCGCGGTCCTCGCACGCCTCGCTGGTCCTTCCGCCGGGACGACCGGACGCGGTGCGGGCCGTCGAGGAGTCGAACCGGGGCCGCGTGCCGGGTCTGACGCCGATACGGGTGGGACGGATGGCGGCCACCCCCTTCGCCTTCCTCCGGGGGGCGGCCGGGCTGATGGCCCACGACCTGGTGGGAAGCCCGGTCACCGGTGTGGGCGCCCAGCTCTGCGGCGACGCGCACGCGGCCAACTTCGGTCTCTACGGCGATGCCCGGGGCAGCCTGGTCATCGACCTGAACGACTTCGACGAGACCGTCTTCGGGCCGTGGGAGTGGGACCTCAAGCGGCTCGCCACCTCCTTGGTGCTCGCGGGCCGGGCCGCCGGTGCCGACGAGGACACCTGCCGCCGGGGCGCGTACGACGCCGTCGGCGCCTACCGCCGGACGATGCGGCTGCTGGCCCGGCTGCCCGCGCTCGACGCCTGGAACGCGATCGCGGACGAGGAACTGGTCTCGCACACCGACGCGCGCGACCTGGTCGGCACCCTGGAGCGGGTCTCGGAGAAGGCCCGCAGGAACACCAGCGCCCGTTTCGCGGCCCGGTCTACCGAGGAGTGCCCCGACGGCGGCCGGCGCTTCGTCGACGCCCGGCCGGTACTGCGCCGGGTGCCCGACGCCGAGGCCGCTCGCGTGGCCGCCTGTCTCGGCGGCTATCTCACCACCGTCTCCGAGGACCGGGTGCCGCTGCTGGCCCGGTACACGATCCACGACGTGGCGTTCCGGGTGGTCGGCACCGGCAGCGTGGGGACCCGGTCGTACGTGGTGCTGCTGCTCGACCACCGGGGCGAACCCCTGGTGCTCCAGGTGAAGGAGGCCCGGCCCTCGGTGCTCTCCCCCTACCTGCCCGCGGTCGGTTTCGACGTACCGGAGGTGCCGCACGAGGGCCGCAGGGTGGTGCTCGGGCAGAAGCGGATGCAGGTCGTCAGCGACATCCTGCTCGGCTGGGCGGATGTCGACGGGCGGCAGTTCCAGGTCCGGCAGTTCCGGAACCGCAAGGGCAGCGTGGACCCCGCCGCGCTCGCCGCCGACCAGGTCGACGACTACGGCCGGATGACCGGCGCGCTGCTCGCCCGCGCGCACGCCCACAGCGCCGACCCGCGCCTGCTCGCGGGCTACTGCGGCAAGAACGACGAACTCGACGAGGCGGTGGCCGCCTTCGCGGTGACGTACGCCGACCGTACGGAAGCGGATCACGCCGAGCTGCTGCGGGGGATCAAGGCGGGCAGACTGGCCGCCGAGTTCGGTGTCTGAACGGGCTGTGTCCGGCGCGCCCGGGTCGCGGTGGGTCCGGTCCGGGCCCACCGCGTGTGCCGTGGCGCCGTGCTGTGGCCATACGCTGGACGGGTGAGCCACGAAGCCGCCGGGGTGCCGACCACCCGGAACGATGAAGACCGGCAGGACAACGTCCCTCAGGACGGCGACGACGTCCAGGACGTCCACGACGTCCGGCAGGGCGAGGCCGGGGACGCCGCCGGGCCCGAGGACCCCGACGAGCGCCCCGAGGCCCGGCTGGCACGGGCCGTGCAGGTCGCCGAGCAGGCGTTGATCGAGTTCGAGATCGCGGTGGAGACCTTCCGGGTGGAGGTCGAGAACTTCTCCCGGCTGCACCACCAGAAGCTCGGTCCGATGTACGCGCGTCTCGACGAGCTGGACGCGCTGATCGCGGAGGCGCGGGCGGCCAGGACCGGGGACCCGGAGGACGAGCGCAAGGCGCGTGAGGCGCGGGCGGTCGTCATGCCGATGCCCGGGGTCGACGAGCTGTTCCACGACTGGATGGACACCGACGGGCTGTCCCCCGAGGCCGCGGCCATGCTCACCGACCAGCCGGTCCGCCCGCCGAAGCGGGTCAGGCCGAGCGAGGAGGCCCGCAGGCTCTACCGGGAGCTGGCCCGCCGGGCACACCCGGACCTCGCCCAGGACGAGGTGGAGCGGCAGCGCCGGGACGAGTTCATCGCCCGGGTGAACGGCGCCTACGGCCGCGGCGACGTCGAGCTGCTCAAGGAACTCGTGGCGGAGTGGGACGCAGGCCCGGTGCAGCCGCCGGCCCCGCTGAGCGAGAGCGAGGAGCTCTACGCCCGGCTGGAGTGGCTCAGCCGGCGCAAGGAGCTGCTGACGGTGCTCGCCAAGGAGCTGGAGGACGGCGCGATCGGCTCGATGCTGCGGATGGCCCCGGACGACCCGGACCAGCTGCTGGAGGACATCGCGGAGCAGCTGCTGGGCGAGGTGTCCCGGCGTGAGGCCGAGCTTGCGGAGATGGTCCGGTAGCCGCCGGGCGGGTGCAGTAGCGTTCCGGAAGACTCCTCCGCGAGTGGACGACTCTTCCGCGTATGTACGAGAGAAGGCATGACCCATGAATTTCGCCCCGCTGCCCTCGGTGGACGCCGCGGCGGTGCCGTCGGACGGCTTCGTCCTGGACGTCCGTGAGAACGACGAGTGGGCGGCCGGTCACGTCGAGGGTGCTCTGCACATTCCGATGAGCGACTTCACGGGCCGGTTCGGCGAGCTGACCGAGGCGGCCGAGGACGGTCGGCGCGTGCATGTGATGTGCCGGGTGGGCGGCCGGTCGGCCCAGGTCACCCAGTACCTGGTCCAGCAGGGCATCGACGCGGTCAACATCGACGGCGGCATGCATGCCTGGGACGGCGCTGGCCGTCCGATGGTCACGGACAACGGGACGCCCGCCTTCGTCCTCTGAGCCTTGCGGGGCCTTGTGGAGCCCTGCATGCCTCGCTGGGGCCGGGGGGTCGGGCCTTGCGGGGTCGAGGTCGGTCCTGCGAGGGCGGTCGGGCCGGTTCGGGTGCGGACCTCGGTTCGGGGCCGGGGCTCGGTCTGCCGGACCCGAGGTGCCCGGTCCGGTGTCAGCCGAGTGGGTGGGCGGCCAGCAGGTCTCCCAGCGCCTCCTCGTGGGCCGCTGCCGGGCCGAGGGAGAGTTCGATCTGCTTCGCCCAGGCGTGGTAGCGGTGCAGCGGGTAATCGGTGTCCGCGCCGAAGCCGCCGTGCAGGTGCTGTGCGGTCTGCACGACGCGGCGTACCCCGTCGGAGGCCCAGATCTTCGCCACGGCGACATCACCCGCCGCCGGGAGCGGGCCCCCGGAGCCGGTGGAGATCCGCCAGGCCGCCTGCCAGAGGGTCGCCTCCATCGCCCGTAGATCGATGTACCGGTCGGCGGCCTGGACCGCCACCGCCTGGAACGTCGCTACCGGAAACCCGAACTGCTCGCGCTTGCCGGTGTAATCGGCGGTCATCGCCAGCACCCGCTCGCCCAGCCCGAGCGCCAGGGCGCACGTCCCCGTGGTGAGCAGGGACCGCAGCCAGTCCCAGCAGCCCGCAGCCGCGATCAGCTCGCGTGATTCCACGCGCACCGCCTCCAGCCGTACCTCGGCCAGGCGCTCACCGTTCGTGGAGACCTGATCCGCCAGGGTGACGCCGTCGCGGGTGCGGGGCACGAGGGCCAGGACCGGGCGGCCCCCCGCGGTGTGTGCGGGCACGGCGATCCAGTCGGCCACCTGGGCCCACGGGACCGCGGTCTGCACCCCGTCGAGCACCCAGCCGGAGGCCCCGCCGTCCGGACCGTCGTCCCTTCCGTCGCCGTCGCCGTCTTCGTCTCCGTAAGGCCGTGCGGAGACGGCGAGTTCGGCCGGGTCGTGGCCGGTGCGTCCGTTGGCGCCGACGGTCAGGATCAGCTCACCCCGGCCCGCCCGGGGCAGCAGTTCCGCCGCGAGGGCGCGATCGCCGTACCGCTGGAGGGCCGTCGCCACCGCACAGCTCTCCAGCAAGGGAACTCTGGCCAGCACCCTGGCCGACTCCCGCAGGACCAGGCAGAGCGCGATCGGGTCCAGTCCCGCGCCCCCGTGGTCCGGCGAGAGTGTGAGCCCGAGCAGATCCGTGCGCGCCAGCTCGTGCCACAGCCGCCGGTCGATGTCCTCCGCCACGGCACCCCGGGTCAGGGACGGGCTGGGTGCGCGGTCGGGTGTGACATCTGAGAAGACAGCCCTGGCCGCCTCCACAGCAGCCTGCTGTTCCTCGGTGAAGGTGAAGTCCACTGTCCGAGCCTCCCGTTGACCCTCAGCTAGCTGACGGGTCGTCAAGATAGGGCAGGTTCCACGGGAAGGGAACAGTGCGGCGGAGGCAGCGGCAGACTCCCTCCTCAGCGGTCGAAGTCCAGCTCCACCTCCTGTGTGAGCGGATGCGACTGGCAGGCCAACACGAATCCCGCCTCCGTCTCCTCCGGTTCCAGGGCGAAGTTGCGGTCCATCCGGACCTCGCCCGAGACGAGGAACGCCCGGCAGGTCCCGCAGACCCCGCCCTTGCACGCGTAGGGAGCGTCCGAGCGGCTCCGCAGCACCGCCTCCAGCAGGGATTCCGCGTTCTCCACGGGCCAGCTGCCCGAGCGGCCGTGGAGGGTGGCGGTCAGCACGGAGTCGGAGGGGGCGGCGACCTTGGCCACCGTCACATCGGCAGGTCCCTCGTCGACGTGGAAGATCTCCTGGTGGACCCGGGAGCGGTCGACGCCGAGCGCCTTCAGAGCCTGCTCCGCGCCCCGTACGAGGCCGAGCGGGCCGCACAGGAACCAGCCGTCGACCTCGTCGACGGGGAGCACGGCCGGCAGCAGACCCGTGAGGCGTTCGGCGTCCAGCCGTCCGGAGGGGAGTCCGGCCGACTGCTCCTCCCGGGAGAGCGCGGTGACCAGCTGGAAGCGGTCCGGATAGCGGTCCTTGAGGTCGGCCACCTCGTCGAGGAACATCGTCGAGGCCGCCGTGCGGTCGCTGCGGATCAGGCAGAAGGCGGCCGTCGGCTCCCGGTCGAGCAGGGTGGCCGCCATCGACAGCACCGGGGTGATGCCGCTGCCGCCCACCACTGCCGCGAACAGGCCCGGACGCGGCTGCAGGACGAACCGCCCCATCGGAGGCATGGCCTCCACCTGGTCCCCCACGGCCAGTTCCTTCAGGGCGTACGTGGAGAACGCCCCGCCCTCGACCATGCGGATGCCCACCCGCAGCACCGGTTCGCCGGGCTGCTCGGTGGCCGGTGCGCAGATCGAGTACGACCGGCGGACCTCCTGGCCGTCCACCGTGTAGCGCACGTTCAGATGCTGGCCGGGGATGTGGCGGAAAGTCTCGCGCAGCTCGGTCGGCACGGAGAGGGTCACGGCCACCGCGTCGTCCGTGATCCGTTCGATCGCGCTGACCCGGAGCGGATGGAACATCTACAACTCCTTGAAGTGGTCGAACGGTTCACGGCAGGCGACGCAGCGGCGCAGGGCCTTGCACGCCGTGGAGGAGAACCGGCTGAGCAGCTCCGTCTCCGTGGACCCGCAGTGCGGGCAGCGCACCGAGAGCGTCAGGGGCACGGGACCGCCGTCGGTGCTGTGGGCACGCGGCGGCGCTATGCCGAACTCCGCGAGCTTGCGGCGTCCTTCGGCGCTGATGTCGTCCGTCGACCAGGCCGGTGCCAGGACCGTCACCACGGAGACCTCCGGCACGCCGTGATCGTGCAGCACCCGCTCGATGTCGGCGGACATCGCCTCGATTGCCGGGCAGCCGGTGTACGTCGGGGTGAGCCGCACGGTCACCCGGCCCGGCCCCTCCACGTGAACATCCCGCAGGACGCCCAGCTCGGCCAGGGTCAGCACCGGGAGCTCGGGGTCGGGCACCGCGCCGGCCAGCTCGCGCAGCTCTGCCTCCAGCAGGGTGCCGGTCACCATGACGCCCCCGGGTGACTGCGGTGCAGGTGCTGCATCTCGGCGATCATGCGGCCGAACGGTTCGGTGTGCAGGCCCTGCCGGCCCGCGCCCGCCGCCCAGCCCCCGGTCTGCGGGCCCGAGGGGAGATCCAGCGTGGCGCGCTCGACGACGTCGGTGACGGCGGCGAGCCAGCTGCTCTGGAGTGCCTGCCGGTCGACACCGGACTCCGGGGAATCGAGCCCTTCGACCGGCTGGAACATCTCACCGGTGAACCGCCACAGCGCGTCCAGCCCGCTCTGCATCCGGCGGTGGCTCTCCTCCGTGCCGTCCCCGAGCCTCAGGACCCACTGCTCGGCGTGGTCACGGTGGTAGGCCACCTCCTTCACGGCCTTGGCCGCCAGACCGGCGAACTCGCTCTCACCGGCAGCCAGTCGCTCGTACAGCAGGTGCTGATACACCGAGAAGTAGAGCTGCCGGGCGATGGTGTGGGCGAAGTCCCCGTTCGGCTGCTCGACCAGCTGGAGGTTGCGGAAGGCGCGCTCCTCGCGGAGGTAGGCCAGCTCGTCCTCGTCGCCGACGAGCGAGAGCAGCACCCGTGCCTGCCCCAGCAGGTCCAGGGCGATGTTGGCGAGCGCCACCTCCTCCTCCAGGACAGGGGCGTGACCGGCCCACTCCCCCAGCCGGTGCGAGAGCACCAGCGCGTCGTCGCCGAGGGCGAGTGCGGCGCTCACAGGTGCTTCACCCCGTCCGGGATCTCGTAGAACGTCGGGTGGCGGTAGGGCTTGTCGCCGGCCGGCTCGAAGAAGGAGTCCTTCTCGTCGGGGGAGGAGGCGGTGATCGCGGTGGACGGGATCACCCAGATCGAGACGCCCTCCGAGCGGCGGGTGTAGAGGTCGCGGGCGTTGCGCAGGGCCATCTCGGCGTCCGGCGCGTGCAGGCTGCCCGCGTGGGTGTGGGACAGTCCGCGCCGTGAGCGCACGAACACCTCCCACAGGGGCCAGTCGGTCGAGTTGCTCATCCCGTCTCCTCCACATGCTGCGCGGACGCGCTGGTCTGTGCCGATGCCGGTGTCCGGGGCGATGTCCGGGCCGGGGCGTGCTTGGTGGCGTACGCGGCCGCCGCGTCCCGTACCCAGGCGCCCTCCTCGTGGGCCCGGCGCCGTTGGGCGATCCGCTGTTCGTTGCAGGGGCCGTTGCCCTTGAGGACCTCCTGGAACTCCGACCAGTCGATCGCGCCGAAGTCGTGGCCGCCCAGCTCCTCGTTCCACCGGATGTCGGGGTCCGGGAGCTCCAGGCCCAGCGCCTCGGCCTGGGGCACGCAGATGTCGACGAAGCGCCGGCGCAGCTCGTCGTTGGAGTGCCGCTTGATCTTCCACGCCATGGACTGCTCGGAGTGCGACGAGGCGTCGTCGGGCGGGCCGAACATCATCAAGGAGGGCCACCACCAGCGGTTCACCGCGTCCTGGGCCATCGCGTGCTGGGCCTCGGTGCCACGGCTGAGGGCGAGCAGCAGCTCGTACCCCTGGCGCTGGTGGAAGGACTCCTCCTTGCAGATGCGGACCATCGCGCGGGCGTAGGGGCCGTAGGAGCAGCGGCAGAGCGGCACCTGGTTGGTGATCGCCGCGCCGTCCACCAGCCAGCCGATCGCGCCGACGTCGGCCCAGGTCAGCGTGGGGTAGTTGAAGATCGACGAATAGCGCTGGCGGCCCGCGTGGAGCTTGTCGAGCAGCTCCTCGCGGCTGGTGCCCAGGGTCTCGGCGGCGCTGTAGAGATACAGGCCGTGCCCTGCCTCGTCCTGCACCTTGGCCATGAGGATCGCCTTGCGGCGCAGCGACGGCGCGCGGGTGATCCAGTTGGCCTCGGGCTGCATGCCGATGATCTCCGAGTGGGCGTGCTGGGCCATCTGGCGGATGAGCGTCGCCCGGTAGGCGTCCGGCATCCAGTCACGCGGCTCGATCCGCTCGTCCGCCGCCACAGCCGCGTCGAAGGCCGCGAGATGCCCCGCAGCCGCGGCGTCCGTTACGTCCGTCGCACCCGTCGAGCCCGTTCCGCCCGCCGTGCTCGCCGTGCCGAGCGTCTTCTGCGTCGTCTGGTCCGCAGTCACTGCCGCCATCCCGGGCTCCCTACCGACCGATCGTTCGGTTCCTTGACTTCAATGGTGAGTCGGAGGCCCGTAGGGTGTCAACCCTGTGGATAACTGAGTGGTGATCGACGGTGATCGGGGCGGGATGGATTCGGACCACGACAGGAGCTCTGCGGGCGGGGGGAAGGACGCCTGGCCGCAGGCGTCGAACCGGCCGGCGGAGGCGCCCGGCACCTCCGAAGCCCCAGCGCCGGACCACGCGGCCGCCACGCCCCCGTGGCCGGTGCCGTCGCGGGATTCCTCGGCCACCGGCCGGGGCATGGCCGGGCTGTCGCTCCCCTACCAGGTGGTCGCGGCCCTCGCGCTGTCCCTCATCGGGCTGCTCGCCTGCACGCACGTGGCCATGGTGTTCCTGCACGTCGCCCCGTCCAACACCCTGACCAAGGAGCACGGGAAGACGGTCGACCGCTGGATCTACCCGGAGTTCGAGCAGAACTGGAAGCTCTTCGCGCCCAATCCGCTCCAGCAGAACGTCGCCGTCCATGTGCGGGCCGAAGTGGTCGACGCCGCCGACGGCCGCCGCACCACCCGGTGGATGAACCTGACCCATGAGGATGCCAAGGGGATACGCGGCAACCTCTTCCCCAGCCATGTGCACCAGAACGAGCTCCGGCGGGGCTGGGACTTCTACGTCAACTCCCACGACAGCGAGAACCGCCCCAACGGCCTGCGCGGGGAGCTCTCCGAGCGGTACGTGCGGCGCATCGCGATGCTGAGGCTGAGCGAGCGGGACTACGGCGGCACGATCGAGCGCATCCAGCTGCGCTCCGCCACCAGTTCGGTCGCCCCGCCCCCGTGGAGCACCGAGAAGATCAGCACCCGCCCCGCCTACCGCGTACTCCCGTGGTGGACCGTGACCTCCGACGATCTTCCCGAGCACGCGGCGGAAGAGCGCCGCGACGCGGCGCGTGCGGAGGCGAACCAGTGACCACCCCCTCGCCCCGGACGCCACAGAACCTGACGCCACAGAACCCGGCCCCGCAGAACCCGGCCCCGCAGAACCCGGCCCCGCAGGACTTGGCCCCGCAGCCGAGCGGGCCGCCGCCGGCCGGGCCCCAGCCGAGCGGGCCACGGACCCCGGGTTCCGGCGGCCCCGCCGGTGGTCCGGCCCGCGGCCTTCAGCGTGTCACCGCCTCAGCCCTCGGCCCGTACCAGAGCGCTGTCGTCCGGATCGGTTTCGCCGCCACCTACCTCTTCTTCCTGCTGCGCGAGCTGCCGCACCGCCATGAGCTGTACGGTCCGGACAGCCCCTGGCACTGGGACCTGGCACGCCGGCTCACGGACGGCAACGAGGCCTTCTCGGTCCTGATGTGGACCGACAGCACGCTCTGGTTCGAGTCGGTCTACGTCCTCACGCTGCTGTCCGCGGCGGCGCTGATGGTCGGCTGGCGGACCCGGACCATGTCCGTCCTCTTCATGGTCGGCGTGCTCTCGCTGCAGAACCGCAGCATCTTCATGGGCGACGGCGGCGACAACGTCGTCCACCTCATGGCGATCTACCTGGTGCTGACGCGCTGCGCCCAGGTCTGGTCGCTGGATGCCCGGCGTGCGGCGCGCAACGCCCAGCGTGCCGCCGAAGGTCTGCCGCCCCTCCGGGACATCGCGGGCCCGGCGCTCTGGGCAGTCCTCGGCCCCGTTCTCGCGACGGCCACCCTGATGGGCGGGCTCGGCGGCACCTGGTGGCTGCGGACGCTGCTGTGGGTCCTCTGGCTCTCCGCCGCCGCCTGGTGGGCGGTGAACCGGTACGCGCCGCGGAGCGAGCCCCGCACCCTGCTCGACGTGCTGGCCAATCTCACGCACAACGCCGCGCTCGCCGTGATCATGGCCGAGGTCTGCCTGATCTACGCGACGGCCGGCTGGTACAAGATCCAGGGCTCGCGCTGGCAGGACGGCACCGCGCTCTACTACCCGCTCAACCTCGACTACTTCACTCCGTGGCCGGCCCTGTCGGACATCCTGGGCGCGAGCGGGCTGATGGTGATGGTGCTGACGTACGGCACGGTCATCGTCCAGGTCGCCTTCCCGTTCACGCTGTTCAACCGGCGGGTGAAGAACGTCCTGCTGGTCGTGATGATCTGCGAGCATGCGGGGATCGCCCTGCTGCTCGGACTGCCCTTCTTCTCCATGGCGATGATCGCGGCCGACGCGGTGTTCCTGCCGACGGCCTTCCTCGTGTGGCTGGGCGGCCGGGCCACGATCGGCAGGCGGCTGCTGCTCTCCCGGCTGCCCAGCCGGTCCCGTACGCCGGGGAGCCCTGGGGCGCCCGCCCGCGCGGACGGTCCGGACGACGGGCCGGCGGACGGCCCGGCCCGGGGCGGTCACGGCGGTACGGACGAGCCCCGGCTCCAGGGCGGCGGCGGGGGCCATACGCTCGTCGGGTGAGCAGTGAGACCGGCAGAACCCAAGAAACCCCCGCTGAACCCGTCCAGTACGACGACGGCTACGCCCAGCCGATCGGTGTCGGACCGCACCCGCTGCCCTGGCCCGAGGACGAGCGGTACGACCCCGAGCTGCTGGCCCAGGGCGACCGGCGCAACGTCGGTGACGCGTACCGCTACTGGAAGCGGGAGGCGATCGTCGCCGATCTCGACCTGCGGCGGCACGACTTCCACGTGGCCGTGGAGAACTGGACCCACGACTTCAACATCGGCTCGGTGGTCCGGACCGCCAACGCCTTCCTGGCCAAGGAGATCCACATCGTGGGCCGGCGGCGCTGGAACCGGCGCGGCGCCATGGTCACCGACCGCTACCAGCATGTGCGCCACCACCCCGACACGGCGGACCTGACCGCCTGGGCGGCGGCCGAGGGGCTGCCGGTCATCGGGATCGACAACCTCCCCGGCGCCGTACCGCTGGAGCGCACCGAGCTGCCGCGCCGCTGCGTCCTGCTGTTCGGGCAGGAAGGGCCCGGCCTCACCGAGGAGGCGCGGGAGCACGCCACGGCGGTGTGCTCCATCGCGCAGTTCGGCTCGACCCGGTCCATCAACGCCGGAGCCGCCGCGGCCATCGCGATGCACGCGTGGATCCAGCGCTACGCCGACATCCCGGACCCGCGGGAGACCCGCTAGTCACGCCTGGCGGCGGACCTCCACCACGCGGAAGCGGTTGGCGACGAAGGCCGCGTCGCACAGGGCCGCGTTGGCCGCCGGGTTGCCGCCGGAGCCGTGGAAGTCGGAGAAGGCGGCGGTCTGGTTGACGTACACCCCGCCGGTCAGGTTCAGCGAGAGCTGGGCGGACTCGTCCAGGCAGACGTCCTCGACCGCGCGCTCCACCTCGGGGGAGGTGGTGTACGCACCGACCGTCATGGCGCCCTTCTCGCGGATCGTGCGGCGGAGGAGGTCCAGTGCGGCGGACGTCGACTCGACGGCGACGGCGAAGGACACCGGTCCGAAGCACTCCGAGAAGTAGGCCGCGCCGTCGTCGGGCTTGGTGCCGTCGAGCTTCACGACGACCGGCGTACGGACGACCGCGTCGGGGAACTCGGCGTTGGCGACCGTACGCGAGGGCAGGGCGACCTCCCCCAGCTCTCCCGCCGCCTCCACCCGGCCCTTGACGTCGGGGTTCACCAGGGCGCCCAGCAGGGCGGACGCGCGGGCGTCGTCGCCGAGCAGTCCCGTGACGGCGGCCGAGAGGTCGGCGACCACGTCGTCGTAGGACTTGGCGCCGTCGTCGGTGGTGATGCCGTCCCGGGGGATCAGCAGATTCTGCGGGGTGGTGCACATCTGGCCGCTGTACAGCGAGAGGGAGAACGCCAGGTTGGCCAGCATGCCCCGGTAGTCGTCGGTGGAGTCGACGACGATCGTGTTGACGCCGGCCTTCTCCGTGTAGACCTGTGCCTGGCGGGCGTTCTCCTCCAGCCAGTCGCCGAACGCGGACGAGCCCGTGTAGTCGATGATCCGGATCTCGGGGCGGACCGCCAGAGCCTTGGCGATGCCCTCGCCGGGCCGCTCGGCGGCCAGCGCCACCAGATTCGGGTCGAAGCCCGCCTCTCCCAGGACCTCGCGGGCGATCGAGACCGTGAGCGCCAGCGGCAGCACCGCGCGCGGGTGCGGCTTGACCAGCACCGGGTTGCCCGTGGCGAGCGAGGCGAAGAGGCCGGGATAGCCGTTCCACGTGGGGAACGTGTTGCAGCCGATGACCAGTGCGACGCCGCGGCCGGACGTGATGAACGACTTGTGCAGCTTCAGCGGGTCGCGCTTGCCCTGCGGCTTCGACCAGTCGGCGCTCTCAGGGGTGCGTACCTGCTCCTGGTAGGCGTACGCCACGGCCTCCAGGCCGCGGTCCTGGGCGTGCGGGCCGCCCGCCTGGAACGCCATCATGAAGGCCTGACCGCTCGTGTGCATCACGGCGTGGGCCAGCTCGTGGGTGCGGGCGCTGATCCGCGCGAGAATCTCCAGGCAGACCAGGGCCCGGACCTCCGGTCCCGCCGCCCGCCAGGCGGCCGTACCGGCCTTCATCGCGGGCAGCAGGACGTCCGGGTCGACGTGCGGATACTCGATGCCGAGCTCCGGACCGTACGGCGAGATCTCGCCGCCGACCCAGCCGTCGGCGCCCGGCTGGCCCAGGTCGAGCCGGGTGCCCAGCAGCGCGTCGAAGGCGGCCTTGCCCTCGGCCGCACCGAGGCTGCCCGGGGCGCCGCCCTCGCCGTACGCCTTCGGGTGCTCGGGGTGCGGGGACCAGTAGGCGCGGGTACGGATCACGTCCAGGGCCTGGTCGAGCGTGGGCCGGTGGGTCTCGGACAGCTGCTGGGGGGTGAGCGCGGAGGCCATGGCGGACCAACTCCTCATCGAGCCGGGCGGGGACGTGCGGACGGAGTTAGAGTAACCGAACGATCGGTCGGGACAAGGGGCACCGGGAAACCTGTGGACAACTTCGATGGTCCCCGCCTGTGCGGGGCTGATCCCTCATGGGGGAGGATCGCGGACATGACCACGGCCAAGCGGGACACGTACACACCGGAGACCCTGCTCACCGTCGCCGTCCGTGTCTTCAACGAGCGCGGCTACGACGGCACGTCCATGGAGCACCTCTCCCGGGCGGCGGGTATCTCGAAATCCTCGATCTACCACCATGTGGCGGGCAAGGAGGAGCTGTTGCGCCGGGCCGTGAGCCGGGCGCTCGACGGGCTCTTCGCGGTCCTCGACGAGCCGGGGGCGCAGCGCGGGCGCGCGGTCGAGCGGGTCGAGTACGTCACGCGCCGGACCGTCGACGTGCTGATGGCGGAGGTCCCCTACGTCACTCTGCTGCTGCGGGTGCGCGGAAACACGAAGACGGAACGCTGGGCGCTGGAGCGGCGCCGGGAGTTCGACCAGCGGGTGGCGGAGCTGCTCCAGGCCGCGGTGGCCGAGGGCGACCTCCGGGCGGACGTGGACATACGGCTGGCGACCCGGCTGCTGTTCGGCATGGTGAACTCGCTGGTCGAGTGGTACCGGCCGCAGCCCGGCGGCTTCCCCGGGGAGGAACAGCTCGCGGACACGGTCGTCCAGCTGGCTTTCGAGGGATTGCGGGCCGGCGGCGCCCGCTGAGCCCGTCGGGCCGTCCGGCTTCACTGCAGGGGCTGTCCGGCTTCCGTGCGGGTGCCGTCCGGCTTCCGTGCCCGGCCCGGTGGCCTTGACCGGGCCGGCCCCGGTCAGGTGAGTTCGGCCGACCGGTCCGGGAGCGGTCCCAGGTCCGTCTCCTCGAACACCAGCAGCGTGCGCGTCGAGAGCACCTCGGGGATGGACTGGATCCGGGTGAGCACCAGCTCGCGCAGCGCCCGGTTGTCCGGCGTGTGCACCAGCAGCAGTACGTCGAAGTCACCGCTGACCAGGGCGATGTGCGTGGCCCCGGGGAGCGCCTGGAGCTGCTCGCGCACGGTCCGCCAGGAGTTCTGCACGATCTTCAGCGTGATGTACGCGGACGCCCCCTGGCCGGCCCGCTCGTGGTCGACGCGGGCGCCGAAGCCGCGGATCACGCCGTCCTCGACGAGCCGGTTGATCCGGGCGTAGGCATTGGCCCGTGAGACGTGGACCCGCTCGGCCACGGACCGTATCGAGGCGCGGCCGTCCGTCTGGAGGATCCGCAGGATGTCGCGGTCGATGGCGTCCAGCGGCCGCGCGGGGGCTGCCGGGGGAGGCTCCGGTGCCGAGCCCGCGGGGGCGGCGGCCGACGGTGGCGCGGTGGGCGGGGTCCGGTCCTGCTCCTCGGCCCTGTCGGCCATTTGTTCAGCTGCCATCGGCCCGCGCCTCCCTGTCGTGGACGACCTGTACCCATCCCAGGCTGTGGAGAACCGTTTGTCCACAGGCTGGTGGCACCTGTAGCCAAAATGCGCTTGCGACCGAACAATCGGTAGGTGAGGCACGCCACACCCGTGCCTCGTCCAGCCCTCGACGTCCCGCGCCCGATCGACACCCATCGACACCCTCGACACCGCCGATCGGTACCCGTCGACACCCCTCGACACCGCGATCGACACCCCCGATACCGCCGATCGACACCCTTCGATCTCCCTCGATGCCAGGAGGTGCTTCTCATGACGGTCCAAGAGCTGCCCGGCGCGGCCGCCTACCGGCCCACGCCGCCCCCGGCCTGGAAGCCGATCACCGACCCCGCCCCGCTGCTCCCGGACCCGGAGCCCTACCGGGTGCTCGGTACGGACGCGGTCGCCGACGTCGACCCCGAGCTGCTGCTCCGGCTCCACACGGAGCTGGTGCGCGGCCGTCGCTACAACGCCCAGGCCACCGCGCTGACGAAGCAGGGACGGCTGGCCGTCTACCCGTCGAGCACCGGCCAGGAGGCATGCGAGATCGCCGCCGCCCTGGTGCTGGAGGAGCGCGACTGGCTGTTCCCCAGCTACCGCGACACGCTCGCGGCCGTCGCGCGCGGCCTGGACCCGGTCGAGGCGCTGACCCTGCTGCGCGGCGACCGGCACACCGGTTACGACCCGCGCGAGCACCGCATCGCCCCGCTGTGCACCCCGCTCGCCACACAGCTGCCGCACGCTGTCGGGCTGGCGCACGCCGCCCGGCTCAAGGGCGACGACGTGGTGGCGCTCGCCATGGTCGGGGACGGCGGCACCAGCGAGGGCGACTTCCACGAGGCGCTGAACTTCGCGGCCGTCTGGAAGGCCCCGGTCGTCTTCTTCGTCCAGAACAACGGCTTCGCGATCTCCGTGCCGCTGGCCAAGCAGACCGCCGCCCCCTCCCTGGCGCACAAGGCCGTCGGGTACGGGATGCCGGGCCGTCTGGTCGACGGCAACGACGCGGCCGCGGTGCACCAGGTGCTGAGCGAGGCCGTGGCGCGGGCCCGCCGCGGCGAGGGGCCCACGCTGGTCGAGGCGGTCACCTATCGCATGGAGGCCCACACCAACGCCGACGACGCCACGCGCTACCGGGTCGACAGCGAGGTCGAGGCGTGGAAGGCGCACGACCCCGTGCGGCTGCTGGAGCGTGAGCTGACGGAGCGCGGGCTGCTGGACGACGCGGGCGTCGAGCAGGCGAAGCAGGCCGCCGAACACATGGCGGCCGCCCTGCGCGACCGGATGAACGCGGATCCGGAGCTGGCCCCGATGGACCTCTTCACCCATGTGTACGCCCAGCAGACGAGTCAGCTCCGGGAGCAGGCGGCCGCCCTGCGCGCCGAGCTGGACGCCGAGCAGGACCACGACGAGCACGGCCCGGAGGCAGGACGATGACCACCGTGGCAGTGACGGCCGACGGCCGCCCCGTGAAGGCGAAACCGGCCACGATGGCGCAGGCGCTGGGGCGCGCGCTCCGTGACTCGATGGCCGAGGACCCCACCGTCCATGTGCTCGGTGAGGACGTGGGCACGCTCGGCGGGGTCTTCCGGATCACCGACGGGCTGGCGAAGGAGTTCGGTGACGACCGCTGCACCGACACCCCGCTGGCCGAGGCGGGCATCCTCGGAGCGGCCGTCGGCATGGCGATGTACGGGCTGCGGCCCGTGGTGGAGATGCAGTTCGACGCGTTCGCCTACCCGGCGTTCGAGCAGCTGCTGAGCCATGTCGCCAAGATGCGCAACCGCACCGGCGGGGCCATGCCGCTCCCGATCACCGTGCGGGTGCCGTACGGCGGCGGGATCGGCGGGGTGGAGCACCACAGCGACTCCTCCGAGGCGTACTACATGGCCACCCCCGGCCTGCACGTCGTCACGCCCGCCACGGTCGACGACGCGTACGGGCTGCTGAGGGAGTCGATCGCCTCGGACGACCCGGTGGTCTTCCTGGAGCCGAAGCGGCTGTACTGGTCCAAGGCCGACTGGTCGCCCGATGCCCCCGCCGCGGTCGAGCCGATCGGCAAGGCCGTGGTGCGCCGACCCGGACGCAGCGCCACCCTGATCACGTACGGGCCCTCCCTGCCGGTCTGCATGGAGGCCGCCGAAGCGGCGCTCGCCGAGGGCTGGGATCTCGAAGTGCTGGACCTGCGCTCGCTGGTGCCGTTCGACGACGAGACGGTGGCCGCGTCGGTGCGCCGCACCGGGCGGGCGGTCGTCGTGCACGAGTCCCCCGCCTTCGGCGGGCCCGGCGGCGAGATCGCGGCCCGGATCACCGAGCGGTGCTTCCACCATCTGGAGGCTCCGGTGCTGCGGGTCGCCGGGTTCGACATCCCCTACCCGCCGCCCATGCTGGAGCGGCACCATCTGCCGGGAGTGGACCGGGTGCTCGACGCGGTGGCCCGGTTGCAGTGGGAGGCGGACAGCTGATGGCCCAGGTGCTCGAATTCAAGCTGCCCGACCTCGGCGAGGGGCTGACCGAGGCCGAGATCGTCCGCTGGCTGGTGGAGGTCGGCGATGTCGTCGCCATCGACCAGCCCGTCGTCGAGGTCGAGACGGCCAAGGCCATGGTGGAGGTGCCCTGCCCCTACGGGGGCGTGGTGACCGCACGGTTCGGCGACGAGGGCACGGAACTGCCCGTCGGCGCGCCGCTGCTGACGGTCGCCGTCGGAGCACCGGACGGAGAGGTCTCCTCCCCGTCCTCCTCTTCCGCCGCCCCGTCGGCCTCCTCGTCCTCCGGCTCCGACACGGACCCCGGTTCGGGCACGGAGTCCTCGGGCGGCTCGGGGAACGTGCTCGTGGGGTACGGGACCGGCGCACCGGCCGCCCGCCGCCGGCGCGTTCGCCCGGTCCGGCCCGACCGGGTGGTGGCCGATCCCCCGGTCTCCGGCGCTCCGGTGGCCGGGACGCCGGTGGCCGAGGTCCTGGTCGCCGAAGCCCCGGTGTCCGAGGGGCCCGTGCCGGTGGTCTCTCCGCTGGTACGGCGGTTGGCCCGGCAGAACGACATCGATCTGCGACGGCTGGCGGGTTCGGGCCCCCACGGGCTGATCCTGCGCGCCGATGTCGACCGTGCGATCCGGGCGGCGGAGGAGACCACGACGGCGGCACCCGCTGCCCAGCCGCAGGCCCAGGCGCCGGCGGCAGCCGTGGCCGCGGCTCCGAACGGCGTGGCCGCCGCTGCGGACGCCGAGCGGATTCCGCTGCGCGGGGTGCGTGGAGCGGTCGCCGACAAGCTGTCGCGCAGCCGGACCGAGATCCCCGACGCCACGTGCTGGGTCGACGCCGACGCCACCGAGCTGATGGCGGTCAGGGCCGCGATGAACGCCGCCACGGGCCCGTCCGCCGGGCCCAAGGTGTCGGTCCTGGCCCTGCTGGCGAGGATCTGCACGGCGGCGCTGGCCCGGTTCCCCGAGCTCAACGCCACCGTGGACACGGAGGCCCGGGAGATCGTCCGGCTGCCCGGCGTGCACCTCGGGTTCGCCGCCCAGACCGAGCGGGGCCTCGTCGTCCCGGTCGTCCGGGACGCGCACACCCGGAACGCCGAGTCGGTCGGGGCCGAGATCGCCCGGCTGACCGAGCTGGCGCGCACCGGGAAGCTCAGCCCGGCGCAGCTGACCGGGGGCACGTTCACGCTGAACAACTACGGGGTGTTCGGGGTCGACGGTTCCACGCCGATCATCAACCACCCGGAGGCGGCGATGCTCGGTGTGGGCCGGATCATGCCCAAACCCTGGGTGCACCAGGGAGAACTGGCCGTACGTCAGGTGGTCCAGCTGTCGCTCACCTTCGACCACCGCGTGTGCGACGGCGGAACGGCGGGCGGCTTCCTGAGATATGTGGCGGACTGCGTGGAGCAGCCGGCGGTCCTCCTGCGCACGCTGTAGGCGCGGAGGCGCGGAGGCGCGGCCTGGGCTCGCGGAGGCGCGGGCTCGCGGGTGCGGGGCCTGGGGGCAGGGCGTGGGGCAGTGGCGCCTGCGGTCTCCTGCGCAGCGCCTGCCACGCCGCCGCCGGGGTGGCTGGTCCACCGGCCACCCCGGCGGCGTCCTCGCTCGGGGACGCCACCCATACTCGACGTATGACCGCCTACGACGTGATCGTCCTTGCCGGAGGGGCCGCGAAGCGGCTCGGCGGCGCTGACAAGCCAGGAGTCCGGGTAGGCGGCCGGTCGCTGCTCGACCGGGTCCTCGCAGCATGCGACGGAGCGGCTCGCAGCGTCGTGGTGGGCGACCGCCGCGCGACCGTCCGACCGGTTGCCTGGACCCGGGAAGTGCCGCAGGGCGGAGGCCCGTTGGCGGCCCTGGGCGCAGGGCTGCGGCTGACGACGGCGGACCGTGTCCTCGTGCTCTCCGCCGACCTGCCTTTCCTCGGCCGGGCCACGGTCGACACGCTGCTCGCCGCCGCCGGACAGCCCGGCCGCGAAGGCGCCCTGTGCATCGACCCCGACGGGCGCGACCAGCCGCTCGTGGCCGTGTACCGCGCCGAACCGCTCCGCAGGGAGCTGGCGCTGATCGCCACCGAGTACGGGAGCCTCGCCGGTCTGCCGCTCCGGATTCTGACGGCCGAGCTGGATCTCGCCCGGATCGAGGCAGGTCCTGACGCCGCGTTCGACTGCGACACTTGGGACGACATCGCTGCCGCCCGAGCCCGGATCAGGGAGCATGGGGCCGTGCTGGACGAATGGATCACCTCGGTCAAGAACGAACTGGGAATCGAACTCGACGTCGACACCGATGTCCTGCTCGACCTCGCCCGTGACGCCGCGCACGGGGTCGCCCGGCCCGCGGCCCCGCTCACGACCTTCCTGGTCGGGTACGCGGCAGCCAGGGCGAGCGCCGGTGCGGGCCCCGACGAGGCCGCTGCGGCGGTCGCGGAAGCCGCGCGGAAGGCGACCGCCCTCGCCCTGCGCTGGGAAGCGGAGGCGGCGGGTCAGGGCGGCGATGCGACGGGCGGGGCGAAGCCCGACGTGGGCCGCGAGGGGACCGGGACACCGTGACCGGCTCCGAGGGACCGCACCGGGAACCCGGCGGCGACGCCCGTGCCGTCGGGTCCGCGAGCGAACGTGCACGCGAGGACGAGGAACGGGCCGTCGAGCAGGCACTCGCCCTGGTCGGCGGGTCGGGCCGCCTCGACCGGTCCGGAGGGGCGGGCGGGCGTCCGAACCGCGGCCAGGACTCCCGGGGCCACCGAGGCACCCGGGCCGAGGACGGGAGAGCCGACCACAGCGGTGGCAGTTCCCCGTACGACGGCGGCAGCGGCAGCAACGCCCCGTACGACGGGCGCAGCGCCGACCGTGCCCCGTACGACGGTTGCAGTGCCGACAGCGCCCCACACGACAGCCACAGCGCCCCACGCGACGGCCGGGACGGCCGCAGCGACCCGGGCGAGAGCCGGAGCAGCGCCGGCACCCCCTACGACGGCCCCGGTGGCGCCCCGCGCGACGCCCGCGATGACGACTCGTACAACGGCCGCGGTGACGACCCGTACGACGGTTCTCCCGCTCCTCCCGCCCCGGCCGCCGGCGCGGCGCCCGGCAGCGGGTGGTCGCCCCTCCTCGATCAGGCCGCCCCCGGCGACCCCGCGAAGCGCCTGCCCGCGCCCCCCTCCTGGGACCGGGCGCGCTCGGTTGCGGCCAGGGCGGGGCGGGGCGGTCCGCCCGCGACGATCCGGTTGCCGCTCGACCGTGCGCTGGGTCATGTGCTGGCCGAGGCGCTCGGTGCGCTCACCGATCTGCCGTCCTTCGACACCTCGGCCATGGACGGCTGGGCGGTCGCCGGTCCGGGCCCCTGGGCGTTCGAGGCCGGGGCGGGCCTTCTCGCCGGACGCGGCGCGACCGCCGTGCTGCCCGACGGCACCGCCGTACGGATCGCCACCGGCGCCCGTGTACCGCCCGACACCACGGCGGTCATCCGCAGCGAGCACGCCCACGCCGACGAGGCCAGGGGGCTGCTGCACGCCCGGCGACCCGTGGTCACCGGGCAGGACATCCGGCCCCGGGGGCAGGAATGCCGCTCGGGCGAGCAGCTCGTCCCGGCCGGCACGCTCGTCACCCCGGCGGTGCTCGGCCTCGCCGCGGCCGCCGGGTACGACGCGCTGCCCGTCGTGCCCCGTCCGCGCGTCGACATCCTCGTGCTCGGCGACGAACTGCTCAACGCCGGTCTGCCGCACGACGGGCTGATCCGGGACGCCCTCGGCCCGATGCTCGGCCCCTGGCTCCGGGCCCACGGAGCCGAGGTCTCCAGTCCCCGCCGGCTTGGTGACGACGCCGGGGCGCTGCGTTCCGCCCTCGCCTCCTCCGACGCCGATCTGATCGTCACCACCGGGGGCACCGCCGCCGGTCCGGTCGACCATGTGCACCCGGTCCTCGACGCCCTCGGGGCCGAACTGCTCGTGGACGGGGTCGCGGTCCGCCCCGGCCACCCGATGCTGCTGGCCCGGCTGTCGTCCGACGGGCCGTATCTCGTCGGGCTGCCCGGCAATCCGCTCGCGGCCGTATCGGGTCTGCTGACGCTCGCTGAGCCGCTGCTCGCGGGCATCGCGGGCCGCCCCGCACAGGATCCGTACCGGGCGCTCGTCCATGCCGAGGTGCCCGGCCATCCGCAGGACACCCGCCTCGTCCCCGTGGTCCACCGACCGGGCCTGGCGGGCGGCCGGGACCATGTCGCGCCGCTCCGCTACAACGGGCCCGCGATGCTCCGGGGCATCGCCGCGGCGGACGGACTGGCCGTGGTGCCACCGGGCGGGGTACGGTCCGGCACCGAGGTGGAGATTCTTGATCTCCCATGGGCCCCGGCGACGCCGTGGACGGAAGGGTGTTTCACGTGAAACTTCCCGGCCACGATGCGATGGCCAGGCGAGCGGACGAACTGGTCGTACCGACGCGGGTGATGCTCCCCCGTCGGGTGGCCGTCGGTCCGGCGCGCCAGGTCGCCAAGCGCCTGTTGATGGCGTTGCTCGTGCTGGCCGCGACCGTGCTGATCGTCTGGCTCGACCGCAGCGGTTACAGCGACAACGCGGACGGCAAGGTCGACCTGCTGGACGCGGTCTACTACGCGACGGTCACCCTCTCCACCACCGGGTACGGGGACATCACCCCGTCCAGCGACGGGGCGCGGCTGATCAATGTGGTGCTCGTGACACCGCTGCGCGTGATGTTCCTGATCATCCTGGTCGGTACCACCCTCGAAGTCCTCACGGAGCGGACCCGGGAGGACTTCCGGCTGAAGCGTTGGAGAGCCAACTTGCGTGACCACACCGTCGTCGTCGGCTTCGGTACGAAGGGCCGCTCGGCCATTCTGACCCTCTGTGCCACCGGCCTGTCGAAGGAGCAGATCGTCGTCGTCGACCCGGCATCGAAGGTGGTCGAGGCCGCCAACGCCGAGGGCTTCACCGGCGTGCTCGGCGACGCGACCCGCAGCGATGTGCTGCTGCGTGCCGAACTCCAGAAGGCGCGTCAGGTCATCATCGCGACCCAGCGCGACGACACCGCCGTGCTGGTCGCCCTGACCGCACGTCAGCTGAACCGCGGTGCGAAGATCGTGGCGGCGGTCCGCGAGGAGGAGAACGCGCCCCTGCTGCGGCAGTCCGGCGCGGACGCGGTCATCACCAGTGCCAGTGCCGCGGGGCGACTCCTCGGCCTCTCCGTCCTCAGCCCGAGCGCGGGCACGGTGATGGAGGACCTGATCCAGCAGGGCAGCGGGCTCGATCTCGTCGAACGGCCGGTCATAAAGGCCGAGGTGGGCAAGAACGTCCGGGAGACCGAGGACCTGGTCGTCAGTGTGCTGCGCGGACACCGGCTGCTCGGTTACGACGATCCGGCGGCCAGCCCGCTGCAGTTGACGGACCGGGTCATCACCATCGTGCGGGCGAGCTCCGGCTCGGGCGCGGCGCCGAAGAATCCGATGCCTCCGCACCAGCGACCCTGACCCACGAGGTGTCCGCGGAAGCTGATGCCTCCGCGTCAGCCACCTGACCGACGAGGCGTCCGGGAGACCCGGTGCCTCCGGGGCAGCGACCTGACCGACGAGGCGTCCGGGAGGCCCGATGCCTCGGCGTCAGCCACCTGACTGGCGAGGTGTCCGCGGAAGCCGATGCCCCCGCGTCGGCGACCCTGACCCACGAGGCGCCCGGAGAACCCGATGCCCCCGCGTCCGCGACCCTGACCGACGAGGCGTCCGCGCGGGCGAGCGCCACGGGAGTAGCCTCGCCGCCATGCATGCGATCACGATTCCCGAACCCGGTGGCCCCGAGGCGCTCGTATGGGCCGAGGTGCCCGATCCCGTACCCGGTGAAGGCGAGGTCCTCGTCGAGGTCGTCGCCGGAGCCGTGAACCGTGCCGACGTCCTCCAGCGGCAGGGCTTCTACGATCCGCCGCCCGGCGCGTCCCCCTACCCCGGCCTGGAGTGCGCGGGCCGGGTCGCCGCGCTCGGTCCCGGGGTGACCGGATGGGCGGTCGGCGACGCCGTGTGCGCGCTGCTGGCGGGTGGCGGTTACGCGGAGAAGGTCGCCGTTCCGGCCGGGCAGCTCCTTCCCGTACCGGACGGCGTGGACCTGGTGGAAGCCGCGGCACTGCCCGAGGTCACCGCGACGGTGTGGTCCAACGTCTTCATGGTGTCCCATCTCCGCCCCGGCGAGACGTTCCTGGTCCACGGAGGCTCCAGCGGTATCGGCACGATGGCGATCCAGCTGGCGAAGGCGGTGGGGGCCCGGGTCGCCGTGACGGCGGGCAGCCCGCAGAAGCTGGCCCGGTGCGCGGAGCTGGGGGCGGACATCCTCATCAACTACCGCGAGCAGGACTTCGTCGAGGAGGTCCGGGAGAACACCGCCGGAGCGGGGGCCGACGTCATCCTGGACCTGATCGGAGCCAAGTACCTGGATCGGAACGTTCAGGCGCTCGCCGTCAACGGCCGTCTCGCGATCATCGGCCTGCAGGGCGGCGCCAAGGGCGAGCTGAACCTCGGCGCCCTGCTCGCCAAGCGGGGGGCCGTCACCGCGACCTCCCTGCGGGGCCGTCCGCTCCAGGAGAAGGCCGCCATCGTCGCCGCCGTACGCGAGCACGTGTGGCCGCTGATCGGCGACGGGGTGGTCAAGCCGGTGGTGGACCGGGTGGTGCCGATGGCGGACGCCGCCGAGGCGCACCGGGTGCTGGAGTCCAGCGCGCACATCGGCAAGGTGCTGCTGACCGTTCCGTCGGCGGGCTGATCAGGCACGTTCCCGGTCCGGGCGTGGCCCGGACCGGGAACGGACGCGGATCTACAGATACGGGCCCGAACGGATCGGGCCGTGCGGGTCCGGGCCGCCTTCCTCGTCCTCGTGGGCCATACCGGGCGGCAGGGCGCGGCGCATCTGCTCCAGCTGGGCGCGGGCCGCCATCTGCTGGGCGAACAGAGCCGTCTGGATGCCGTGGAAGAGCCCCTCCAGCCAGCCCACGAGCTGAGCCTGGGCGATCCGCAGCTCGGCCTCGGACGGCACCGAGTCCTCGGTGAACGGCAGGGAGAGCCGTTCCAGCTCCTCGACCAGCTCGGGCGCCAGGCCGTCCTCCAGCTCCTTCACGGAGCCGGCGTGGATCTCCTTCAGCCTGACCCGGCTCGCCTCGTCGAGAGGCGCCGCCCTGACCTCCTCCAGAAGCTGCTTGATCATGCTGCCGATGCGCATGACCTTCGCGGGCTGTTCCACCATCTCCGTCACCGGGACCTCGCGCGACTCGTCGTCACTGGCACCGCCGCCGATAGCCATTCCGTCCTGGCCCACGACAAGGACCTGCGGGTGCTCCTGCGACCGGTCATTCCTCGGCATTTCCATGCCGCCATTGTCTCGCACACATGCCGTACACCACGGTGGTGCCCCCGAAAACGGAAGATCCACCGTCTTCGGAGGCACCGGAACCCTTCCGTGAGGCCCGGACGGGCCGTTCAGCCCGCGCGCCGGGCCAGGGTCAGCCGGGAGCTGGTGAGAGCGGCGGCCAGCAGACCGGCGAGCACCGGGACGACCAGGGCCAGCAGCCCGATGGTCTCCCACGGCATCACGATCGGCGTGTACGCCGACTGCATCGGATCCGCGCGCATCTCCGCCAGCGCCGCGCGCAGGTCGGTCAGGCGCAGGGCGACCGCGGGAACGAGTCCCGCCGCCGTCCCCAGCAGGACCCCGGTCAGCGCGACGACCAGGCACTGGAAGCCGGACAGCGAACGCCGTACTCCCGGGGGCGCGCCCACCGCGCTGAGCGTGGTGAGGTCGGCCTCCGCGTCGGCCTTGGACAGACCGGTCGTGATGGCCGCCGCGCCCAGGGTCACCACACCGGCGAAGAGGGCGAGGATCAGCAGGATCGTGTCGTCCTGGGTCCGGAACCTCTCGTTCGAGCTCATCAGGTACGCGCGGTTCCCGGCCTGGTCGATCGCCGCGTAGGTGGCCTGGGCCTCGGCGTCCGTGGCGTCGCGGCCCAGCGCGTAGAAGCTGCCGTAGTCCTCGACGTGCAGGCCGAGCCGTTCGGCGGTCTCCCGCGGCATGACCATGCGGATGCCGGGGGTCGCCGCGAACCGGTCCGGCGCGACGTACACCTTCAGCCGGTCGGTGGTGGTGCGGGCCTTGCCGGGATGCCGGGCCCGCATCTTCTCGTCCCGGTCGTTGTAGAGGTGGGTGGCCTTGAGGGTGACCTCGCCGTTCTTCGCGTAGGCCGAGTTCAGCAGGACGGGGGTGCCGTCCTCTAGGGCCTTCGCCGCCGCCGGGTCGTCGAGCTTCACATAGGTGGCGAGGACGTCCGCGCCGCCGATGACGATCTTGTGTTCGCCGGTGCCGAACGCGACCATCGTGGAGCTCTCGTCGACGCAGGCCGGGGAGTTCATCATCCGCTTGTGCTCGTCGGCGGAGAGCCGCAGGGCGAGCTCCCTGGCGCCCGCACCCTTGAGCGCGCAGCTGTGGCCCTTGCCGGTGGGCTTGACGAGTTCGAGGGTGCCGCAGCCGTTCTCCTCCTCGTAGTAGACCGAGCAGTCGCTGCCGGCCCAGACCCGCCCGAAGTCGGCGGGCTTGCCGCTGACCGGGTAGTTCTGCTCGACGGCCGCCCGGGAGCGGGGGAGTTCGGCGTCCGCGCCGACGTCGGACGCGGCCACCGCCACGGTGCCCGGGGTCATGTTGGGCTCGAAGTCGTACGCGGCCTCGACGGCGCTGCTGCTGGTGTACGTGGCGATGGCGACGCTGCCCGCGACGGCCGCCATCACGGCGGCGACGGCGGGAGCGGTACGGCCGCGGTTGCGGGCCGCGTCGCGCAGTGCCATCCGGGGGGCCAGCGGGAGCCGTCGGCCCAGCCGGCCGAGGAAGCCGACGATCACCGGGATACAGCCGAGCACGCCCAGTTCGGCCAGGACGGAACCGCCGGCGACGAGGACCGTGTCGCCTGCCACCCCGCCGTAGACGGCGACGCCGACACCCGCCGTGAGCGTGATGACGCCGATCACGGGCAGCAGGCGGGAGCTGCGACGGGTGCCGCGCCGCCCGGTGAGCGACTCCAGGACCGACTGGCGGCCCGCGACGATCGCCGGGGCGAGCGCGGCGAGGACGCCGGTGACCAGGCCGAGCGCGGCGATGGCGAGGATCTCCCAGGGCCGTACGGTCAGTTCGCCGAAACGGCTGCCCGTGTAGTCCTCGATCATCGGGCGGAACAGGGCGGTCAGAGCGAATCCGGCCCCTACCCCGGCCACCGCGCCGACCCCGCCGAGCACCGCACCGCCCGCGAGTACCACGGCTCTGACCTGGCCCCGGTTGCCGCCGCACGAGCCGACCAGGCCCAGCTGGCGGCGCGAACGCCGCGCGCCCACGGCGAACGCCGGACCGGCCAGCAGCACGATCTCCAGGACGGCCATGGCGGCCACCGTGAGAACGGCCGCGGTGGTCTCCGGCTCGGTGGAGTACCCGCCGCCGGACTCCGAGGCCATCGGGACCTCGGAGTCCGGCGGCGGGTCCAGGGCGACCTGGCGGGACTTGACCACCACCCCCCTCTCGTTGGCGGCGAGGACGTCCTGCCAGGTCACACCCGCGCCGGCCGGGCCCTTCACCAGCCACTTCGGGTCGCTCGGCTGAGGCGGCAGGATCGTCCGGTCGCCGTCGGCGGTCTTCTGCCACGGGTCGATGACCGCGCCGGGCAGCGCGTAGAGGTGGTCCGCCCGCAGGTCGGCGGGGAGTTCGACCGTGCCGGTGAGCGTGTAGGTCTGCTCGGGTCCGCGCACGGTCACGCGGTCGCCGACTGACAGCCCCGCCGCCCTGACGAAGTCGGCGGTTCCGGCGACCTCGTCCGGCTTGCGGGGGAAGGCGCCGTCCGTCAGCTCGATCCGGCCGCGGAGCATCGGATCGGCGACGCGCAGCTCGCTGATCTCGGTGTCGGCGATGCCGTGCCGGGTGGTCACCGACGCGGGCACGCTCCGCTCGGTCAGATGGCGCGAGCCCTCGGGAAAGGCGGCCGGCACGTCGACCGGCTTCGCCTGTTCCTCGGGGGTCGGGTCGGGGGCGCCCTCGGGCATGCCCCAGTTGACGCCGTCGGGCATCTGCTGGAGCTTCACCGGGCCGACGCTCGTGGGCATGAACCGGGCGTCGGCCGACCCCAGTTCCGCCGTCAGTTCCTCGGCCTTCGTGGGCAGGGCGCTGCGGTAGGTGAGGTCGGCGGCGGTCACGCCGAGGACCGGAAGGGCGATCATCGCCACGACCAGGGCGCTGCGGCCCTTGGCCCGTGCCGCGTCGCGCCGGGCTATACGGAAGGCCGCGCGCCGGCCGGGGAGCGGGCTCACGCGGTGGCCTCGGTCGTTCCGGCGAGCAGGGAGTCGGCTCCCGCGGTCGCCGTCTGGTCGACGATCGAGCCGTCCCGGAGGAACACGACCCGGTCGGCCCAGGCCGCGTACCGGGGCTCATGGGTCACCATGACCCCGGCCGCGCCCTGGTCGCAGCGGGTGCGCAGCAGGGCGAGGATCGCCTCGCCGGTCTCGGAGTCGAGCGCTCCGGTCGGCTCGTCGGCGAGCACGAGGCGCCGGTCGCCGACGAGGGCGCGGGCGATGGCGACGCGCTGCTGCTGGCCGCCGGACATCTCGTCGGGGAAGCGGTCGGCGATCGCTTCGAGCTTCATCTCGGCCAGTGCGGCGAGGGCCTCCTTGCGGGCTTTGCGCACGGAGACGCCGTCGAGTTCCCGGGGCAGCGCGATGTTCTCGGCGGCGGTCAGGGCCGGGATGAGGTTGTAGTCCTGGAAGACGTAGCCGACGCTGCGGCGGCGCAGGGCGGCCATGCCCTTGGGGCCGAGGGCGGCGAGGTCCTGGCCCTCGATGACGACCTGGCCGCTCGTGGCGGTGTCGAGCCCCCCGGCCAGGGTCAGCAGGGTGGACTTGCCGGAACCGGAGGGGCCCATCACGGCGACCAGCTCGCCCGGGTACACCGCGAGGTGGATCCCGCGCAGGGCGTGCACCTCGGCGACGCCGGAGCCGTGGGTACGGGTCAGCGCCCGCAGTTCGAGTACGGGGCTGCCGCCGGGCGTCCCGGAGGACGACGGGGGCGGCTGGGTGGCGGACGTGGGCATGGCGGGTGGTTCCCCCTCGGAACGTACTGGGTCTCATCCGGACGGCGACGACGGTCCCGCCGCCGCCCGGGTCGTCAGGCGCCGGTCTCAGCGCTGGGAGCGGGTCCGGCCGGCCAGGGCACGGGCAGGACCGCGGGTGGCCGCGGGGCCGGGCTCGGTGGAGGGCTCGGTCGCGGCGGCCTCTTTGAGGCGGACGAGCCGCGACTCGCAGTGGTCGAGCCAGCGGGCCTCGGCCTCCGCCTGGAAGATCAGTTGCTCCACGACGAGGAGCCAGGCGACCTCGTCCCGGTTGGCGGGGACGTCGGCCAGGGCCTGGGCCTTGAGCCGGGTGTAGTCCTGCATCGCCTTGAGCGTGTGGTGGCGCTGGGACTGGATCACGTCCCGGATGTCGACGCCCGGGGCGCCCACGGCCATGGCGAGCTTGATGGCCAGTTCGTCGCGGGGCGGACTGGTGCGGTCCACCGGGGTCTCGAACCAGGTGCGCAGCTCGGTGCGTCCCTCGTCGGTGATCGCGTAGAGGTCGTGCCCGGCGTCGTCCGAGCCGTCCTGGACGATCAGGCCGTCGCGCTCCAGACGGCTGAGCGTCGTGTAGACCTGGCCGACGTTCAGGGGCCAGGTGGAGCCGGTGCGCGACTCGAACTCGGTGCGGAGCCGGGACCCGTAACGAGGGCCCCGTTCCAGCAGGGCCAGCAGGCCGTGGCGAATGGACATACCGAGTATGTATACCGAGTATGTTCGTTCTGGCAAGTCTCGCCGGAGCCGGAACCGGAGGGTGCGGCCCTCCGGTCGCGCGGGGCGTTACGGTCGGTTCGTGTGAGCGTGACGGTCGGTTCGCGCGGGCACTACGGTCAGTTCGCGCGGCGCATACGGAACGCGAGGAAGCCGAGTCCCAGCCCGACCAGGGCGATGCCCGCACCGAGCGAGACCTCCTGCACCCGCCGGACGGCCGCCGCGTCCAGTGCCTGCCCGGACCGCTGTCCCGGATCGCTGAAGGCCTCGGGCGGCGGCGAGGAGGCAGGCAGGCCGACGGGGTCCGCGCGGCCCTCGGCGGTCTCCTCCCGCGGGTCCTCCTCGACGGGATCCCCGGCCCGCGCCTGCTCCACCGGCGACAGCGACCGCCCGGGACGCGCCTTGCCCGCCCCGGCCTCGCGCCCGGCCAGGGGAGCGGTCGACCCGGACACGTCGGGGGAAGCGGAGGGCGGGGAAGAGGGCTCCGGTGCGTCGGCCCCGGGCCCGGAACCGGCTCCGGCGGGGGGCCGCGCGTCCATCCCGGTCGCGGTCGGGGTGGACGGTGCCGGGTCGGCCGCCGACGCCCCGGGAACCGGGACGCCGGACGGCAGGGGCAGGGGCAGGGGCAGCACGGAAGGGGATGCCGAGCGCGATGCGGAGGCCGGCGGGACGGGCGGCGGAGCGGCCGGAGAGGACGGGGCGCCGGACGCGGTGGCCGCGGGGCTCGACGCCTGCGGGGCCGCGGTCGTCACGGACGGCGGACCGCCCGGCGCCGCCGAGGCGTGGGCGGAGGCGGCCGACGGCCCCAGCGCCGCTCCGGCCGCCGCCAGCAGACAGACCGCACACCGCGACGACCACCCGGCCGGAAGTCCTGGAGCCATGAGATCAGCGTCACACGGGCCCCCGCATCCGGCATCCCGGACGCGGTATCCGAAAGGCAGGGGCCGGTCAGCGGTCCGTGTACCGGTCCACGGCGAAGATCCGGCGAGATCCGTGAACCGTATCGATCACCTTCGGACACCGGCGTTTCAGCACGGTGCACCGGCCTCCGAGGACGCCGTACCGGGGCTGCGGGGCGGCACGGCGGCGTCCGGGCCCGCATACCGGGGGCTCGGGACGGCTGCCCGGCGGCTCAGGCCGGCTTGCCGGTGGAGACCTTCAGCTCGAAGTGGGCGCCGCGCTCGTCCACCGCCGCACCCGAGGACGGGAACTGGCCGACGACCTGGTCCTCGGCGTAGGTGTTGCCCGGCTCCTCGATCACCTTGATCGTCCAGCCCGCGGCGGCCGCGCACGATTTCGCCGACAGGATGTCCTTGTAGATGAAGTTCGGCGCGCGGACCTTCTTCGGGTCGTTGGAGTCCTCGGAGGCGTTCGAGCACTCCGTCTCCTTCATCGTCCGGTTGCGCTCCGGCGGGCGGTAGCCCTCCACCTGCTCGGTGCCCGTCCCGCCGCCCTTGCCCGCCTCGTCGTTGTTCTCGCCGCCGCCCTGGAGGGCGATGGCGGTGATCAGACCGCCGACGGCCAGCAGCGCCACGACGATCGAGCCGACGACGACCGGCATGTTCCGCTTCGAGCCGCCACCACCGGTGGTGCCCACGGCCGTCGCGTGCTGCGGGCTGACCGCGTACGGCGGCGGGGTCTGGTGGGACAGCGGGCCCGGCGTCGGGTAGCCCTGGACCTGGCCGGACTGCGGGTAGCCGTAGCCCGGCGTGGGCGCGCCGTACGGGCCGGGCTGGTGGGTCTGCGGCTGCGGCTGGTACGGCATCTGGACGCCGTGCGGCGCGGGGGTGCTCTGGTCGACCGGCGGGAACACCGCCGAGCCGACGCCGGAACCGCTGTTGGCGGGCCCGCCGCCGGACACGATCATCGGGGCGCCGGTCTGGCCGGCCGAGGCGTTCAGCACGCGGGCGATCTCGTCGCGCATCGCGGCGGCGTCGGGGAAGCGCTCGTTCGGGTTCTTCTTGAGCGCGCGGGCGACGAGGGCGTCCATCGCCGGGGTGACCGACCGGTTGACGCCGGAGGGCGCGACCGGCTCCTCCTGGACGTGCGCGTACGCGATGGCCAGCGGCGAGTCCGCGTCGAACGGGAGCCGCCCGGTGAGCAGCTGGAAGAGCATGATCCCGACCGAGTACAGGTCGGACCGGGCGTCGACGCCGCGGCCGAGGGCCTGCTCGGGGGAGAGGTACTGCGGGGTGCCGACGACCATGCCGGTCTGGGTCATCGAGGTGACGCCGGACTGCATGGCGCGGGCGATGCCGAAGTCCATGACCTTGACGACGCCGCGCTTGGTCATCATCACGTTGCCCGGCTTGATGTCCCGGTGGACCAGGCCCATCTCGTGGCTGGTCTCCAGGGCGGCCAGCACGTCCGCCGTCACCTTGAGGGCCTTGTCGGCGGGCATCGCGCCGTGCTGCCGGATGTCGGCGGCCAGCACCGAGCCGAGCGGCTGCCCCTCGACGTACTCCATGACGATGTAGGGCATCAGCGCACCGCCGAGCTCGTCCTCGCCGGTGTCGAAGACGGACACGATGTTGGTGTGCTGGAGCTTGGCGACGGCCTGCGCCTCGCGGCGGAAGCGCTCGCGGAAGGACTGCTCGCGGCCGAGCTCGGTGTGCAGGGTCTTGATCGCGACCTGCCGGTCCAGGGCGGAGTCGTAGGCCAGGTAGACGGAAGCCATGCCACCCTCGCCGAGCAGGTCGCGCAGCTGGTAGCGGCCGCCCGCGACCGCTCCGCCCGCATAGCGGCCCTGTGCGCCGTCCTGGCTCATGACTTGCATCCCCCTCGGCGGCGCGCGGTCGCACACGGCTTTTCTGTCCGACGTGTCTTTGTCTGACGTGATGGCGTGCGACGCGGTTCCCGTACAACGCGATTACGCGCCAAGTCTGCCGTAGGGGTCCGACACGTCAAGCCGGGTGCCCGTTCCGTGACCCTACGCACAAGAAGCGTCTCGGAAGCGTTACAGGAAACGCATCGAATCCCTGAGGAGGGCGCGCCGAGCGGTCAGATGATCCTGCCGGAGCGGAACCGTGGTGTCCGCCGGAGGCTGTAGCGTGACGTCGCAACGCAGCAAGGCACCGTGAGAACCCGCGGACGCGCGGACAGATACGACGGCGAGGACTGATGGCACCCGATTCCGAAGCAAACGGCGGCGGAGTCTCGGATGGCACCGACTCCTGGGGCGTCGGCGGCGTCGTGGGCGACGGCCGTTATCGGATGACCCACCGGCTCGGCCGGGGCGGCATGGCAGAGGTCTACGCGGCGGAGGACGTCCGGCTCGGACGCACGGTCGCGGTGAAGCTGCTGCGCTCCGATCTCGCCGAGGACCCGGTGTCCAAGGCCCGCTTCACCCGCGAGGCACAGTCCGTCGCGGGCCTGAACCACCACGCGATCGTCGCCGTGTACGACTCCGGCGAGGACGTCGTGGGCGGCCAGACCGTGCCGTACATCGTGATGGAGCTGGTCGAGGGCCGTACCATCCGCGATCTGCTCCTGACGGCCGAGGCCCCGCCCCCGGAGCAGGCGCTGATCATCGTCTCGGGAGTGCTGGAGGCCCTCGCCTACTCCCACCAGCACGGCATCGTGCACCGCGACATCAAGCCGGCCAACGTGATCATCACGGACTCCGGCGCGGTCAAGGTCATGGACTTCGGCATCGCCCGCGCGCTGCACGGCGCGCAGTCGACGATGACCCAGACCGGCATGGTCATGGGCACGCCGCAGTACCTCTCCCCCGAGCAGGCGCTCGGCAAGGCCGTCGACCACCGGTCCGACCTGTACGCCACCGGCTGCCTGCTCTACGAGCTGCTGGCGCTGCGGCCCCCGTTCACCGGCGAGACCCCGCTCTCGGTGGTCTACCAGCACGTCCAGGACATCCCGGTGCCGCCGTCCGAGGTCTCGGACGTGGTGCCGCCGGAGCTGGACGGGATGGTGATGCGTTCGCTGGCGAAGGAGCCGGACGACCGGTTCCAGAGCGCCGAGGAGATGCGCGGGCTCGTCCAGTACAGCCTCCAGATGCTCCAGGTGCAGGGCGGCCACACGGGTACCTGGAACACCGGCCCGGTCGCGCTGCACGACGGGGGCCGGACCCCGCCGCACGGGATGGCCGGCTCCACCCAGGTGATGGGTTCGGGGCACCCGGTGCACGGCGACACCTCGCAGGGCCCGATCCTGCCCCCGTACAACCCGGACGACGGGGGGTACGACGGAGGCCAGGGGCGTCCCGGCGGGCGCGGCAAGATGTGGCTCTTCGTGCTGCTGGCCCTGGTCGCGATCGGCGCGGGCGTCGCCTTCGCCCTCAACGCGGCACAGGGTGACGGCGACAAGGACAAGGACCCGGTCACGCCGTCGACCTCGGTCAGCCAGTCCGAGGAGGAGCCCTCGGACGAGCCGTCCGAGGACGAGAGCGATGAGCCGGAGGAGCCGGACACCTCCAACGGCGGCCAGACCCAGCCGAACCCTCCGCCGTGGACCCCGGACCCCACCCCGAGCGAGCCCACGTTCAGCCCGTCCCCGACGCCGACCGACACGGACGCCGGCACGTCGGACGGCGCCACCAGCGAGGGCGGCAGCGGCGAGCCCACGGGCGATCCCACGGACCCGACGACCGCCCCCGGAACCCCGGGCGGATCCGGTGACGACGGCGGAGCCGGCGGCGATGACGGCGGCTCGGGCACGACGCCCGGCGAGGCGTCGGGCGGCGCTGCCACGCCGTAGGCGGCCACCACCGCACCACACGCACGAGCCCGGCGCGCCCCCACGTGGCGTGCGCCGGGCTCACCCGTTTCCGTGCCGCGCCTCACTCCGTGAAGGCCGCGCACACCGCCTCGTACGCGCGCGTCCACCACACCGCCAGGGCCGACACCGCGGGAAACTGCGGGTCGGCCCTGCGGTCGTCCAGGCGGTAGCGCCAGCGCAGTATCCAGAAGTCGTTGAGCCGCTCCCACCACACCCGGTGCACCGCGGCCGCCAGCTCCCCGGCCCCCGCCCCGGCCGCCCGCCGGTACGCACGGGCGTAGGCGCGTACCTTCGCGAGGTCCAGCTCCCCGGCCGGCCGGACGAAGAAGATCGCCGCGGCCCGTACCGCCTCCTCGGCGCGCGGCTGCACGTCCAGCCGGTCCCAGTCCACGATCGCGACCGGGTCGGCGCCCCGGTAGAGCAGGTTCAGCGGGTGGAAGTCCCCGTGCACCCAGCCGGTGGCGGGCCCCTCCGGGGTGGGCGGGCGACGGTGGGCGTGCTGTTCGAGCAGGGCGCGGCGCTCCACGAGCCGGTGCACGGCGAGTTCGTCGAAGGCGTCGCGCGGGGTGTTCCGGCCGTCCTCTCCGCGCGCGGCGGCCAGCAGATCGTCGATCAGGGCGAAGGTGTCGGCGGCGTCCGCGCTGCGGTGCCCCGTCCGGGACGGCGGGCCGTCGCGCGGCGCCATCACCTGCTCCAGGCCGGTGTGCACGGTGCCGAGGAGGGTGCCGAGCCGGCGCGACTGGGCGAGGGTCAGCTGGGCGCCCACCCGGTGGAGGCCGTCGACCCAGGGATGCAGGGCGTAGCAGCGCTCGCCGATCACGGTGACGGTGTCGCCCCGGGTGTCGGCCAGCGGCGGGACGACGGGCACGCCGAGCGACTGCAGGCGCTGGGTGGCCCGGTGCTGGCGCACGATCGCGGCGCGTTCGCCGCTCGTGTCGTCCAGGTGCTTCTTGTCGAGGTGGTGCTTGAGGAAGTAGGAACCGCTCGTCGTGGAGACGCGGTATCCGTGGTTCAGCAGGCCTTTGGTGATCGGCTCGCAGGCGAGCGGCTCGCCCACGCCCGGGTATCGGCGCAGCACCTCGCCGACCGGGGGAACGGGCGGGTGGGTGACATATGAGCGCGGCACTTACCAGATGTTAGATCACTCTGCGTGGTCGCTCTGCGGACTTGCGGTGACACCCGTGACTGCGCTAAGGAGAGCTGCGGTGTCCGCCCCGGTGCCTCATCCGCGCCTCAGAAGTCCAGCCGGTGCTCGGTGACGAAGTGCGGGTCGACCCGCAGGTACGCCGGCGCGTACGGCTCCCCGTTGACGCTGACGGGGGCCGCGCCGAACAGCTCCTCCTGCTCGGGGCGGAGGCGCACGACCTCGGCGGGCCCGGTGAACTGCACCGACCACAGGTTGCCGCCGTCGCCCGAGGCCGCGTCGTTGTAGTTGTCCGCCCCGTACGCGACGACGCTCCCGTCGCACGCCTCGTGGTGGCCGAAGCCGCGGTGCATCCGCAGCAGGATGCGGCCGTCGCTCACGATGTGCCGGGCCACCGTCAGGAACGGCAGGGCCCGCATGCTGGTCGCGAGGCGGCCGTACGGGACCCGGCCGAGCAGATCGAGCGGCCCGGCCGCCGCGGTCCGCTCGATCGTGCCGACCGCGCGGCGCTCGCGGGGGGAGCCGTGGGAGTCGAAGGACATGGCTTCCACTGTCCCCCGGACGTAGGGACCGCGTAAGAGTCGCCTGCCCCGGGCGGCACGGGACCTAAGTCCCGTGCCGCCCGGGGCAGGCGGCAGTGTGCCCGGTGGGCCGGGCGCGGCTCAGCGGCGCTCGGCCTGGAGCCGTGCGACGTACGCGGCGGCCTGCGAGCGGCGCTCCATGCCCAGCTTGGACAGCAGGCTGGAGACGTAGTTCTTGATGGTCTTCTCGGCGAGGTGCAGCCGCTCCCCGATGACGCGGTTGGTCAGTCCCTCCCCGATCAGGTCCAGGATCTTGCGCTCCTGCTCGGTGAGGCCCGCCAGCCGGTCGTCGCCCCTGGCGCTCCCGCCGTCGCGCAGCCGCTCCAGCACCCGGGCGGTCGCCACCGGGTCGAGCAGGGACTTTCCGGCCGCCACGTCCCGTACGGCACTCAGCAGTTCGTTGCCGCGGATCGCCTTCAGCACATAACCCGAGGCGCCCGCCATGATCGCGTCGAAGAGCGCCTCGTCATCGGCGTACGAGGTGAGCATCAGGCAGGCGATGTCCTCGTCCTGGGAGCGGACCTCGCGGCACACCTCCACCCCGCTGCCGTCCGGCAGCCGCACATCCAGCACCGCCACGTCGGGGCGCGTCGCCGGGATCCGCGCCAGGGCGTCCGCGGCAGTGCCGGCCTCGCCGACCACCTCGATGTCCGGCTCGGAGGCGAGCAGCTCATGGACGCCGCGCCGGACGACCTCGTGATCGTCAAGCAGAAATACCGTGATTTTTCCATCTTCGCGCACGATCGCAGTCTCACATACTCGCCTCCTCTCCGCTCTTCCCTGGCGCTGATCCGCGGGATAACGTGCCGTTGTTCCGGCGGCCTGCAAGGCTGTTTCCAGTGCCCTGACCAGCAGTGCTTCGCAGTTTCTTCGATTTACTTGGAAATCCAAGCAAAATCGCAGGTCAGATAGGGTTTCGCAGTTATGCGAAGCACTGGGTAACGTGCCTAGGACAGGGCACTCGCCGGGGCACCTGTCACGCCTGATCCCGGCCCGACCGGCACCCACCCCGTGCACGGCTCCGGACTCAGGCGAGCCGCACTGGTCCCCGGCAGACCCCGGGGGCCGGACCGACGGAGGAGCACGCACGTGACCGTGGAGAGCAGTGCCGCCGCGCGTAAACCGCGACGCGCCAGCAAGCGGACCAGCGCCGCTAAGAAGGCGCAGAGCGCCGAGCCCCAGCTCGTACAGCTGCTGACGCCCGAGGGCGAGCGCGTCGAGCACCCGGACTACAGCATCGACCTGAGCGCGGAAGAGCTGCGCGGCCTGTACCGGGACATGGTGCTCACCCGCCGTTTCGACGCCGAGGCGACCGCCCTCCAGCGCCAGGGCGAGCTGGGCCTGTGGGCCTCGCTGCTCGGCCAGGAGGCCGCCCAGATCGGCAGTGGCCGCGCCCTGCGCGACGACGACTACGTCTTCCCGACCTATCGGGAGCACGGCGTCGCCTGGTGCCGCGGTGTCGATCCGACCAATCTGCTCGGCATGTTCCGCGGCGTGAACCACGGCGGCTGGGACCCCAACAGCAACAACTTCCACCTGTACACGATCGTCATCGGCTCGCAGACCCTGCACGCCACCGGTTACGCCATGGGCGTCGCCAAGGACGGCGCGGACTCCGCCGTGATCGCGTACTTCGGCGACGGCGCCTCCAGCCAGGGCGACGTCGCGGAGTCGTTCACCTTCTCCGCGGTCTACAACGCCCCGGTCGTCTTCTTCTGCCAGAACAACCAGTGGGCCATCTCCGAGCCCACCGAGCGCCAGACCCGGGTGCCGCTCTACCAGCGCGCCCAGGGCTTCGGCTTCCCCGGCGTCCGCGTCGACGGCAACGACGTCCTCGCCTGTCTCGCCGTCACCCGCTCCGCACTGGAGCGCGCCCGCCGCGGCGAGGGCCCGACCCTCGTCGAGGCGTTCACCTACCGCATGGGCGCCCACACCACCTCCGACGACCCGACGAAGTACCGGGCCGACGAGGAGCGGGCCGCCTGGGAGGCCAAGGACCCGATCCTGCGGCTGCGGACGTACCTGGAGAAGTCCGGCCACGCCGACGACGCCTTCTTCACCGCCCTGGACGAGGAGAGCGAGACCCTCGGCAAGCGGGTCCGCGAAGCGGTGCGCGCGATGCCCGACCCGGAGCCGATGGCCCTGTTCGAGCACGCCTACGCCGACGGCAACTCCCTCGTGGACGAGGAGCGCGCCCAGTTCGCCGCCTACCAGGCATCGTTCGCCGACTCTGCCGAGGAGGGCAAGTAGCCATGGCCGTGGAAAAGATGTCCATCGCGAAAGCGCTCAACGAGTCGCTCCGCCTCGCCCTCGACACCGACCCCAAGGTCCTCATCATGGGTGAGGACGTCGGCAAGCTCGGCGGTGTCTTCCGGATCACCGACGGGCTCCAGAAGGACTTCGGCGAGGACCGGGTGATCGACACCCCGCTCGCCGAGTCCGGCATCGTCGGCACGGCGATCGGTCTCGCCCTGCGCGGCTACCGCCCCGTCGTCGAGATCCAGTTCGACGGCTTCGTCTTCCCCGCGTACGACCAGATCGTCACGCAGCTCGCCAAGATGCACGCCCGCGCGCTCGGCAAGGTCAAGCTGCCGGTCGTCGTGCGCATTCCGTACGGCGGCGGCATCGGCGCGGTCGAGCACCACAGCGAGTCCCCCGAGGCGCTCTTCGCGCATGTCGCGGGCCTGAAGGTGGTCTCGCCGTCCAACGCGAGCGACGCCTACTGGATGATGCAGCAGGCCGTCCAGAGCGACGACCCGGTCATCTTCTTCGAGCCCAAGCGGCGCTACTGGGACAAGGGCGAGGTCGACACCGAGGCCATTCCCGGTCCGCTGCACGGGGCCGCGACCGTCCGCGAGGGCGGCGACCTGACGCTCGTCGCGTACGGGCCGATGGTCAAGGTCTGCCTGGAGGCGGCCGCGGCCGCCCAGGAGGAGGGCAAGTCGATCGAGGTCCTGGACCTGCGCTCGATGGCCCCGATCGACTTCGACGCCATCCAGAAGTCGGCGGAGAAGACCGGCCGGGTCGTGGTCGTCCACGAGGCGCCCGTCTTCTACGGCTCCGGCGCGGAGATCGCCGCCCGGATCACCGAGCGCTGCTTCTACCACCTCGAAGCCCCCGTGCTGCGGGTCGGCGGATACCACGTCCCCTACCCGCCGGCCCGGCTGGAGGACGAGTACCTGCCCGGCCTGGACCGGGTGCTCGACGCCGTCGACCGCTCGCTGGCGTTCTGAGGAGAGGGTTCGTGACGACGATGACCGAAACGTCTGCTCGCTTCCGTGAGTTCAAGATGCCCGACGTGGGCGAAGGACTGACCGAGGCCGAGATCCTCACGTGGTTCGTCCAGCCCGGCGACACCGTCACCGACGGCCAGGTCGTGTGCGAGGTCGAGACCGCGAAGGCGGCCGTCGAGCTGCCGATCCCGTTCGACGGGGTGGTGCACGAGCTGCGCTTCCCCGAGGGCACGACCGTCGACGTCGGCCAGGTGATCATCACGGTCGACGTGGCCCCGGGCAGTGGTGACGCGCCCGCCCCGGCCGCCGCCGCTCCGGCCCAGGAGCCGGTGGAGGCGCCGGAGGCCGAGGCCGAGCCGAAGGGCCGTACGCCGGTCCTGGTCGGCTACGGGGTCGCCGAGACCTCCACCAAGCGCCGCCCGCGCAAGGGGGCGGCTCCCGCCCCGGAGGCCGCGGCCGCCGCCGCGGCGGTGCAGGCCGAGCTGAACGGGCACGGGGCGCCGGCTGCCGAGCCCGAGGCTCCGTCGGCGCGTCCGCTGGCCAAGCCCCCGGTCCGCAAGCTGGCCAAGGACCTGGGCATCGATCTGGCGACGGTGGTGCCGACCGGCAAGGACGGCATCATCACGCGCGAGGACGTCCACGCGGCAGCCGCTCCGGCCGAGGCTCCCGCCGCGGCTCCTGCGGCCCCCGCAGTGACGGACGCCGAGGCCCCGGCGGTGGTCTCCGACTCCGCTCGCGAGACCCGTATCCCCGTCAAGGGCGTCCGCAAGGCCATCGCGCAGGCGATGGTGGGTTCGGCCTTCACCGCGCCGCACGTCACCGAGTTCGTCACGGTCGACGTGACGCGCACGATGAAGCTCGTGGCCGAGCTCAAGGAGGACAAGGACATGGCGGGGGTGCGGGTCAACCCGCTCCTCGTCATCGCCAAGGCCCTCCTCGTCGCGATCAAGCGGAATCCCGAGGTCAACGCCGCCTGGGACGAGGCCAACCAGGAGATCGTGCAGAAGCACTACGTCAACCTGGGCATCGCGGCGGCCACCCCGCGCGGTCTGATCGTGCCGAACATCAAGGACGCGCACGACAAGACGCTGCCGCAGCTCGCGGAGGCGCTGGGCGAGCTGGTCACCACGGCCCGGGACGGCAAGACGTCCCCGGCGGCGATGGCGGGCGGCACGGTGACCATCACCAACGTCGGCGTCTTCGGCGTGGACACCGGTACGCCGATCCTCAACCCGGGCGAGTCCGCGATCCTGGCGGTCGGTGCCATCAAGCTCCAGCCGTGGGTCCACAAGGGCAAGGTGAAGCCGCGTCAGGTCACCACGCTGGCCCTGTCGTTCGACCACCGCCTGGTCGACGGCGAACTGGGCTCCAAGGTGCTGGCCGATGTGGCGGCGATCCTGGAGCAGCCGAAGCGCCTGATCACCTGGGCGTAACGCGTTCTTCCTGGTGGGCCCGTACGTCTGGGTGACGTACGGGCCCACTGCTGTGTCCGGGGCTGTTCACCGGACGGCGGGGAAGCCGCTTCCCGCGCGGTCCGCGCGGGAAGCGGACCGGCGAGGACGAGAAGCAGTCGGCCGCCTGGCGGAAGCAGGCCGCGCGCGGGCTACTTCTTGAACCCGTAGTCCATCAGCTTCTTCGCGTCGGCGGTGCGGTTGGCCTCCGAGGACGACGTGAGGACCGTGCCGATGACCGTCCTGCCCTTGCGGGTCGCCGAGAAGACCAGGCAGTACTTGGCGGTCGGGCCGGAGCCGGTCTTGACGCCGGTCGCGCCGCTGTAGCTGCCCAGCAGCTTGTTGGTGTTCGTCCACGACATGTAGCGGTAGCCGCCGTTCTTCGTGGTCACCTTCTGCTTCGTCGACTTGGTCTTGACGATCGAGCGGAACGTGGAGTTCTTCATCGCCTTGGCGGCGATCTTCGTCAGGTCGCGGGGGGTGGAGTAGTTGCTGCCGTTCCCGATGCCGTCGAAGGAGTCGAAGCGGGTGTTCTTCAGCCCGAGGCCCTTCGCCGTGGAGTTCATCTTGCCCACGAACGACTTCACCCGGTCCCCGCGGGTCTTGCCGGAGCCGAACTTGTCGGCCAGGGCGTACGCGGCGTCGCAGCCGGAGGGGAGCATCAGGCCGTAGAGGAGCTGGCCCACGGTCACCTTGTCGCCGACGATGAGCCGGGCGGACGAGGCGTTCTTCGAGACGATGTAGTCGCTGTACGACTTCTGGATCGTGACCTTGGAATTCAGGTTCACGTTCTTCTGGGACAGGACGACCAGCGCCGTCATGACCTTCGTGGTCGACCCGGTGGCCCGGCGGGTGTCCGCGGACTTGGTGAAGAGGGTCTTCCCCGTGCCGGCGTCCATCAGGAAGCCGCCCTTGGCGACGATCTTCGGAGCCGGCGGTGCGGCGGCGTGTGCCGTGGAGGCGAAGGCGCCGCCTGCGAGCACCGCACCGGCGGTGAGCGTCACGGTGGCCGTGACGGAGACGCGATGGACGCGCTGGATGCCGATTTTCAACTGAACGCTCCCCAATGCCCCTGATACGCGGCCGCATAAGGGGGCCGCTCGCCAAGTGAGACGGTCGAGCGGGGGAAAGGGATGCGCTCCCCGACGGGTGAATTCACAAGCGTTCGAGTTGACGTCGATGCGCTCCCGGAGGTCCAGAATCCGGACGCCCGCACCCATGCGTGCATGTTGTATCTATGCTGTGCGCATGCCTGCCGCGTCCTCCTCCGCCCCCGTTCGGTCCACGTCCGCCTCCCTCAAGCGCCCGCCCGCCGCCGAGCGGGTCTACACGCACATCAAGGAAGCCGTCCTGGACCGGCGTTACGAGGGCGGGACGCTGCTCACCGAAGGCGATCTGGCGGACGCGGTCGGGGTCTCGCGGACGCCCGTGCGCGAGGCGCTGCTGCGGCTGGAGGTCGAGGGGCTGATCAAGCTCTACCCGAAGAAGGGCGCGCTCGTCCTCGCCGTCTCCGCGCAGGAGATCAAGGACGTGGTGGAGACCCGGCTGCTGGTCGAGGAGTTCGCGGCGCGCAAAGCCGTCCCCGCCTCCCCGCGGCTGATCGAGCGGCTGGAGCAGCTCCTGGAGGAACAGCGGCAGCTGGCGGAGGCCGGCGATCTGGCGGCGGTGGCCGTCACGGACCGCTGCTTCCACGCCGAGATCGTCAGACACGCCGGCAACGAGATCCTCTCGCGCCTCTACGACCAGCTGCGCGACCGTCAGCTGCGCATGGGCGTCGCGGTGATGGAGGCCCACCCGGGCAGGATCGAGGCCAACATCACCGAGCACGCTGAGCTGCTGGGGGCGATCTCGGCCGGGGACGCCGACGGGGCGGCCCGGGTCGTGCGCCGCCACGTCGGCCGGGTGCGGGAGCTGGTGCGGGGTGAGGACCGGTGAGTTCGGCCGCCCCCACGCTCTCCTTGCCCGGTGACCCGCCCGGCGGCCGGCGCGCCGCCTGGGTCTGGGGCATCGGCGTCGCCGTCTACTTCGTCGCGATCATCTTCCGGACGAGCCTGGGCGTCGCCGGACTCGACGCCGCGGACCGCTTCGACGTCAACGCCTCGGCGCTCTCCACGTTCTCCATCCTCCAGCTCCTGGTCTACGCGGGCATGCAGATACCCGTGGGCCTGATGGTCGACCGGCTCGGCACCAAGAGGGTCCTCACCATCGGGGTCGTGCTGTTCACCGTCGGGCAGCTCGGCTTCGCGCTCTCCCCCTCGTACGGGATGGCACTGGCCGCACGCGCCCTGCTCGGCTGCGGCGACGCGATGACGTTCATCAGCGTGCTGCGGCTCGGCAGCCGCTGGTTCCCGGCCCGGCGCGGGCCGCTGATCGGGCAGGTCGCCGCGCTGTTCGGCATGGCGGGCAACCTCGTCTCGACCCTGTTCATCGCACGGGCGCTGCACAGCTACGGCTGGACCACGACGTTCGTGGGCAGTTCGCTGGCGGGCGTGGTGGTGCTGGTGCTGCTCCTGCTGTTCCTGAAGGACCACCCGGAGGGCCACGAGCCGCCGCCCGCCGAGCACGCCGGGGCCGCGTACGTCCGCCGGCAGATCGCTGCCGCCTGGCGGGAGCCGGGGACCCGGCTCGGGATGTGGGTGCACTTCACCACCCAGTTCCCGGCGATGGTGTTCCTGCTGCTGTGGGGGATGCCGTTCCTGGTCGAGGCGCAGGAGCTGAGCCGGGGCACGGCGGGCACGCTGCTCACCCTGGTGGTGCTGTCCAACATGGTGGTGGGGCTCGTCTACGGGCAGATCATCGCCCGCCATCACGGGGCCCGTATCCCGATCGCGCTCGGCACGGTGGCGACGACGGCGCTGCTCTGGGCGTCCGCGGTCTTCTACCCGGCTGATCACACGCCGATGTGGCTGCTGGTCGTCCTGTGCCTGGTGCTGGGCGCCTGCGGACCGGCCTCGATGGTCGGCTTCGACTTCGCCCGCCCGGCCAACCCGCCCGAGCGCCAGGGCACCGCCTCCGGCATCGTCAACATGGGCGGATTCGTCGCCTCGATGACCACCCTGCTGGCCGTCGGGGTCCTGCTGGACGCCACCGGCGACAACTACCGGGTCGCGTTCGCCTCGGTCTTCGTCCTGGAGGCGCTCGGCGTCGCCCAGATCCTGCGGCTGCGCCGCCGAGCCGCCCTCCGGGAGCGCGACCACCACGTGCTCAGCCGTGTCGAGGCCGTCCACGTGCCCGCGTGACCCCCACCCCGGGGCGCGGGCACGTGCCCGTGGAGCGGTAACGGAGCCGCGGGGGTCACGGGGTCACGGCGAAGTTGTCCAGGATGGCCGTGGCCAGCTCCTGGTCGCCCTCCACCTTGATCCGGTCGGCGACAGCCGCGTGACGGACCCGGCCGCAGGCCAGGCGGACGTACGTCTCCCAGTCCAGCGACAGCGTCGCGGCGGGGCCCAGCGACGGAGCACCGTCTATCGAACCGCGGCCCTCCGCGTCGACCCGGACCGTCCGCAGGAACTCGACCGGGCCGTGCACGTCGAGGACGACCGCCGAGCCGGCCGGGGCGCCCGCGCTCCTGGCGACCACCTTCGGGAGCCCCGCGAGCAGCATGTCCCGGGCGATGAGGGCGCCGGGGGAGTCCAGGTTGCCGGGCTGCCCCAGCGTGGCGCGCAGATCCTGTTCGTGCACCCACACGTCGAAGGCCCGCAGGTTCAGCGCCGTTTCGAGGGTCTGCTCGGCGCCCAGGGGGGCGCGGACCGTGGTCTCGGGGCTGCGCGACTCGTTGCGGATCTGGCGGGCCCGGCGGATGAGGACGTACTCCAGCTCCGCCAGGATCTCCGGGGAGGTGTGGTGCCGCCGGACGTCGACCTGCATCTCCATGTAGCGGGCGAAGTCGCTCTGCACGTGGTAGAGATCGCGCGGCAGGGTGTGGATCGGCCGGGGATCGCCGAGCATCTCGCACTCCATGCCGATGACGTGCGACACGATGTCGCGCACCGACCACCCCGGGCAGGGCGTACGGCGGTTCCACTCGCTCTCGGCGAGAGGCTTCACCAGCTCGGCTATCGCCTCGATGCACTGGGTCGCGGCATCGGTGTAGGGCTGGAGACTGGGATGGACGGTCACGGGACCCCTCGTGCGGTTCTGCGGTGCATGGGCTGGGGAGAGCAGGGAGGACCGGCGGGTGGACCGGCTCTGACGGCGCTGTCGGCGAGCTGCGTGGGAGGTTCGTCCGCTGGGACCCACCGGCGACCGGGGGGCGGCGTCGCGGGGCCGGGCACGTGCGTCTGCGGCGTTGTCGTCAGTCACCATGGCTCCGCCATGCCTCGATCCTCCGCCTTGCAGCTGCACGCACCCAGCCCCGCTCCTTCCTCCACCCCCCGATCTACGGTGGGTCCAAGTTACGCTGCGAGCAGGCACCCCGGCAGTGCTTTCGTGTGACGATCGTAGGCCCGTGTTGACGGCTTGAATGCCAGGACGGTGGTAGTGTGCGCGCCTCCCTCATCCAGATCGCAGTAGACCCGGACGAATCCGTCGAGGCCCGCAGGGCGCGAGCCGCCTCCCTGGTGGTCGCCCAGCGCGGTGCTGACCTGGTGGTCCTCCCCGAACTCTGGCCGGTCGGGGCGTTCGCCTACACCGTCTTCGAGGCGGAGGCCGAGCCGCTGGAGGGGCCCACGCACGAGGCGATGGCGAAGGCGGCGGCCGAGGCAGGTGTCTGGCTGCACGCGGGCTCCTTCGTCGAACGCGCGGACGACGGCACCCTCTACAACACCAGCCTGGTCTTCTCGCCCGCGGGCGAGCGTACGGCCGCCTACCGCAAGATCCACCGCTTCGGCTTCGACCAGGGCGAGGCGGTGATGATGGGCGCGGGCGAGGAACTGGTGACCGTTGCCCTGCCGGACACCACCCTGGGCCTCGCCACCTGTTACGACCTCCGCTTCCCCGAGCAGTTCCGGGGGCTCGTCGACGCGGGTGCCGAGACGCTCGTCGTCGCGGCGGGCTGGCCCGAGCGCCGCCGGTCCCACTGGACGCTCCTGGCGCAGGCCCGCGCCGTCGAGAACCAGGCGTATGTGCTCGCCGTCGGAACGGCGGGCACGCACGCAGGCGTGCAGCAGGCCGGGCACAGCAGCGTCGTCGACCCCTGGGGCGAGATGCTGGCCCAGGCGGGCGCGGACGAGGAGGTCCTGACCGTCGAGCTGGACCCGGAGAAGGTGCGCGCGACCCGGGAGCAGTTCCCGGCCCTGAAGGACCGCCGACTGGGGCTCACGTCCCCGCTCTGAGGGCCGTGCGACGGCGTTCCGGGGGCACCCGTGCGGATCGGGGCCGCAAGGCGCCCTGTGTACCGTGACCGCCATGGCTGAACAGGGCAGTGCCGAATCGACGTTGCTCCGTGGCACGGCGGTCTTCGCCGCCTCGACCACGGTGCTCCTCTACCTTCTCGGCCTGCTCCTGGCCGGTTTCGCGGTCAGCGAGGTCGGGTCGGGGGCGGACTCGACGCCCATGCACCAGTGCCGGTACGCGTCCGGCCTGCCGGAGGGGGCCCGGGTGGAGACGCACGAGGTGCGGTTCATCCCGGTGAACGTTCTGTGCCGCACCGCCGACGGCCGGCTGTTCACCAGCGGGGTCGTCCCGTCCTGGCTCAACCCGGCCCTCGCTGTCTCCTTCGCGGCCACCGTCGCCCTCACGGCGGCGGCCTTCGTCCAGGCGGACCGGCGGGCGGCCGCGCGACAGGCGGGCCGCGTCGCGCCCTGACCGTCCCCGCCCGGCGGGCCCCACGTTTCACGTGAAACAGCGGACCGTCGTGTCCGGGAGCGCGGTCAGTCCCCGTTCTCCTTGTCCGCCAGGACGATCACGCACATCGCCACGGCGATGAGCAGCGCGGTGTCGGCGTCGTCCCGGACGATGTCGATGCCGTACGTGTCCCGCAGGGTGAGCCAGCGGCGTGAGATCTGGGCCAGCAGTTCGCCGTCGTACTCGATGGCGAACTCGCGGTCCAGGATCTTGCCGCTGACGTCCAGCTCCGTACCGTCGACCAGCGTCACCCGGTAGTGGTTGCGGAGCAGCGACAGCCGCTTGCGCTTGACCTTGGCCAGCTCCTCGCCGCCGCGCTCGATGAGCATCGTGTCCCGCAGGCTGACCAGCTTCTGCCGCAGCTCGACCAGGACCCGGCCGTCGGCGTCCTTCAGCTCGAAGGTGTCGCGCAGCCGCATCGCTTTGCCGTCGACCAGGAAGACCTTCCGGCCCCCGTCGTCCTCGATCCAGTAGTCGTCGCCGATGGCGAACATCCGCTCACGCACGAGAAGTCTCATGGAGCACAGGTTCCCCCGGGGCCCGGCGGAATGCGCGCAGGCCGGGACGGTGTTGACTGGTGACATGGCAACACGTGCACGCGTCCGCGCCCCCGAACTCATCGGCAAGGGCGGCTGGCTCAATACAGGCGACCAGCAGTACACCCTCGCTGACCTGCGAGGACGTATCGTCATTCTCGACTTCTGGACGTTCTGCTGTGTGAACTGTCTGCATGTCCTGGACGAGCTGCGCGAGCTGGAGGAGAAGCACCGCGACACCGTGGTGATCATCGGCGTCCACTCGCCCAAGTTCGTCCACGAGGCCGAGCACCAGGCCGTCGTCGACGCCGTCGAGCGCTACGAGGTCCACCACCCCGTCCTCGACGACCCCGAGCTGGCCACCTGGAAGCAGTACGCGGTCCGCGCCTGGCCGACACTCGTCGTGATCGACCCCGAGGGCTATGTCGTCGCCCAGCACGCCGGCGAGGGCCACGCGCACGCCATCGAGAAGCTCGTCGAGGAGCTGGAGGCCGAGCACGGGGCCAAGGGCACGCTGCGCCGCGGCGACGGCCCCTACGTCGCGCCCGAGCCCGTCGCCACGCATCTGCGCTTCCCCGGCAAGGCGCTGCTCCTGCCGGACGGCGGCTTCCTGGTCTCCGACACCACCCGGCACCGCCTGGTCGAGCTGGACGCCGACGGTGAGACCGTGCGACGCCACTTCGGCACGGGCGAACGCGGGTTGAGCGACGGCGGCCCGGACGAGGCCCGGTTCAGCGAACCGCAGGGGCTCGCCGTGCTCCCGGACGGCCGCATCGCCGTCGCGGACACCGTCAACCACGCGATCCGCGCCCTGGACCTCACGACCGGGGCGACCAGCACCCTCGCCGGGACCGGCCGCCAGTGGTGGCAGGGCACCCCGACCAGCGGCCCGGCGCGCGAGGTGGACCTCTCCTCGCCGTGGGACCTCGCCTGGTTCGGCGACCGGCTGTGGATCGCCATGGCGGGCGTGCACCAGCTGTGGACGTACGACCCGGAGGGCGGGACCGTGGGCGTGGCCGCCGGGACCACCAACGAGGGCCTGGTCGACGGGCCGGCCGCCGAGGCCTGGTTCGCCCAGCCGTCCGGGCTCGCCGTGTCCGCCGACGGGGAGCGGCTCTGGGTCGCCGACTCGGAGACCTCCGCGCTGCGCTGGGTCGACCGCGACGAGCACGTCCACACCGCCGTCGGCACCGGCCTCTTCGACTTCGGCCACCGGGACGGGGCGGCCGGCCAGGCGCTCCTCCAGCACCCGATCGGCGTGACCGCGCTGCCCGACGGGTCCGTCGCCATCAGCGACACGTACAACCATGCCCTGCGCCGGTACGACCCGGCGTCCGGCGAGGTCACCACGCTGGCCACCGATGTCCGCGAGCCCAGCGACGCGGTGCTGGCCGACGGCGACCTCGTCGTCGTCGAGTCCGCCCGCCACCGGCTGACCCGCCTCCGGCTGCCCGAGGAGGCCGTCCGGGTCGCGGATCAGGCGCACCGCACCCAGCGGGCCGCCACCGAGATCGCCCCGGGCACCCTCCGCCTCGACGTGGTCTTCCAGGCGCCCGCGGGGCAGAAGCTGGACACCCGCTACGGGCCCTCGACCCGGCTCCTGGTCTCCGCCACCCCGCCCGAGCTGCTGGCGGACGGCTCCGGCGCGGGATCGGACCTCGGGCGCGACCTGGTCCTCGCGGACGGGGCCACCGAGGGCGTCCTGCACGTCTCCGCCATGGCGGCGTCCTGCGACGACGACCCGGCCAACGAGTACCCGGCCTGCCATGTGCACCAGCAGGACTGGGGGGTGCCGGTCCGCGTCACGGCGGAAGGCACAGCCCGGCTGGCACTGGTGCTCGCCGGGATGGACGAACAGGCCTGACACGCCGGACGGGTCGCCCCGAGCGAGGGGCGACCCGCAGCGCGAGCTGTCAGTGGTAGTGCTGCTGGTCGTCCTGGACGACGGTCGTGCTGGGCGGTACGACCATCCGGCGGCGCCGCGCGATGCTCATGTAGACGAAGACCCCGACGAGGCCGACGAGCATCATGATCCAGCCGACCAGGTCGAGATTGACGGTGTCCACCTTCCAGTCGGTGGCGAACGCCAGGATCGCGCCCGCCCCGATCAGGAGAATGCATCCTCCGAGTCCCATGAATTCCGCCTCCTCGACTGCCCGGTGAGTCCGGGCCGGTGTACGAGGCGCGTACCCGGCCCGGCAACAAGCATGTGTGCGAGGTCGGTTGTGGCGGTGACCGTCAGCCCGCCAGGAACGCCGCCAGCGCGTTGGCCAGCAGATACGGGTCGTCCGCGCCGCACAGTTCACGGGCGCTGTGCATCGAGAGGATCGCCACGCCGATGTCCACGGTCTGGATGCCGTGCCGGGCCGCGGTGATCGGGCCGATGGTGGTGCCGCAGGGCATCGCGTTGTTGGACACGAAGCTCTGCCACGGCACGCCCGCCTTCTCGCAGGCCGCGGCGAACACCGCGCGGCCGCTGCCGTCGGTGGCGTACCGCATGTTGACGTTGACCTTGAGGATCGGCCCGCCGTTGGCGACCGGGTGGTGCGTCGGGTCGTGCCGCTCCGCGTAGTTGGGGTGCACGGCGTGACCGGTGTCGGAGGACAGGCAGACGGTCCCGGCGAAGGCACGGGCGCGGTCCTCGTACGTGCCGCCGCGCGCGAAGACCGAGCGCTCCAGCACCGAGCCCAGCAGCGGCCCGTCGGCACCGGTGTCGGACTGCGAGCCGTTCTCCTCGTGGTCGAAGGCGGCGAGCACCGGGATGTACGGGATGTCGGCGTCGCTCTGCCCGGAGACCGCTGCCAGGGCGGCGGTCGCGGCGTGCACCGAGAGGAGGTTGTCCATCCGGGGCCCGGCCACCAGCTCCCGGTCCCGGCCCAGGTAGGACGGCGGTTCGATGGCGTGCGGCATCAGGTCCCAGCCGGTGACGTCCGCCGCGTCGACCCCCGCCTCCTCCGCGACGAAGCGGATCAGGTCGCCTTCCTCCACATCGCCGAGTCCCCAGATCGGCTGCATGTGCTTCTGGCGGTCGAGCTTGAGCCCCTCGGTGTTGGCCGACCGGTCCAGGTGGACGGCCAGCTGCGGCACCCGCAGCAGCGCCCGGTCGATGTTGACCAGCCGGTGGGTGCCGTCGCGCAGCGAGATCCGCCCGGCCAGGCCGAGGTCCCGGTCGAGCCAGGTGTTGAGCAGGGTGCCGCCGTAGACCTCGACGGCGATCTGGCGCCAGCCGTGCGCCCCGGTGTCGGGCAGCGGCTTCACCCGGAGGTTCGGGGAGTCGGTGTGCGCGCCCGCGATGCGGAACGGGGTGTGCGCCTGCGCGCCCTCCGGCACGTACCAGGCGACGATCGCTCCGCCGCGCAGCACGTACTTCCCGCCCGCCGAGCCGTCCCAGGCCGCGGTCTCCTCGACCTGCCGGAAGCCGGCCTCCTCCAGCCGGGCGGCGGCGTTGGCCACGGCGTGGTACGGGGACGGGCTGGCCGCCAGGAAGGTCATCAGGTCATCGGTGTGCGCACGGTCGAACCGGAGAGGGGAACTCATGTTCTTCACTGTAACGAGGACCCGGGGTCCGGTATCCGGTGACCGCGCGATCCGTGGACCGGTGCGGCCGTCGCCTACAGCTCGTCGATCGCGGTCAGGTCGATGTCGATGTCGTACGGGGCGGAGAGCTTGAGCCGGTCGTGGTGGACGCCGGTGGAGACGTAGGTCTTGTTGACCGGGTCGAGCTCGTAGGTGATGACCATGGGGCGGTCGTTCTCGCCGGTCATCTCGACCAGCCAGAAGTGCTGGATGCCCGCCGCCGCGTACTTGTGCGGCTTGGTGTCCCGGTCGCGGTCCTCGGAGTCGGGGGAGACGACCTCTACGGCGAGGAGGACGTCCGATGCCTGGTAGCGGGTGGTGCGCTGGTCTCCGTCCGCGGTGGCGGTCACCACGAGCAGATCGGGCTCCGGGGCGTTGCGCTTGCCGAGGACGACCGCCATCTCCCGGCGTACGCGCAGATGGCCGGGCACATGGACGCGCAGGCCCTGCTCCAGCAGATACATCGCCAGCGTGTGAAACTCTTGCTGCGGAGTTACGAAAACCAGGCTCCCGTCGATCAGCTCGGTGTGCGGCGGGAGGTCAAGCGTGAAGAATGCGTCCACGGTGTAGCCGTCCGCAGGCGGGACCGGCCACTTGGAGCCGTCCGACTGACGGTGCAGCGATTCGGGCAGTGCCTCGGCGGTCATGGTTCCTCCCATGGACGGGATTCTGGGCCGTGCACTCAGCGTACCCAGCTGATACGACAGCGCCGCCACCCGAAAGAATTCCGGGTGGCGGCGCTGGCTGACCCACGGGCCGGGCGAGCGAGTTCCTAGAACGCGGCCTCGTCCAGCTCCATCAGCGAGTTGTCGATGGACTCGGCGAGCGCGCGCTCGGTCGAGACGCCCGGCAGGACGTTCGCGGCGAAGAACTTCGCGGCGGCGATCTTGCCCTGGTAGAACGCGGTGTCCTTGGCGGAGGCGGTCGGCAGCTTCTCGGCCGCCACGGCCGCGCCCTTGAGCAGCAGGTAGCCGACGACGACATCGCCGGAGGCCATCAGCAGGCGGGTCGTGTTGAGGCCGACCTTGTAGATGTTCTTGACGTCCTCGCCGGTCGCGGTGAGGTCGGTGATCATCGTGCCGACGATCGCCTCCAGGTCCACGGCGGCCTTGGCGAGCGAGTCCAGCGCGGGGGCCAGCTCCTCGTTGCCCTGGGCGCCCGCGAGGAACTTCTTGATCTCCTCGGAGAGCGTGTTGAGCGAGGCGCCCTGGTCGCGGACGATCTTCCGGAAGAAGAAGTCCTGGCCCTGGATCGCGGTGGTGCCCTCGTACAGCGTGTCGATCTTGGCGTCCCGGATGTACTGCTCGACCGGGTACTCCTGGAGGTAGCCGGAGCCGCCGAAGGTCTGGAGCGACTGCGCGAGCTGCTCGTAGGACTTCTCGGAGCCGTAGCCCTTCACGATCGGCAGCAGCAGGTCGTTGAGGCCGTTCAGCGCCTTGGCGTCCTCGCCCGCGGCCTCCTGCTCCTGGATCGCGTCCTGGACGGTGGCGGTGTACAGCACGAGGGAGCGCATGCCCTCGGCGTACGCCTTCTGCGTCATGAGCGAGCGGCGCACGTCGGGGTGGTGCGTGATGGTGACCTTGGGCGCCGTCTTGTCCATGAAGTTCGCCAGGTCCGGACCCTGGACGCGCTCCTTGGCGTACTCCAGGGCGTTCAGGTAGCCCGTGGAGAGGGTGGCGATGGCCTTCGTGCCGACCATCATGCGGGCGAACTCGATGATGCGGAACATCTGGCGGATGCCGTCGTGCTTGTCGCCGATCAGCCAGCCCTTGGCGGGGTGCTGGTCGCCGAACGTCATCTCGCAGGTGTTGGACGCCTTGAGGCCCATCTTGTGCTCGACGTTCGTCGCGTACACGCCGTTGCGCTCGCCCAGCTCGCCGGTCGTCCAGTCGAAGTGGAACTTCGGGACCATGAAGAGCGAGAGGCCCTTGGTGCCGGGTCCGGCGCCCTCGGGGCGGGCCAGCACGTAGTGGATGATGTTCTCGGACATGTCGTGCTCGCCCGAGGTGATGAAGCGCTTCACACCCTCGATGTGCCAGGAGCCGTCCTCCTGCTGCACGGCCTTCGTCCGGCCGGCGCCGACGTCCGAGCCGGCGTCCGGCTCGGTCAGCACCATCGTCGAGCCCCACTGCTTCTCGACGGCGATCTCCGCGATCTTCTTCTGCTCCTCGTTGCCCTCCTCGAAGAGGATGCCGGCGAAGGCCGGGCCGGAGGAGTACATCCACACGGCCGGGTTCGAGCCGAGCAGCAGCTCCGCGTAGCCCCAGATCAGGGAGCGGGGAGAGGTGGTGCCGCCGATCTCCTCGGGCAGGCCCAGACGCCAGTACTCCGAGTCCATGAAGGCCTGGTACGACTTCTTGAAGCTCGCCGGGACCGGAGCGGTCTTGGTCTCCGGGTCGAAGACCGGCGGGTTGCGGTCGGCGTCGGCGAAGGAGTCGGCGAGCTCGTTCTCCGCGAGGCGGGCGATCTCTTCCAGGATGCTCTTCGCGGTGTCGACGTCCATCTCACCGAACGGACCGGTGCCGTACACCTTGTCGCGCCCGAGAACCTCGAACAGGTTGAACTCGATGTCGCGGAGATTCGACTTGTAGTGCCCCATGGGAAGGCTCCGTAATCCATAGCAGTGGCGCCACAGCGCCCCGGGGAGTGATGCGGGTCGGGCGACAGGCAGGCGCAGCTCTATCAGCTGACCTCTCCGATGATGCTACCCGTCAGTAATAAGGCGCAACCCCTCAAGCCGTAGATGTGTCCGATTACTCTTTGCGGCATGTACGGCTACGACCAGAACCCTGGTGCTCAGCAGCAGATGGGGCAGATGGGCCAGATGGGTCAGATGGGCGGCGGCTACGGGGAGCAGCCGCTGTATCCCGAACCGTCGCCGCCCTCCCTGGCCGACGCGGTCCGGGCCTTCACCACCGGCTCCCTCTCCGCCGAGGACTTCCAGCAGATCTTCGCGACGTCGAAGGTCTACTGCCCGCGTGGCGACAACCCCGGCTTCCTGGCGCTGCACAACACGCAGCAGCCGGTGATCCCGATGTTCACCACGCTCAAGGAGCTGCGGCGGTACGCGGGCAAGGAGTCGAAGTACTTCGTGATCACCGGGGCCGAGGTGATCGATCTGCTGCCGACGGGGTACGGCTTCGTCCTGGACATGGAGGGTGAGCACCGGATGGTCTTCGACGCCAAGGCCGTGGAGCAGATGGTCGACTTCGCGATGCGTCGTATGTACGGGTAGGGAGTCTCTGTCCGCACGTCTTTGACCTGCGGTTTCTTCTGTCGGATGAGGGTCCGCGCCGGGATGGCGCGGGCCCTCGTGCCGTTGCTGCGGGGGCTGGAGGTGCGGGGTGCGCGCCGTGGTCGGTCCGGCGGGAATGCGGGACGCCTTGCTGGATGTTCATCATTCAACTAAATTGATTCCAGAACACTCGCCCGGAGGTGGCTCCCATGCCCGCAGTGACTGTCGACAACCCGCTGACCCTGCCCAAGGTGGCCGCTTCGGGTGACGCCGCGGCCCGTCCCGTGCTCGCCGTCACGACCGCGCCCAGCGGCTTCGAGGGCGAGGGCTTCCCCGTCCGCCGCGCGTTCGCGGGGATCAACTACCGGCACCTCGACCCGTTCATCATGATGGACCAGATGGGTGAGGTGGAGTACGCCGCCGGGGAGCCCAAGGGCACCCCCTGGCACCCGCACCGCGGCTTCGAGACCGTGACGTACCTGATCGACGGAACCTTCGTCCACCAGGACTCCAACGGTGGCGGCGGCACCATAGAGAACGGCGACACCCAGTGGATGACCGCCGGCTCGGGCCTGCTGCACATCGAGGCCCCGCCGGAGTCCCTCGTCCTGTCCGGCGGCCTCTTCCACGGCCTCCAGCTCTGGGTGAACCTGCCGAAGGCCCACAAGATGATGGACCCGCGCTACCAGGACATCCGCGGCGGCGAGGTCCAGCTCCTCGCCTCCCCGGACGGCGGCGCGCTGCTCCGTGTCATCGCCGGTGAGCTCGACGGCCACCAGGGCCCGGGGATCACCCACACCCCGATCACGATGATCCACGCCACCGTCCGGCCCGGCGCCGAGGTGACCCTGCCGTGGCGCGAGGACTTCAACGGCCTCGCGTACGTCCTGGCCGGGCGCGGCACGGTCGGCGCGGAGCGCCGTCCGGTCGCGATGGGCCAGACCGCGGTGTTCGGGGCCGGCGGTTCGCTGACCGTCCGCTCGGACGAGCGGCAGGACGGCAACACCCCGGATCTGGAGGTCGTCCTTCTCGGCGGCCGCCCGATCCGGGAGCCGATGGCGCACTACGGGCCGTTCGTGATGAACAGTCAGGCCGAACTGAAGCAGGCCTTCGAGGACTTCCAGGCCGGCCGCCTGGGTACGGTCCCCGCGGTCCACGGCATGTGACGCCTCGTCACCCGTACGGGGTGCGTCGGCGGGCCCGCCGACGCACCCCGTGATCGGCTGGGAGGGTGCCCGCACCCGAGCCCCTCCTGCCCGACAGCGCCCGCCGCGCCGCCGCCTGGTGCGGTGTGGTCCTGCTCGTCGTGGGCGTGGCCGCCGTGGCGATCTGGCTGGTCGTCGCCCTCAAGACCGCGGTCACCCCGGTGCTGCTGGCCCTGCTCGGCACCGCGCTGCTCGGACCCGTCCACCGTCTGCTGATCGCGCGCCGCCTCAACCGTTCGCTGGCCGCGGGGCTGACCTGCGCCGCCCTCGTCGCGGTGGTCGGCGGCGCCGGGTACATCGTCGTCACCGCCCTCGTCGACTCCGGCGACCAGATCGTCGCCTCGCTGAAGGACGCGGGCCAGTGGATCGTCGACCACCTGGAGATCGCCGGGACCACCGACGTCGACGACCTGGCCGACAACGCGAAGAGCCTGGTCGACAGGTTCGGGGCGAGCGCGGCGGGCGGGCTGCTCAGCGGCATCAGCCTGATCGGCTCACTGGTGGCGACCAGCGTGCTGGCCCTGCTCCTGACCTTCTTCTTCCTGCGCGACTCGGACCGGGCGGTCGACCTGGCCCACGCGGTGGCCCCGCGCGGCACGGGGGACCTGGTGGAGGCCATGGGGCGGCGGGCGTTCGAGGCCGTCGAGGGCTTCATGCGCGGCACCACGTTCATCGCCTTGATCGACGCCGTCTGCATCACGGTCGGCCTGCTCATCCTGGACGTGCCGGGGGCGGTGGGGCTCGGCGCGCTCGTCTTCGTCGGCGCGTACATCCCCTACCTCGGGGCGTTCCTCTCCGGTGCGGTGGCGGTGCTGGTCGCGCTGGCCGACCGGGGGTTCGTGATCGCCCTGTGGGCGCTGGGCGTGGTGCTCGCGGTCCAGGTGCTGGAGGGCCATGTGCTCCAGCCGATGATCCAGAGCCGTACGGTCCAGATGCACCCCGCGATGATCATGATCGCCCTGACGGCGGGAGCGAGCGTGGCCGGACTCCTGGGCATGCTGCTGGCGGTCCCGCTCTGCGCGGCGGCTTTCGGCGTCCTGGGCGAACTGCGCGGGAGACCCGGTGGCCCTCAGGGCTCCACCCCGCCGGGCAGCCGCTCCGGCCCGACGGACGCCCCTCCCGGCCCGTCCGGGGTCTGAGGACGCAACCGCGGCGGTCGCGGGCCGGCGCACGCGGGCAGACCGGGGCCCGGGGTCTCCCCCTCCATCCGCTCAGGTCACCGCCGCCCCGGTGAGCTCGCCCGTCTGCTCAGTACGCCGCGGCCTGGTGGGCTCGCCCGTCTGCTCAGGGCGCCGGGGCCTGGTGGGTTCGCCCGTCTGCTCAGGGCGCCGGGGCCTGGTGCGCTCGCTCTCCCGCCTAGGTCGCCGCCAGCCCGGCGAACTCCCCCGGCTCATCCGACTCGTACAGCTCGAACCAGATGGACTTCCCCTCCCCCCGCGGATCCACCCCCCACGCGTCCGCCAGCATCTCCATCAGCACCAGCCCGCGCCCGCTGGACGCCATCTCGCCCGGACGGCGCTTGTGCGGGAGCTCGTCGCTGGCGTCGGCGACCTCGACGCGCAGCCGCCGTTCTCCCTGCTCACCGGAGATCTCCGCCACCATCAGCGCGTCCCCGTCCGTGTGGACGAGCACGTTGGTGGCCATCTCGGAGACCATCAGGACCGCCGAGTCGACCTGCTCGGGATCGCGCCAGTCGTGCAGCAGCTCCCGCACGAGCTGCCGTCCCACCGAGATCCGCTCGGGCTCGGCCTGCGCGATGGTCAGGACGCTGCGACGCGGCGGCGCCTCCGGGGCCGGGGCGCTTTCGCGCCGCAGCACCAGGACCGCGATGTCGTCCTCCCGCCGGTCCGCGAGCGGTCCCGTCGTGTAGTGGGAGGTCGGCCCGTGCACGGCCTGGACCAAGGCGTCGGCGAGCTGTTCCAGGTCTTCGACGGGCTTCTCCAGGACCGGGCGCAGCCGGGTCCAGCCGGTCGCCATGTCGTGCCCGCCGGTCTCGATGAGGCCGTCCGTGCACAGCATGATCGTTTCGCCGGGTTCCAGGACCACCCGGGTGGTGGGGTAATCGGTGTCCGTCTCGATACCGAGCGGCAGCCCACCGGCCGTCTGCCGGATCACCGCGGTCCCGTCCGTGCTGATCACCACCGGGTCGGGGTGGCCGGCGCGGGCGATGTCCAGGGTCCCGGCCTCCGGGTCGACCTCCGCGTACAGGCAGGTCGCGAAGCGGGGTGCCGCGGGCTCCTCGTCGCCCTCGACGTTCTCGTACGCGTCGGTCAGCCCGGACAGGAAGCGCGAGGCCCGGGCGAGCACGGCGTCCGGGCGGTGCCCCTCGGAGGCGTAGGCGCGCAGGGCGATGCGGAGCTGGCCCATCAGTCCGGCGGCCCGTACGTCATGGCCCTGGACGTCGCCGATGACCAGGGCGATACGGCCGTTGGGCAGCGGGATCATGTCGTACCAGTCGCCGCCCACCTGGAGCCCGCCGCCGGTCGGCACATACCGCGCGGCCACCGTCATCCCGGGGATCTCCGGACCCAGCGTCGGCATCATCGACCGTTGGAGCCCCAGCGACAGCTCGCGTTCCGTCTCGGCGACCCCGGCGCGGGCCAGGGCCTGCGCGAGCATCCGGGCGACCGTCGAGAGCACCGCGCGCTCGTCCGGGGAGAACCTCACCGGATGCTGGAACCCCGCCATCCAGGCGCCCATCGTGCGGCCGGACGACACCAGCGGCAGGAAGGCCCAGGACTGCCGCCCGAAGCGCCGGGCGAGCGGCCAGGTGGCCGGATAGCGGCGGCGGTACTCGTCGGGGGAGGGGAGGTAGATCGCGCGGCCGGTCCGGACCACCTCGGCGGCCGGATAGTCGGTGTCCAGGGGCATGTCGGTGAAGGGTTCCTCGTCGCCCAGGCTGTGCCCGTGGTGCCCGATGATCGTCAGCCGCTCCCCGGCGGAGCCGAAGACCGCGAGGCCGTCCGGGGAGAACCCCGGCATGGACAGCGACCCGGCCACCCGCAGCACCTCCGCGGTGGACCGGGCCTCGGCCAGCGCCCGCCCGGCGTCCAGCAGGAACGCCTCCCGGGACCGCCGCCAGTCCCCGGTGATCGGCGTGTGGGCGGCAGCGGTGGAGCCGGGCTGCGGCTCGGCGACCTCCTGGAGCGTGCCGTAGAGGACATAGGCGCCCGTGTCGACGTCCTCGCCGGCCGGGAGGACCGGCTTGGAGCGGCTGCGCACGGTACGCAGGACCTGCCCGCGCTCGTCCACGATCCGCAGCCGCGCCTCGGCCAGGCTGCCCTCGGCGACCGCGAGGTTCACCACCCCGTAGATCTCGTTCCAGTCGACCGGGTGGAAACGGGAGCGCACCGCCGCCTCCCGGTAGCTGCCGGGCTCGGGAGGCAGGCCGAGCAGCCGGGCCGCCTCCGCGTCGAGCGTGACCGTGCCGGCTGCGTTGTCCCAGCGCCACAGGCCCGTCGCGATCGCGGCCAGGACTTCCTCGGTGCGCATTGCCCCACTTTAGGAAGATCTGCTCGATGGACGCCACCGAGAGCCCGCCACCTGCCCGGGGGCGACGAGTGCGGCCGCGCAAAGGGAAATGAAGGCTCCCGCCCCTGGGCGGTAGCCTGGGGAGGCTCAATCCACCCCTAACCGCGAAGACTGGATGAACGACGATGCATCGGTACAGGTCCCACACCTGCGGCGAGCTCCGCGCCTCTGACGTCGGCACCGACGTCCGGCTGAGCGGCTGGCTGCACAATCGCCGAGACCTGGGCGGCATCCTCTTCATCGATCTGCGCGACCACTACGGTCTGGTGCAGCTCGTCGCCCGCCCCGGCACCCCCGGCAACGAGGCCCTGGCGAAGCTCACCAAGGAGACCGTCGTCCGGATCGACGGCAAGGTCTCCGCGCGCGGCGCCGACAACGTCAACCCGGAGCTGCCGACCGGCGAGATCGAGATCGAGGTCTCCGAGGTCGAGGTGCTCGGCGAGGCCGCCCCGCTGCCGTTCACGATCAACGCCGAGGACGGCGTCAACGAGGAGCGGCGCCTGGAGTACCGCTTCCTGGACCTGCGGCGCGAGCGCATGCACCGCAACATCATGCTGCGCTCGTCCGTGATCGCCGCCATCCGCTCGAAGATGGTCGCGCTCGGCTTCAACGAGATGGCCACCCCGATCCTCACCGCGACCTCCCCCGAGGGCGCCCGTGACTTCGTCGTCCCGTCCCGGCTGAACCCCGGCAAGTTCTACGCGCTGCCGCAGGCCCCGCAGCAGTTCAAGCAGCTGCTGATGATCTCGGGCTTCGACCGCTACTTCCAGATCGCGCCCTGCTTCCGCGACGAGGACGCCCGCGCGGACCGCTCGCCGGGCGAGTTCTACCAGCTCGATGTCGAGATGTCGTTCGTCGAGCAGGAAGACGTCTTCCAGCCGATCGAGAAGCTGATGACCGAGCTCTTCACCGAGTTCGGCAACGGCCGCGAGGTCACCTCGCCGTTCCCGCGCATCCCGTTCCGCGAGTCGATGCTGAAGTACGGCAACGACAAGCCGGACCTGCGCGCCAAGCTGGAGCTCGTCGACATCTCGGACGTCTTCGCCGACTCCGGCTTCAAGGCGTTCGCCGGCAAGCACGTCCGCGCGCTGCCGGTCCCGGACACCGCGGGCCAGTCCCGGAAGTTCTTCGACGGCCTCGGTGAGTACGCCGTCGAGCACGGCGCCAAGGGCCTGGCCTGGGTGCGTGTGGGCGAGGACGGCACGCTGGCCGGACCGATCGCCAAGTTCCTCACCGAGACCGACGTCAAGACGCTCACCGAGCGCCTCTCGCTGGTCCCGGGCCACGCCGTCTTCTTCGGTGCGGGCGAATTCGACGAGGTCTCCAAGATCATGTCGGCGGTCCGGGTCGAGGCCGCCAAGCGCGCCGGTCACTTCGAGGAGGGCGTCTTCCGGTTCTGCTGGATCGTCGACTTCCCGATGTACGAGCGGGACGAGGAGACCGGGAAGATCGACTTCTCGCACAACCCCTTCTCGATGCCCCAGGGCGGCCTCGCCGACCTGGAGGAGAAGGACCCGCTGGACATCCTCGCCTGGCAGTACGACATCGTCTGCAACGGCATCGAGCTGTCCTCGGGCGCCATCCGCAACCACGAGCCCGAGCTGATGCTGAAGGCCTTCGAGATCGCCGGCTACGACCGCGAGACCGTCGAGCACGAGTTCGCGGGCATGCTCCGCGCGTTCCGCCTCGGCGCCCCGCCGCACGGTGGCATCGCCCCCGGCGTCGACCGCATCGTCATGCTGCTCGCGGACGAGCCGAACATCCGCGAGACCATCGCCTTCCCGCTCAACGGCAACGCCCAGGACCTGATGATGGGCGCCCCGACCGAGCTGGACGAGACCCGTCTGCGCGAGCTGAACATCCAGCTGCGCAAGCCGGTCGCGGCGAAGGGCGCGTCGGAGAAGCCCGCCGCCGACCAGTAGGCGCCCGGAGAGCGTCGTGCCGCTCTCCGGATGTTTCACGTGAAACAGCCCCCGATCACCTGATCGGGGGCTGTTTCGTTGCCTGCCCGCGAGTGCCGGTGACGGCCGGGCGACGTGGTACAGCCGGATGGCCCCGGTTCGGGTTCGGCCGGGGCGGACCCGGCAAAGACTGGCACCGAGACCCCCCTCTCGCAGCCCGCCCCGCGCGCCGCCCGCCGCCATCCGAGGAGCCCCACCGCCGTGTCCCTCCCCCGCCGTCCCCCCGCCCTGCTCGTCGCGCCCCTCCTCGCCCTGGCCCTGCTGCTCACCGGCTGCTCCTCCGGCGCCGCTCCGGAGAAGACCCCGGCCGGCGTTCCGGGGCAGGGTGCCGCCGGCCCACAGTCCGACGCCGCGTCCGCCCTTCGGTCCTCCCCCGGCCCGACGCTCGCGCCGGGCCCCGCCGAGATCCCGGACCTGGGACCGCAGACCCTGGCCCAGATCCCCGCCGAGGCCCGGCAGGCCTTCGTCGTGACCGGCGAGGAGACCGACTCGTACCGCTCCCGCGCGGTCCTGTACAGCCGCGCGGACCCGGCACAGGGCTGGGAGCCGGTCGCGGGACCCTGGCCGGCCCACAACGGCATGGACGGCTGGACGGACTACCACGTGGCGGGCGACCGCAGATCGCCCACGGGCGTCTACCCCCTCACCGACGCGGGCGGCCGGCTACCCGACCCCGGCGCGCTGCTGCCGTACGACGAGCACCCCCGGTTCGCCGTCGACGGCGAGGGCTTCTTCGGTGAGCCGCTGGAGGGCTCCTTCGACTACGTCGTGGCGATCAACTACAACCGCACCGAGGGCGTCAGCCCCCTAGACCGCACCCGTCCACTCGGCCTCGAACGCGGCGGCGGCATCTGGATCCACGTCGACCACGGCGGCCCGACCCAGGGCTGTGTCTCCGTCCCCGAGGAGCGCATGGAGGAACTCCTGCGCACCCTGGACCCCGAGATGAACCCGGTGATCGTGATGGGCGACGGGGAGACGCTGAGGCGGTGAGGTGGTGACCGGGCGTACGGGCCATGCTCGCCCCGATGCCGGTCTCGCTCCTGCCGACGCCTTCGTCGGCCAAGGCGCATGCCCGCGCCGCAGCGTGAGGAGCCCGGGACCGCGAGCAGCGGTCCCGGGCTCCCGGCGTACGTACGGGGGCGTTACGCCGGCTTCTCCTCCAGACGCGGGAACAGCACCGCGCCCTTCGTGACCGTCGCGCCCGCGGGCAGGATGCCCCACGCGCCCGCGTCCTGGACCCTCTGGCCGGCCAGCGCGCCCAGGGACTCCTCGGCGCCCAGGGACTCCCAGAGCTTCTGCGAGGTCTCCGGCATCACCGCGTTGAGCAGCACCGCGACCCCGCGCAGCGACTCGGCGGCCGTGTAGAGGACGGTCGCCAGGCGGGCCTGGCCCTCCAGGGTGGTGTCCTTGGCCACCTTCCACGGCTCCTGCTCCGTGATGTAGCCGTTGACCTGCTTCACGAAGTCGAAGATCGCCAGGATGCCGCCCTGGAAGTCCAGCTCCTCGCCGATCTTCCGGTCGGCCGTCGCCACGGCCTTCGCCAGACCGTCCCGCACGGCCTGCTCGGCGGCACCGGCGGCCTTGTCCTCCGGCAGGGCCCCGCCGAAGTACTTGCCGACCATCGCCGCCACCCGCGAGGCCAGGTTGCCGTAGTCGTTGGCCAGCTCGGAGGTGTAGCGGGCGGAGAAGTCCTCCCAGGAGAACGATCCGTCGCTGCCGTAGGAGATGGCCCGCAGGAAGTACCAGCGGTAGGCGTCCACACCGAAGTGCGAGGTCAGGTCCTGCGGCTTGATGCCGGTCAGGTTCGACTTGGACATCTTCTCGCCGCCGACCATCAGCCAGCCGTTGGCGACGACCTTGCCCGGCAGCGGCAGCCCCTGCGCCATCAGCATCGCGGGCCAGATCACCGAGTGGAAGCGGAGGATGTCCTTGCCGATCAGGTGCACGTTCGCCGGGAACGTACCGTCGAACTTCTCCTGGTTGGCGCCGTAGCCGACCGCCGTCGCGTAGTTGAGCAGCGCGTCGACCCACACGTAGATGACGTGCTTGTCGTCCCACGGCACCGGGACGCCCCAGTCGAACGTCGAGCGCGAGATCGACAGGTCCTGCAGACCCTGCTCGACGAAGTTCACGACCTCGTTGCGCGCCGACTCGGGCTGGATGAAGTCCGGGTTCGCCGCGTAGAACTCCAGCAGCTTCGGGCCGTACGCGCTGAGCTTGAAGAAGTAGTTCTCCTCCTGGAGGAGTTCCACCGGCTTCTTGTGGATCGGGCAGAGCTTCTGACCGGCGAACTCGCCCTCGCCGTCGACCAGATCGCCGGGGAGCTTGTACTCCTCGCAGCCCACGCAGTACGGGCCCTCGTACCCGCCCTTGTAGATCTCGCCCTTGTCGTACAGGTCCTGCACGAACTCCTGCACCCGGTCGGTGTGCCGCTTCTCCGTCGTCCGGATGAAGTCGTCGTTCGCGATGTTGAGGTGCTCCCAGAGGGGCTTCCACGCCTCCTCGACGAGCTTGTCCGCCCAGGCCTGCGGAGTCACGTCGTTCGCCTCGGCCGTGCGCATGATCTTCTGACCGTGCTCGTCCGTGCCGGTGAGGTACCACACCTTCTCGCCGCGCTGGCGGTGCCAGCGCGTGAGCACGTCGCCTGCGACGGTCGTGTAGGCGTGGCCCAGGTGAGGAGCGTCGTTGACGTAGTAAATGGGGGTCGAGACGTAGTACGCCGTCGCCCCCTGCTTCTCGGATCCAGTGGCCGCCATGGTCGAAATCCTAACGGCCCGATCAAGATCCACTCACATCGATGAGCGGCGGCCCGTGCGCGGACGGAGGGCGGTCCTCCGACGGGGGGTTTCGCGAAACAGCCCCCCGCGTCATGGTTCCGGCGGGAAAGTCGCATCCTTGGGGGGAGCGGACAAGCGGGCACGAGGCAGGGGACATCACCATGCGGGTACTGGTCGCCGAGGACGAGGAGGTCCTCGCGGAGCTGGTCGCCACCGGACTGCGCCGGGCGGGCTTCGCGGTCGACACCGTCTACAGCGGGGACGCGGCCCTCGCCTACCTCGGCCTCCACGACTACGACGTCGTCGTCCTCGACCGCGACCTCCCCCGGGTCCACGGCGATGACGTGGCCCGCCGCCTGGTCGCCGCCGGATCCCGCACCCGGATCCTGATGCTCACCGCCTCCGGAGCCATGGAGGACCGGGTCGCCGGGCTCGACCTGGGGGCCGACGACTACGTGGCCAAGCCGTTCGAGTTCCCCGAGCTGGTCTCCCGGGTACGCGCCCTGCGCCGACGCACCGCCCGCCCCGTACCGCCCCAGCTGGAGCGCCACGGCATCCGGCTCGACACCGTACGGCGCTCGGCGCTCCGCGACGGCCGGGACCTGGATCTCTCCCCGAAGGAGTTCACCGTGCTGCAACTGCTCCTGGAGGCCGACGGCGGCACGGTCGGCGCGCAAGAGCTGCTGGAGCGGGCCTGGGACGCCAACGCCGCTCCTTCCCCGAGCTCTCAGCCCTCGTTCGAGCAGGGGAGACCCCACCCCGATGCCGTGCGTGTCTGCATGGGCGAGCTCCGCGCGAAGCTCGGCGAGCCCGCGCTGATCCGCACCGTGCCGGGCGTCGGGTACGCGCTGTGAAGCGGCCGTCCTGGCCGCGGCGGTTGCTGGACGCCTCGAAGCTGCCGCATTCGACGATCCGCACTCGCATCGCCCTCGTGTACGGCGGTGTCTTCCTGGTGCTCGGCACGGCCCTGCTGGCCACCGTCAACCTGGCCTCCCGCGCCGGTACGGAGACCGAGGCGCGGGCCATCGCCTCCACGGCTGTGGTCGTCGTCCCGCCCGGGTACACCGTGGACGGCCCCTTCGTCGCCCGTGGCTTCACCGGTTCGCCCACCGCCTACGAGCTCACCGACCATGTCAGCGAGGCAGCGGGCGAGCAGCTCCTGAACTGGTCGTTCGCCGCGCTGCTCGTGATGACGGCGGGCGCGGTCGGGGTGGGCTGGTGGATAGCGGGCCGGGTCCTGCGGCCCGTTCACGCGATGACCGCGAAGGCCCGCCGGCTCTCGGAGAAGACGCTGCACGAGCGGATCGCGTCCAGTGGCCCGGACGACGAGCTGAAGGAGCTGGGCGACACGCTGGACGCGCTGCTGGGCCGCCTGGAGAGGGCGTTCGACAGCCAGCGCAGATTCATCGCGAACGCCTCGCACGAGCTGCGGACCCCGCTGGCTACCCAGCGCGCCGCGATCCAGATCGGCCTGGAGGAGCCGTCGCCCGAGGAACTCGCCCGCACGCGGCAGACCCTGCTGGACACCAACCGGCGCAGTGAGCGGCTCATCGAGGGGCTGCTCGTGCTGGCCCGCAGCGAACGGGGCCTGGCCACGGACGAACGTGAGGTGCTCCGACTCGACCATGTGGTCCGGGAGGAGGCGGCGCGGTATCCGGCGGGAGGGGGCGGCGACGGCCCGGAGCACCGGGAGCCGGGCGGCGCAGGCCCGGAAGGCCGGGGAGCGGGCGGCGCCGGCCCGGTGGTGAACGTCGAGGTGGCCGCCTGTTCCGTGCGCGGCAACCGGCTGCTGCTCGCCCAGCTGGTGGCGAATCTGCTGGCCAACGCCGTCACGTACAACGTGCCGGGCGGCTCGGTGGAGGTCGCGCTGAGCGGGGAGGGGGCCCTGCTGGTGCGCAACACCGGACCGAGGGTCTCCGAGGCCGATGTCGCGGGGTTCTTCGAGCCGTTCCGGCGGGGCGAGGGCCGCGACCGGATGGGCCCGGGGTCGGGCCTCGGCCTGTCGATCGTCCGGTCGATCGCGGTGGCTCACGGCGGTACGGTCACGGCGGTACCGGGCCCGGAGGGCGGCGGTCTCGCCGTGACCGTACGGCTGCCGGTCGATCAGGCTTCGGAGCCGGCCTCGCGGGCGGCGGTCCAGTCCGGCAGACCGGCGAGGATCTCCCGGTAGAGCTCGGCGTCCGCGATCTCGCGGGGGGCCGGTCCGGCGTGGAAGAACCCGGCGTTCGGGACGTCGAGCTTCCGCAGGAAGTCGAAGCCCTTCGCGTCCTGCTCGCCGAAGGCGACGAACCGGAAGAACAGGGGCAGCCGCGCCGCGTCCGCCAGAGCCTGCCGGGCGGCCTGCTTGGCGTCCGGCGGACCGTCCGTCTGGAAGATCACGAGAGCCGGACCGGTGGCCTCCGTCTTCTCGTAGTGCGCGACGACCTCCTCGACCGCGCGGTGGTAGTGCGTCCGGCCGAGCCGTCCGAGCCCCGCGTGCAGCTCGTCGACGCGGCCCTCGTGGCCGGAGAGTTCCAGGGAGCCGGTGCCGTCGATGTCCGTCGAGAAGAAGACGACCTGCACGGTGGCGTCCTCGTCCAGGTGCGCGGCGAGCGCGAGCGTCCGGTCGCCCAGGTGCTGCGCGCTGCCGTCCTTGTAGAAGGGCCGCATCGAGCCGGAGCGGTCGAGCACCAGGTAGACGCGGGCGCGGAGCCCGGTCAGCCCGTGCGCCTTGAGCGCCGCCTGCGCCGCCTTGTACGGGGCGGCGAGCTGCGGAGCACGCGACTTGACGCGCGCGAGCGTGGTGGCGGGCTTGCCGGGGGCGGGCTCCGACGCGGCCGGGACCGGCACCTGCGCTGCGGCGGGAACGGTCGGCTCCGGTGCGGCGGGGGCTGCCGGGGTCTCCGCGACGGCGGGGGCTTCCACGACGGCCGGGATCTCGGGGGCCGCCGGGCTTTCTGCGACTGCCGCGGTGTCCTCGGGTTCCGGGGTCTCCGCGACCACCGGTGTCCCCATGGGCTCCGGGGTCTCCGGGACGGCAGGAGTCTCTGCGGCCTCCGGCGCCGTCGAGGCTTCGGAGCCCGTGGGGGGCTCGGGCGCCTTCGGGGTCTCGGCGGCGGCCTGGGGTGCCTCGGGGGCGCTCTTCGGGCTCTCCGCCGGTGCTTCCGCTTCCGCCGGTGCCGGTTCGGGCGTGACCTCCTGAGCCGGCGCGGTCGTCGGGGCCTCGTCGAGGTCGAGGTCGATCGTGATCGGCTCCGGCGCCGACGCGGGCGCCTCGGTCTTCTCGGCGCGCTCCTCGGCGGCCACCGGCTCCTCGGCCGCGGCGGGCGCCTCGGTCTTCTCGGCGGCCACCGGCTCCTCGGGCTGCTCCGCCTTCGGGGACTGCTCGGGGGCGTCTGCCGGAGTGTCGTCGAGAGCGTCCTGCGGAGCCGACCCCTGCGCGGGGACGCTCGGGGACGCCGGCGTGGCCGCCTTGTCGAAGGCGTCCGCCACCAGGTCGGCGGCGAGCGACCCGTCACGGTCCGTGGATTCCGCGGCCGGAGAAGAGGGCGAGGCCGGGGCCGGGATCGATGCCTTCGGCTCCGCCGCGGGCTCCGCCGCCGAAGTGGTCTCCGGCTCCGTCTCCTTGGGCTGAGTGCGCTCGGCCTGGGGCGGGACGGTGGCCGTGGCCGGCTCGTCCTGCTCCGTGCGGCCGAACACCTTACGCAGCAAGCTCCGAATGCCCATGGGCGAGGCCTTTCGCATGAGTTGGGTGCGGTGAATGTCCGACCTGGGGTGAATTCCTCCCTGGCCAGGACGGATACGTAAGGTTAGCGGCCGGATCCGGCCGTTCGCCGGTGCGGCCCACCCCTGCGTCAACCGAGCCGAAACCGTTCCCGGACCGAGTTCATCGCGGCATGTACCACGGTCCTTCGGCGGGATCCGTCGCCGGCCTTCAAGGGAACAGCGGTGGCCCGGACTTCACCCGGCGTTCACCGGGAGTCCCTCGGACCGGGTGGAGGCGCCCCTACCGTCACGCACGACACCAGACGGAGGGAATCCACGTGCGTAATCTGCTGCCGTTCATCAGCTCGCATCCCGGTGGGCGTTCCGCGCTGACCTGCCGCTTCCGCTGTGGGGACGCCTGCTTCAAGGAGACGCCCAACACCAGCGACAACGAGTACGCCGGCGACATCATCGCCGGTGCCGTGTCGCGCCGCTCGATGATGCGCGCCGCCGCCGTGGTCACCGTCGCCACCGCCGCCGGAACCGCCGCGCTGACCGGCCCGAACGCCCCGCAGGCCGAGGCCGCCGCGCTCGCCGGGCACGGCGGCAAACCGGGCCGTCCGCAGAAACCGGGGGCGTCGGGCGCGCGGGGCCTGAGGTTCTCGCCGGTCGCGCCCAACAGGGACGACAAGGTCACCGTCGCCGACGGATACGCCCAGAACGTGGTGATCCGCTGGGGCGAGCCGATCCTGCGCGGCGCCCCCGCCTTCGACCCGGACAAGCAGACGGCGAAGGCGCAGGCGGGCCAGTTCGGTTACAACAACGACTTCCTGTCCCTGCTCCCGCTGCGCGGCGAGCGCGGCCGACAGGTGATGGTCGCGAACCATGAGTACACGGACGAGATCCTCATGTTCCGCGGCTACGATCCGGCCAACCCGACCCGCGAGCAGGTCGAGATCGCCTGGGCGGCGCACGGACTCTCCGTGGTCGTCGTCCAGGAGGAGCACCGCACCGGCAAGCTGGGCCCGGTCCACCGGCACCCGCTGAACCGCCGGCTCACCGCGACCAGCGAGTTCCGCATGACGGGTCCGGCCGCGGGAAGCGCCCTCCTGCGCACGTCCGCCGACCGCACCGGCCGCAAGGTGCTCGGCACCCTCAACAACTGTGCGGGCGGCACCACTCCGTGGGGCACCACGCTGCACGGCGAGGAGAACTTCAACCAGTACTTCGCCAACGGCACCACCGCCGAGCACAAGCGGTACGGGATCGGCACGGGCGCCACGGGACGCAAGTGGGAGAGGTTCGACCGGCGGTTCGACCTCGCGAAGGAGCCCAACGAGGCCAACCGCTTCGGCTGGGTCGTCGAACTCGACCCGTACGACCCGGACTCCACCCCGCGCAAGCGGACCGCGCTGGGCCGGTTCAAGCACGAGGCCGCGCAGCCCCGGCTCACCTCCGACGGCCGCCCGGTCGTCTACATGGGCGACGACGAGAAGTTCGACTACCTCTACAAGTTCGTCTCCAGCAAGCGCATGAAGAAGGGGAACTCGCGTGCCGCCCGCGAGCACAACCTGACGCTGCTGGACGAGGGCACGCTGTACGTGGCCAAGCTGACCGGCGACTCGCCGGTCGACGAGATCGACGGCACCGGAAAGCTCCCCAACGACGGGGAGTTCGACGGCAGCGGCGTCTGGATCCCGCTGGCCACCGGCACCACCTCGCACGTCCCGGGCATGACCGCCGAGGAGGTGTACGTCTACACCCGGCTCGCCGGCGACAAGGTCGGCGCGACCAAGATGGACCGCCCCGAGGACGTCGAGCCCTCGCCGCGCACCGGCCGGGTCTACGTCGCGCTCACCAACAACTCGGACCGCGGCAAGGCGGGCAAGCCCGCCGCGGACGAGGCGAACCCGCGCAACGCCAACAAGCACGGGCAGATCCTGGAGCTGGCGGAGAACTGGGACGACCCGACGAGCGACGGCTTCGCCTGGCGGCTGTTCCTCGTGGCGGGCGACCCGGACGACCCGGCGACGTACTTCGCCGGTTTCCCCAAGGAGAGCGTCAGCCCCATCTCCTGCCCGGACAACGTGGCGTTCGACGCCCACGGCAACCTCTGGATCTCGACGGACGGCAACGCGCTCGGCTCCCACGACGGGCTGTTCGGCGTGGCGACCCATGGTGACCGGCGTGGCGAGCTGAAGCAGTTCCTGACCGTTCCGGCCGGGGCCGAGACCTGCGGCCCGGTCATCCAGGACCGCCGGGTCCTGGTGGCGGTCCAGCACCCGGGCGAGATCGACGGGGCCTCCGTGGAGAATCCGGCGAGCGTCTGGCCTGATGGGCCCGGCAAGATCGTCCGTCCCTCCGTCGTCGCCGTCTGGCGCAAGGACGGGCGCGACATCGGCGTGTGAGGTCCGGCAGGTAGCAGGTAGCAGGTAGCAGGAGGCCGGGCGGCTTGCGGGGATTTATTGCCTCTCGCTAGCCGCCCGGTCCGCATTAGAGTCGACGGCATGGTTTCCGGTAACGCGCCGCAGGCGGAAGGCAGCGTCCGGGTCGACGTGTGGATCTGGTCGGTCCGGCTGACGAAGACCCGTGCCCAGGCGGCCGCTGCCTGCCGGGCGGGGCATGTGAAGGTCGGCGGCGACCGGGCCAAGCCCGCACAGGCCGTACGCGTCGGCGATGAGGTGCGGCTCCGGCACGCGGGGCGGGACCGGGTGGTCGTCGTCTCGAAGATCGTGAAGAAGCGGGTCGGTCCGCCGGTGGCTGTGGAGTGCTTCGTCGACAACAGTCCGCCCCCGCCGCCCCGCGAGATCGCGATCCAGGTGCCCGTACGGGACCGGGGCGCGGGCCGCCCGACCAAGCGCGACCGCCGGGAGATGGAGCGACTTCAGGGCCGCGCACCGGAGAACTGAGGCCAGGGCGGACTCCGGTCCGGTGTTTCACGTGAAACACCCGGTCAGCTGAAGGACCGGCCCGGCCGGAACACCAGGTCGGCTGAGACGCGAGCGGGCCGAAAGACCCGGTCGGCTGAAACCCGGGTCAGCCCTGATACCCCTCCACCTCGTCGGCGGGGCGGACCTTCGCCGTCGAGGGGTCCTCGCCGTACTCGCTGAGCGCCCGACGTCTGCGCAGCAGGTCCCAGCACTGGTCGAGCTGGACCTCCACCGCCCGCAGCCGGGCCTTCTCGCCCGTGGACAGGCCCATCTGCGCCACGGAGCGGTCGCGCAGGTCGCGCTCCTCGGAGACCAGTTCGTCGATGTGCTCCAGGATGTCGCTGTCGGCCATGACGCCTCTTTCGGGTTCGTTCGGCGGTGGTCGTCGCGCGGTGGCGATCACGGATCCCACTCTCACCCGGGCGCCGCCCCGTCGCACGTCGGCCGGGCCCTCGTCACACGTCGGCGGACGTCTCAGCGCGCTACGGCGGAGGTCTTCCCGCGCCGCCGCAGCACCCGGGCCAGCACCGCTCCCACGAGCAGGACCGCACCGACCGCCAGCACCCACCACACGGTGGTCCGCAGTGAGGCGGTCAGGGCGTCGACGACCGCCGCGGCCGCGTCCCGGTCGCTGCTCGGCACCTCGTCCAGCACCCGGCCGCGGCCGACCGCGACCACGACCCGGAGCAGAATCGCACCGAGCACGAACCCCGCGCCCACCACCGCGGTGGCCCACAGCCCGGCCCGCAGCCCGCCCCGTACGGTGGCGATGCCCACGACCAGGACGAGGAGTACCAGCGTGGCGACGGCCGGCCAGATGCTGCAGTAGCGGAGCCAGTGGAACGAGTCCCGCAGTTCGTCGGCCTGACCGGGGCCCAGCAGGGTGATCTCCGTCCGCTCCACGGGGATCTGGTCCGCGAACGGCACCCCGTCGCGCACCAGGTTCTGTTTGACCTGGTCGATCACCGGTGCCAGGTCGATCGTGACGGCTTGACCGCTGTCGCCGTCCAGGGCGGCCTTCACTGCCTCGTGGGCGGCGCGGTTCGCGGTGTCCCAGGCGGCGCGAAAGGCCTCGGTGGTGGTGAACGACCGCACGGTCTCGTGCAGGAACTCCCGGACCGTGTCCTGGAGCGGACCGAGATCGATCCGCTCCATCGCCTCGTCGGTGACCAGGTCCGCGACGGTGGCCTGAACCGCAGGGTCGGAGGAGAGCGGGGACACGGCGGCCACATACCGGTCGGTGTCGTCGATCTCCAGGTCGACCCAGGCGGAGAGCGCGCTCAGCGGCACGAGGACGGTGAGCAGGACGAGCAGGACCGCCGAGAGGGCCACCGAGACCGCCGAGATCGTCGAGGCCGGGGCGGGCGACGGGGCCGGGGAGGTGGCCGAGGAAGAGGTCCGCACCCCTCCAGACAATCCCGTCCGGAGCCGGGCCGCTGCGGACCGTACGCCATTCGAGTTGCCGGGACGCGCGGCCGGGTGTGCTCTGGAGAAACGGGGGCGTGCGACGGGGGCGACGGAAGGAGCTGTCCGCGATGGCCACACACGCAGCCATGCCCGGCCGAAGGGGGCCCCGCGCCCATGCGCGGACCCCGCATCACACCTCGCTCGCCTGGGCACTTCCTCTGGTGCTCGGCGTGATCTACGGGTTCTACGCGGCGTTCATCCGCCGCGACGGCGGCCCCAGCACCGGCGGACAGGTCCTGCTCGGTCTCGTCTCCGGGGTCGCTCTGGCAGCCCTCTGCTTCGCGCTGGGCCGGATCCAGCACTCGCTGCCCCGCGAACTGCGGGCCGCCGCCTACGGCGCGCTGACCGCGTGCGCGATCGGCTTCCTGGTGAGCCTCACCGACACCAGTGTGCTGCGGTCCACCGGACTGGGGCTGGCCGTCGGGGCGGGCGTCCTCGTCGTGTCGTACTACTACCTCTACTCGCGGGAGACCTGAGGCCCGTCGGGCGTCCGGGGCTTCTCCGGCTGTTGCGCGGCCGCCAGATTCAATCTGGCGGCCGCGCCTCTCCGTCTCGCGCCCAAGAAGTGAGAGCGGGAGGAGGAACGGGCGATGACGACGGACAGCGCTCCGCTGCGGGTGGCGGTGATCATCGGCAGTACCCGCGAGGGCCGCATCGGGGATGCGGTCGCCCGCTGGTTCGTGGAGCGTGCCCGGCACCGGAGCGAGCTGGAGCTCGCCGTGCTCGACCTGGCCGATTTCGACTTCCCCGTGCATTACCCGGGGCGGGCGACCGGCCAGATGACGGCGTTCACCGAGGAGATCGAGAGGGCGGAGGCCTTCGTCGTGGTCACACCCGAGTACAACCGCTCGTTCCCCGCCTCCCTGAAGCAGGCCATCGACTTCGCCTACGACGAGTGGCAGACCAAACCGGTCGCCTTCGTGAGCTACGGACACGGCTCCGCCGGGCTGTACGCCGTGGAGCAGCTGCGCTCGGTCTTCACCGAGCTGCACACGGTGACCCTGCGGAACGGGATCGCGCTCGACGTCCTCCGGCAGCCGCTGGAGAGACATCCCGGCGACACCGGAAGGGACCGGTCCGTGGCGCTCATGCTCGACCAGCTCAGCTGGTGGGGCTGGGCCCTGCGCGAGGCGCGCGCCGCCCGCCCCTACGTCTCATGAGCGGCCACGACTCACGAGGAACCACGAGCGGCCACGACCAACGAGGAACCACAGCTGGTGAGCGGCCACGCTTCACGAGCAGCCACAGCCCACGAGTGGCCACGCCGCACGAGCAGCTGGAGCAGGGCGTGGGGCTCCGGCGCGGATCACGGGACTTCCACCGACGACCACCAAGGAATGGATCATGAGTACTGAACTGGCCATCGAGACCACGGGGCTGGTGAAGGTCTTCGGCGACAACCGCGCGGTGGACGGCATCGACCTCGCGGTCCCCACGGGCACCGTCTACGGCGTCCTCGGACCCAACGGCGCCGGCAAGACCACCGCCGTCCGCATGCTCGCGACCCTGCTGCGCCCCGACGGCGGCTCGGCCCGGATCTTCGGCAAGGACGTCGTGAAGGACGCCGACGCGGTTCGCAGCCGGGTCAGCCTGACCGGCCAGTACGCCTCGGTGGACGAGGACCTGACCGGTACGGAGAACCTCGTCCTGCTCGCCCGGCTGCTGGGCCACTCCAAGCCGGCGGCCCGGCACCGGGCGGAGCAACTGCTCGACGGGTTCGGGCTGAGCGAGGCGGCGTCAAAGCAGGTGAAGAACTACTCCGGAGGCATGCGGCGGCGCATCGACATCGCCGCGTCCATCCTGAACACCCCGGACGTGCTGTTCCTGGACGAGCCGACCACCGGTCTCGACCCCCGCAGCCGCAACCAGGTGTGGGACATCGTGCGAGCGGTCGTCGCCCACGGCACCACGGTCCTGCTGACCACCCAGTATCTGGACGAGGCCGACCAACTGGCCTCCCGGATCGCGGTGATCGACCACGGCAAGGTCATCGCCGAGGGCACCAAGGGCGAGCTCAAGGCGTCCGTCGGCGCCGGCACCGTGCATCTGCGCCTGCGGAACGCCGACCAGCGGGCCGAGGCGCAGCACGTGCTGGCACGCGCACTGAACGCGGACGTCCAGCCGGACGCGGACCCGGTGGCGCTGACCGCCCGGGTCGACGGGCAGAGCACCGAGCAGGGAGCGGCGGAGCACGCCGGGCGGGCCCTGGCCGAGCTGGCCCGGTGCGGCATCACGGTCGACAACTTCTCGCTGGGACAGCCCAGCCTCGACGAGGTCTTCCTCGCACTCACGGACAAGAAGGGAGTGGCGGCATGAGCACCGCGACCGCCAGGACGGAGCCCGAGGACGTCGTACTCGCCGCGCCCGACCAGGAACGCCTCTCGGCGCTCCTGGTGGGCCGGGACCGCCCGCCGAGGCCCAGTGCCCTGTCGGCATCGCTGACCTTCGGCTGGCGGGCCATGCTGAAGATCAAGCATGTGCCCGAGCAGCTCTTCGACGTGACGGCTTTCCCGATCATGCTGGTCCTGATGTACGCGTACCTCTTCGGAGGGGCGTTGGCCGGCTCCACGGAGGAGTACATCCAGTTCCTGCTGCCCGGCATCATGGTGATGAGCGTCGTGATGATCACGATGTACACGGGTGTCGCGGTGAACACGGACATCGCCAAGGGCGTCTTCGACCGTTTCCGCACCCTGCCGATCTGGCGGCCCGCCCCGATGGTCGGCTATCTGCTCGGCGACGTCCTGCGCTATCTCCTGGCGTCGGCGGTCATGCTCGCCGTCGGCATGCTCATCGGGTTCCGCCCCGGCGGCGGCGTGCTCGGCGTGCTGGCGGGCGTCGCCCTGCTCATGGTGTTCGCGTTCGCGTTCTCGTGGATCTGGACCATGTTCGGGCTGCTGCTGCGCTCCGAGAAGTCGGTGATGGGCGTCAGCATGATGGTGATCTTCCCGCTGACCTTCCTCAGCAATGTCTTCGTCGACCCGAGGACGATGCCGGGCTGGCTCCAGGCCTTCGTGAACAACAGCCCGGTCACCCACCTCGCCACGGCGGTGCGCGAGTTGATGGCGGGCAACTGGCCGGCCGCCGACGTCGCCTGGTCGCTGGGGTGGGCCGGGATCCTCGCGGCGGTCTTCGGTCCGGTGACGATGCGGCTGTACAACCGCAAGTGACCGCCGCGTACCCCGGGGCCCATCGACGGGTCCGGGGCGCCTGCCGGTGGGACCCGCGCGCGCATCCACCGTGACTCCCCGCCGCGCCTGCCGGTGGCCCCGAGCCCCCCACCGGTGGGGTCCCGGCCGGGTTCGTCCGGGCATCCTTGACCTTCCCCGCGGGGGAAGCCCCAGCATCGGTGGGGCCGGGCGGAAGGCGCCCGGTACGAGGAGGTACGGGGTGGGACGCGAAGGCCGCTCGGCGGGTGCCGGGAGCGGGGAGCTGGTGACGATCGGGGAGTTCGCCCGGCTGTCCCGGCTCTCCGCCAAGGCGCTGAGGCGCTACGACGAACTGGGCCTGCTGCGGCCCGCCTTGGTCGACCCGTTGAACGGCTACCGGTACTACGACCCGGCGCAGGTGGAGGGGGCCCGGCTCGTGGCGTGGCTGCGCAGGATCGGGATGCCGCTGAACCGGATCGGCCGGGTCGTGGCGCTCGACGCTGGTGCTGCGGCTGTGGAGATCCGGGCCTACTGGGCACGGGTGGAGGCCGAGACGGCGGCCCGGCGCGATCTGGCGATGTACCTCGTCGACCATCTGTCAGCGGAGGGCAGGACGATGTCACGGGTGGCGAACAGCGCGGGCAGCGCGGGCAACGCGGGCAACGCGGGTCATGCGGCCAACGTGGAGGGTGCGGGACGTTCGGGGAGTGCGGGCGTGGCGGGTGGGCCCGGCGTCTTGGGCGGGCCCGGAGCATCGGTGGGGCCCGGGGCGTCGGTCGGGCCCGGGGAGCTGGGTGGTGCGGGTGCGGGTGCGGGGGCGGTGGCCCTCGCGATCCGGTGCGCCGCGCTGACCGATATCGGAGTGGTGCGTACGACGAACCAGGACGCGGCGTTCGCGGGGCCCCGGCTGCTTGCGGTCGCCGACGGCTTCGGGGAGGGCGGGGCCGAGGCGAGTGCGGCGGCGATCGAGGCGCTCAAGCCCTCCACGTGGGGCCGGGACGGTGCGCTGTCCGCCGCCGACCTGCTCAACGCCCTGGAGGACACGGCGGATTCGGCTGCGGGGGCGGTGCGGGACGCGGTCGCATCCTGTGCGGCTCCGGACGGTTCGGGGACCACGCTCACCGCGATGCTCTGGACCGGTTCGCGGCTCGGGCTCGTGCACATCGGGGACTCGCGGGCCTATCTGCTGCGGGGCGGTGAGCTGTTCCGGATCACGCACGACCACAGCCTGGTCCAGTCGATGATCGATGACGGTTCGCTGAGCCCGGAGGAGGCCGCTTCCCATCCGGAGCCCGCTCTGTTGCTGAAGGCGCTGGTCGGCGAGGAGCGACCGGCAGCGGTGGCCGTCGCGTGCCGCCCGGACGTCCGCTTGCAGGAGGTGCTGGCGGGGGACCGCTACTTGCTGTGCTCGGACGGCCTGACGGCGGTGGTGGACGCGGCGGATCTGCGGGCGGCGGTGGTCGCGGCAGAGGACCCGCAGGAGGCGGTCCGCCGGTTGGTCGACCTGGCCCGCGAGGCGGGCGGGCCGGACAACGTGGCCTGTGCCGTGGCCGACGTGGTCGTCGAGGAGTGAGAAGCGGAGCCGCCGAGCGGTCGGTGGGCCCGGGGCCGGACGCCACGGGGCGCGGGGCGAACGGCCGGCCCCGGGCTCTGGGGGGCCGCGGCGCCCCGGCGGACGCTGGTGCTGCGGAGGACTGAGGTGCTGCGGGGGCTGAGGCGCTGCCTGCGGAGGCCCGCTGTGCTCCGGAGGCCTGCGGCGCGGAGAAGTCGGCCGTGCCCCGGCGGAGAGGCCCGCCGTGCTCTGGAGACCCGGGCGCTGTAAAGGCCGCGGTGCTGCGGAAGCCGGGGTGCCCCGGAGCCCCGGGGTGTTGCGGAGGCTGCGGTGCTGCGGCGGACCCCGGTGTTGCGGAGGGCGGAGGTGGTGGGGTCAGAGCCGCCAGTCGGGGGAGCGCTCCGGGCGGTAGGCGCAGGTGGTGCCGGTGGTGACGGAGGCCTTGAGGTGGGCGGCCAGCGCGGGATGCAGGGGGTCCAGCTTGCGCAGGGTGTCGCGGATCCGGGCGGTGACCGTCTTGCGGGCCCGCTCGGTCTGGTCGCCCAGTCGACGGGTCCGGCCGCCGAGTCCGGCCGCGGTGCGCAGCTCGTCGAGGAGGGCCTGCCGCTCCCGGCCGTACTTCTCCACCTGCTCGGTGTCGTCCCGGGCGGCTGCTCGGTCTATCTCGGCGTCCAGCCGTTCCAGGTGCTCCTTGTAGCGGCGCTTGGCCTCCTCGTCCAGCACTGGATCGCCGCCGAGTTGCCCGGCGGCGGCGACGAGGTCCCCGCCCTCGGGGGCGAGGAGCCGGACGGCCGGGACGTCGGCGCCGGGGAGCCCCAACAGGCTGTGCAGGTCCCGCAGGCCCTTGGCGTCCGGGACGTGCACGGTCACCCCGTCCCACCGCAGCTGCCACACCGGTCCGTTCCGCCGGAATTCCGCGGGCGGCTCGTGTGGCGCGGCGGCCTCGCCCCGCCCCGGGGCCGTTGCTGCCGTGTCCCGGCCGGCCGCCACTCCGGCCCGGCTGCTGCTCCCGGCCTCGCTCTTGCTCCCGGTCTCGCTCGTGCTCCCGGCCTCGCTCTTGCTCCCGGTCTCGCTCGTGCTCCCGGTCTCGCTCCTGGCCCCGGTTTCGTTCCCGGCCCGGCTCCTGTCCTCGGCTTCGCTCCGGGCCGCCGCCGGGACCGGGCCCCGCGACCGTGAGACGGAGGTGGCTGCGGAGGCGTCGGCCGCCGCGGTGGCCGGGGCCAGGGTGACAGTCGCGGGGGCGGAGGCGGTCAGGGGTGGGGCCGCACGGAGGGCTGCGGCCTCGGTCTCCAGGTGGCCCAGGGCCAACTCGCCCGCTTCCCGGATCACTTCACCGAGCAGCCGCCGGGCCTGTCCGGCGTCGCTCGCCCCGGACTCCTCGCCCGCACGGGAGCCCTGGCGCGCGTTGCAGTCCTCGCCCGCCCCGAAGTCCTCGCCCGCGCTGTAACTCTCGTCCGGGCCGTAGTCTCCTCTCGCCCCGGAGCCCTGGCCCGCGCCGGAGCGGGCGAGCAGGGAACGGGCCAGGCTCAGCCGGGCGCGTACGGCCCAGGGGCGGGCGCCGAGGCGGTCCGAGGAGGCGGCGGCCTCGGTGAGCGCCGCCTCCGCCGCGTCCTGGTCGCCACGTGCGGCGGCGAGCATCCCGAGCCAGAGGTCGACGGGGCCGCTGATGTCGCACCCGTACAGCGAGACGACCCACTGGCCCGTGTAGGGCGTCAGTTCGTCCTCCGCGCGGGCGATGAGGCGCGGGTCGCCCGTCACCGCGGCCGTCTGGGCCAGCAGCCTGAGCCAGAGCGGCATGAACGCCCGAGGGTAGGGGGCGGCGCGGTCCGCGTGCTCGGCGATCAGGCGCAACGCGGGCGTGGCGTCTCCCTGCTCCACCGCGGTGACCGCCTCCAGCAGCCCGGGACAGGGATACCCGGAGGCGGGAAGCTCGGCGAGAACCTCCTCGGCCTCGGCGAAGTCGCCTTGGAGCAGATGGAGCGCCCAGCGCAGATGGTGACCCATGAAGCCGAAGGCCGGGTGGTCGTTGTTCTCCGGGTCGAGCGCGTCGTCCGCCAGCGCGGTGGTGGCCTCGGCGAACCGGCCCTGGAGGGCGGCGATCAGGCTGGTGTCGACGGCGACCCCCAGGGCGAACCGGGGCAGCGCGGTCAGCTCGGCGAGCCCGGCGAACGTACGGAACTGGTCGAGGAAGGCCGGGTCGCCCAGCTCCAGCAGCGCCACCCAGCGCATCGACGCCGCGTGCAGCTCCATGTCGTGGTGCTGGGTGCGCCGGCCGACGACGGTCATCTCGTCGGTCAGCCCGAGCCGTTCCGCCGCCGATCCGAGGCCCCACACGGAGTCGTGGCGCGCCCAGAGGGAGAAGGCGAGCGCTTCGTCGTCCGAGCCGTTCCGGGCCAGTGCCATGAAGTTGATGGCCAGCTCCTGGGCGAGCCGGTCGTCGGAGAGGCTCGCCTGGCCCTCCTTGCCGGTGACCCTGCGGTGTGCCTCGGTGAGGAGGCTCCTCATGGAAGCGCCGCCGTCGCCCGGGAACCCGTCGCGGTGGAGAGTGATCGCCACCCGGCTCAGCAGCTCGGGGTCGTCCAGCTCCCGGGCCCGGGCGACCGACCCGTCCAGCAGGCGCTGCGCCTCCGCGGTCTCGCCCGCGTGCCGGAGCTGTCCGGCGAGGTCGAGGCCGATCAGCACGGCGCGCCGGAGGTCGGGATCCTCGCCGGAGGCCACCGCGAGGGCGCGCCGGTAGTGGCCGACGGCCTCCTCGTCGGCCAGGCGCCCCGAGGCGTCCCGGGCGGCCGCCAGCAGCAGGTCGATCCGGCGGTCGCGCTCCAGTGCGTGCCCGGCGAGATGGGCGTGGCGGGCCAGAGCACCGGTCGGCACCGCGTTGCCGAGGCCGCCGTGCGCGTCCAGGGCCCGTACGGCGGCGGCATGGCGTGCGCGGGCCTCGGCGTCGTCCAGCGAGGCGTACAGCGTTTCGCGCAGGAGGTCGTGGGCGAAGGCGTACCGGCCGGAGGGGCGGGGAACGACGACCCGGGCGACGACGGCCGACTCCAGCAGCCGGTCCACGTGGGGGACCGGCGCCCCGTGCACGACGGCCAGCACCTGCCGGCGGAACTCCCGGCCGAGCAGGGCGGCACTGGTCAGCAGCGAGACGACCGGCTCGGGCAGCAGCGCGAGCCGCTGACGGACCGCTTCCCGTACGCCGGGCGGAATCGTGGAGACCGGGGATCCGCTGTGCCAGAGGCGGGCGGTCTGCTCGACGAAGAAGGGGTTGCCGCCCGTACGCCGGTGCACCTCGTCGACGAGCTCCGGCGCGGGCTCGTGGCCCGCCGTCACCGTCATCAGCGCGCCCACCTCGTCCCGGCCGAGGCCGGTCAGGGTGAGGGTCGTGGCGGCGCGGGAGACCAGCGGCAGGATCAGCGGCTGGAGCGGGTGCCCGGGAGCCTCCACTTCGACGTCCCGGTAGGTGCCGATGAGCAGCAGCCGCTCGAACCAGGCGTGCTGCGCGGCGAATTCGAGCAGCCGCAGCGAGGCCGGGTCGGCGCTGTGCAGATCGTCGAGCACGACCACCAGCGGCCTGCTCTGGGAGACCGTGACGAGGGCCGTGGTCACCGCGTCGAAGAGTCCGAACGCCTCGGCGCCCTCCGGGGATCCCCAGCCCGGCGGCCCCCCGCCCGGCCGGTCACCGCCGGGCGGCTCCCCGCCCGGCGCACCGGATTCCGCGCCGGGCCCGGCCCCGTGAGCACCGGCCGTGGCGGCACCGGACGGGTCACCGAGGAGCACGGCGAGCCGGCCGTCCGCCGCCTCCTGGGCGGCCGCCCATTCCGTCGCCGTGGCGGACCGGCGCAGGCCGCGCAGGATCTGGACCCAGGGCCAGTAGCCAGGGGTGTTGTCCGAGTCCCAGCAGGAACCCCCGACCACCAGCGCCCCGCGCCGCCGCGCCTCGTGCGCGGCGTCGGTGACGAGGGTGCTCTTGCCGATCCCGGCCTCTCCGGTGACCAGCACGAGACCGCCGTGGCTGTCCGTGGCCCTGGCGATCTCCGAGCGGAGAACGCCTGCCGGGTGGTCGCGCCCGAAGAGAGCAGGGGTCATGACCACACGATAGGAGCACCCACTGACAACGGCCCCTTGTTTCTTCGCGGAGCGGGGGTGGGGCTGCAGGGGCGGGGGGCCATGAAGCGGGCCGGCCCGTCGCCTTGCCCGTGTCAGCCCCCTCCGCCCCGGCCTGTCGCCCTGCTCCCGCCTGTCGCCCCGCCCCGCCTCCGTCGGTGCCGCCCCGGCCTGTCGCCCCGCCACTGGCGGTCCCGCCCCGGCCTGTCCACCTCCCCCTGTCTGCCCGGTCCCGGCCCGTCGTCCTGCTCTGCGTCAGCCTCGTCCCGGCTGCCGCTCGGCGGTGCGACGGCTCCGTACCGCCTCGCCCCTGCCTCAGTCGCGGACCACCGTCACCGGGCACGGCGCGTGCTGGGTGACGTGGAGGCTGACGGAGCCGAGCAGGGTGGCCTTGAAGCCGGTGTGGCCCCGGGCCCCCACGACGAGAAGGTCGGCGCCCTGGGCGCGGTCGAGCAGGGCCTGGGCCGGATTGCCGATGACCACGATCTTGCTGACCGCGGCGGCCCCCGCGGCGCCGAGAGCCTCCTCCAGCGCCTCGTTGAGGGAGACGGTGGCCAGGGCCTGCGGGTCGAAGTCCTCCGGCATGCCCGGCATCATCGAAGCCCAGCTGGTGGCGGGGTACTCCCAGCTGTTCACGGCCTCCACCGTGGCTCCGGTCAGCTCGGCCTGGCGTACGGCCCAGTGCAGTGCCTTGATCGAGGAGTCGGATCCGTCGACGCCCACAACGATCCTGCCCATATCTGCCTCCAGCTCGGTCGCGCTCGGTACAGCATCCGGTCTCACTGTAATCAAATAGGGCAATCGGGGTGGGGCGGTGTGCCACCGGGGTTCGCCCCGGCTCGCCCCCCTCGCTCGCCCCGCGCGGCCCCGGATTGCCCCTTCGCTCGCCCTCCTCCCACCCCGGCTCGCCCCCTCGCTCGCCCCCGGCTCGCTCGCCCCGTCAGCCCGGCTCCGGTCAGCGCGCCCCGACAGCGGTCTGCCCGGGGCGGACGGTCGCCCGGGGCGGACCGCCAGGGTGGTCAGCCCAGCCGCAGGTCCGCGAGCTGCTGCTCGAAGGGGACGACCGCGTCCTCCCCGTCGTCCTGGCCCACGGTCCGCGAGGCCCCGGAGACCGCAGGGCCGAGGACCGCGGAGGCCAGTTCCCCGCCCGCGCGCCGGATCCGGGACGGCAGGCCCTCGGTGTGCTCGTCGCCCGAGGAGCCCCAGTCCTCGGAGGCCGCGTAGACGGAGGTGGGCACGGTGACGGCCCGCAGGTAGGCGAAGAGCGGGCGCAGGGCGTGCTCCAGGACCAGCGAGTGCCGGGCCGTGCCGCCGGTCGCGGCGATCAGGACGGGCGTGCCGGTCAGCGCGGCGGGGTCGATCAGGTCGAAGAACGACTTGAACAGACCGCTGTACGAGGCGGTGAACACGGGGGTCACGGCGATCAGCCCGTCGGCCTCCGTGACCGCGTCGATCGCCTCGCGCAGCCCGGCCGGCGGGAACCCGGTGACCAGGTGGTTCGCGATGTCCACGGCGAGATCGCGCAGCTCGATGACGCGGATCTCGACGTCTCCGTCCTGCCCGGCCGCGAGGCGCTCACGGGTGGCGGCGGCCAGCCGGTCGGCCAGCAGCCGGGTGGAGGACGGCCGGCTCAGCCCGGCCGATACGGCGACGATGCGCTGCGGTGCGGTGGCGGTCATCGAGGTCAGACCTCCTTCTTCTGCTCAGGGGCGCGGGCCGCGGTCACCGCCGGGTGGACGGGCGCGGACTCCGGCACTCCGGCCGGCCGCAGGTTGGCGAACTCCTTGCGCAGGACGGGTACGACCTCTTCGCCGAGGAGGTCGAGCTGCTCCAGGACCGTCTTCAGCGGGAGCCCCGCGTGGTCCATCAGGAACAGCTGGCGCTGGTAGTCCCCGACCGCGTCCCGGAAGGTCAGCGTCCGCTCGATGACCTCCTGCGGGGAACCCACGGTCAGCGGGGTCTCACGGGTGAAGTCCTCCAGGGAGGGGCCGTGGCCGTAGACCGGTGCGTTGTCGAAGTAGGGGCGGAACTCCCGTACCGCGTCCTGCGAGTTCTTCCGCATGAACACCTGGCCGCCGAGCCCGACGATGGCCTGTTCGGCGGTGCCGTGCCCGTAGTGGGCGTACCGGCGCCGGTAGAGGCCGACCATCTTCTTCGTGTGCTCCATGGGCCAGAAGATGTTGTTGTGGAAGAAGCCGTCGCCGTAGTACGCGGCCTGCTCGGCGATCTCCGGGGAGCGGATGGAGCCGTGCCAGACGAATGGCGGGACGCCGTCCAGCGGGCGCGGCGTGGCGGTGAAGGACTGGAGCGGCGTACGGAACCTGCCCTCCCAGTCCACGACGTCCTCGCGCCACAGCCGGTGCAGCAGGGCGTAGTTCTCGATGGCCATCGGGATGCCCTGGCGGATGTCCTTGCCGAACCAGGGGTAGACCGGTCCGGTGTTGCCCCGGCCCATCATCAGGTCGACGCGGCCGTCCGCGAGGTGCTGGAGGGTGGCGTAGTCCTCGGCGATCTTCACCGGGTCGTTGGTGGTGATCAGCGTGGTGGACGTGGACAGGATCAGGTTCTCGGTGCGGGCGGCGATGTGGCCGAGCGTCGTTGTCGGGGACGACGGGACGAACGGCGGGTTGTGGTGCTCGCCGGTCGCGAAGACGTCCAGCCCGACTTCCTCGGCCTTCTGCGCGATGGCCAGGGTCGCCTTGATCCGCTCGTTCTCGGTGGGGGTCCGGCCGGTGGTCGGGTCGGTCGTGACGTCCCCGACGGTGAAGATCCCGAACTGCATGGCGTCCGCCTTCCTGAGTCCCGGCCGGGGATGACGCCCCTCGCCGATTTGGTTGAATGTTGAACTACACCCTACAACGGCACCCCCCTCCCGCCTATTCCACGGGCTTCCGGTCACCTGTCCCGGCGTGTCTTCCGGCCGGTGCGTACACTCGGCCCATGACCTCCCTTCCGTGCCGGAACTGGTGGCGCTCCTCCTAGGAGCGGCCACAGCATCTGCACGGAACCAGGGCCGTTCGACATGGACGGCCCTTTTCGCTGCCCTCGTACGGCGTGGACAGGGAAGACGGAGAGCGCAGCGGTGCTCACCGGCGGGGCCGTCCCTCACGGATCACTCACGCGAGGAGAAGCACCCACCATGACCGCGACCACCGCCGGACCCCGCAGCACCGGACCCGCCCGCACCGAGCACCCCCGCACCGAGCACCCCGGCTCCGAGAGCCGCACCGCCGAGCTGGAGCGCCGCATCGCCCAGGACCCCGGCGGCTTCCGGGTCCTCACCGGGGACCGACCCACCGGCGCCCTTCACCTCGGCCACTACTTCGGCTCCCTGCGCAACCGGGTCCGCCTCCAGGATCTCGGTGTGGACGTCATCGTCCTCATCCCCGACTACCAGGTCATCACCGACCGGGACACGGCGGAGCGGCTGGGGGAGTACACCGACGGGCTGCTCCTGGACTACCTGGCCCTCGGTATCGACCCCGCCCGGTCCACCGTCTTCTGCCACAGCGCCGTCCCCGCGCTGAACCAGCTCATGCTGCCCTTCCTGAGCCTGGTCTCCGTGGCGGAGCTGAACCGCAACCCCACGGTCAAGGACGAGATCGCGCACTCCCGGCAGTCCACGGTGAGCGGGCTGATGCTCACCTACCCGGTCCACCAGGCCGCCGACATCCTGTCCTGCAAGGGCAACCTGGTCCCGGTCGGCCGGGACCAGGCGCCCCACCTGGAAGTCACCCGGACCATCGCCCGCCGCTTCAACGAGCGGTACGGCCCCGTCTTCCCGGAACCGGACATGCTGCTCTCCGCCGCGCCCCTGCTGCTCGGCACGGACGGTACGAAGATGAGCAAGAGCCGGGGCAATTCCGTCCCGCTCTCCGCCACCGCCGACGAGACCGTCCGCCTCCTCAGGGGCGCGACCACGGACGCCGACCGGCACATCACCTACGACCCCGTGGCCCGCCCCAACGTCTCCTCCCTGGTGCTGCTGGCCGCTCTCTGCCTCGACCGGGACCCGCACGAGGTCGCGGCGGAGATCGGGGGCGGCGGGGCTGCCGCGCTGAAGCGGACGGTGACGGACGCGGTCAACAGCCACCTGGCCCCCTTCCGGGCCCGGCGGGCGGAGTACGCGAAGGACCTGACCGGTGTACGGTCGGTGCTCCGCGCGGGCAACGAGCGGGCGAACGCCCTGGCGGAGGCCACGCTGGACGAGGTGCGGGAGGCGATGGGCGCGGTCCGCTAGCGACCGGCCGAGCAACGGGGCAGCCCGCCCCCCCCGGGGCCGCCCCGCCCGCCGACCGTTGCCGTCGCGGACACTGCCTCGGTGCCGTCCCCGCGCTGCGACCGCTGTTGCCGCAGCCACTGCCTCGGCACCGTCCCCGCGCCGCCGACCACCGCCGTGGCAGCTACTGCCTCGGCGCCGCCGACCGCTGTCGCCGCAGCAGTTCCGCCAGGCCCCGGCGGGTGGCGGCGATCACCACCCGGTCCTGGGCGCGCAGGACGTACCCGGGGTGCAGGTCCCAGACCAGGCTGGAGGGCGGCGGGGTCGCGTCGCCCTCCGGGTCGAACGGGGGCAGGGCGGCCAGGTCCGGGGTGCGGTCGGCGGGCGGGGTGGCGTCGATGGCCAGGACCCGCCAGGCGCCCGCCCGGAACGCCTGCTCGACCGTGCGGTCCTCCAACTGCGGGTGCCCCGCCACCTCCAGGGCGGCGAACAGCATCACCTTGCGCTCGACCGGGATCGCGCCGAGGACCTGGCGGCCCATCATGGCGCCCGCGAACGCCGGGGCGGCCAGATGGGAGACCGAGCGGGAGCGGGTCAGGGCCTGGGGGTGCGCGGTGCGCAGGGTGCGGTAGACGGCGGTGGCGAACTCGTCGTCGTACAGCCGCAGCGCGACCCTCAGGTCCGGCTTCACCGAGCGCGCGTACAGCGTCGCCTCCAGGTTCGTCGTGTCGCTGCTGGTCAGCGCGAGCAGGGCGCGGGCGCGGTAGACCTTGGCCGACTCCAGAACGCCCTCCTGCGTGACGTCGCCGATCACGGTCGGCACGTGCAGGGCGCGGGCCAGCGGGATGCCGCGCGCGTCGGAGTCCTCCTCCACGACGACCACGGGGATGCCGAGTTCCCGCAGGCGTACGAGGACACGCGTACCGATCTTGCCGAGCCCCAGCAGCACCACGTGCCCCGAAAGACCGCGCGGCGGGCGGCGCAGCGACGAGGCCGTGCGCAGGGTGCCGAACGCCTCCAGGACGGCGGCGATCAGCAGCGGCAGCAGGAGCAGACCGGCGATGCCGGAGAGGATCTGGATGATCTGCCGGGCCGCCGACGCGTCCTCGGCCGGGTCGTTCATGCCCAGCAGGTCCAGGAGGGTCAGGTAGGCGGAGTGGAGCGCGGTGTCCTCGGTCGTCAGCAGCGAGGCGACCACCAGCGCCACCGCGGCGAGCGCGAAGCCCAGGGCCGACCAGCGCAGCCGGCGCGAGAAGATCTGGGCGAGCGGTGCGCCCCTGCCTCCCATCCGGGTCGCGGGCCGGTCCGGGTCGGCGCGGCTGATCGCTTCGAGGACCACCGTGCCCCGGCCGGTCGCCCCGGCGACGGCGCGTTCGTCGGGCAGGAGCCGCGGGGCCTCGTCGCCGCTGCTGTCCGAACCCTCCGCGCCCGCCGGGTCGTTGGTGGTGGAGGAGAGCAGGGCGAGGGTGCACAGTCCGGGGTCGGCGCTCTCCCCGGAGGCCGGCGGCGGGCGCTCGGCGGCGCGCAGCAGCAGCCCCTCGGCCTGGATGACCTTGCTGCTGCCGGTCAGGGCGGTGGCGGCGAGGGCCGGGGCGGCGGTGTCGGCGTCGGACAGGACCGTGGTGGAGGCGTCCAGCAGCGCCCGGTCGATCCCGGGCATGGCGACGGCCGCCGCCTGGTCGAGCAGCTCCTCCAGATGCTGGCCGAGCTTGCGGTTGTAGAGCCGGATCACCAGCCGCAGCCGGGGGTTGAGGCGGCGGGCGGTCAGAGCCGCGCGGATGTTGCGCTCGTCGTCGTCGTAGACGAGGGCGAGGGCGGCGGCCCGGTCGATGCCCGCCTCCTCCAGGACGTCGTCGGAGGGCTCGGGCGCCTCCATGATGCGGACGGCCTCGACCCCGGCGTTGGTGTCGCCGCTGTCGCCGCTGTCGCCGGTGGCGCCGCCGCCGTTGCCCGCGCGGTTCATCGCCGCCGACATCCGGCCGAACAGGGCTGCCGCCCGGCCCCGTTGGGTCAGCGGGGTCTCCGGGCTGTTCGCGTCGCGGCCCGGCGGCAGGAGCAGCGTGACCCGTTCTCCGTAGATGTAGCGCAGTTCCACGGCGAGCCGGCGCGCGAGGGCGTCGTCCCCGCAGACGATCATGTGGCCGGCGGACGGCGGCCGTCCCGGCTGCTGAGGAAGTGGAGGCACGAAACCCAGCATGCCGTGATCCTTCCGGCTCGGTCTTCCCGATCGGCGTGGGGCGTTGATCAGTGCGGGGGCGTCGATCGGTACGGGGCGTCGACGATCTTCGCATGGCGGCCGGGAGCGGGCCGGCCGTCGCCCCCGCCGCCGTTGACGCCCCCCGCAGATCCCGCGAGCGGATACCGGGGGTCCGCCGCCCGCTGGATCGCCGTCTCGATGGCGGCGATCCGGTCCGCGAGCAGTCCCAGCGCGGCCACGGCACGGGTCATCGGATCGCCCTCCGGACCGCCGAGTGCCTGCGTACGGACGTAGCCGCCGCAGATCGCCGCCCACCGCTCGGCCTGTTCGGCGGTGAGCGCGGAGCGCAGGGCGGCCAGCTTCAGCAGATTCGCCTCGGCCCCGGTGGTGAGCGTCTGGGCCTCGCCCGCGTAGTGGTCGTCGATCACGGCGGAGAGCTCGTCGTCGTTCATGACGGGCACGATCCGCTCGGCGATCTTGTTCATGTTGCGGTACGAACCCTGGAGCCGGAACGGCGGTTCGGTACGGGTGGCGTCCGTCTGCGCGGCCGACGCGATGTACGCGGCGTTCACCGCGAGCACGGTGTCCCGGGCCGTGAGGAGGTGCCGCAGCACCGCCAGGACGCGGTCCAGTTCCGCTGCGGAGTACGGGTGTTCCAGGTGCTCGGCACGTGCCGCCGGGTCGCTGCCGCCCGCCAGCCGCACCAGCAGCGCCAGATCGTCCCGGGAACGGCCGGCCAGCGGGGCGAGGACCGGGTTGGCGGTCAGCGCGTTCTCCACGAAGCTCAGCGCGAAGACGTCCTCCCGGCCGCTCAGCACCTCGCCGAGGTTCCACACGTCGGCCCGGTTGGCGAGCATGTCGGGGATGCGGAACTGCTCGCCGGACTCGGTGTACGGGTTGCCCGCCATGCACACCGCGAACCGCTTGCCCCGCAGGTCGTAGCTGCGCGGCTCGCCGTCCCGGACACCCTCGATCCGGCGCGTGGCGTCGCACAGCGGAATGAACTTCTGGAGCAGTTCGGGCGAGGTGTGCTGGATGTCGTCGAGGTAGAGGAGGGTGTTGTTGCCCGCCTCCAGCGCGAAGTTGATCTTCTCGACCTCCTGCCGGGCGGTGGCGCTCGGGGCCCGGTCCGGGTCGAGGGAGGTCACGTCGTGGCCGAGGTTCGGCCCGCTGACCTTGACCAGGACCATGCCGAGCCGGTCCGCGACGTACTCCATCAGCGTCGTCTTGCCGTAGCCGGGCGGCGAGACGAGCAGCAGCAGCCCCTGCGAGTCGGTGCGCCGGTCGGCGTCGGCGGTGCCGAGCTGCTTGGCCAGGCTGTCGCCGATCAGCGGCAGGTACACCTCGTCGAGCAGCCGGTTGCGGACGAACGCCGACATCACGCGCGGCCGGTGGTCGTCCAGCCGGAGCCGGCCGCGCTCGGCGGTCACCAGGGAGGTGCGCAGCCGCTGGTAGGCGCGGAACCCGGGCACGGTGGTGTCACGGAACTCGGCGGTACGGGACAGGAGTTCGTCGATCCGTACGGTGAGGGCCCCGCCGTCCGCGATGCGCGGGTGATCGCCGAGGAGACCCTCAAGACGTTCGGTGAGCGGCGCGTCGCACGCGTACCGCTCCAGCTGGGGGCAGAGCTCCACCGCGACGGCCTCCGCCAGATCGCCGCCACCGATTCCCGCCCCGGTCCCGGAGGAACCTGTGGTCCCGGCGGAACCCGTGGTCCCGGCGGCCCCGACGGACTCGGCGTACGGGACGAGCCAGCCCTCCACGAGCTGCTTGCGGGCGGCCAGGTCGTCGCCCAGGGCCGCCAGGTCCTCCGCGTACCCGTCGGGCCCGGCGGCCCGGTGGAACCCGTCGAGGAACGTCCGGGCCGCGGCGGACCGCACGAACCCGGCCGGACCGCTCGTCAGCTCCTCGAAGAGGTACGCGGCGACGGCCTTGGGCCGTACCCCGTCCGCTGCCGCCGGGCCGGACGCGATCGCCGCCGCCCACTCCTCCTGGAGCACGGCGATGGCCGGGGCCAGCCCGAAGGTGTCGCGGGCGCGGGCCAGCGACACCGCCCGCCGTGCCCAGGACGTGCGAAGGCCCGCGTCCACGCCGTACGTCCAGAACAGCTGGGCGGCCGCCCGCACCCCGGGCTCGTGGCGCAGCAGCCCGGCGTCCGCGTGCAGGCGCAGCAGGGCGGCCAGGATCGCGGCGGCGTCCTCGTCGTGGACGCCCCGCGTGTACCCCTCGTCGTACGCCTCGGCGGCGGACTCCCGTACCAGCCGCACCCGTTCTCCATCGGACAGGGCGGCCAGACGGCTCGCCCCGTGCTCGTCGAGGAGCCGGGCGGCGAGGTGCTCGGCGCGGTAGACGGCGGCGTTCTCCGAGGGGAGCAGCTGCTCCCAGTACGGCCGGGCCGCCGTGAACGCCGGGTCGCTGACCGGGGACCGGTAGTCCGTCCCGGTCAGCGCGAAGACCAGGCTCTCCCCGGAGGGGACGAGCGTCAGGTCGAACGGCTGGGTGTTCACCGCGAACCGGTGGCGGCCCAGCCGGATCACGGACCCGCCGTCCGCGTACAGCTCGCTGCGGTCGCGCAGGGCCCGGCCCGCCTCCTGCCGGGCCGCCTTCAGCCGCCCGTCCAGCTCCTCGGCCCGTACCGGGTCACCGAGTTCGCGCAGCTCGTCCGCGGTCCGCCGGATCTTGGCGACCATCGGGTCGGAGGCGAAGTAGGTGTGGACGGCGTCGAGATCGTCCAGGGCGGCCACCCGCCGGGCGATGGTCTCCAGCACCCGGTCCGCCGACCCGGCCAGCCGCTCCGCGCGCCGCGCCCGCTCGTCCTGGAGGGTCTGCTTGCGGGCGGAGAACGCCTCGTACACCTCGGTGCGCCGCTCGGCCAGCTCGGCGAGGAAGTCGTCGAACTCCGCGAACCGCGACTCCAGGTTCTCCAACTGAAGTAGCAGTCGGGCCAGTTGGTCGTCGCACGCCTCCGGTGCGTCCGCGGCGGCCAGTGCGCCCGTGACCGCCTGCCCGAGCAGCGCGAACTCGGCGGCGAACTCGGCCCGCCCCTCCTTCGACAGCAGCTCCCTGCGGCGCGCGTCCAGCGTGGCACGGGCCCGGTTCGCCCCGCCCAGCACCTCCGCGATCCGCTCCAGGATCGAGGTGCGCACGGTGGCGTCGCCGATGTCGAGCCCGGCCACGACGTCCGTGACGGTGGCCAGCCCGTCCGTCATGGCGGCCAGCCGGTCCGTCACGGCGGAGGCGTCCCGCACGGTCTCCAGCGCCCCCGCCTCGGCCACGAGCTTCGCGATGTCCTCGTGGTACCCGTCGAACGCGTCCTCGCGGGCGAGGAAGGAGACGGCCCGCTGGGCGGCCGAGGCGATGTCGCCCTCGGTCCGGGCCGACAGCTCGGCGATCCGCTCGACGTCGGCGTACCGCATCTCGCCGACCGTCGCCAAGTGACCGTGGGCCTGCCGCAGTTCGGTCAGCCGCTCGACCCACACGGACGCCGAACCGGGCACCTCGCCGCGCACCCGCCGCACCAGCGCGGTGATGCGCCCGGCGGTCTCCTCCAGCGCGTCGGCGGCCCGCCGGGTCAGATCCTGTACGGCCGTGAACTCGGCCAGCACCTGCTGCGCGGTCGCCCGCAGCTCGGCCAACGGCTCACCGAGCGAACCCAGTTCCGGGTCGGACAGCCAGTGGTAGCGGTCCTGGGCACGCGCGCAGTCGGCGGCGAGCTGCCCGTACACCGCGGTCGTGGGCGTCATGTCCTGAACGCCGTGCGCGAGCGCGAGGCAGTCCGAGATCCCGCGCACCAGATCGGCGTTGCCGGTCCGGGCGAGCGGCCCGGACCCGGCCGGCCGGGCGGCGGCGTAGGTCTCGGAGACGTACGGGGTCTGCCAGCGCTGCAACGGGTGCACGCGGGCCGGCCCGTCCGGGGTGTCCCGGAGCAGGATCAGCGTCCCGTCGTCCAGCAGCGCGTGCCCGCGCCCGGTGAGCGGGGTGGCCACCTCCTGGCGGATCAGGTTGTAGGGGAGGAGGAGGCTGCGGAGGCCGTCGCGCGAGCGGAAGACGTAGAGCACGTCCTCCCCGTTGGGCGAGCGGACGGCGCCCTCGAAGACCGGCTCGGTCAGCTCCTCGGCGGTGTCGAAGGTCTTCGCGGTGCCGGTGGTGAGGTAGTAGCCGCCGGGGAAGATGATCCCCTGGTCCTCGGGGAGGCGGTGGCAGGCGGGCCCGATGGAGTCGAGGCGCTGGACGCTGCCCAGCAGCGAGTTGAAGACGAGGTACCGCCAGTCCGTCTCCTTGTACGGCCGCACGCGCAGCAGCACCAGCGGTCCGACCTCGGCGTGGGCCACGTCGGCGTCGGCCAGCGACTGCAACGGCTCGTCGACGGGCTCCTCGTAGATCCCGTCCGGCGACTCGGTGTCGTCGGTGACCTTGACGGTGAGGGTCCCGCCGAGCGTGTCGACGAAGAGACCGCCGCCCTTGCCGATGGCGATGTGCGGGTGCCGCCCCGGGACATGGTCCTCCCGCCCGGCGACGGTCCACTCGAAGTCGTGCGAGGCCGGGAAGACGTGGTCCCGCTCGCCCTGCGCGTCCAGGAACGCCCCCGGCGACCCGTCCGCGCCCAGGGCCCAGCGCAGTACGCGGATGTCCTCGGCCCGCTCGCCCGTGCGGAAGACGGCGAGGAGCTTGCCGCCCGTCCGGCGCAGGCGCAGGAGGCGGGCGTCGCGGAAGTAGCGGTGGAGGGAGCCGAACTCGCGGCGGAACCCTTCGTCGTCGAGCAGGGTGCCGTCCGGGACCGCGGCCGTCGTGGTCCCGGCGGCCTCCGGGGCGCCGCCCCCGGCCCCGGTCTCCGGCGCGGCGCCGTCGTCGCCGGCCCCCGTTCCCGCCGTGGAGGCACCGTCGCCGGGTCCGGCGTCCCGGAGGAGGAGGACGTCCCGGACCGCGGCCTCTCCGCGCGCCCCCGGGCCCCGCTCGAACCCGAAGAGGAGCTTCCCGCCGACGGCGACGAGGTCGCGCGGCACCGAGGCGTGCTCGGTGCGCACCTGCTCGGTGGCCAGCAGCCGCAGCCCGGTGGACCCGAACTCCTCGGTCCGCCGGGCGTTGAGCGCCTCGGCCCGCCGCACGAGCTCCCCGGCCTGCGCGGAGAGCCGCCGCCGCAGCACCTCGTAGGCACCGGCGTCCACCTCGCCCCGGCCGCTGTGGGCGTCCTGGGGCTCGGTGGCGGTGGCGGTGATGTCGCTGTCCATGCGTACGGCTCCCTACGTGTTGCGTCATGTGCCGGCCGCCCCCGCCCGGCCGGTGTGCGGGGTGGGCCGGGAGTTCCGGCCGGCCCGGCGTTCGGGGACCCGGCCCCGGGGCTGTCGGGTCCGCCCCGCCGGCCCGGAGTTCCGGACCGTCCGGCGCTCGGGAACGGGCCCCCGTCCCGGCGGGCCCGCTCCCGGCGTGCGGGGCGAGGCCCGGGACTTCCGGCCCGGCGGCGTTCGAGGACGAAACCCCTGGCCCGGAGGGCCCGCCCTGACGGGCGGCCGGGCCCTGATGCGCCCACCCCCGTGGGACGCACCCGGGTGGCCGGGTCCTGGTGCGCCCACCCCCGTGGGACGCACCCGGGCGGCCGGGTCCTGGTGCGCCCACCCCCGTGGGACGCACACGCGGACCTTCCGGCCCCCCGGGCCAAGGGTTCCGTCCTCGAACGCCGGACGGGGCTGTGGTGGTGCGGGCCGGGCTACCCCTGCGCCCCGGCCCCGTTCAGCGACACCGCGGGAGCCCCCTGCCCACCGGCCGCCGAAGCCACCGGCAGATCCGCCAGGCCCAGCTCCTTCGCCGCCGCCAGCAACTGCTTCACCTGGCCCGAGGCCGCACCCGGCGCCCCCATCAGCCGCATCAGCAGCGCCGACACCGTCAGGTTCTGCACATCGCCCGTGGAGACGGACCCGAGCACCCGGCTCAGGTCGTCCGTGAAGGACGACGAACCGTCCAGCCACGACCCCGCCAGCGCCTGCGCCGTCTGGGAGTTGTCGACGAACCCGTCGACCGCCTTGCCGAGCGAGACCGACGACACGAGCCGGTCGAAGAAGACGGACTCCCCGCCGACGATGTCGATGTCGGCGTTCTCCAGGCCCGTCGCCAGGACCGACGCCTGCGCCTCGGCGACCTGCCGCTGCACGTCGAGTCCCGCGAGCCGGATCTCCTTCTCCGCGTCGAGCCGCAGGCGGTACTCCTCGTGCGTGCGGGACGCCTCGTCCAGCGCCGCCATCGCCGCCGCCTTCTCCGTGAGCCCCGCGGCCTCCGCCTTCAGCTTCTCGCCGATGGCGGCGGCGTCCGCGGTCGCCTGCGCCTGGGTGCCCTCCGCGTCGGCGAGCGCCTTGAGCCGGGCGCCCTCCGCCTCGGCCTTGAGCCGGGCCGCCGTCGCCTCGGCCTCCGCGAGACCGGCCTTCTCGGTGACGTCCGCCTCCGCCTCCCGCACCTGTACGGCGGCGAGACCGGGCGCGGCCGTCTCGGCCTGGATGCCCTCCGCGAGCCGCAGCTTGGCCTGCGCGTCGAGGTCCGCGGTCTTGAGGCGCGCCTCGGCGAGCGTGAGCTGCTCGGCCGCCAGGTGCGAGGACGCCGCCTCGGCCGCCTCGGCCGCCTTGATGTCCTTGACCAGCTTCTCCTGGGCCTCCGCCTCGGCCGCGATGATGACCGACCTGCGGGCCCGCTCGGCGTCCTCGACGGCGCGCAGGGTGAGGATCGACTCCTCCTGCTCGGCGACCGTGCGGTCCACCGCGATCCGCTCGCGGATGACGTCGGCGACCTCGCGGCGCTCGGCCTCGACCTCCTTCGTGGCGGCGATCCGGTTCAGCTCGGTCTCGCGCTCGCGCCCGATGACCTCCAGCATCCGGTCCTTCTCGATGCGCTCGCTCTCGACGGCGATGACCCGCTCGCGGTTCTTCTGCGCGACCGCGATCTCGCGGGCCTGGTTCTCGCGCTGGATGCCGAGCTGCTCCTCGGTCCTGATGAACGCGGTCTGCGCGCCGAGCCGCTCCTCCTCCTGCACCTGGGCGGTGGCCGCCTCCTCACGGGCGCGCAGGGTCTCGACCTCGCGACGCTGCTTGATCTCCGCCTCGGACTGCCGGCGCTCCAGCTCCAGGATCGTCTCGCGGGCGTCGACGTCCTGCCGGGTGATCTCCTTCTGCTCGGTGCGCTGGAACTCGTTGGTCCGCACGTGCTCGATCGCGGTCAGTTCGGTGATCTTCCGGATGCCCTGCGCGTCGAGGATGTTGGCCCCGTCGAGCTGGGCCATCGGGGTCTGCTCCAGGAAGTCGATCGCGGCGTCGTCGAGGTGGTAGCCGTTCAGGTCGGTGCCGATGACCTGGATGATCCGGTCCCGGAACTCCTCGCGCTTGGTGTACAGGTCGACGAAGTCGAGCTGCTTGCCGACGGTCTTGAGCGCCTCGGAGAACTTCGCGGCGAAGAACTGCTGGATGGCGTCCTTGTCGCTGGCCCGTTCCGTGCCGATGGCCTGGGCGACCTTGATGACGTCCTCGACGGTCTTGTTGACCCGGACGAAGAAGGTGATCTGGATGTCGGCGCGGATGTTGTCCTGGCAGATGAGCCCCTCGCGCCCGGCGCGGTGGATCTCGATCGTCTTCACCGAGATGTCCATCGTCTCGGCCCTGTGCAGCACGGGCAGGACCACGGCTCCGGTGAAGGTGACGTCCACCTTCTTGGTCTTGGAGATGATCAGCGCCTTGCCCTGCTCGACCTTGCGGAACAGCCGGGTGACGACGAAGGCGATGGCGATGACGATGAGCAGGACAACGGCGACGAGCACGCCGATGCCCAGGGAGATGGCATCCATAGAAGAGTCCTTGGCGGCTGGTTGGTACGGAAGTGGCGCGGCTGAGCGGCGGCGGTCACGGGGACGGCCGGACGGGCGTCAGCCGTTCGGGCCGGGATCGAGCGCGGTGTCGTAGGACGAGACCCAGAAGAACTCGCCGTCCGCGTCGTACGCGTAGAGGAGCCCGGTGCCGCCCATGACGAGCGGTGCGTCCTCGGCGCCCGGCCGCGGGGCCCGGGAGGGCGGCGGGAGGGATTCCGCCTGGCGGACCTGCACGATGGCTGTCGACCCGTCGCGCGAGAGGACTTCGGCCTGGCCGAACGTCGCGGTCACGGAGCCGGTGCGGATCGTGCAGACGCTGCCGACGAAGTCCAGCCGGGACGGCGGAGGTTGTGCCGGGAACCAGCTGCGGAAGCGGCGCACGAGGAGGCGGACGGCCCCCCAGGCGAGCAGCAGCGATCCGGCGAACACGGCGACCGCGAGCACCGCGCGGGTGGTGCTGCCGGTGTCGCTGTGGCGGAGCAGGACCGTGCCGGTCAGGCTCCCGAACCAGGCGAAGACGATCAGCAGGGAGACCGAGACGGAGACCGGGACACCGCCGAGGCCGGCCGGACCGGTGTCGAGGTCGGCGTCGAAGGAGTCGTGTCCGGCGGCCCCGACGAGCACCAGCAGCCAGAAGCAGACGATGACCACCAGAGCGGCGCCGAAGATGACGGCGGGGAATCCGATTGCCGCACTCACGAACTCGTCCATCGATCCCACCCCCTGCGATTCGGCGCGCGGGCCCTGAGGCGTGCGCTTGCGTGTTCCGGTACGGGGAAGGCGGGCGCCGGTCGGCGGGCGGCCGTCCGACGGGTTGCCCACCGGTGAGGCCGGGTCCGCGGGCGACGGGGCCCGGCGACCGCGGCGTGGTCGTGATCTGCCGCGGTGACCGGGTTGTTCCCCTGTTCCCCCGTGTTCCCCCGGGTACTTCCCCCGTGTGTTTCCCCCGTGTTGTTGCTGACCTGATCCTGTCATCCGGGACCGGCCCGACGCATTGCCGGATCCCGGCAATCTTTACGCTGTGCTCATGCCGGGCACCGGCATCACCCCGGATGTGCCGGGGGAATGACAGGACTGTTGCGGGGCTGAAGGGGAGCGCATGGCCGAGCTGAGGATTCCCGAGGAAATACTGGGCGATTATGCCCATATTCTGGGTGAAGTCGCCCTCACCGGCCGACGGCTGACCCGTAACGAACTGGAGGAGCGCCGCGCTCTGGGCCGTGCGGCGGCGGACGCGGGCCATCAGCTGCGGGCTCTGGTGACGATGCATCTGGCGCTGACCCGGAAAGCCTGGCCCCTGGCCGCTGCCGGAAACTCCCCTTCCGCCACCGATGCCGTCCTGGCCGCGGTGGAGCAGGCGGTCGACGCGTTCGCCGAAGGGTTCGAGCGGGCCCAACGCCTCACCGTGCGGCGGGAGGAGGCGGCACGCCGGGAGTTCATCGACGATCTGCTCTACGGGCGCAGCGACCTGGTCCGGCTCGCCGAGCGGGCGACCCGCTTCGGTCTGCGGCTCTCCCGGGCGCACGCGGTCGCGGTGGCGTCGGGCCCGGAGGCGTACACGGAGACGGACGCGGTGCCGCGCAGCGTGGAGACGGCGCTGCTGACGCGGTTCAGCGGGCGCAAGATCCTGCTCACGACGAAGGACGGCCGGATCGTCTGCATCGCGCCGGGCAGCCAGCCCGACGTCCTGCGGTACTTCGCGAAGCAGGCGCACGCGGCGACGGACGGCGGGCAGGTGGCGATCGGCCGCCCGCACAAGGGCCCCGGCGGGGTGGTCCACTCCTACGACGAGGCGCTCGAAGCCCTCGATCTGGCGGACCGGATGGGGATGGACGACCCCGTGCTGTACGCCTCGGACCTGCTGGTCTACCCGGTGCTGACCCGGGACCGGCAGGCGATGGCCGATCTGGTGCGCAGCGAGCTGGGACCGCTCCAGCAGGCCAGGGGCGGCGCGGAACCGTTGCTGAACACGCTGGCGGCCTACTTCGACGCGGGCTGCGTGGCCGCCGAGACCGCCCGCAGGCTGGCGTTGAGCGTACGGGCGCTGACGTACCGTCTGGAGCGCATCCACCAGCTGACCGGGTCGGACCCCTCGGACCCGGTGCACCGCTACACCCTGCAGACGGCGGTCATCGGCGCCCGGCTGCTGGACTGGCCGGCCAAGGAGCTGTGACGCCCCGGACCACGGCCGGGCCCCCGGACCCGCACCACGGGTCCGGGGCCCGGCCGTGGTCCCGGCGCCCCGAAGGCGGGCGGTGCCTACTCGTGCTTCTCGCCCGCCGGTTCCGGGGTGAGGTCGTCGTGCGAGCCCAGCCGGCGCTCGGGGGCGGACTTGGCGACGGGCTCGGCCTCCGTGCCGACGACGCCCACGTCGACGCCCGCGGCCGTGCCGCCGCCGCCCGCGCCGCGGCGGGCCTCGATCCGCGCCGCGACGGGCTGCGTCCAGCGGGCCGTGAGCGGGCCGATGATGACGAGGATCAGGACGTACGCGGTGGCGACGGGGCCGATGCGCGGCTCGGTGGCCACGGCCAGACCGGCGATGACGATGGAGAACTCACCGCGCGCCACGAGCGTGCCGCCCGCACGCCAGCGTCCGCGCGAGCCGATTCCGGCACGGCGGGCCGCGTAGTAACCGGTGCCGATCTTGGTGAAGGTCGTGATGAGGGCGAGCAGGGCCGCGGGCAGCAGCACCGGAGGGATGTCCGCCGGGTTCGTGGAGAGCCCGAAGAAGACGAAGAACACGGCGGCGAACAGGTCCCGCAGCGGGGTGAGCAGCTTGCGGGCGCCCTCGGCCACCTCCCCGGAGAGCGCGATGCCGACGAGGAACGCCCCGACGGCGGCGGACACCTGGAGCTGCTGGGCGACACCTGCGACCAGGACGGTGAGGCCGAGGACGACCAGGAGCAGCATCTCCGGGTTGTCGGAGGAGACCGCGCGGCTGATCAGGCGGCCGTGGCGGATCGCCAGGTAGAGCACGAGCCCGACCGCCCCGAGGGCGATGACGAGCGCGAGGCTGCCCCCGGCCAGGCCGACCCCGGCGAGCATGGCGGTGAGCAGCGGCAGGTACACCGCCATCGCCAGGTCCTCCATGACCAGGACGCCGAGGACGACGGGGGTCTCGCGGTTGCCGAGCCGGCCGAGGTCGGTCATGACCTTGGCGATCACCCCGGACGAGGAGATCCAGGTGACACCGGCGAGCGCGACGGCGCCCACGGGTCCCCAGCCGAGGACCAGGGCGGCGACGGCCCCGGGCGTCGCGTTGAGGACGAAGTCCACGGCGCCGGACGGGTACTGCGTCTTGAGGCTGGTGACCAGCTCCGATGCGCTGTATTCGAGCCCCAGCAGCAACAGCAGCAGGATGACGCCGATCTCGGCGCCCACCATGGTGAACTCCTCGCTGGCCTTGAGCGGGATCAGCCCACCGTGTCCGAAGGCCAGCCCGGCGAGCAGGTACAGGGGGATGGGGGAGAGACCTATCCGCCCGGCGAGCCGCCCCACGAGACCGAGCCCGAGGATGACGGCCCCCAGCTCCACCAGCAACGCGGTCGTGTCGTGCACGGTCAGCCCTCCGCAATGATCTCGGAGAGCGCGTCGACGCCCTCACGCGTACCGACGGCGACGAGTGTGTCCCCGATGGCCAGGCGAAAATCCGGGTCCGGCGACGGGTGCGCGCTGTGGGTGCGCAGCACCGCCACGATGGACGCCCCGGTCCGGGTCCGCGCCCGGGTCTCCCCCAGCAGCCGCCCGCCGTACGGGGAGCGGGCCCCGAGCGGGATGTGCTCGGTGACGAGATCGATGCCCTCGGTCCGTACGGCGTCGATGGGCGCCGGATCGATGAGGTGCGCCAGGGCGGTGGCCTCGGTCGTCGTCAGGGGGACGGAGAGCCGGCACGCATCAGGGTCGTCCTGTTCGTAGAACCCGATGAACCGGCGTCCGTCGTGGTGGATCACGACCGAGATGTGCTGACCCGTCTCGGTCGTGAAGTCGTACTGAGCACCCACTCCGGGCAACGACGTACGGCGGGTTCCCATGGCTTCCTCCCGGGACGTGCGGCGGTGGCCGCGTACTGGGTGATCTCTTTATCCGGTCATGACCTTATCGAGGGGCCGAATCCGGTTGCCGGGCCAGCAGTTCCAGGGCCTCTTCCCAGGGGAACGCCGCGGTCTCACCCGACGGCGGGGTGTGCGGTACGCGGGTGCCGACCCGGACCCCCATGTCCCGCAGCCTGGCGAGGCTCTCGGCGTACGCGGGGTGCTGGGCGAGGAGCGCGTTCACGGCCGGGAGCACGGCGATGGGCACGCCGAGCCCGTACGCCTCGCAGAGGATGCCGAGGGCCAGGGTGTCCGCGATGCCGGCCGCCCACTTGTTGACGGTGTTGAACGTGGCGGGCGCGACAGCGATGGCGTCCGGGTCCGGGAACGGCCGGGAGTCGCCCGGGGCGCGCCAGCCGGAGCGGATCGGATGGCCGGTCCGCGCCTCGACGGCCGCCGCGTCGAGGAAACCGAGCCCCTGCGGGGTGGCGACGACGCCGACGTCCCAGCCGGCGTCCTGCGCCGCGGCGAGGAGCCGGTCCACGTCACGGGCGACGCCGGCCGCGCAGACGACGACGTACAGGAACGGCTGGTGGTCCGGTCGGTCCGGCTGATCACTCATGGGCTCCCCTGTTGATCGCTGAGGCGGTGCGGCTCAGCAGCGTACGGGGGGCGGGCGGTGATAGTGGAGGAGAGCACGATGGGCACGGCCGGGACCGATGAATCGGGGCGGCGATCCCGGTCCACCCACGGAGAACGTCGCGAACTCAGGAGGACGACATGGCTCAACTGCTGCGCGTGCAGAACTTCACGGTGTCGAGTGACGGCATCGCGGCCGGTGAGGACCAGACGCTGGAGCGGCCGTTCGGTCACGTCGACCCGGGCCGGCTCTTCTCCTGGGCGGGCGCCACGGCGAGCTGGCCGAACCGCACGGAACCAGGGGGAAGCCGGGGCCTGGACGACTACTTCACCCGGGACTTCGCGCACGGCATCGGGGCGGAGATCATGGGCCGCAACAAGTTCGGTCCGCAGCGGGGTCCGTGGGAGAACCACGAGTGGCAGGGCTGGTGGGGCGACGAACCCCCCTTCCACACACCGGTGTTCGTGATGACCCACCACACACGCCCCTCCTTCACGCTCTCCGACACCACGTTCCACTTCGTCGACGCCGACCCGGCGACGGTGCTGGAGCGGGCGCGGGAGGCGGCGGACGGCAAGGACGTCCGGCTCGGCGGCGGCGTCACCACGCTCCGCGCGTTCCTCGACGCCGGCCTGATCGACACCCTGCACGTGGCGGTCGCCCCGGTGACGCTGGGCACGGGCCTGAGCCTGTGGGACTCGCCGGACGACCTGCGCGACCGGTACCACCTGGACGTCGTCCCGAGCCCGAGCGGCATGACACACCACCTGTTCTGGCGAAAGTGATGCGGGCGGGCGGCCGGATCCGTGAAACGCCGGGCGTCGCCGCCGGGGATCGTGGAGAGTCGGTTGCGTAGTCGTCCGCGTGCGCAGAGGTACGGCGCGCACGCGGACACCGCGCGCTGCTCACCCGCAGCCACCCCGAAAAGGACCTCCGCCTTGTCGCCCTTCGAACCTCGATACGCTCCCGCCGGCGATGTGGGCGCGGCGATCATGCTGATCGACTCCCGGCTGAAGGCCGTCCACGCGGACAGCAGCGGGACCGACCCCGAACAGGAACAGCTGGTCCAGCAACTCCTCACGTCGCTCGGCCCGGAGGGCGTCGACGACGTGCTGGACGGAACCTGCACGCTCATCTACCTGTTCATGAAGTGGCTCCGGGAGGCCCACGAGGCGCACGAGAAGGACGTCGTCGAATACGTGGTGCCGACCCTCGTCACCTCCCTGAAGATGCTGCCGAGGAGCGTCCCGCCCGAGGCCGTCCCCATGATGGCCGGCCTGGCCATCGCGGCGGCCACGGGCCTGAGTCCCACCCTCTGGCGCAAGCAGTACGGCGACTGGACGAAGGCGGAACTGACCCCGCTGGAGGCGACGGCGTTCCTGCTCGCCGAACACATCAACCGCATGACGGACGACCAGGACTTCGCGACCCGCATGATCACGGAGGCGCTGACGCAGGTGGAGGAGGAGCAGGGGGAGCGGGAGGAGTAGGCGGCGGACCATCCGCCCGGCCGTGCGGGGCGACGGGCTCCGCACGCCCCCGCCCGGACATCCCCCGGGGGGCGGTGGCGGCGCCGGGCGGCCGGGAGCGGCGCTGGGGCGGGCTACCCGCGTCCCACCACCGCCCCCGCCCGGTCGATGCAGAGCACGTCCACCGCGACCGGCGCCCCCCGCAGCACCGCCAGGGCCTCGTCGCGGGCGCGGGCCGCCACCAGGTCGCCCAGGGGGACGCCGGCCGCCTCGCACAGGCGCAGCGCCTCCAGGCCCGTGTTGGCGGTGGCGATCCGGGAGGCCAGCTCCTCGTCCGCGCCGCCCCGGCGGGCCAGGCCGGCCAGGAAGGGCTTGTCCACCTGTGAGCGGGCCGAGTGGAGGTCCAGGTGGCCCGCCGCGAGTTTGGAGAGCTTGGCGAAGCCGCCGCAGACCGTGAGGCGGTCGACCGGGTGCCGGCGTACGTACTTCAGCACCGCGCCCGCGAAGTCCCCCATGTCCAGGAGCGCGATGTCCGGCAGGTCGTACTCCGCGCGCACGGTGCGCTCCGACGTCGAGCCCGTGCAGCCCGCCACATGCGTCAGGCCCGCCGCCCGCGCCACGTCCACGCCCCGGCGGATCGAGTCGATCCACGCCGAGCAGGAGTAGGGGACGACCACCCCCGTGGTGCCGAGGATCGACAGGCCGCCGAGGATGCCGAGCCGGCCGTTCCACGTGGAGCGGGCGATCTCCTCGCCGTGGTCGACCGACACCGTGATCTCCACGTCGCCCGCCGCACCGTGCTCCGCCGCCACCCGCGCCACGTGCTCCCGCATCAGGCGGCGCGGCACCGGGTTCACCGCGGGCTCCCCCACGTCCAGCGGCAGACCGGGGAGCGTCACCGTCCCCACCCCCGGGCCCGCCCGGAACACCACACCGGAGCCCGGCGGCAGCTTCCGAACGGTCGCCCGCACGAGCGCCCCGTGCGTCACGTCCGGGTCGTCGCCCGCGTCCTTCACCACCCCGGCGCTCGCCGCCTGCGCCGTCAGCTCCTCCACCGCCAGCGCGAACGCCGGCGTCTGGCCCTTCGGCAGCGTGATGGACACCGGGTCCGGGAAGTCGCCGGTCAGCAGCGCCGTGTACGCGGCCGTCGTCGCCGCCGTCGCACAGGCGCCGGTCGTCCAGCCGGGGCGCAGGCCGGTGTGCTTGAGTTGGGCGTCCCGGCCACCCCGGCCGCCGTCCCCCGCGCCCCGCGCCTCAGCGTTCATGAGATGAGTCCGTTCCGATGCCTGTGCCTGCTGCCGTGCATGTTCTGCTCCTGGGGGGTACGACCGAGGCGCGCCGGCTCGCCGAGGGCCTGGCCGGTGACCGCGGCGTCCGGGTCACCACCTCGCTCGCCGGCCGCGTCGCCGCACCCCGGCTGCCGCCCGGCGCGGTCCGCGTCGGCGGGTTCGGCGGCCCCGAGGGGCTCGCGGCCTGGATGCGGGAACACGACGTGCACGTGCTCATCGATGCCACTCACCCCTTCGCCGCCGCCATGAGCCGGAACGCGGCCGAGGCCGCCGCCCTGGCCCATGTTCCCCTCCTCGCCCTCCGCCGGCCCGGCTGGGTCGCCCGGGACGGTGACCGCTGGCACTCCGCCGGATCGCTGGCCGAGGCCGCCGGACTGCTGCCCGCCCTCGGCGAGCGGGTCTTCCTCACCACCGGGCGGATGGGGCTCGCCGCCTTCGCGGGAGCGGGCCTCGACGCGCTGTGGTTCCTCGTACGGTCCGTCGACGCGCCAGAGCCGCCCGGCCCGGCCCGGATGGAGGTGCTCCTCGACCGGGGGCCGTTCTCCCTCGACGGGGAGCGGGAGATCATCCGGCGCCACCGCATCGACGTCCTCGTCACCAAGGACAGCGGCGGGGACGCCACCGCCCCCAAGCTCACCGCCGCCCGCGAGGCCGGCATCCCGGTCGTGGTCGTCCGGCGGCCACCGGTACCGGACGGGGTGCCGGTGGCCGCTACGCCCGACGAGGCCGTGCGCTGGGTGGCACGGCTCCGCGCCTCCGGCTAGCGGTCCCGGGGGCTCTGCGTCTCCGGGTAGCGGCGCGGTGTCCAGACGATGCCCCGGCCGGCCCCGCCCCGCTCCACCCACCGCGTCTGCGACGAGCCCACGATCAGCAGCGTCCGCATGTCCACCTCCGCCGGATCGACGTCGGCCAGCCGCACCGTGCGGACGGACTCCGCCGGCCCGCCCACGTCCCGTGCCAGAACGACCGGGGTGTCCGGGGAGCGGTGTTCCAGGAGCAGGTCGCGGGCCTGGCCGACCTGCCACGTCCGGGACCGGGAGCCCGGGTTGTAGAGCGCCAGCACCAGGTCCGCCGAGGCCGCCGCGCGCAGCCGTTCCGCGATGACCTCCCACGGCTTGAGCCGGTCCGAGAGGGAGATCGTGGCGTAGTCGTGGCCGAGCGGCGCACCCGCGCGGGCGGCGGCGGCGTTGGCGGCGGTGACGCCGGGCAGCACGCGGACGGGGATGTCGGCGTAGGCGTCCTGCGAGGCGGCCTCCAGGACCGCCGTCGCCATCGCGAAGACCCCGGGGTCGCCGCCCGAGACCACCGCGACCCGGTGACCGCGCCGGGCCAGGTCCAGTGCGAACTCCGCCCGCTCCGACTCCACCTTGTTGTCCGAGCCGTGCCGCGCCTGCCCGGGGCGGACCGGCACCCGCGCCAGGTAGGTGGTGTAGCCGACGACGTCGTCCGCCGCCGCCAGCGCGCCCCGCGTCTCGGGCGTCAGCCACAGCGGGCCCGCCGGGCCGGTGCCGACCACGACCACCTCTCCGGAGGCCGAGGGGGCGGGGCGCGGCGCGTCGACCCGGCTCGGCAGGACCGCCACCGAGAAGTACGGCACCGACTCCGGGTCGATGTCCGCCAGTTCGCCCGTGCGCTCCCCGGCCATCGTGGCCCGCTCGACGTACCGCGCCTCCGGCAGCCTGCCCGACGCCTCGAACGCCCCGCGCACCGCCGGGAACGTCCGCCCCAGCTTCATCACCACCGCCGTGTCCGTGGCGGCGAGACGGGCCGTCAGCTCCTCCTCCGGCAGCGTGCCGGGCAGGATCGTCAGGATCTCCTCCCCCTCGACGAGGGGAGTGCCGAGCCGGGCGGCGGCCGCACTCACGGAGGTGACACCCGGGACGACCTCGGTCGCGTACCGGTCCGCCAGCCGCTTGTGCATGTGCATGTACGAGCCGTAGAACATCGGGTCGCCCTCGGCGAGCACCGCGACCGTGCGCCCCGCGTCCAGATGGGCCGCGAGCCGGGCCGCGGCCTTCTCGTAGAACTCCTCCAACGCGCCCCGGTAGCCGCCCGGGTGGTCCGTGGTCTCCGTCGTGACGGGGTAGACCAGGGCCTCCTCGATGTGGTCGGGCCGCAGGTGCGCGGCGGCGATGGACCGCGCGATCGAGCGGCCGTGCCGGGCGCTGTGGTAGGCGATGACGTCCGCCTCGCCGATGGCCTGGACGGCCCGCAGGGTCATCAGGTTCGGGTCGCCGGGGCCGAGCCCGACACCGTAGAGCCTGCCGCCGCCGTTCGCGGTGTTCTCGCTCACTACTCTTCCTCGCTCGCGATGGCGTTGAGCGCCGCCGCCGCTATCGCGCTGCCGCCGCGCCGCCCGCGGATGATCAGGTGCTCCAGGCCCGACGGGTGCTCGGCCAGGGCCTCCTTGGACTCCATGGCGCCGACGAAGCCGACCGGGACCCCGATGACGGCGGCGGGGCGCGGGGCGCCCTCCTCGATCATCTCCAGCAGTCGGAACAGCGCCGTCGGGGCGTTGCCGACCGCGACCACCGCGCCCTCCATCCGGTCCCGCCACAGCTCCAGGGCCGCCGCGCTGCGCGTCGTCCCCATCCGCGCCGCCAGTCCGGGCACGGACGGGTCGGACAGCGTGCACACCACGTCGTTGTCCGCGGGCAGCCGCTTGCGGGTGACCCCGCTGGCGACCATCGCCACGTCGCAGAGGATCGGTGCGCCGGCGCGCAGAGCGGCACGGGCGTCGGCCACGGCGTTCGGCGAGAAGGCGAGGTCCGATACGAGGTCGACCATGCCGCAGGCGTGGATCATCCGGACGGCGACCTGGCTGACGTCGGCGGGCAGCCCGGCGAGATCCGCCTCCGCGCGGATGGTGGCGAAGGACTGGCGGTAGATCGCCGGTCCGTCCTTCTCGTACTGGTGCACAGTGCTGTCGCTTTCTTCAGCTGATGGTCAGAAGCTGGTGGATCAGGTGGATCAGAGGGATCGGGCGCGGGCCGCGGCCACCGCCGCCGCCAGCGCGGCCGGGTCGTCCCGGACCGTCTGCCGGGGGTCCCGCCGCTCTCCGCGTACGTGCGAGATCCGGTGCCCTTCGGGGGTGACCACCACGTCGATCCACTCCCCGTGGGGGTGGCCGCAGCGGCGTTCGCACCCGGACCAGTACACAGGGAGCCGCCCGGGCGGTCCGACAGCGGCCCCCGCTTCGGCCCGGACGTCGGACAGCGACTTGGCGCAGCCCGGGCGGCCGATGCACGCGCCGACCCCGGTCCAGGGGGAGTCGGGGGCGGTGACCAGTCCGGTCGCCGCCAGGTCGCCGAGCACCTCCGCAGCGTCCTGCGGGCGCCCGAACGGCCCCGGCACGACGACCCCGCGCCACGGGGTGAGCCGCAGCTCGTCGCCGTGCCGGCGGGCCGTTCCGGTGAGCAGCCGCCACTGTGCGGGGGTGAGCCGCCCCAGGGGGACGTCGACGCTGATCGTGTTCGCGGAGCCGTGCGGGCCCGGCGCGGGCGGCGTCGCCGTACGGGGGCGGGGGAGGGAGAGGGCGCGACCGGCCGCTTGCCCGACGGTCCGGACCAGCTCGGCCCGTACGTCGCCGCGTACTGCGGTCCGGGCGTCGTCGGGCAGGTCCTTCACGCGCCACGCGCCGGTGTCCCGGGCGGCCCGCAGGAACGTCTCGGCGGCCAGGAGCGCGGCGCGCGGGCCTTCCCCGGCCGGCAGCCGGAACACCTCGTCCTCGGCCCCGATCCGCAGGAGGCAGCCGTCGCCCGCCGCGATCAGGGTCACGTCCGCACCCAGCGCGTCCACGTCACCGCGGCCGTCGTCCAGGGCGAACAGGAAGCGGCCGGAGAGCGAGGCGGCGGCGGCCGATCCGCAGACCAGGCCGTCCAGTTCGGACGACCAGCCGTTGACCGGGGGCCGGCCGTCCAGCCCGGCGAGCGGCGAGGCCACGATGTTGCGGGCCCGCTCGTGTGCGGCGGACGGCAGCAGCCCGGCCGCGGTGAGCAGCTCGGCGAGAGCGCCGCCGCACGCCGCGTCGAGGCCGCGCAACTGGACGTTGCCCCGCGAGGTGAGATGCAGTTCACCGTCCCCGAACCGGTCGGCCGCCGCGAGCAGAGCGTCCGCCCGGTCCGCGTTCAGCACGCCGCCGGGCACCCGGATCCGGGCCAGCGCACCGTCGTCGGCCCGGTGCAGCCGCAGCGCCCCCGGGCAGGCGTCGCCGCTGTAGCGGAGGGCTGGGCCGCCCGCGGAAAGGGGCGAGGGGGCGGAATCGGGCATGGCGGCGAGCATACCGACCGGGCCGCTCCCGGCGAGGGGCCCGCCGCTGTGACCTGCGGGACAGCAGGACGGTGGGATGGCGGACAGGGCGGTGGTGCCACGAAGGTGCCGCCACCACCCCGTCCCCCGGGCGGCGACCGCCACCCCCGCCCACGGGAGTGCCCGCCCCCGCCCACGGACGTGGCGACCGCGCCCACGGACGTCCCCGACCGCGCCGGACAGTGATCACCACCGCACCCCCGCCCCCTGCCCCGCCCCCACCTCCGCCGCTTAGGATGCAGGCGGTGGTCCGTTCAGGCCGCCATCGCCAGACGGCGACAGGGGAGGAAGCCCGGTGAGATTCCGGCGCGGTCCCGCCACTGTGAGTCCGGCCGCCGCCACCACCGGCTGCCGGGCGAGTCAGGAACTCCCTTCTCCGAGGGCCCGGTAGCCGCCGGGCCGACGGAGAGACCCTCCGACACCGCCCGGGGCGTGGACACCCCGAGGAAGGCCTGACGCAGCATGATCCTGCTCCTGTCGACGTCCGACACCGACCTCCTGAGCGCCCGCGCTTCCGGGGGACCCGTCAGCTACCGGTACGCCAACCCCTCCCGCGTCGACCTCGACGGACTGCCGGGGCTGCTGGACGGGGTGGATCTCGTCGTCGTCCGGCTGCTCGGCGGCGTACGGGCCTGGCAGGAGGGGCTCGACGCGGTGCTGGCCACCGGCCGCCCGGTCGTCGTGCTGACCGGTGAGCAGGCCCCCGACGCCCAGCTGATGGCCGCCTCCACCGTGCCGATCGGCATCGCGGCCGAGGCGCACGCCTACCTCGCGCACGGCGGCCCCGCCAACCTGGAGCAGCTGGCCCGGTTCCTCTCCGACACCGTGCTGCTGACCGGCCACGGCTTCGAGCCGCCCGCCCCGGCCCCCGCGTGGGGCCCGCTGGAACGGGAGGCCCGCGCGGTGCCCGAGGGCGCGCCGACCGTCGCCGTCCTCTACTACCGAGCCCACCACATGAGCGGGAACACCGCGTTCGTGGACGCGCTGTGCACGGCCGTCGAGGACGCCGGAGGCCGCCCGCTGCCGCTGTACGTCGCGTCTCTCCGTACGCCGGAGACGGACCTCATCGACCAGCTCCGCGCCGCGGACGCCATCGTCACCACCGTCCTCGCGGCGGGTGGCACCAAGCCGGCCGAGGCATCGGCCGGCGGCGACGACGAGTCGTGGGACGCGGGCGCGCTGACCCAGCTCGACGTGCCGATCCTCCAGGCGCTCTGCCTCACCAGCCCGCGCACCGCCTGGGAGGAGAACGACGAGGGCGTCTCCCCGCTGGACGCGGCCACCCAGATCGCGGTCCCGGAATTCGACGGCCGGCTGATCACCGTCCCCTTCTCCTTCAAGGAGATCGACGAGGACGGGCTCCCGGCGTACGTCCCCGACGCCGAGCGCGCGGCCCGGGTCGCCGGCATCGCCGTACGCCACGCGAAGCTCCGCAACATCCCCAACGCCCAGAAGCGCATCGCGCTGGTCCTCTCCGCCTACCCGACGAAGCATTCCCGCATCGGCAACGCCGTCGGCCTCGACACCCCCGCCAGCGCCGTGGCCCTGCTGCGCCGACTGCGCGCCGAGGGCTACGACTTCGGCCCCGAGGAGGACATCCCGGGCCTGGTCTCCGGCGAGGGAGACGAGCTGATCTACGCGCTGATCGACGCGGGCGGCCACGACCAGGAGTGGCTCACCGAGGAGCAGTTGGCGAAGAACCCGGTCCGGATCCCGGCCGCCGACTACCGCCGCTGGTTCGCCGAACTCCCGCAGGAGCTGCGGGAGTCGGTGGAGGAGCACTGGGGCCCGGCCCCCGGTGAGATGTTCGTGGACCGCTCGGCCAACCCGGAGGGCGACATCGTCCTCGCGGCCCTGCGGCGCGGGAACCTGCTCATCCTCATCCAGCCGCCGCGCGGCTTCGGCGAGAACCCGATCGCGATCTACCACGACCCCGATCTCCCGCCGTCCCACCACTACCTGGCCGCGTACCGCTGGATCGCCGCCTCCGCCGAGGACAACGGGTTCGGCGCGGACGCGATGATCCACCTGGGCAAGCACGGCAACCTGGAGTGGCTGCCCGGCAAGAACGCGGGCCTCTCCGCCGCCTGCGGCCCCGACGCGGCCCTGGGCGACCTCCCGCTCGTCTACCCGTTCCTGGTGAACGACCCGGGCGAGGGGACGCAGGCCAAGCGCCGCGTCCACGCCACGCTCATCGACCACCTGGTGCCCCCGATGGCCCGCGCCGACAGCTACGGCGACATCGCGCGCCTGGAGCAGCTCCTCGACGAGCACGCGCAGATCGCCGCGATGGACCCGGCGAAGCTGCCCGCGATCCGCGCCCAGATCTGGACGCTGATCCAGGCCGCGAAGCTCGACCACGACCTCGGGGTGGAGGACCGCCCGGAGGACGAGGGCTTCGACGACTTCATCATGCATCTGGACGGCTGGCTCTGCGAGATCAAGGACGTCCAGATCCGCGACGGCCTGCACGTCCTGGGCAACCCCCCGGCCGGGAACGACCGGGTCAACCTGGTCCTCGCCGTGCTCCGCGCCCGCCAGATCTGGGGCGGTACGGCCTCCCTCCCCGGCCTCCGCGAGGCCCTGGGCCTCGACGAGTCGGCGGCCACCCGCACGGACGCGGACGCGATCGAGGAGCAGGCGCGCGCCCTGGTCCAGGCGATGGACGACGCGGACTGGGACCCGGCGGCGGTGGCGACCGTGGCGGCGGGCCTCCCCGACGCCGTGGCGGACATCCTCACCTTCGCGGCCACCGAGGTCGTCCCGCGCATGGCGGCGACGACCGACGAACTCAGCCACGCCGTCCACGCGTTGAACGGCGGGTTCGTCCCGGCGGGCCCGTCCGGCTCCCCGCTCCGCGGCCTGGTCAACGTCCTCCCCACCGGCCGCAACTTCTACTCGGTCGACCCGAAGGCGGTCCCCTCCAAGCTGGCGTGGGAGACGGGCCAGGCCCTGGCCGACTCCCTCCTGACCCGCTACCGCACCGACAACGGCGACTGGCCCACCTCGGTCGGCCTCTCCCTGTGGGGCACCAGCGCGATGCGCACGGCGGGCGACGACATCGCGGAGGCGTTCGCGCTGCTCGGCATCCGCCCCGTCTGGGACGACGCCTCGCGCCGGGTGACCGGCCTGGAGCCCATCCCGTACGAGGAGCTGGGCCGCCCCCGCATCGACGTCACGCTCCGCATCTCGGGCTTCTTCCGTGACGCGTTCCCGCACACGGTGGGCCTCCTCGACGACGCCGTACGCCTGGCCGCCTCGCTGGACGAACCGGCCGAGCGCAACTACGTACGGGCGCACACGCAGGCCGATCTCGCCGAGCACGGCGACGAACGGCGGGCCACCACCCGCATCTTCGGCTCCCGCCCCGGCACGTACGGCGCGGGCCTCCTCCAGCTCATCGACTCCCGGGACTGGCGCACCGACGCCGACCTCGCCGAGGTCTACACGGTCTGGGGCGGTTACGCCTACGGCCGCGAGCTCGACGGCCGCCCGGCCCGCGCCGAGATGGAGAGCGCCTACCAGCGCATCGAGGTCGCCGCGAAGAACACCGACACCCGCGAGCACGACATCGCGGACTCCGACGACTACTTCCAGTACCACGGCGGCATGGTGGCGACCGTGCGCGCGCTCAAGGGCACGGCCCCGGAGGCGTACATCGGGGACTCCACCCGCCCCGAGACCGTCCGCACGCGCACCCTGGTCGAGGAGACGTCGCGCGTCTTCCGCGCCCGGGTCGTCAACCCGAAGTGGATCGAGGCGATGCGCCGCCACGGCTACAAGGGCGCGTTCGAGCTGGCCGCCACCGTCGACTACCTCTTCGGCTACGACGCCACGACCGGCGTCGTCGCCGACTGGATGTACGACAAGCTCACCCAGACCTACGTCCTGGACCCGGAGAACCAGCAGTTCCTCCGGGAGGCCAACCCCTGGGCCCTGCACGGCATCGCGGAACGCCTGCTGGAGGCCGAGTCCCGCGGTATGTGGGCCAAGCCGGACCCGGCGGTCCTGGAAGCGCTGCGCCAGGTGTACCTGGAGACGGAGGGCAACCTGGAGGGCGAGGACTGACGGGCCCCGCCGTACCAGGACCGGTCGTACCAGGACCGGCCGCCGGACTGCCGTCGTCGCCCCACCGGCCGCCCGGCGGTGGTCAGTTGAGGGCGATCATCAGCAGGATGCCGAGGATCCCGATGCCGACCACCCCGGCGAACGTGGGCACGAACCAGGTCTTGTAGAGCAGCTCGGAGAGACCGGACGGCGGCCGGGCGTGCCCGCCGCCCTGCGCCGGCTGCGCCGACGCCGGGGCAGCGGGGGCCGCCGGGGCCGATGCGGCCGACGCCGCCGTGTACGAGGGCGGCAGCCGCACCGGGGGCTTCGTCGGAGCGGGTGCGGCGGCGGGCTGCGCGGGTCCGGTGGCGTGCGAGGGCCCGGGAGCTGGTTCGGGCGCCATTGTGGGTGCGGGTGCGGGTGCGGGTGCGGGTGCGGGTGCGGGCTCCGGGGCCGGGTGGGCGAGGAGATCCGTCACGATCTGCTGCCACAGTTCCGGGGGCAGGTCCGGCGCCCGGCCGCCCGGGGGTGTGACCAGGACGCGGCGCAGCCACTCCATGTCACTGCCGCGGCCGTCCTTGAGGAAGATGTTGAACAGCGGCCGGAGATCGGGGGCCTGGTGGGGGTCCCGTACGAGCGGGGCGACGGCCCAGGCGAAGAGGTCGGCCGCACGCTCCCGCATCTCGGCGGTGGACGGACCATCCGGTTCGGTCCGGGCGGATCTGAAGTACAGGTTGTGCCGCAGCACTTCGGAGCACAGCGCGTGCCTGGTCCCGGAGTCCCGGGACCGCAGCCGGCCGGGGTGGCCCAGCTCGGCCAGGACGAGATCGCGGGAGCCCCACGGCAGCCGCTCGGAGCTCAGGAGGGTGAGCAGCTGGGCGTCCCGGAGGTCCTGGAGCCGGTCGGCCAGCCGGGCGGACCGGGCGGTGTCGGCGCCGTCGTGGGCCGCCAGTTCGTCGCGCAGGACCCGGACTTCCTGTTGCTGGCGTTCCTGCTGGTGACGTTCCTGGTAGGGAGATTCCTGCCGGCGGTGTTCGTGGTGGTCCTGGCGGGGGAGGTCCTGGTGGTGGCTTTCCCGGTAGGGGCGTTCCTGGCGGTGGCCGGGGCCGCGGTCGTCATCCCGGGGGTCCGTCCGGTTCTCGCGCGCGTACCGCGCCTCGTACGCCGGCGCCGGTGCGGGTGCCGGTCCGTGCAGGGTGTTCAGCATCCGGCGCAGCGCATCGCGCCGGTCCTGTCCGGACATGCGGGCCCCGGCGCGGAGTTCGCCGGTCAGATGGGGCACGCCCGCAGCCGCGTCCGGGCGGGCGAGCACGTACTCGACCATCTCCTTCGCCGCGGCCATCTCGATGTCCCTCTCGGCGGGCAGCCGCAGCCGGACCCGGGCCGGCGCCCCGGCCCCCGCCGCCTGGGACGTCCACCGCGGCACACAGGTGAGGCGCAACGCGTGGGTGTCCACCGTGTCGTACGTCGCGTAGCTCCACTCCGTGCCGAACCAGTCGCCGAACAACGAGATCAGCCCGAAATAGAGCAGGGGAGCGGTGTTGCTGTCCGGCCAGCCGGGCAGTTCGGGCTCCTCGGCGAGCAGCGAGAGCCGCCGCGAGGGGGAGCGCAGCCACGCGGCGGTGACCACCGTCAACGGCTTCTTCACCATGGGGAGGTCGTGGGCGATCCTGCGCAGCCGTTCGGCCGCCGCTGCCCGCAGCTCGGCCCCGTCCAGCGGCGGCAGGGGGCCCGAAGCGGTCGTGACGACGTCGGGGTCGCTCCAGGCTTTGCCGCCGAGGCCCAGGCAGTTCAGTGGCGTCAGGGTGTCCGCGTCGCCGAACACCGCGTGGCAGGCCGTGCTGGGCCGGCCGCCCCGGTCCCGGGTGGGCCACCGCTGGAGGAGCACGGTCCCCCCGGTGCGGGACGGGACGCGGACGCTGCTCCGACGGGGGTCCGGGCCGGTGTTCGGTACCCAGAGCAGTGAACCCAGATCGCGCAGGAGCGCATCCGCGCGCTCGGCGGAGCAGGAGTGCGCCACCGCCGCCATCCCCGAACTGGAGCGGCCCTGGTTCCCGTCCCAGCGGAAGACCACCTGGTCGAGCCGACCGGAACGTTCGGGGGGCTCGCACCGGCCGGCCCGGTCCTCGCGGTCGCCCGCCGCGCGCCGATCGAGGGCGTCGTCGTTCACTGCGCTTCCCTTCCCACGCCGAATGATGCGGCGCTCCCGGGCGCCTCGATGATCCCGTGCATCGCCAGCAGCGACACCAGGGGTTCCAGCACCCGGCGCGGACCCGTGCCCGCCGGGTAGCGGCCCTGGCTCTCCCGGCCACCGGTGGCCGAGGCGATGTGCAGGGTGCAGCGGCGGAACGCGTCGAAGGGGCGCAGCCAGGCCGCTCCGGCGTGCTGCCGCAGCAGTGCGTAGACGTCCCCGCTCTCCTCCAGGAACTGGTCCGGACCGACCGCGGCGGGCGGCTCCTCGCCGAGCCAGCGGTCGACCGGCGGCTGGAACCGGAGCAGGTCGGACTTGCCGAGCACCATCGCCGCCGGGGTCTCCAGATAGGGGCCCGTGCGCGGCAGCCGGTCGAGCACGGTGCCGAACGCCGCGTCGCCGTCCCGGTCCACCTCGGTGCCCCAGCGTTCGCGCACCTCGTCGAGCTGGGGCAGCGGCAGGGCGAGCGCCGGGTCGACGACGAAGACCAGGGCGTCGATGCCGAGCAGGAAGCGCAACGCCCCGTCGGTGCGCACCAGGTCCTCGCCGCCGAGGTCGAAGAAGGCGACCGGGCGTACCCGCCCGCGCGCGTCCGTGAGCAGCAGCGATTCGACGAACCGGGCGAACCCGTCCCGGCCGAGCCCGCTCGTGTGGTCGAGGACCTTGCCGCTGCGCAGCGGCTGCACCTGTTCGCGGACGAAGCGGCTGTGCTGTTCGGGGTTGACGGACTGCCAGCCCACCCCGTACCGCTCCAGGCCGCCGTCGGTGATCTCGGCGATCATCTGGGTCAGCAGATGGCTCTTGCCGGTGCTGGACTGCCCGATCATGGCGACCGTCAGCGGTCGGCCGTGGGTGAGGTAGGGCACCGGGATGTGGTGCTCGGGGAAGTCCGGATCGGCCGTGCACTGCTGGACCGCGCCCCGCATGATGTCATCGCGCCGCACCGGGTTGCCGATCCGGGAGAGGTCCAGCGACCGGTACAGCATCTGGTCGTCCGTCACATACAGCCTGCCCGGATCGAACTGGATGCCCTCCAGGCAGTACGGGCAGAGCACCTCGCCGGGCGCACGGCCGTCGGACGCCCCGCCCGCCGTGTCCTCGGCGGGGGCCGGCGCCCGCCGTTTGGCCTCCAGCGCGCGGGCGAACGCCTCCTGGTGCGGGCTTGTTCCGTCGCCCGGAGCCGCGGACCGCAGCCGTCGCGCCTCCTCGGGCGCCAGCAGCTCCAGCAGCGACCCGGGGGTGGGCCGGCCGGCGGCCGCGGGGGCGAACGCGCGGGGCAGCGTCCCGGCGAGCACCCGGTGCCGGTCGAGGTCGGCCGGGGCCCGGTCGGCGGGGCCCGGGTGGCCGGTCACCAGCTGGTAGAGCACCTGGGCGGCGCTCCACACCGCGTCCCGGGAGTCGACGAGGCCCTCGCCCCGGCGCTGTTCGGGCGAGGCGAACGGAGCCCGGCCCCACGGCGTCCGGGGCCGCCCGGCGCGGGCGACTCCCTCAAGCCCCCAGAACTGGACCGACGTACCGTCCCAGAGCACGGTCGCGGGGGAGATCCCGCGCGGCACGAGGCCCCGGGCGTCCAGCAGGCACAGGGCCAGTGTCAGGTCCCGGGCGAACACCCGCTGGTCGGACGCGGACATCACATGGGTGCGCCCGGCGGCGGTGCCCCGCGGGGCGGCGTACAGCAGGAACGGCTCGGTGGTGTCGAGTTCGTAGCCGATGACGGTCGGGAACAGCGGGGCGTACGGGGTGTTCTCCAGAGTCCGGCCGAGGTGCAGCGCGGTGCCCGCCTCGGTGTCCAGCAGGGCCCTGGCCGCCGGATGGGCGGCGTCGGCCGCCGACAGGAACACCTGGACGCACTGCTGCCCCTGGTCGTCGAGCAGCGCGTTGCGGATCTGCTGCGGCAGCGCCGGATCGCGCCGGGAGGCCCGGCCGAAGCGGGCCGGGGTGGTGCGCCGCCGCCCGGCGGGGTCGGTGAAGGCGAGGTGGGGGCGCGGCGCCCCCGGTGACACGGGCCGGCCCAGCGGCGTGGGGCTCACCACCGGTCGTCCTCCCGGAACTCGGCGCGGACGGTGGTCCCGGCGCGGCCGGCGTCGCCGTCGGCCCGGGGGGTGCCGGTGTTCTGCCGGGGCAGGACCGTGTCGACCACGCCCATCCGCAGCGGGGTGAGCCGGATCAGCCCGGCGTACCGCCCGGTGGAGGTCCACAGGGCGTCCTCCACCGGCGGTGTACCGCTCTTGCGCCAGGCGGCCTCGACCTCGCCCTGGAGGGTCGCCGGGGCGAACCGGATCCACAGGGCGGCCTCCGGGTCACGGCTGAGGAGCGCCCCCTGTTCCGGCGACGACAACTGCACGACGGCCCCCCGGTCCGCCTCCCGCCCCACCAGCTCGGCGACCCGCAGCGAGTCGGTGCCCAGCAGCCCGGCGGCCGTGGTGCGGGCCCGGTGGTCGGCCGGGTACGGCGGCGGGGCCAGCACCCCGTAGCGCCACAGGTGGTGGCGGGCGGCCGACAACAGCTCACGGACGCGTTGCTCGGTCCGCGAGACGGCGAGTGCACCGGCCTGACCGCGTTCGACGGCGCCCCAGTAGGGGTCCATCGCGGCCATCGCGGTGTTGCGGAGATCCCCGGCGAGGGTGGCGACCAGGTCCGGGCCGCCCTCGCCGACCTCCCGGTCGAGCCAGCGCGGCGCCCGGTCGCTCCCGCCGTCGGCCCACGGGGCGTCGTCCGGACCGGCGGGGTACGCGGCCGGTGCGGGCGCGCCGTACGAGCCGGGGCCCTCGCCGTCCCCGTGGCGATCGCCGTCCCCGTACGGATCGTCGTATCCGTCGCCGGTACGGTCGCCGGCCCGTTCGCCGTTCTGGAGGGGGCTGTTGTCCCAGGCGTAGGCGGCGGCCCAGTCGCCGTCGTCCGCGCCCCCGTCGGCGGCGCCGGAGTCCAGGGTCTCCAGCGCGGAGGGTGCGGAGAGCCAGTCGTCGTCCGCGTACGGATCGGCGCCGCCCGTCGCGGCCGGGGCGACGGTCTCCGGGGCGGCCTGGGCGTCGGCCGCCTGCGCGGTCGCCCGCAGCATCCCGGCCACCGAGCGTGCGGCGTCGGCGCAGTAGAGCCGCTCCTCGGCCGCCCAGTGCTCGCGGACCAGCTCCGCCAGCAGGGCGTCGAGCCCGTCCAGCGCGGTCCGCAGCGCGGTCGTGCCGCGCCCGGCGGCCCAGGCGTCCGCCGCGTCCCGCCAGAGCCGGCGGACCGCCTCGGCGGTGAGTCCGAGACCGACGAGCAGACCGGTCCCGCCGAGCCAGAGCGGCGGGTCGGCGGCGTACGCGACCGCCGCCCCGGCCACCGCACCGGCGACGGCGGCGACCCAGGGCCCCGCCGGCCACCGGGCGGTGCGCCGGCCGGAACGCAGCCGGCCCGCGCCGAGCACCGCGACGACCACGAACACCACCGGGACCACCAGGGCCGCCAGGACGGCGGGCCACTGCCACAGGCCGCCGAGCAGCCCCGCAGCCCCCGCCATCAGCAGCACGGCGCCCGGGGTACGGGGCGGTGCGGCGTACTCGGTGGCGGAACCGCGGTTCACCGACTCCTCGGAGTGGTCGGCGAGCCGGTGCAGCAGCGCGGTGCCCGGCACCGGCTCGACCCGGCCGGCCAGGGCGGTGAAGTGCTGCGCCACCGAACGCAGGGCGAGCCCGTCGCCGAGGAGCGTGCCCGCCAGTTCGCGCAGCCCCTCGCCGACGCGCTCCCCCGCGCTGTCGGCCGACGGCACCCGCAGTCCGAGCGCGCCGAGCCGGGCGGTGGCCTCCGCGGTGGGCGCCGCCGCACCGCCGCCGCCCTGGAGAGCCTGCTCCACCAGGGTGCGGAACGCGTCCAGGTCCTCGCGGGCCTGGCGCAGATCACTCTCCAGGGCCTCGCGCCGGGCCGGGTGCAGCAGGCCCGGGAAGGCCCGCAGCGCGAGGAGATCCTCGTCCGCGCGGTCCAGGGACTCCGCGCACGCCCGGTGCGCGAGGTTCACCCGGCCGTCCGGCCGCCGGTGCCCCTGGCCCCGGGCGTCCCGCCCCGCCACGAGTGCGCGCAGCGGTTCGGGCAGCCGGGCGTCCGGGGTGATGTCGACCGGGTCGCCGGACCCGGTCTCCTCCCCCGCGAAGCGGGTCAGCGCGTCCCGCCAGGCCCGGTCCCTGACCTCCGCCGGCAGGTCCTGTTCCAGCAGCCGGACCCCGGGGGCGGCGACGGAGTCCGGCAGCTTCCGCAGGCCCTCCAGGACCCGGACGAAGACGTCCGGGACCGACAGGAGGTCCACCAGGACGGCCAGCGAGGCAGGGTCGTCCGGCTCCGGCCGGTCCAGGGCGGTCCGGGCGGAACGCAGATCACCGGCCCACACCAGCCCGGTCGAGGAGGCCCGCAGGGTGGTGGGCCGCACCAGCCGGCGGTCGGGGAGATACGCCTCATCTCCGCCGGCGTACGACCCGGGGGAGCTGCCGACCAGCAGCACCAGGATCCTGGTCTCGCCCACCGCCCGGTAGCCGGAGAGCAGTTCGTACTGGAGCTGGTGGTCGGTCAGCCCGGCCGGGGTGTCGGTGACCAGGAACAGCGGGTAGTCGGGTTCCGGCAGTCCGGCCCGGCCCAGCTGTTCGGCCACCCGGTCGCGCACGGCCTGCGCGGTGGCCAGGGCCGCGGCCCCGGAGCGCAGGTCCAGCCGGACCACGGCGGTGCTGTCGTCGAGCGGTGTCACAGCGCGCCCCCGTTCCGGCTGGAGCGCCCGGCGGCGTCCTCGTCCGCGTCCCACCCGCCGCCGTCCCAGCCGTCCGCCGCCGGCCGACGGACCGGCGGCCGGTCGTGTCCCCCGATCCCGTCCGGTCCGTCGCCGAACCGGTCGCCCCGGCGCTCTTCGTCCCGGCGGTCCTCGCCCCGGTGCCCTTCGTCCGGGCGTTCCTCGTCCCGATGCCCTTCGCCCCACGCCCGGTTGTCGCCGAACCGGTCGTCCCGGCGGCCTTCGCCCCACGCCCGGTCGTCGCCGAACCGGTCGTCGCTGAAGCGGTCGTCGCGGACCGGCCGGGGGCCGGTCGGGCGGTCGTCCGTGAAGAGCTCGTCGCGGGAGGGCCGGGGTTCGCTGAAGCCCTCGTCCGAGAAGCGGTCGCGGGAGGGCCGGGGGTCGGTGAACTCCTCGTCCGTGAACCGGTCGTCGCGGACCGGCCGGGGGCCGGTGGGCCGGGGTTCGCTGAAGCCCTCGTCCGAGAAGCGGTCGCGGGAGGGCCGGGGGTCGGTGAACTCCTCGTCCGTGAACCGGTCGTCGACCCGCCGCGCCGCGTCCCGCGCCCGCTCGTCCCGCGAGGCGCCGACCCCGTAGCGCTCCTCCCCGGAGCCGTAGCGCTCCCGTCCGTTGCGAGGCTCCCCGTACCGCTCCTCCGGCGCGTACCGCGTGTCCGACGCGTACCGCTCCTCGGCCCCGTACCGCTCCTCGGTCCCGTACCGCTCCTCGGTCCCGTACCGCTCCTCGGTCCCGTACCGCTCCTCGGTCCCGTACCGCTTCTCCGACGCGTGCCGCTCCTCCGTCCCGTAGGCCCCGTACGTGTCGTTCGGGACGGCGGCGTGCGCCGAGCGAGGCGCGGGCAGGCCGCTCTCGCGGGGCCGCTCCCCGGCGGGCGGGTGTGCGTCGGTGCTCGGGGCTGCCGTGCCCCAGTCCTCGTCGTCCACCGGGGTGCGTCGGCGTTCCGGGGCGGGGCGGGAGAGACGGGGGCCCGGGGTGCCGCCGCGTGCGTGGTCCAGCAGAGTGCGCAGCGTGGGCTGGATCGCGTGCTGGTCGCCGAACTCCGTGTCCAGGGCGGCGGGCAGGGTCTCCGCCCAGAACTCCCACAGCGGCCGGATCCAGCCGTCCACGCGTTCTCCGCCGTGCTCCCGGCGCTCCTCCAGGAGGCGCAGCTGGCGCGGGGCGATGTGTTCGACCAGTTCGACGAAGAGCGGGTGCGGTTCGGTGCCCGCGCGGGCGAGGCCGAGGGGCTGGGCGCCCATCAGTCTGCGGCAGTAGTCCTCGACGGTCCGTTCGTCGTCCAGGACGGTCCAGCGTTCGTAGGAGCGCAGCAGTTCCGACCAGCTGGAGATGCCGCCGGGGAAGTCGCCGAGCCGCAGGCGTACGCCGGGGACGCTCGCGCCCGTCTCCGGGAACAGCCGCAGCCGCACCCGGGCGGGCGAGGAGGAGTCGCCCTCCAGCACGTCCACCTGGCCGTTCCACAGGCAGCACAGCAGGCGGTGCAGGATCGTGCGCCGGTCCTCCTCGCTGCTGACCATCCAGTCGTCCTCGAAGCCGAGGCGCTGCCGCCAGCGCAGGACGTCGTGGGCCTGTTCGTCGTCCTTGGCCCTGGCCCACTGGCGCAGCACCTTGCGGGCCTCGGGCACCTGGGTGAGGCTCATCTCGCTGCGGAACAGGACCACGGTGATCGAGTCGCTCTCCACGCCCCGGTACTCGACGGCGTTCTTCGCGTCGGACGGCAGGCGCAGCGCCTTGGCGAGGTACTCCTGCACCTCCTCCGCCGCATGGACCCGCGGATGCGTGACCAGGACCCGCAGCGGTCCGGTGCCCTCCGGGGTGAAGCCGACCGGCAGCAGCCCGGTGAGCTTGCGGCTGAACAGGTCGAGCGCTTCCTTGCTGACCTGGTCGGTGGCGTCGGCGTCACCGGCGGCGGCCGCCAGCAGCGTGCTCATCGAGGGCAGCAGGGGCCGCTCCTCCACCTGTGCCCCGCTCTCCGCGAAGAGCCGGGTGATCCGCCCCTCCAGCCGGGCCTTGACCGTTTGGACCGCCCCGTCGGGGCTGCGGTGGCTGCGCGCGTGGACGTCCCGCCAGGTGTCCCCGTCGACGAGCCGCAGCAGCAGCGACGCCTCGTCGTCGCCCTCGCGCAGGCCCTCGCGGCGGACGAGGCGGGTCACGACGTCCTCGTAGAAGTGGTTGAGGCTGCGCTGGGGCGGCAGGAGGTACGAGATGCCGGTGCGCTCCGCGTACAGCTCCATGCCCTTCTGCTCGGCGGACTTGCGCTCCTGGTCGGCCTGCTTGCGGAAGGCGTTGACGAGCCGCCCGAGGTCGGTGCCCGCCGTCTCCGCCTGGGACTGCCAGCGCTGCTGCTGCTCGCGCCAGGCCTCGTGCCAGACGGCCCGGCTGCGCCAGCGGTACCAGCTGTCCTGCGCCTGGAGGGCGGCCCGTACGTCGTCGTCGCCCCAGCGGGCCGGGGACATCCCCGCGATCCGGCCCTTGATCCGGGGGGTCTTGGGCGGCTGGTCGCTGACGCCCGGCGGCCGCTTCGGGGAGCGGGCGCGGGCGGAGAGCATGCCGAGGAACCCGAGCCGGGTGATCTCGTCCTCGCTGTCGGGCACGCCCCGGACGAGGCGTTCGGCGAGGAACGGATCGATGCTCTGGAGCAGCTTCTCGATCGCCGGGCGCGGGCTGAAGCGGCCCGCCATCGCGGCGGCCTGGCGGTCGGCGATGCCCTGGAGTTCGGACAGCAGCCGCTGCATGTCCCCGATCCTGTGGTTGAGCGCCTCCTCGATCGCCTTGCCGCCGCGCGGCAGCGGCTGCGGGTCCTCCACGGGCAACTGCTTGCGCTCCCACAGCTCTTCGAGATGGGAGTCGGCGAACAGCCGGCGGATCAACGGCACCGCGTCGTCCTTCGCCGGGTTGCGCGGGCGTTCCACCAGTTCCGTCACCGCGACCCGCAGGAGCCGCCCGGCCACCAGATCGGCCAGCTGGTCCATGGGCGCGGTCATCGAGGCGACCAGGCTGGTGGAGACGCCCTGGCGGCCGATGCCCGTGGGGGACAGGGCGCTGCGGTGCACACCCCGGTTGATGAAGCTGGCGGCGAAGGTCTGGAAGTCGTCGTCGCCGGCCATCGACCGGCCCTGCGAGCGGCTGTCGCCCAGTTCGGTGCCGATCAGCGACATCACCAGCGAGACGATGGAGCGGCGCAGGTCCTCCTGCCGGATGCCCGCGGTCGGGCTGAAGAGGAACGCGGTCGGCAGGATCCCGGTGCGCAGCCGGACCGGGGTGGTGCCCGGGTAGCGGATGCCGAGGCCGGTCTCCTGATCGAGGTCGCCGATCTCCGCCCCGGCGGTGGGCGCGTTCTGGCCGTCCACGAGGCGGAACAGGTCGACGAGCGAACGTGCGGCGTTGAGTTCGGCCTCGCGGCCGCCACCGGTGGAGGCGGGGAACGAGGACGGCATGACGACCAGCGGGTAGATCTTCACGCCGTTGAAGCGGCGCATCTTGAACGCCTGGTTGATCAGGTGGAGGTAGTCCAGGAAGATCCCGGCCCCGGTGCCGCCCGCGACCGAGAACGCCACGAAGACGTCGCAGCCGGTGACCCGGCCGCCGCCCAGTTCGCTCAGCTCGCCCGCCGACTTGGCGATGGCGTCGATCGCCTGGAGGAGGGGTTCGAGGACCGGCTGGAGGGAGTGCCGCAGTGTGGCGAAGAGCGCGGCGCGGCCGACCGTGGGGAGCTGGCCCGCGCCGTTGTGCAGCGGGGTGACCCGCGGTTCGCCGTCGCGCGGGGGCAGCCAGCCCGCGACCTCGTCGCGCAGACTGGCCCGCAGCATCTGGGTCACCTCGGGCGAACTGTCGAAGTTCGGCAGGAGGTTGTGGGTGGCCCGCGAGGTGCGGGAGTACGCCGCGCGCAGCGAGGAGTCCACGTTGAACTGGGGCAGTCGCTGGAGGTCGGACTCGCTGAAGTCCGCGTACACGAACTGCAGGCAGTCGGGCAGTTGGTAGGGGGCGAGGCCGCCGATGTGCTGGAGGGCGGTGCCGTCGGGGCCGCACAGGTCCACGCGCAGCCGGCGTTCCAGCTCGGCGCCGACGAGGCCGCCGGTCCCGCCCAGGCCGACGAAGAGCATCGGCTGGAAGATCTTCATGGGGTTCCTCCCGTTGCCGGCCGGGGTGGGGCCGGTACGTCGATGGGCGTCACAGGTAGTCGTCGTGTCCGCCGGTGCTCACCGGATCGGGCCGGCCGGGGGTGGTGGGGCGTACGGAGTCCTCGCCGAGGGCGAGACTCAGCCGGTCGGTGAGTTCCACCCGGCCGTTCGCGGTGAGCCGGGCCGGGCGGCCGCCGCTCCGCCTGCGCAGTACCGCACCGCCCTCGGGGCTGCGCTGCACGGCGTACTGGCCGTGGGCGCGGCGCTCGATCCGCGGGTTGCTGTGCGCCTCCGCGATGTCGAACGCGTACCACTGCTTCTGGCCGTGCCCGGCCTTGTGGACGCCGAGTACGTCGCCGTCCTCGGAGATCAGATGGAGCATCAGCCCGTACGGGTCGCGGCGGCCGCGCCGCTGCCGGAGCCAGGCCAGCGCGAGCAGGACGCCGACGACGATCAGCGCGACGGCGCCGACCAGCACCCACCAGTAGCGGTCCAGCAGGCTGGGTTCGGCGGTGACCTGGACGGAGAGCGGGGTGCGCACCAGGGTGCGGTCGCCGTCGGTGGCGTCCTGGACGGTGACGGTGCCGCCGATGCCGAGCGGCCCGTCGTCGAGCCGCCCGTCGAAGGACTTCGCCTCGCCGATCCGCACCCGGATCTCGTGGGTGCTGGACGCGCCGGGCTTCACCACGATCTCGGCGGGGCTCACACCGAGGAGTCCGGCCCGGACGTCCGCGAGGGAGAGCCGCAGCGTGTGCGGGGCGTCGGTGCTGTTCGTGACGGAGAGGCGCGCGGTGACGGTGTCCCCGGGGTGGCCCTCGCCCCGGACCGGGGAGAGCGCCGTGGTGACGGGCAGGGTGCCGGGGGCGACCTGGCCGCCCTCGCTGCGGGTGTCGGCGCTGAGCCCGGATGCGGTGAGGGTGCCGCTGACCTTCAGGGCGCCGTCGGCGCTCTCGGGGATGGTGACCGTACCGCTGAAGGAGCCGTCGCTCTTCCTGGGGTCGGGGCCCTTGCCGTCGTCGGCGAGGCGCAGGGGCAGCGGTGCGAAGCCGTCGCCGGTGAGTTCGCTGCTCACCTTCAGACCGGCGTAGTCGGCGGGGTCCTTGATCTCGTAGCCCTCGCGGGTCTGGAGCCGCATGGTGACGGTCGCCTTCTGCCCGGCCTGCGGGGAGGGCGGGTCCATCGTGATGGAGCCGCGCAGCTCGCCCTGCCACAGGACGCTGACGCCGACGGGCAGCGAGCGGTGGCCCTCGGGGGCCTTCACGTCGACCTTCCAGCGGCCGGGCACCGGGTCGATGATCTTCAGCGCCTCCACGGTGTTGCCGCCGCCCGCGAGTTCGAAGGTGGAGTCCCGGAACGTTCCCGTGGTGGGCACCTTGTTGCCGAGGGGGTCGGTGTAGGTGACGGTCACCTCGGGGGTGCCCTTGTCGACGACGATCGAGCCGACCGTCGCCAGCGGCGAGATGGTCACGGGCAGGGTGGCGGGCGGGCGCTTGCTCGGCCCCGGCTGGTAGCGCAGGCAGTGCGCGGCGGCGAAGATCCGCTCCAGCACCGGCCCGACGTCCTTGGCCCCGGAGACCTTACGGGCGCTGGGGCGGGCGGACGGCAGGTCGACGCAGCCCTTCTGGTAGCCGCCCGCGGCGATCCTGTCGAGCTGCTCCTTGTCCGGCGCGGGACCGAAGCCGAGCGGCCAGATCTGCACGTTCTCGGCGGCGGCGTTCTTCAGCTCCAGCTCCAGCTGCCGCTTGCCCTCCGCCGCGCGGTGCGCCGGATCCCCGTACTGGGGGCTGCCGGTGACGTCCATCTCCCCGTCCGTGAGCAGGAACAGCACCCGGGGGACCGACGGGTCGGTGCCCGAGCTCAGCTCGTGCACGCCCTGGCGGATCGCGCTCGGGAAGTCCGTGCCGGTGCCCTCGCTCTTCTTGCGGCCGCGCAGCTTCTCCACGCAGCCCCCGATGGACTCCCGCCCGGCCGCGTCCAGTCGCGTACGGGGGCAGGCGGGGTCCACCGCACGCTGGTCGGCGGACTCGGCGGCGGCGAAGCCGAACACGGTGATGTACGAGGCCGCCGAGACGTCGCCCAGCGCGATCCGGGCGGCGGCCGCCTTCTCCGCCTTGATGTCCTCGGGCGCGAGGCTCGCCGACTGGTCGACGGCCACCGCGTAGTTGACGGAGGCGAAGGCGGGCGCGGCGGCTGCCGCCGGTTCCGGATCGGGGGCGGCGGGTGCCGTCAAGGAGATGAACACGGCCGCGGCGGCCAGGGCGGACAGCGCCGCCCGTCCGGCCCGGCCGGTGCCGGCCGGGCCTCTTCTTCGGTCAGTTCGCACGACCGTCCCCTTTTGCTGTCGATGCGTGTCTGCGTGTCTGCGTGTCTGCGTGTGCGTGTCGCGTGTCTGGTGTGTCGTGTGTCTGCGTGGTGCCGTGAGGGTGAAGCATGGAGTGTGCGTTCGATTACTCTTCGTGGTCGCCGGTGGTGCGCCTCTGGACGGGGAGCACCTCCGCGGGTCCGGTCAGCGCGCGGCCAGGCTCCAGGCGAGAGCCAGCGCGGCCGACGGGGCGAGCGTGGCGACCGCCCAGCGGATCGCCCGGTACTTCGCGGACAGGATGGCGCTGACGTCCACGGCCTGGACGAGCAGCCAGCCGACCGGATCGCGGCCCGCCTCGTCGATCCGGGCGGTCAGCACGTCGTGGTCGTACGGGCCCAGCAGGTCCCCGAAATACGTCACCCCCGCCCGGTCGCGGACCGTGCCCGTACGCGGCATGAGCGTGCGGACCAGGGCGGCCACGGCGATCACCCACAGCAGCCCGGCGGCCACCAGCGCCAGGTCGCCGGGGCCCTGCCAGCCCGGGGAGCCGTGCCGCCCGATGAGGAAGGCGGGCAGGGCGAGCGCCCCCGAAAGCAGCACCGCCGCCTTGGAGTCGGCCCTGCCCAGGTCCTCCCGGACCGTCACCAGGAGCCGTTCCGCGATGCGTTCCCCCGCCCCGTCCGGCCCGTGCTGACCCCCGTCCGGCACCGGCGCGGTCGGGGCGGGGGAGGTCTGTGTACCGCCGTCGGCGCTCACCCCTCGTCCTCCGCCCAGCCCCAGCCGTCGTCACGGGCGCGGGCGCGTGGCGCGGGGCCGGAGTCCCGGTCCCGGCGCCGGTCCCAGTCCCGGTCGCGGCTCTCGTCCCGGTCCCGGTCCCAGTCCCGGTCCCAGTCCTGGTCCCGGTCCTGGTCCCGGCGCCGGTCCCGGTCGGGCCGGGGCCGCCGCACCGGAGGCTCGTCCGACACCCAGTCGGGGCTGAACGGCTCGTCGCGGGCGGGCTCCAGCTCCCGCGGCGTCCTGCGGGCGGGCCGCCCGCCCACGGGGCCCTGGATGCTGAGGCGTTCGCGGTTGAGATAGGCGAGCGCCTGCGCGTCCATCTCGCTGGAGGGGATCTGGCCGCTGGCGACCAGGTCGAAGAGCCGGTCGACGCGGTCCTTCTCGTCCTGCCGGCCCTCCTGGCGGATCTGCTCCAGGAAGCTGTTGGCGGCCTCGGGGTCCGCGGCCAGCATGTGGCTGAGCTGCTCCAGCTCACCGCCGCGCAGCATCGTCAGGTAGCGCTGCTGGCGGATCATGTTCAGCTCGGCCCCGGACGCCTCCTCCCGGACGGCCTCCGTGTGGCCGATCGTCCGGTCGTCCACCCGCAGCCGTACGTACAGCCGCACCCGCAGCCCGAGGTCCGCGCCGAGGTCGTTCCACCGGCCGGAGACGCAGGTCCGGGTGATGGCGGTGTTGGCCTGCTCCGCCTGGTGCACCGGGTACTGCGCGGAGATGTCCCGGAGCCGCTCCAGGGTCGGCGCGGTGAGCCGCTCGGCGATGTCGGTGACCACCTCCACCGCCACCAGGTGCGGGTCCTCGACGGTCCAGTGGATGTCCACCTCCGCCTTGAAGAACGTCGCCCCGCCGGCGGCCGGCAGTTCCATCCGCAGCGTGGTGACGTAGGTGCCGGCGGCGATCTCGCAGATGGTGTGCGGCCGGGCCAGCGGCGGTTTGTCGTGATGGGTGATCCCGGAGACGCCCGCCACGCTGTGGCCCCGCCGGTAGAACAGCACCGACGTGGTGCGCGCGCCGCCCTGCCGGAACGGGCCCGTCGGCTGGTACTCCCGCAGGAACGGGCCCGCGGGCCTCGGTCCCGCCGACGGGTCGTCCCCGGCCGTGCCGCCTGCGCCCGGACCGTACTCCTCAGCCATGACTCTCCTCCTCGTCGGGCCGCCGCTGCCGTCCGGGCACCGCGAGCCGCCACAGGTCGCGGGCCGTTCCGGCGGAGAGCGGGCGGTCCTGATCTCTCATCATTCGGCGCAGCAGCCAGTCCAGCCGCCGCTGGTCGCGTTCCTCGGCGATCAGTGCGGGCAGCAGCGCGGCCAGTCCCGGCCGCGTCCAGGCGCGGCCGTCCCTGCGTGTCGCGGAGCGCAGCATGTGCTCCAGGGCGTCGAGCGCCACGCCCTGGGACCGTGCGGTGTTCAGCGCGGTCCAGAACAGGTCGGCCAGCCGCCCGATCAGTTCGGGCCGGGTCGCGGCCAGGGCGAGCAGCAGCGGCCAGTCGCCCCGGTCGGCCAGCGGGGTGCCGGGGTCCTCGTCGAGGACGTCGTCCACGTCGATCAGTGCCAGCCGGACGATGGTCGCCAGGGCGAGGTCCTGGTACTCCTCGCCGCGATGCCCGGTCCAGTCGGCCAGCCGCCCCAGGACGACGGGGCACTCCGGGAGCAGCAGCAGCCGGACCACGTTCAGCGAGGCCACGGCCAGCAGCTCGCCGTCGTCGTGGATCCCGATCCGGGCCAGCGTGTCCAGGGTCTCGTCCGTCGAGTCGGCGGACCGCCCGTAGCCGAGCGCCATCGCCGCCGTCCAGCGCAGCGGGACCGAGCCGTACCGCGACCAGTCGTCGACCACCTTGCGCACCGCCTTGCGGTGCGAGGCGTGCCCGGCTGCCTGGTCCAGCGCGGCGGCTGCGAACACCCTGCGGCGCTGTGTGGGCGCCTCGGCGAGCGGCCGGACCAGCTCGCCGTACCCGTGCTCGAAGTCCCGTACGGACAGCTCTCCGGCGGCCACCGCGGCCCGCATCGACACATCCGGCCGGGGATCGTCGGCGAGCAGCCGCAGCCAGCGGACGACCGGAAGCCGGACCGGGAAGTGCCGGTCCCAGACCTCGGCCAGCACGGCGGCGGGCAGTGCGGCTCCCCGGTAGTAGACCAGCCGCCCCTTCACCTCGGTGCCCGCCACGTCGACGGTGCCGTCGACCTGCCGGGCGCGCGAGAGCGCCAGGTCGGATTCCGGGTCGTCGCAGAACAGAGGACGCGCCGGGGTGTTGTCCGGATCGCTCTGTACGGACAGTTCCCAGGTCAGCAGATGGGCGGCGGCGGACACCGCGCTGTGCGACGCCCCGCCGAGCACCGCGAGCGCGATCCGGAACGCGACCGGGTGGAACAGCGCGGCGACACCGGAGCGCACGGGCGTCCGGCCGTCGCCGGGGGGCGGGGCGGCCAGGGCCCGGTCCACCCCGGCGAACCACTCGTACGCCTGCACGGCCGCGAGCCCGCGGCATCCGGACAGCAACTCCTCGCGGTCGACGGTGCCCAGGAGGTGCCCGGCCAGCAGCGAGGCGAACACCTCGGCCTCGGCGGGGCGCAGGTCGTCGAGCCCCACCGCCTCGGTGACCTCGGGATCCTCCTGGAGCTCGGCAGCCCGCGCCGAAAGCCGCGAGAACGCCCCGCCCCGGTCCTCGCGGGGGTCCCCGTCCCGGCCTGCGCCCCCGGTCCGGCCTGCGCCTCCGCCCCGGTCCTCGCCCGCGTCCCCGGTCCGGCCCGCGTCCCCGGTCCCGCCCTCGCGTTCGTCCCGGCCCGCGTCCCCGGTCCGGCCCTCGCGTTCGTCCCGGCTCCCGTCCCGGTGCGGGAACCGGGCCCCGTCCCGGTCCCCGCCGCCGCTGTGGCCCCCGTGCCGTCCCGTGTCGCCGTGTTCCTCCTCCAGCCGCTCCCGCAGCCGGACGGCGACCAGATCACGGGTGGGGGCGGGCGGGCAGATCGCCCCGTACCGCCCGGCCAGCAGCGGGTTCGCCGCCGAGCCGACGCTCACCACGACGACCGCGTACGAGCCCCGTGCGGCCAGCGCCGAGGCCAGCTGGTCCAGGTCCGTCTCGTCGGGCGGCAGTGTGCCCGGCCGGTCGAGCGCGGGCTCCAGCAGATACCCGGTACCGCGCCGGTGTCCGCCCTCCCCGGCGGACACCTCGCCGACCAGGGTGCGGACCCCTTCCTCCGGGGCGGCGCGGCGCACCCGCTCGCTGCTCCCCGCGCCCTCGCCGTTCCGGGTGACCTCCTCCAGGAGCGCGAGGGCGGTGCTGGTCCGGCCCGTGCCGGGGGCGCCGCCGAGCACCAGCAGGCGCCGCGATTCCAGCGCCCGGCGCAGCCGTACGTACCCCGCCGGCTCGATGTGGGCCCGCCGCAGTCGCCGCAACTCCTCCTCGGGAACCGGGCCGTCGCGCATCGTGAGCCCGGAACGCCGGGCGTCGAGCGTGACGTTGATGTCCCCGACGTGGGCGTGTCCGATGCGCGAGCGGTCGAAGCTGGTGAAGTCCCGTCCGCTGGTGAGGAGTTTCTGCCCGGCCCGTCGGGCGCGCGCGGCGGCGGCGAGGTCGGTCGGCTCCTTCTCGCCCTCCTCGTCGGCGAGCGGGTCGCGGGTCAGTTCCTTGAAGCGGTCGGCGGCGCGCTCGCGCTCCTTCTCCCGCTCGGCGCCCTCGTCGTCGGCGGAGTCGGGTGCGTCGGGACCGTCCGGGGCGTCCTTGGACCGGTCGTCCTTCCGTGCCCCTCCGCGCGCCGGGGCGTCGGGCGAGCGGTCGTCCCTGGCCTGGACGCGTACGGGCTCGGCGGGGCCGTCGGCCACTGCTTCGTCGGCCATGCTCAGTCCTTCCCCTTGTCGGTGCCGGTGACGCGGCCGATGTGCACGGGCTGCTGGTAGACGTTGTGCCGGTGCACGGAGAGGTCGCCCCGCGCGGTGTACCGGACGGACCCGCCGCCGTCCTCGCCGTCCTCGCGGTCCTCGACGTCACCGCCGTCCGAGTCCCCGCCGTCCACGTCCCCGCGCGGGCGCTGCGCCGAGGGCACGGCCGCCTCCGCCGCACCGCCGGCCCCGGCCGCCCCCGGCGCGTCGTCGCCCCCCGCCTCCCGCGGACCGAGCGCCCCGGTGTCCGGCGCGGGCCGTCCCGGCAGGTGGAACCAGGCGGTGACGGCGCCTTCCTTGAGGGCGAGCCGCGCCGGGGCGAAGCGGGCGGGATCGATGAACTTGCCCCCGGCCTGCACCACATCGGCGTAGAGGGAGTCGGAGACGGCGAGGACCAGATCCGCCCGCTCGCGGTCCAGGAGCTCCCGGGCGACGGAGGAGTCGGCGAGACGGCACGTCAGGTCGACCGCGCGCCCGCTGATGCCCCGGCTGTCGTGCCGTACGGGGCCGACGTGCATCGCCACCCGCAGCCCGAGCGGTACGAGCAGGGAGCCGTTCTCCTCCCGGAGGTTCTCGTGGACCTCCACCGTCCAGAGGCCGAGCAGCCGCGACACCGGGATCCGGCCCGGGACCGACATCAGCACGCCGTCCCCGCGGTCCTCCCTGTGGACGGCGTCCCGGGCCACCCCGGACTGGGCGAGCGCGGACTCCAGGACCCGGTAGATCCGCTGCCGCATCCGCGGCTTCTCCGCGTCGTTGTACTGCCCGGAACGCCTGGCGTCCACGCTGATGACCAACTCGTAGCGTGCCTCGTCGGCACCGAACGCCTCGTGTGCCGCCCTGTGTTGCGCCCCGTGTTCCACCCCGTGCCCCGCTCTCTCTCCGCTTGCCGTCCCGTACAGCTTCCGGCCCGGGACGTAGGCCGTCTGTAGCCGTTTACACACGGCGGGGCAGAGCTTCTACTCCCGATGTCCCTCCGCGAGGAGGGCGAGCAGTTCGGGGTCGAGGATCTCCACCATGCGGGTACCGGTGCGCACGATGTTCTGGGCGCGCAGCAGGCGCAGTGCCTTGGCGACCGCCTCCCGGGTCGCGCCGACGGTGGCGGCCAGTTCGTCCTGGGCGAGGTGGACGACGACGCCGTGGTGCCCGGTACCCGGTACGGGCGGCGCGTAGGGGCCCGGGGCCGTGGCCCCGGAGAGTTCGGTGAGCCGGCTCGCCAGCCGCTGGAGGACGGTCAGCGAGGCGAGGGCGGAGCGCTCCTGGTCGGCGCTGCGCAGCCGGAAGGTCAGCTGGCGGATCACCAGCCCGCTGACCCGGGGGTGGGTGGCGAGGAAGCGGCGGAACGCGTCGCCGCCGATGACGGTCGCCTCGACGGTCCCCAGGGCCCGGACCGTGGCACTGCGCGGATGGTTGTCCAACGCGGCCATTTCCCCCAGCAGTTCGCCCGGACCGCGAAGCCCCAGTATCAGCCGGGTGGTGCCCCGGTCGGTCGTGCGGGAGACGGTCGCCCAGCCGCGGTTCATGATGACCACATGGCCGGTCCGGTCGCCCTCGGTCAGGAGCGGGGCGTCGGCCGGGTACTGCTTGCGGTGTCCCAGGGCTATGACGCTCTCGTACTCCGGGGCGGTCAGCGCCCGCCCGAACGCCAGCTCATCGCCGAGCAGCCCCATGGCCACTCCCCCCGCGGCGGTATGTATGGCCCGATCTCGTTGGCGTAGATGGTTCCAGAACCGCCCCTGGAGGGGCGTGGATCGCGCCACCTGTGCGCTACGCATAGGTAACCGATGCATGGCCTGGTCGTGGCGGTGGCGGCCGTACACCCCATCCCCGTACGGGCATGGAGGAAGGAAGCCCTCCGCGGCGCGGCGTCCCCGTCTCCTCCCTCGGCCGGGCCGCTGACCGGGGGAGTCCCGGCGCGGAGGGGCCACGGCCGCGCCGTCACGCCGATACGGCGCCGGGGTTACGGGTGCACGGGCGACTTGGCGAGAACTCGGGTTTGGCCCCCCGCATGCGACCGGCCCCGGGGAGGCGGGCGACAGGCCTCCCCGGGGCCGGCGGAAGGTGCGCCGCCGCGTGGAGCGGCGCTCGTGCCGGGAGGGTCAGTTGGCGTCCACCAGGTGGTGGGCGGGGACCTGCACGGTCCGGGCGCCCTTCTTGCCGCCCAGGACGACCTTGCGCAGGGCGCTGTTGTTCGTGTGGTCGGTCTCCTTGAGCCGGTTCTCCGGGTTGGCGAGGACCTGGATGTAGTACGTGCCGTTCGGCAGGTCCGTGATGTCGAAGGACTGGCCGGGCAGGTCCTGGGTGTAGGTGTCACCGGAGCCGACGTCGAGCACCTCGCGGACGGAGATCGAGTTCTCCTGGCCGCACGCGGTGGACAGGTCGGTGTTGTCCGGATGCCAGTTGGCGTTCTTCACCGTGTAGTCGACGGCGTCGGTGTTGGCCAGGCAGAACGCCTCCTTGCCGCTGCGCACCGACTCCTTCTTGTCGGCCTTCAGCAGCCGGTAGCTGGCGAAGTCCGTGAAGTGCCAGTGCTCGTGGCCGGGGCGCGGGTCCCACTCCATGGTGCCGGTCGGGGTGTACCCGACCTGCTTGCCCCGGGCGTCGTAGAAGTACTGGTAGGCGTCCATCAGTTCCTTGCCCGGGGTGCGGAAACCGTCCACGACGAGCTTGGCCGGGCCCGCGTTCCACACGTTGGCGCTGAAGGCGAGGTAGTCCTTGCCGGGGATGTCCTCGTAGCCGTCGCTGACGGTGATGCCGTAGGCGGGCAGCGAGCGCAGGTCCGGCTTGGGCACGTCGGGCACGGTGGCCCTGCCGGTGGGCCGCTCGGCGTTGGGCCGGGCCGCGGGCGCCTGCCGCGAACCGTCCGTCTGTCCGGGCCGGTCGCCGGCCTCGGCGGCGGAGAAGGCCTGCCGCTTGAGGGACGCCTTCTTCAGTGCCCAGGGCAGTGCGGGCGGCGCCGGCGGGTAGGGCCCGTGCCCGATGTTGAAGGTGGGGGCGGCGCCGGTGGTCGGGGCGGCGGGGGCCTCGGGCCGGGCGGGAGCACCGTGCGCGGCATGGGCGGAGGCCGCGGTGTGCCCGGAGGGGGCGGACGGTGTGTGCCCGGAGGGGGCGGCCGGTGTGTGCCCGGAGGGGGCGGCGGGCGCGTCGGGGGCCTGTCCGTGTCCCTCATGCCCGTGCTGGACCGCGTGCCGGTCGTATCCCTGCCGCCCGGCGGCGGACCGGGGAGCCGCGCTCCGGGCGGCGGGTGCCGACTCCTGGTCCTCTTCCCAACTGCGTTCGCGCACCGTGACCTTGACGGTCTGCGGTTTGTTCGCGATGCCGAAGAGGTCGCGGTACGTCTTCGTCACCGAGATCGTGGCGGTGTAGGTCCCGGCCGCGAGCTGGACCGGCTTGGCGTAGTACCCGGCGTAGGTGTTGGACGCCCAGCCGTTCTCGACGCCCCACACCGAGCCGAGGGTGAACGGGTTCACCGGGCAGCTCTGCGGATACGTCGAGTTGGCGGGTGCGTCCGGCCGGATCCGCCCGGAGGCGTTGTTGGGGCAGAAGTCCTCGGTCCGCTTCAGCACGGTCCTGCCGGCGGCGTCGGTGACGGTGATCCGCGCGAAGCCCGGCAGCCCGGAGAAGTCCTTCACGAGCCCGGCGGGAAGTGCCCTGGCCGTGGTCTTCCTGCCGTTGCGGAGCACCTGCGTGGCGACGACCGGATCCTTGTACGACTTACGGGTCACCTTGAGCTCGAAGGCGCCGTTCTCCGAGGTCAGATAGGTCCCGAGGTCGAGGTAGACACCGGGATCGTCCTTCCACGAGTCGAGCGTCACCGAGGTGGTGGCGGCGATCAGGCTGAGCTTCGGCGACGGCTCCGCCGTCCTGGCGTCGGGCGCGGCGGCCACGACACCCGCCGTCAGGGCGACGGCCGCGGCAACGGCGAGCGAGGGGCGGGCGAGACGGCCGGGGCGGCCCTGCGGGGATCTGGTCATCATTCCTCGTACTTCCGGTTTCCGAGTGCGTGATGGAACGTGGACGGGCAGCACGGCCCCAGCGCAACTCACCTGTGGCGACGCTGTGTCCGGCCTGTGAGAGCCGGTCCCCCGGCCCCGGGTTGTCTGCGGTCCCCCGAATGGCGCAGGGTTGTCCGAAAGGCGAGCCCGCGGCCACCGACCGCTCGGGCACATTCCGGGCCGTCCGACGGCCCGTTCGGGCGCGCGGCGGAACCGGGTCCCGGCGCGGCGGCTAATCAATCTTGTCAGGGCGGTGTTCCAGGGAGCGATACGTTCCGGGGCCGTCTTGCCGCCCGATACGCAGCACTGGTGAGATGGCTGTCACAGACTCATCTGGACGGCAGGAACGCGGAGCGTCGGCTATGCGTGGGTGGTGGCGGAAACCCCATCCGTGGCCGCCGGAGGAGGAAGCATCGTGAATGACATCGCGGAGAACAGCAGAGTGCAGTTCCGGATCCTGGGCTCGTTCGAATGCTGGGACGGCAACGACCGAATCCGGGTCGGCGGACCGGTCCACGAAAAGGTTCTGGTCACGCTCCTGCTGGAACCCCACCGCGTCCTCCCGGTCTTTCGGCTGGTGGAAGCCGCCTGGGACGAGAACGCCCCCGCCACCGCCGCCCATCAGGTGCGCAAGGCCGTCGCGGAGCTACGCCAGCGCATTCCCGGCGGACGGGATCTGATCGTCACCGAGGGGCCCGGCTATCGGGCCCTCACCACGCCGGAGCAGGTCGATCTCTCCCGATTCACCGAGGGATTAAAACAGGCCAGAGAAGCCGCTGCCGCCGGGCAAAGCACCCACGCCATGACGACACTTCGCGAGGCGCTGGCACTGTGGCGGGGGCCTTTGCTCGCGGGCACCGGCGGATCGGTTCTGTCCGCCGCCTCCGCCGCCCTGGAAGAACGCCGCCTCACCGCCGTTGAGCAGCTTTTCGACCTGCGGCTCGCGAACGGTGAAAGCAGCGAGATCATCGGGGAATTACGAGAATTCATCGATGCGCATCCGCTGCGGGAAACACTGCGTGGCCAGCTCATGCTCGCGCTCTTCCGTTCCGGTCGACAGGCCGACGCGCTGGAGGAGTTCGCGAAAGTCCGCGACTATTTGATCGACGAACTCGGCATCGGCCCCGGCGACGCGCTCGCGGAGCTGCACAACGCGGTGCTCCGCAACAGCCCGGAACTCGCTGCTCCTCAACTGCCCGCCACGGAAGCTACGTTCACCCCGGAGGGCAAGCCCTCCACCCTCCCCTACGATCTGCGCGACTTCACCGGACGGGAGGCGGAGGTCAGCGAACTGCTCGGGTTCGTGGAGGAGGCCCCGGGGTCCGGACCGCTGATCGTCGCTATCGACGGCATGGGCGGAAGCGGCAAGACCTCACTGGCCGTGCGCGCGGCACACCGGCTCACGGAGGACTACCCCGACGCCCAGCTCTACATCGACCTCCGCGGTTTCACCCCCGACGGCCGGCCGCTGAGTCCCGGTGCGGCGGCCGAGTCCCTCCTGCGCATGCTCGGTGTGCCCGGCGACCGCATCCCGGACGACGCCGAGGGCCGCATCGCCCTGTGGCGGCGCACGATGAGCACCCACCGGATGATCCTGCTGCTCGACAACGCCCTGGACGATGCGCAGGTCAGGCCGCTCCTCACCTCCCCCACCGAGACACTGGTCCTGGTCACGAGCCGTGTGCCGCTCATGGACCTGGACGCGGCCCACACGGTGTCCCTGGGGGTCATGCCGCCGGGCGACAGTGTCGCGCTCGTCGAGGGTGTACTCGGCCGGACGCGGGCGGAGAACGAACCGGAGGCCGTCGCCCAGCTCACGGAACTCTGCGGCCACCTTCCGCTCGCCCTGCGGATCGCGGCCGCCCGGTTGCGCAAGCGGCCCCGCTGGACCGTCCGTTACCTGGTCGACCGGCTCCGGGACGACGCCCACCGGCTGGCCGAACTCAACTCGGGGGAACGCAGCGTCGAGGTGACGCTGCGGCTCTCCTACGAGGGCCTGGCCGCCGAGACCCGCGAGGCGTTCCGGCTCCTCGGCCAGTACCCGGGGTCCGAGATCAACACCTACGCCGCCGGAGCCCTGCTCGGGACCGGTTCCCGGGAGGCGGAGGACGTCCTGGAGTACCTCCTCGACATGCACCTGCTCCAGCAGCACGAGACCGGTCGCTACGCCTTCCACGACCTCGTCCGCAGCTTCGCGCAGAACCTCTCGCGCGGCGGTGCCCTGCGGCCGCCGGAGGCCGGTGCGGAGCCGCGCCCCACGGCCGACGGGGACGACGAGATCAAGCGCGCCGTGGCCCGGCTGCTCGACTTCGCCCTGGACGCCACCGACGCGGCCTGCGACCTGCTGTTTCCCGGCCGGGTCCGGGTCGGCCGCGCCGGGCCCCCGACGCGGTCGGCCGAGCTGCCGCCGCTGGAGACCGTCGAGCAGGCCCGCGACTGGCTGGAGCGCGAACAGGACTCGCTGCTCGCCGCCGTGTCCCTGGCCTACCGCTGGGAGATGGACCGGCACGTGGGGCTGCTGGCCGCCAACGTGGTCTTCCCGCTCGATCTGCGCGGGCGCCTGGAGGAGTTCAGGGAGCTGACCCGCGTCGCGGTGGCCGCCTCCCGCCGGCTCGGCGACGACGCGCTGCTCCGGCTCAGCCTCTCCAACCTCGCCGTGGCCTGCTGGAAGCTCGGGCGCCTCACCGAGGGCATCGCGATGTCGGAAGAGGCCCTCGCCCTGGCCATCGGCCTCGACGACCGGCGCGGCGAGGCGAAGGACACCGGTGTCCTGGGGCTGCTGCTCAGCACCCTGGGGCGGTACGACGAGGCGCTGCCGCGGCTGCGGCAGTCCATCGAGATCAAGCGGCAGCTGGGCGCGGAGCGTGCCGAGGCCGAGTCCCTGACCAACCTCAGCAGCCTGTACGCGGAATGGGGACGCTACCCGGAGGCGGTGGAGGCGGCCACCCGGTCCGTCGCCCTGTCCCGCTCCATCGGCTCGGTCGACAAGGAGGTCGAGGGGCTGACCGATCTGGCCGTGGCGAGGATCGGTCTGGGAGAGATCGCCGCGGCCTCGGAGCTCCTGGCCCGCGCCCGCAAGCTGGCGGGGGAGACCATGTCGCCCGCCGACCTGTCGCTGGTCCTCGCCCTGTCCGCCGAAGTCGCCGACCGGCTCGGCGAGAGCGCCCAGGCCGAGGAGTGGGGGGAGTCGGCGCTGGGCCTGGGCGACCTCAGCGGTGTCCCCATGCGCGAGGCCGCCGTCGGCAACATCATCGGCCGGTTCCACACGCGCAACGGCCGGTACGCAGCGGCCTTCGAACTCCACGCGCGGGCCCGTGACGCGGCCTCGCGCATCGGCTACCGGGTCGAGGAGGCCCGCGCGCTGGCCGGCATGGCCGACGCGCTGGAGCGGCTGGGCGGGCAGGAAGAGGCCTCGGAGCTGCGGGAGTCGGCCCGTGCGGCCTTCGACGCCATGGGAATCCCGACGCCTCGGGCGGTGTGACGTGTACGCGTGATGCCGACGCGGAGTTCTCCGGCAGACATGAGAGCGCTCTCGACGCCAGGGGGGCGACGAGAGCGCGGTGAGTCCTTCCGGCCACGTTCAGGCCACGTTCGGGCCTTCGCCGCCGGAGGCGGGGGCGAGGTTGGGGCCCTCGCCGGTGTCGGGGCGGGCGGTCGCGGTGTTGGGGCCTTCGCCGGTGTCGGCGGGCGCGGCCATGAGGTTGGGGCCTTCGCCGGTGTCGGCGGATGCGGTCACGATGTTCGGGCCTTCGCCGGTGTCGGCGGGCGCGGTCACGATGTTCGGGCCTTCGCCGGTGTCGGCGGATGCGGTCACGATGTTCGGGCCCTCGCCGGTGTCGGGCCGGGCGGCCATGAGGTTGGGGCCTTCGCCGGTGTCCGATCCGCCGAGGACCGCGGAGCGTACGGTGGCCGACCGGGCGGAAGGAGCGTCGTCCGCCGCCACCGCGGTAGCGGCGGCACCTCCGGCCGTCAGCACGGCGGCCGTCAGAATTCCCACCATTGTCGACACCGAGTTCCGCATGGTCTACCGCCTTCTGGAGTGGTCTTGCCGGGACGTTCCTGCTGACGGGAATGACTCTCGCGGGCGCTGCTCCCCGGTCGTTCCACTTCCGCTACCGCCCCCCGCGCGCCGGACGGGAACGCGACAGGAAACCCCTGTCCACGGACGCGGGAAGCGCCTTCCGGGCCTGTCGCGGCCGAGGGGAGACGTACACGAAAGGGCCCACCGGCGACACCGGTGGGCCCTTCCGTCGAACGGATGCGGGTCAGATGGGGCAGCCGAGCACGGCGGCCGTACGGGAGGCGAGTTCGGCGGGTGTGAGGGCGGTGAGGACGGCATACCCGTCCCGCGCCTCCCGCACGTCCTCGGGTGCGGTGGTCCGTCCGGGTGCTCCGGGCGGATCCGCCACCGGGAGGGCGGCCGCACACCCCACCGGCACCGCCGCTTTCAGCGGCTTCCCCGACAGGGCATGGACCAGCTCCCGTTCGGCGACCAGTCCCGTGGTGAGCTCGATCAGCCGGCAGACGGGCCAACTCGCGGCCCGGGGAACCGCGTCCACCACCCGCGGCCCTCGCCCGGTGCGCGCGATGCGGGTGAACGCGTACCCGAACTCGTAACCGACCAGGTCCAGGAGGCCCGTGGCCAGGGCGCGGATCTCCGCCTCCTCGGCACCGGTGATCGGGGCGGGGAAGGTGTGGACGGCGGGGCCGGAGCCCCACGGCATCGTGGCAGCGCCGGCCGCCCCGTCCGGTCCGAGCCCGGCGTCCAGGTCCCCCCGGTCGCCGAAGTCCCCGCCGTCGGAGCGGAATTCCACGATGCCCGTGACCCGGTGCATCCCGTCGACCGTGAGGGTCTCCACCCCGTACCCGACATCGCACAGCGGCGGCCGGTGCTCCGGCTCGTCCGGCAGGGCCAGCGCCTGCCACTGCGGGCCACTGACGTTCAGCAGCTTCCTGACCTCGGCGGCATCCGCCAGCAGCCGGGCGGCGGAGGCGGGATTCGGGGACACGCCGAGTTCCTCCGCGGTCTCCAGGACAACGGGGTGGGTACTCGCGTCCCCGCAGGCGACCAGCCTGCCCACCCGATGGGTGAGCACGGTCTTGCGCAGGTGCGCGCGGAGTTCCTCGTCCGTGAATCCGGCCGTGTCCGCGACGGTGACGACGTGGAAGCCGGCCTCCGTCGCCGCGGCCGCCAGTCGTGGCGACGGCGCGACGAGGAGGAGGCGCCGGGGATCGGCGGTGCCGGATCCGGCCGATTCCGTCATGGCTGCTGTCCTCCGGTGTCCTGCTGGCCGGGTCGCGAGGCGGCGCCCGCGAGGAGGGCGTCGGCGAGCACGCCGCCCTTCCCCCAGTGGTCGGTCTCCACGTCCCGGACGATGACGGTGACGGCCTCCTCCGGGCATCCGGCTATCCGGGACACGCAGGCGGTCAGTTCCTCGACCAGTTCCTGGCGCTGGGCGCGATCGTTCCCTTTCCACCAGTCAACGGCGATCACAGGCACGGGAAGCTCCTTCTGCTCGGGGCGGGGCGGGGCGGGGCGGGGCGGGGCGGGGCGGGGCGCGGGACCGCGGCGTCGGCGACCTCGGCGTCCGCGACTGCGGCGTCCGCGACCGCGGGACCGGACCGGCTGCCCGGCGTACGGTCGCGTGGCGCTCAGGTGAGTGTGGGCCGGGGCGTTCCTGAATGTTTCCCGCTCCGTTCCCCTCTCGTTCCGCACAGCCCGAGACGCTCCCGCCGGGTGGGAACGCGGCGGGACCGCAGCGGGAAGCCCCCCGGGCACGCTCGGTTCCTGTCATGAGGCCCACCCCGCCCCTGGAGCCACGATGAGCCTGCTCAGTGCGACGAAACCGGAATCGAACCCGGCCCTGCGCCCCGCCCCCGGCACCGCCTCCGCGTCCTCCTCCGCGTCCGCCGGTGAGCCCGAGGCGCCGACGGCCACCCGCGCGTCCGCCGGTGAGTCCGAAGCATCGACGGCCACCCCCGCGTCACCCACCCTCCGTCTGCTCGCCGCGCTGCGCGAGGACCTCTCCGTCGTCGTGGCCCGCGACCCCTCCGTACGGGGCAGGAAGGAAGCGATCCTCCACCCCGCGCTCACCGCGCTGTGGGCGCACCGTGTCGCCCACCGCATGCACGGTCGCGGCCTGCGCATCCCGGCCAGGCTGCTCGCCCGCTGGGCCCGCCGGGTGACGGCGGTCGAGATCCACCCCGGGGCGGTGCTGGGCCGCAGGGTCTTCATCGACCACGGCGCCGGGGTCGTGATCGGGGAGACCGCCGTCGTCGGTGACGACGTGACCCTGTACCACCAGGTCACCCTGGGCGCCGTCGGCTGGTGGAGCGACAACAAGCGGCCCGAGGGCGACCGCCGCCATCCCGTCGTCGGGGCCGGCGTCATCCTCGGCGCCAACGCCACCGTCCTCGGACCGGTGACCGTGGGGGACCGGGCGGTCATCGGCGCCCAGGCCCTGGTCAACAAGGACGTCCCGGGCGGTGCCCGGGTGCTCGCGCCCACCGCCGTCATCAAGGAGCCCGGCCGTCGGCCGGAACTCCTGGAGGACGTCTTCACCGTCATCGCCTCCGCCGGTTCCTGGTGACACCCCTCCGCCGGATCCCGGTGCCAGCCCTCCGCCGGCTCCCGCCGGCAGCGCTCCGCCCGTTCCCGGTGACCCCCAGGGCCTTCCGCCCCCGACCTTCCCGATTGCGAGTGATGCAGCCATGACCACCACCGTTCCCGCCCCGCTCACCTCCCTCGCCCCCGCCCGCCCGGCCGTCGCCTCACGGATCGAGGACCTCGTCGGATGCACGCCGCTGCTGGAGCTGCGGCTGCGCGATCTGGCACCGGGCGCCCGGGTGCTGGCGAAGCTGGAGTCCGCCAACCCGATGTCCTCCAGCAAGGACCGCGCGGCCCTCTACATGCTGCGCGCGGCCGAGGAGCGCGGCGCGCTCCGGCCCGGCGGCACCGTCATCGAGGCGACCTCCGGGAACACGGGGATCTCCCTGGCCGCGTTCGCCGCCTCCCGTGACTACCGCTGCGTGATCGTGCTTCCGGACAACGCCACGGCCGAACGGGTCAGGCTGCTGCGGGCGTTCGGGGCCGAGATCGTCCAGACGCCGAGCTCGCTGGGCTACCCGGGGGCGATCGCCGAGGCCGAGCGGCTGCACGCGGCGACGCCGGGGTCCTGGTTCCCCTGCCAGCACGAGAACCTCGACAACGTACGGGCGCACTACGAGACCACGGGCCCGGAGATCCAGGCGGCCGTGTCCTCCCTCGGCCGCCGCGTCGCGGCCTTCGTCTGCGGGGTGGGCACCGGCGGCACCCTCACCGGTGTCGCCCGCGCCCTCAAGGAGCATGATCCGGACGTACGGGTGATAGCGGTCGAGCCGGAGAAGTCGCCCGTCCTGTCCCGGGGTTACGCGGGCCAGCACCGCATCCCCGGGCTCAACGGCGGCTTCGTGGCCGACACGACCGACGTCTCCCTCATCGACGAGGTCGTGACGGTCTCGGACGAGGACGCCCTGCTGACCGCGCGCCGGCTGGCGACCGGTCAGGGCCTCTTCGCCGGCGTCTCGTCCGGCGCCGCCGCGTACGCCAGTGAGTGCGTCGCCCACCGGCCGGAGTTCTCCGACGGCATCGTGGTGACCCTCCTGCCGGACACCGGTGAGCGCTATCTGAGCATGTGGGAGGACCAGGCATGAGCCACGCGATGTTCCGGGCCTACGCGGACGCGGTGAAGGCCGAGATCGGGACCGCCACGACCACCCGCTTCATAGCTCTCGCGGAGACCACCGACGGGCGCTTCGGGCTCTTCCACCACTCGATGCTGCCGGGGGCCGGCGGGGCGGACCCGCACTACCACTCCCGGATCTCCGAGTCCTTCTACGTCCTGACGGGCGAGGTGCGGCTCCACGACGGCACCGGCTGGCGCACCGCCCGCGCCGGGGACTTCCTGCACGTGCCGGAGAACGCGGTGCACGGCTTCCGCAACGAGAGCGACTCGCTCGTGGAGATGCTGATCATCTTCACCCCGGCCGAACACCGTGAGGGCTACTTCGAGGGCCTGGCCGCCCTGCTCGCCGACGGCAACCGCCCCTCGCGCGAGGAGATGGTCGCGCTGATGGAGAAGTACGACCAGTTCGAGGTCGACGCCCCCGACACCGATCACGACCACCCGCACGGGCCTCCGCACGGCGACGGCCCCGGCCACCATCACCACCCCGGTTCCGGCCACCACCATCACCACGGCCCCGACGGCGCGCACACCGCCCCGCACCACCACGACTGACCGGCGGGTCCGCCCGGCCCCGCCGGCCGCCCGCCCCGTCCTCCCCTTCCCTCCTTCCGCCACCTCTTCAGAGGAGATCACCGCATGAACCTCGCCAACTGGGGCCGCTTCGGTCTGCTGGCCGCCCTGTGGGGCTGCAGTTTCGCCTTCATCAAGATGTCGCTGGAGGCGTTCGCGCCCCTCCAACTCGCCTCCGGCCGGCTGGTGGTCGGTGCGCTGGTCGTCCTCGCCATCCTCGCCGTCAAGCGTCTTCCCCTGCCGGGGCGCCCGCTCTGGGGGCACATCGCCGTGGCCTCCGTCTTCGGCAACGTCATCCCCTTCACGCTCTTCGCCATCGGCGAGCAGCACACCACCGCGACCATCGCGGGGGTGATCCAGGGCGCCACCCCGCTCATCACCCTGGGCGTCGCCGCTCTCGCCCTCTCCGAGGAGAAGCCGACGCGCCGCAAGGTGGCCGGCCTGGTCGGCGGGTTCGTCGGGCTGATCATCGTGGTGGGGCCGTGGAACACCGACGGCTTCGGCTCGATCGGCGGCCAGCTCGCCTGCGTGGGAGCCGCCGCGAGCTACGCCGTCAGCTTCGTGTACATCCGCCGCTTCATCGGCCCCCACAAGCTGCCCGCGCTCTCCGTGACCGCGGCCCAGCTGGGTGCCGCCGCCGTCATCACCGTGGTGCTCACCACGTTCGTCACGGGCTGGAGCCTGCACGGTGACCTGACCGCCAAGCCGCTGTTCGCCCTCCTGGTCCTCGGCGCGGCCTCCACCGGTATCGCCTTCGCGCTGCTCAACCGCCTGATCGCGGACGCCGGTCCGACCACCGCCTCCGGCGTGAACTACCTCGTGCCGGTGTTCTCCGTGGTCGTCGGCGTGCTGGCCCTGAGCGAACCGCTGTCCTGGAACGTACCGGTGGGCGGGGTCATCGTCATCGCCGCGCTCGCCCTCGCGGAAGGCCGGATCTCGTCCCTGTCCCGGGCCGGGAAGCCCCGGCCGACGTCACCGGTCGCCCCCGACCGCGTACCGGCGAAGAGCCGCTCGTAGCACCGCCGTACGACGGACCGGCACAGAGAACACCCACCGCACGGGAAACACCCACAGCACAGGCAGCACCACAGCACAGGCAGCACCACAGCACAGGAGGCACCACAGCACAGGAGGCACCACCGCACAGGAGGCACCACCGCACAGGCAGCACCACAGCGCAGCCAGGTCTCAACGAGCCGGGGCCGGCGCGGACACCCTTCCCAGGGGCCGCGCCGGCCCCGGCTCGTTGCCGTGGGGGCACCGCCCCCGACCGGGGAGCCCACCCCGGCCGTCCGGCCGCGGAGCCGGCGTGCCGCCCGGGAGGTGGCCGGATTACGGATCGGTTCCCGGCCACCTCCCCGGTCCCGGTAGCGAGGCGGGAGGGCGACGGGACCGCCCGGCGCGAGTCTTTCTGCACAAGGCGCCATCAGGCCCACCCGCCTCGACCGCCCCTGGCGTCTCCCCTCCCTCTCCCTCCTCAAGGAGCATCTCGCATGGCGCGCACCACCACCTCGCCGTCTCCCACCGCTCCCTCCCTCGGGGACGCGCGGATCATCTCCGCCGGAGACTTCGTCTTCGCCCCCCTGGCCGGCCGGCTCACCGAGGTCGCCACCCCGGTGAGCCCGGCCGCCGGCTCCACGCACGTCACGCTGCACGTCGTCCGGATCGCCCCGGGCGAGTCGTTCAGCCCCGAGTCGAGCGTCGAGGAGGAGAACACCGCGGTCGTCTTCGACGGCGCGGGCACGGCCACGGTCGGCTCCCGCAGCCGGCCCGTCGAACGGTCCCACGCCGCCTACGCCCCCACCGGACAGGCGCTGAGCCTCACGGCCGGCCAGGACGGACTCACCGTCTACATCTGGCGGACCCCCCTCGCACCGGGGCGCCGGCCCGGCACCGACCCCGAGCCGTTCTCCACGCTCTGGGACGAGACCACCCAGCTGCGCGGGTTCGGCGGCACCGGCCAGATCGCCCCCGACGCCGACCGCGCCACCATGAACTTCGTCTTCTGGCCCGGCAACGGCAGCAGCCAGCTCTGCCTGCACTGCGGCATCCAGCAGCCGGGCCAGACCTTCAACGTCCACCTGCACCCCGACAGCGACGAGGCGTTCATCGCCTTCGAGGGCATCGGCCAGATGTACCTGCGCGACCGCTGGATCGACGTCGCCGCCGGGGACGTCCTGTACGCCGCGCCGGGCGTCCTGCACGGCGCCCGCAACCCCCACACCGGGCCCGACGCCCGGCGCTTCGTGACCTGCGGGGGCCCCAGCCCCTACGACCCGGCGCTCTATTCCGCCGCCGGCCTCTCCTCCGACGTCAGGTGATCTGAGCCATGTGCCGAATCCACGGATCCTTCCACGCCCGCACCACCGACGACGAGATGCGCCGGGTCGCCGCGCTCCAGCACCACGGCGGCCCCGACGCCCAGTCCTTCGCCCGGCAGTCCGGCTGGGCGCTCGGCAACAACCGGCTCTCGATCATGGACCCGGAGGGCGGGGACCAGCCCTACCGCCTGGGCGACATCACCGTCGTCTTCAACGGTGAGATCTACAACCACGACCGGTTGCGCACCGAACTCATGCGCCAGGGCTTCCACTTCGACGACCGCTGCGACGGATCGATTCTCCCCGCGCTCTACCTGACGTACGGGGACCGGTTCGCCGAGCACCTCGACGGCATGTTCTCCCTCGCCGTGATGGACCTGCGGCGCGCACCGCGCCTGGTGGTCGCCACCGACGCCTCCGGCATGAAGCCGCTCTACTACCACTGGGACGAGCGCAGCGGCCGGTTCCACTTCGCCTCCGAGCTGCCCGCCCTCCTCGGCTTCGACGGCGTACGCCCCTACGAGGACGAACTGGGCCTGCACACCTACCTGTCGGCCAAGACGCCCTTCGGCCAGCGGACCATGTTCGAGGGCATCGACGTGCTGCCGCCCGCCACCACCGCCGTCGTCACCCGCGAGGACGGCCTGCGCCTCACCTCCCGCCGCATGGGGTACGAGACGGCTCCGCCCGTCGACGAGGAGCGGAGCCTGACCCGGGCCGGCGAGTCGCTGCGCGAGCTGCTGTCCCGCGAGGTCTCCCGGCTGCTCATAGCCGATGCCCCGGTCGCCGCCATCACCTCCGGCGGTCTCGACTCCAGCCTGGTCACCGCGCTCGCGGCCCGCATCCTGTTCGACCGCGGCTCCAGCGAGGCGCTGCACACGTTCAACATCGCCTACACGGGCAACTGGCCCGGTGACGAGCGGGCGTTCGCCTCGGAGGTGTCCCGGCACACCGGCACGGTGCACCACCAGGTGGAGATCGACCCGGCCACCTTCCCGGACCTGATGGGCGACGTAGTGCGCCATCTCGGCCAGCCCAACGCCGACCCGATCACCCTCTCCACCTTCTCGCTGTTCCGAGCGGTCCGCGACGCCGGCTTCAAGGTGGCCCTCACCGGGGACGCCGCCGACGAACTCTTCGGCGGATACAGCCGGATGACCCAGGCGCTCGCCGCCCCCGCGGGGGCCGACTGGGCCGGCCCCTACCTCGACCACCTGGCCGCGGTCCCGGAGTCCCTGCGCCGGCAGCTGTACACCCCCGAGTACGCCGCCCGGGTCCTCGCGCCCGGCGCGTCCCCGCTGCCGCCCGGCCTGACCGACATCCTCGCCCACGGCGAGGGCAGCAGGCTCCAGCGGATCACCCGCGTCGAGCAGCGCTACCGGCTGCCCGCCTACCACCTCCGCCGCGTCGACCACCTGTCGATGGCCAGCTCGGTGGAGGCCCGGCTGCCGTTCTGCCAGCCCAGCGTGGTGCGCTTCGCGGCGTCCCTGCCCGACCAGCACCGCACGGTTCCCGGGGTCGGCGTCAAGCGCGCGCTCTACCGGGCCGCCGAGGGGCTCCTGCCCGACAGCGTCCTGAACCGGCCCAAGCAGCCCTTCACCCTGCCGATCACGGCCATGCTGGCCCCGGGGCAGCGGCTGTGGGCGATGGCCCGCGACGTCCTGTCCCCGCAGGCCCTGCGCGCCGACGGGCGGCTGCGGTACGAGGTGGTCGACGCCCTGTTCGCCGAGCAGGAGGCCCGGCCGTCCGACGGCACCTCGCTGGCGCTGTGGGCCCTCATGTCGCACCAGATGTGGCGCGAGGAGTTCTTCGGCCCGTCCGCCGGTGCGACCCGGCAGACCCGTGAACTGGCGGTGATGGCCGGATGATCGTCTCCCTGGTCAAGGCGACCGGCGCACCCTGCCCCACCGCGGTGCTGGACGGCCGCGACCTCCCCGAGTCCGGTCCCCAGCTGCTGAGCGCGCTGGCCGGCCTGCGGGCCGACCTGACCCGCCAGGGCTCGGCCGACGTCCTCAAGAACGCCATCGTGCGCCCCTCCCGGCACCCGCTCTTCGACCTGGACTACCGGTTCGTGCAGTCCCTGCCGCAGAGCCACGACAGCTTCGACCTGCGCGGTTCCTGCGGTCACTCGATCCTGGCCGCCGTCGAGGCAGCCGCCCGCACCGGCATGATCCAGCCACTGGTGCCGGGGTGCCGGGTCCGGGTCAACGTCCTCAACAACGGCGACAACGTGGTGTGCGAGGCCGAGGAGACCTTCGGCGACGGCACCCGGTTCACGGCGCACTTCCTGTGCTCACCGCCGCTGGAGCTGCCCGAACTCCTCATGACCGGGGAGCCGGTGACGTACGTCCCCTTCGAGGACCGGACCGTGCCCGTCTCCCTGGTGTCGATGGGCAACCCGTACGCCTTCGTCGACGCGACGCAGCTCGGCGTCGACGGGCCGAACGCCCTCTTCGGCGACGACCCCGCTCTGTTCGACACCATGACCCGGCTGCGGATCGCGGTCTGCGCCTCGCAGGGCTGGGACACCTTCGGGGCCTTCCCCAAGATCGCGGCCGTGCTCCCGCAGGACGGCGGCGGACTCCACGTACGGGCCGTGTCGGTGCCCTCCTGGCACCCCACGGTCGCGCTGACCGGCGCCATCTGCCTGGGCGCCGCCGCCGGCATCACCGGCACCGTGCCCTGGTCGCTGGCGGGGAGCGCGGCCCGGGACCCCGACGCGCTGCTCCAGGTCCGTACCCCGGGCGGCTGCGTCCGGGTGGCCGCTCACTCGACGTCCGGCCCCGACGGGCGGCGCGAGCTCGCCTGGGTGTCCGTCGCCGAGAAGCAGGTCGAGTACCGGGGACTGCTGCCGCGCCCCCGGGCCGCCGACGCCCAGCACCTCTCCGCCGGCCCCCGCCTCACCCCGTCCGCCCCCCTATCCGAGGAGAACCCGTGGGTTCCGCTGACAGCCTGACCGCCGTACGCGACGACATCGGCCCCGGGGCGTTGTCCGACCCGTTCGCCATCGACCCGTTCCCCGGAGGCCGCCGCAGGGCCGCCCGCGACCTCTCCGCGCGCCCCGCACCCCTCCTGCCCACCCCGCCGGTCCTGGAGCGGCTGGCGGCCTGCGCCGAGGCGGCCGACCTCAGCGGCGAACCGGACCGCGAAGCCGTCGCGGTGCTCCGCGAGAGCGGCCTGCTGGCCCTGGTCGTACCCAAGTGCTACGGCGGCGCGGGCGCCGACGCGGTGGCCCTCAACACCTGTGTGGAGCAGGTGGCCTCGGTGAACGCGTCCGCGGCGATCATGCTGTTCCAGCACTGCGCCGTGACCAGCCGCATCGTCGAGAACGGTTCGCCCGCCCAGCACCGGGAGGTGCTGCCCCGGCTCGCCGACGGCCGCTGGCTGGCCGCCTCCGCCTGGTCGGAGAGCGGGGCCGGCGCCGACAAGAAGAACCTCGCCACCCGGGCGGACCGCACGCCCGAGGGGGAGTGGCTCCTGGACGGCGCCAAGTCCTTCACCACCAGCGCGGGCCTCGCGGACGTCTACCTCGTCCTGGCCCAGACGCCGGACGAGACCCCGGCGGACGCCTCCTCCCGGGACACCGGGTACGGAGCGGCCGGGCAGACGTTCTTCCTGGTCCCGGGCGACCACCCGGGACTGGTCCCCGACACCTCGATGCGGCTGACCGGGATGCGCGGCTCCGCCACCGGATTCGTCTCGGTGCGCGAGTGCGTCGTACCGGACTCCGCACGGCTCGGCGCGACGGGCGTCGCGGCGTCCATCATCAGCCGGGTCCGCGACAGCGGCGCCTCCCTCGGCGCGGTCGCCGTGGGCCTCGCGCAGGCCGCGCTGGAGGCCGCACACGCGCACGCCGAGCGCCGGGGGCTCTACGCCCACCAGGCGGTCCGGCACCGCCTGGTGGACCTGGCCACCGAGGTGGAGTCCGCCCGCGCGGTGGTGGAACGGGCCGGCCGGCGCACCGCCGCCGACCCCGGGATGACCACGCTCCACTCCAAGCTGGCCGCCTCCGCGGCGGCCGAGCGGGTGGTGGCGGACGTGGCCCGCTTCCTCGGATCGGCGGGCTACGTGGAGACGCATCCGATCAACCGGCTCGGGCGGGACGCCCGCGCCGTCGCCCTGATGGGACCGACCAACGACCTCTGCAAGGAACTGGTGAGCCTGCCGTGGAACCGATGAACTCCGCCTCCTCCATACCCTCCTCCCCGGCCGACCTGGTGGTGGAAGGAGGCCGCCTCGTCACCCCCGAGGGAGTGACCGAGGGCAGCGTCGTCGTCCGCGACGGCCGCGTCGCGGCGATCGTCGCCCCCGGCGCCCCGCTGCCCGCCGGCCCCCGGCTGAGCGCCGCGGGCAGGTACGTCCTGCCGGGCCTCATCGACTCCCATGTGCACTTCCGCACACCGGGCCTGGAGCACAAGGAGACCTGGGAGAACGGCAGTCGGGCCGCGCTCGCCGGGGGCGTCACGACCGTGATGGACATGCCCAACACCCGCCCCCCGTCGCTCGACGCGGCGACCCTGCGGGCGAAGGCGGCGCTGATCGCGGGCCGCTCCCACGTGGACCACCGGTTCCACATGGGAGCGGACCCCGACCACCCGGAGGTGCTCGCCGACCTCGCCCCGGAGGTGGCGACCTCCGCCAAGGCGTTCATGGCGGGCCACCACACGGCGCCCGTGGTGTTCCGCGAGGCGCACCAGCTGGAGGCGGCGTTCGCCGCCGCCGCGCGCGGCGGGGTGCGCCTCGTGCTGCACGCCGAGGACCAGCACGTCTTCGACCTGCTCGACTCCCGCGCCGGCGACCCCGAGTCGTACGACGCCTACGAGCCCCACCGGCCGCGCTCCGGGGCGATCGTCGCGGTCGCCAAGGTCGTCCAACTGGTCCGCACGTACGGCACGAAGACGCACATCCTGCACGTGTCGTCCGCCGAGGAGACCGACCTGCTCGTGGCCGCCGCCGCCGAGGGGCTGCCGATCAGCTTCGAGGTCACCGGACACCACCTCGCGTTCACCGACCACGACACCGCCCTGCGCGGCCCCCGTACCCGGCTCTCCCCGGCGATCCGTGCCCCCCGCGACCGGGACCGGCTCTGGCAGGCGGTGCTCGGCGGCGAGGCGTCCACCATCGGCAGCGATCACGCCCCGCACACCGTCGAGGAGAAGAACCGGCCGCCGGCCGAGGCCCCTCCCGGCCTCCCCGGCGTCCAGGAACTGGCCGTGTCGGTCTGGACGGGCATGCTCGCCCGCGGCATCGCCCCCGACGACGCCGCCGTGCACCTGGCCCGGCTGATGGGGACGGGCCCCGCGGACCTGTTCGACCTGGCCGGGAAGGGCCGGCTGACGGTCGGCGCCGACGCCGATCTGTCCCTCCTGGACCCGGCCGCCCGCTGGCAGCTCTCGGCCTCCCACGTCGAGTCGCTGTGCGGCTGGTCCGCGTACGAGGGCTGGATGTTCACCGGCCGGTTCACCACCGTGGTACGCGGCGGGCACATCGCCTGGGACCTGGAGCGGGGCACGCTGGGCGAGCCGCTGGGCCGCTGGCTGACCGGCCCGCTCCCGTCCGCCCCCGCCCCCTCGGCCGAGGAGTCCCCGACCCCCGAGCCGGTCCGCGAACTGGAAGGAGCGACCCGATGAACGCCACCTCCCTGCTGACCGCGTCCCCGAGGACCCGCCCCGCCCCCACACCACGACCCTCCACCCCGACAGCGCCCGCCCCGTCAGGCTCCGCACCGGCAGCGCCCGCCCCGACAGCCTCCGCCCCAACAGCCTCCGCACCGACAGCCTCCGCACCGACAGCCCCCGGGCCGGAAGCCGGCTCCCCGGTGACCGGACCCGCGGCCCCGGCCCCGCTGACGTCCGGCGACCTGGCGGCCGACGAGTTCCGTTCCGCCATGGCCTCTCTCGCGGCCCCGGTCACGGTGGTGACCTGCTACGACGCCACGGGCACTCCGCGAGGACTGACGGCCAGCGCCGTCTCCTCGCTCTCCCTGGACCCGCCGCTGCTGCTGGTCTGCCTCGACCGGAACTCCCGCACCCATGACGTGCTCGTCTCGGCGGACGCCTTCGCCCTCCACCTGCTCGGCCCGGAGAACGAGGCGCTGGCGAAACGCTTCGCCGGCCCGACCGACCAGCGCTTCGAGAACGTCCCCCTGACCTCCGGCCCGACCTCGCTGCACGCACCCCAACTGGCCGACTGCGCACTGCGTTTGACCTGCACCCGCTACGAGGTCATTGAGGCGGGCGACCACTCGATCCTGGTGGGCCGGGTCACGGCGTCCGACTGCCTGGGCCGCCCGGCCGGAGGCCTGGTCTGGCACCACCGTGGCTTCGCCCACGCGAAGCCGGCGGAGGTCCCCGCCTGACCGAGACCGGTCCGACTCTCGGGCCGACACGCGAAGAAGGCCCTGCCCCGTCGAAACGGTTCAGGGCCTTCTTCGTATTGCCCGGTGAGGGCAATGGCGGGGGACACGAGATGCGAACTCGTGAGGGGATGCCCCCAACACGCTTTCCACCTCTTCGTCCGGAGCGGCCGGGGCGTACGGGAACATCCTGACCTGCGGAGCAGCTGGTCCAGGCGGGGCTTCTGAACGGTGCTGGACGCCGGTGAACGAGACCACGGAGGTGTTCTCGTTCCGGCCGCCGATCTGCGGCCCAATCCTCGAACAGGCCGGGCCGCCACTCTCGGACGTGCCTGTCGAAGTCGCCGTCGTGTCCGGCTTTGAGCACCGTCACGTAACCGATCCCACTACTGGCCTGCGTGATCAGCTGTTGCAAGTTCTGTCGGCGCTTAAAAGAGCCGATGCCCGGCACCCGAGCAGAGGTTGGCCGCAGCGTGGCCGGCCCAGTCGGACCGCCCACTTCGCACCGACCGGTGGTCTCCTGTCCCACCTGCCAGGTGGCATCGGGCAGCACCGTGATCGACGTGCCGGCCGAGGCGACGAAGGCCCTGAGATTGGGGGATGAGCAAAGGAATCACCTGCTCGCCTACTCCGACAGCGGGCGGCGTAGCGTCGTCAAGCAGACGGCGGTCCGCGGCGGCGTCCTGTTGGTGATCGTCTCCGACAGTCCGGCTCTGGTCGACGCTGACGCGGCGAATGCCGTCGGCAAGGGGCACCGCGCGGGCTGAGCCCGACGCACGGCGGCTACCGCGTGTCTTCGGCGCACAGGGCGACCGCTTTCGCCAGCCCCGCGAAGTCGACCTGGAGCGGGTCGAGGCGCTGGAGGCTGGAGGGCGTGATGGTCTTCTGATGCGGATGCCGATCGTTCAGGACGCGGGTGGGCAGAACGAAGAAGGTCCACTGGCCGAGGTCCAGGGGGTCGAGGGTCAGCTTGTTCTGGTGGTGCAGCAGGCAGAAGACGTACACGTCTGCGTGGCGCCGCTTCTCGGTCGAGGTCGTGTTTGTCTCGGGGTCCCAGCTGCCCTTTGGCTCGATGTCGAATGAAGGCGCCGACGGTCGCGCCTGCGTCCACGACTGCAGGTAGGCCGTCGACTTCACCTCGACGCTCCACTGCTCGGACGTACGGATGTCGACCGCGTCCCACCCGATACGCGTTCCGGCGGCGGCACCCAGAGCCATGGCCACGATGTACTCAGCCAGGACGCCGCGCAGGGCGTTGTTGGACACGTCGGAGTAGGCCCAGCTCCAGAATCCGCCGAGGCTGCCGACCGTTTCGCCGTTGGTCTGGATCGGCTCAGCGCCACTGAGCCGCGTGACGGCCAGTGGCCCGAGATTGCCGTTCATGCAGTCCTCCAGAAGATGGTGTGAAGTGGCCGTTCCGCCTGACAGTCGCTGGTGACAACGCCGTTGGGCTCGCCCTCACGCCGGGACAGAAGTACAGCGCGTAAGCAGGACGGCTGTCGCGTCAACTCTTGGCGATGGCCCTTCTGGACGTCGTTCGCAGTCCGTACTCTGGCCACAATGATCCGATCAGCGACCGGGATCTCGACATGGGTGAGAGCTTGATGCTGGGAGACCGCCTCCGGGTGGCACGCAAGACGCGAGGGTTGTCCGTTGCGCAGCTTGCCCAGCGGGTCGCGATCTCCGTCAGCCTGCTTCAGAAGCTGGAGTCCGGTGCTCGAAAGGCGACGCCGAGTCTCATATTGGCCCCGGCACGAGCGCTGCATTTCGGACCGGAGGTGTTGACCGGTCAGCCGTACTACGGGGAAGCGGAGGCCGAGGACGGGGTCCACACCGTCATTCCGGAGCTCCGGCGGATCCTGCTGTGCTTCGACACCCCCGACGAACTGGAGACCCGCCCACGTGCTCTGCCGGTTCTGGCCTCCGAGGTGGACCAGATTGCTGCACTGCGACGTGATGCCCGGTACGTGCCGATGAGGCCGCTGCTCCCCCGGTGATCACCGAGCTGACCCATGTAGCGCTCGGCGCACGCGGTGAGGGACAGCAGAAGGCGTTCTGGCACCTGGCCCGCGCCTACCGGGCCGTCAACAGCCTGGCGCACAAGATGGGGCACCATGACCTGGGCAACACAGCGCTGGAGCGGGTGCGATGGGCCGCTGACCGTACCGGCGATCCGCTCATGCAGGTCACGGCCGGCTTCCTGGTGGCCGGGTCGATGCTCCGCCAGGGGGCGACCAAGACGGCTCGTCGCAAGCTCACCGGACTGCGCGCGGAGCTGGAGCGACTCCAGCCGGAAGGGGCGTACAGCGACGACGCGCTGTCCGTGGACGGGGCGTTGCTCCTGAAGCTCGCGGTGGTGGATTCGCGGGAGAACAACCCCGAGGGAGCCGAAGAGCTGCTGCGGGAAGCCGAGCAGCTCGCGGGGATGGCAGGCAACCGGGACAGCCTCGCCTACGAGATGAGCTTCGGGCCGACGAACATCAAGATCCATACGGTGCACACGCTGATTGACACCGGGGACAACGCGCAGGCCCTGGTCCGGCTTGCCGAATGGGGCGAGGGCGGCGCCGGATGGATGCCGCCGGCCTCGACGGTCGGTGAGCGATCCAGCCACCACCACATCGATGTCGCCTCGGCACGTCTGGCGGAAGGCGACCGCAGTGGTGCGTTCGCCGAGCTGAAGCGGGCGAGGAAGATCGCTCCGAACCACACGCGATTCCACCCATCCGTACGCGAAACGCTCGGCTCGCTGGTGCGGATGGACGCGCACCCCTCTGCGGAGCTGTCCGCGTTCGGTGTCTGGGCAGGCGTTGGGTAGCACAACTCGTCTGTTGAAACGGGCACTGAGTTTGAACTCGTGGTGTCGTAGGGGCTGACGGCTCGTCGCCTGTGCGGTATCACCGGGACATGCGGTATCCACAAGGAGGCGGGCTGACCGCCGAACGGCAGCAGTTCCGCCAGGAGTTACGGCTCAAGGCGGCCGAGATGTTCGCTCGGGGCGAGGCGAGCTCGGTGATCGCCGAGGACCTACGGGGCAGCGTTCGTTCGGTGCAGCGATGGCGGCAGTTGTGGGACGAGGGCGGTCCGCGGGCTCTGCGGTCGCAGGGGCCGGCGTCGCTGCCGAGGCTGAGCGAGAAGCAGTTCGCCCAGTTGGAGGCGGAGCTGGCCAAGGGACCGGCCGCGCACGGCTGGGAGGACCAGCGCTGGACCCTGAGCCGTGTGAAGACGGTGATCGGCCGACGCTTCCACCTGACCTACACGATCCAGGGTGTGCGCAAGCTCCTGGTCCGTAATGGCTGGTCGTGCCAGGTGCCGGCCCGACGTGCGATCGAGCGGGACGACGAGGCGGTGGCCGGGTGGGTCAAGGAGGTGTGGCCGTGCGCGGAAGACTCGCGGCGGCCCGTGGAGCCTGGCTCGTCTTCGAGGACGAAGCCGGATTCTCCATGACGCCGCCGCAGGCGAAGACCTGGTCACAGCGCGGTCGAACCCCGGTGGTGGGAGTCCGCGGCCGCTCCCGCAGACGGATATCCATCGCCGCGCTGACCTGCTACAAAGCCGGCCACCGCTCAAGACTGATCTACCGGCCGCGCCGGGACGACGGCAACCGCGACGGACGCAAGAGCTTCTCCTGGCGCGACTACCGGGACCTGCTGATCGCCGCCCACCAGCAGCTCGACGGCCCGATCGTGCTCATCTGGGACAACCTCAACGTCCACAAGGCCGCCGACCTGCGGAAGTTCGCCGAATCACGTGACTGGCTGACCATCTACTACTTGCCGCCCTACGCACCCGACCTCAACCCCGTCGAAGGGATCTGGTCCCTCCTGCGACGCGGCTGGCTCTCCAACGTCGCCTTCTCCACCCCCGAACACCTCGCCCGGCGCATCCGACGCGGCCTACGGCACATCCAGTACCGCAGTCACCTCATCGACGGCTGCCTCGCCGAGACCGGCCTGACCATAAGGCCCGCCTGAGCAACCCCACGACATCACGAGTTCAACTTCAGTAATCGCGACAGCGGCACAGGAGGGGACCGTATCGGCAACACTGGTTGTATGCCGAAGCCTGGACCTTTGTCTGCCGAACTCATCCCTGATGGTACCGAGTTGGAGGACTTCAACGCCGCATATCGGAAGGCCAAGAGAGAGCGTGTGCCGTTCGTGTGCGTATCAACCGGTAGCCGAGGCACATGGACGGCCAAAGTCGACGTGCTGAGCGCTGCTGCCTGGCCTGTCTCGCAAGAGCGTCAGGATCTGCTGGACAAGGTCATCGTGGGGCTTGTGGCCCAGGATTCGGCGCGCACTGGCACCACGGGCCCGGACTACTTCACAGTGTCCGGCCTGAAGGATGAAGTGCTGGCGCGCTCCGTTGCTGCCGCCATGCACGCGGGCCTCTACGGCGATCTCCTGCCGCTGGAAGAGCTGCTGCCGACCTCGCCTGTGCGCGTCGTGCCTGCTCCTGTTGGCAGTGCTTCCTCCGGCGTCGGGGCCGCTGCCCCCGTCACGGGCTGGGATGCCGTACGGGTGTCTGCCGATGAGGCGGCCGACATGGATGACCTGGGACATCTCGTGGGCCTTGTAGGCAGTGCCGTCGGACAGCTGTCGGTGCTGTTGGCTCGGGCCACGGGGCAAGTACTCGACCCGGGCGCCGACCCGTCCACTGCAGATGCCGACCTTGCGGGCCAGTCCAGTGTCAGGAGAGCCGTCCATCTGCTGCAGGACGCTTACAACGACTCGGACCCCACGACTGCGCAGGCATCCCGGCTCACTGCTCTTCGAGGCGCACAGCACGCGCTGGAGGGTGCAGCCTTGGCTCTGCTCACGATGGAACGGCAGATCGTCCAGGGCGCGCGGGCACACCAGGAAGCAGCTGACATCACGGGTGATTGATTTCGTCGCCGAGGCGGTCCCTTATCGGGGCTGCCGGTGATGGCCAACATGCGTCGCTGATGTGACAAGGCTTGCTACGGTCCGTCCATGACGTTGCCGGTGCCTTCTGCGCGTGCTGTTGATCTGCGGGTTGAGTCGGTTGATGACCTGCTTGATCGGGTGGAACGGTCTTTGCAGGTCCGCTTTGATCGAGACACGGTGATCCGTAAGCGCCGCTCTGTGGGCGTCCGTACGAACCGCGGTACATGGGTGCGGGTGGAGCGGCGGACGTTCAAGCGCATCGAAGCCCAGGGCGGTAATGGGCCAGAGGCGGCGGCCGTTCTGCGTGGGGTGGCCATGCCGCGCTGGTGCGGAGCGGTGACCTGGCGCGATGAGGCTGAGCCTGTCATGTGGCGCGCTGATGAGACGGGACTGGTGGACGATCCGCCGGTGGGTGAGGCAGCCTTGGTGATCGAGGATCCCCGGCTGCCTGACACCTGGTGGGACGGGTTGAACGCTTCGCTGGATGCCCTCGCTGCACAGCCCACCCCTCGTGTAGCGACTTCGGACACTGAGTCGATGACGCAGGACCTTGTGGAGGCCACCATCCGGCCGGTCTTCCCTGGGATCCCGGACCTCATGGTTGATGAATGGGCTTCTGCGCATGCGGACTTGACTTGGGCGAATGTCATGGGCCCGGAGTTCTGCATCATCGACTGGGAGGACTGGGGGATGGCGCCTCGGGGGCTTGATGCGGCGACCTTGTGGGGCAACGCGCTTGCTGTGCCCGCCCTTGCGGATCGGGTCTGGGCAGAGCGGCGGCCGGACCTGGAGAGTAGGTCCGGCCGCCTGATGGCGCTGTTCTTCTGCGCGAAGGTTGTGGGTCCGTACGCTCACGACGCCGATCCGAGGCTGGAGCCTGCGCGGAAGGCGGCTGCTCATCTTGTCGCCGGGCTTCAGCCCGTCTGATCGTTACGTGCCAGGAGCTGACGGTACTGAGTGATGGCCTCGAAGTTCACTTCGCGGGCGAGTGAGTTGATCAGCTCCTCCAGGTGTGCGGTCTTGCTCGTACCTGCCGCCACTGCGTCGACCTCGGGCAGGTGGAACGCGGCACGGAAGGCCGCCTGTCCTGGGCTGCAGTCCTGACCTGTGCCCATGAAGATGCGTGGATCGAACCGCTTCCAGATGGGCTCCGTTGTGCTGCCGCCGAAAGGGCTCATGCCCCACAGCGCTGATGGCTGCCAGCGGGAGACGAGCGTCTCGCTCGCGTCCAGGATCTCGGCTCCGACGACGAGGCCGGCGCGGACCATCAGCACGTCGGGGCGTGGGAGCGGATGTCTGGCCAGTTCTGTCAGCGGCCGGGGATCCCAGGAGGAGATCCCCCAGGAGCCGCAGAGCCCTGCTGCGGTGGCGTCCACGAGCACGGAGCAGGCGGCTTCCAAGCGGTCCTGCCGCTGAGTACGGGAGCCGTCGGCCAGGCTGTGCTCGGGGTTGTGCAGGAACACCAGGTCCGGCTCGCGGCCCAGGTCCCGAGCGGCCTGTTCCAAAGCAGTGTGGAGCCGGCCGGGGTCAAGGGAGTGTTCCGAGGTGCTTCCTGCCGGGAAGTAGCCGACCTTCGTGGACACTGTGAACTTCGGCAGCAGATCGCCGGCTACCTCGGCCAGGACCTGGTGCGAGTGGAAGTCCAGGTAGTTGGTACTGGTGTCGATCGTGGTGATGCCGAGGTCCGCGGCAGCCGTCAGGAGAGAGCGTTCGTGACGAGACCGGTGTAGCCCGAGGACAAGTCGGGGGTGAGTGGTGCGCAAATCTCCTCCTCCACCAGGATCGCTGCTACTTCGGTCACCTCGGTGCCCACCGCAGGGGCCACCTCGCCCAGATGGACAGGCTTCCCGCTCAGCAGGAGGCGGAGTGCGGGGAGGGCCTTGGCGCTGAGCGTGAGCTTCCTGCCGGACGTCACGACGTCGACTGTCGCTCCGTTCTCCTCGATCCGGGGCGGGAAGTGCGTGGTGCAGACGACGGCTTCGAGGTCGCCGAAGATGTCGAGGAAGGGCACCTGCCGAGCGGGCGTCGTCTCGTGTTCGTACGTCCTCAGGAAGTCAGCGGGGGCACGCTCGGCAGCGAGTCGGGCCGCGGCCCCGGTAAGGGCCTGGTGATCGGCTGCGACGGTGCGGTCGAGGTCGTGCCGGAAGATCTCGTGTTTGCGGGACCAGTCGGCCAGCCACGCGAGCCAGCTCGCTCCGGTGCGCTTGGTGATCCCGAACGTGACGTGCAGGCTCTTGCCCGTTCCGCTGCCGGTGCGGGTGGCCTGGTGCCAGTGGCCGCGGGGGATGTGCATGACGTCGCCAGGTGTCATCGTGCCGGACCAGACGACATCCTCGCTCGGCGTGGTGTTGGGATCCGCGTCCCGGTACATCGGGGCCGTGCGCGAGGTACCGCGTACCTCCCAGTCCTTCTCGCCGGCGAGCTGGACGATCAGGACGTCGTGGTCGTCCCAGTGGAGCGGGAAACCCGCCGCGTCGTTCGTGGTGAGATATGCGTTCACCTGCACTCGCTCGTGCGACCACCACTGCAGGGCCCGGCAGGTGACTTCCATCGTCGGGTCGAAGACATTGGCCTGGTCGAGGATGAGTGTCGCACCCTCGCGCAACAGCGATCCGAGGCTACGCATGTTGACCATGGAGATGCTCTGGCCGCGCGGGCTGACGCTGTCGGTGTAGTAGACGGCGGGATGCACTTCCTCGCCCTTGCGGAAGCAACGGAACTGGGGTCGGTACAGGCTCCTGCGCATGGCGATGTCGAGCAGGCGGTTCGGGGTCAAGATGCGGGAGGCGAGGTCTGGATCGTCCACGTGTCCGCGTACAAACTTGGTACCGAGTGCCTCGGCTCCGTTCCACCCCAGCGCCTTCTCGACGGCTTGGATCAGTCGATGTTCCACCGCTACCTCCAGATGAGTTCGGCTTCGTGATGCAGACGCTCAGCGGGGCCGACACGGCAGGCCGCGTCGGCCCCGCCTTCTTCGGGTGCTACTCGATGTCGTTCAGGTTTCCGTCGCCTCCCGGCCACGGTGAGTCGCCGGAGCTCCCCTGGTTGTCCGACCGGAGGCTGTCGTACCGGTCGTGCACGGCGGTCAGTTCCTCGACCGCCACCAGAAGGCCGCTCTGTGCCGGAGGCGGCGTTGCATTCTCTGCCACTTCGTGCTCCTTCCTTCATCGAGTTCTCCTCCGCCCGGGCTCGGGCGGAGGTCCCTCGGCCTCCCGCTGTACGAGAGTCCGAGGCAATCCGCACGTACCGGTACGCGCCGGCCGTGCGGAGACTTAGTGGTCACACGGGAGCGAGGTCCTTATTCCGCAGTCCCTCCAGGACACGTGCGAGCAACGCCACGTCGGGCTCCCGGGACTCGACAGCGGCCCGGCCCTCCTCGTACCAATGGCCAAGGGCCTTCTGCCAGGTGATCTCCGCCTGCATGACTTCGGCGCGGATCTCGCTCATCGCGAGCTCCGCTTCCACGCGGAGGCGGGCAAGGTCAGCTGGAGTGATACGCAAAGGCTCAGGGAGGACAATCAGGTCCGGATCGCCAGGCGGGCGCAACGGCCCGAAGTCGATCTCGACACATGCATCGGGGTGGGGGGCATCGGCCAGCTCCGCTGCGGGCAGGAGACGTAAGGCGATCCTGCGGACGTTCACCGACCGGGTCACCGCCCGGACCCGTCGGCTCTGACGCGCAGCTCTGCCCAGACGACCTTGCTGGCGGGGTGCAGGTCGTACCCCCAGCGGTCACTCAGCGCGTCGACGAGAAACAGACCTCGGCCGCTGCCGGAGTCGTCCTCTGAAGTTGAGATCGCCGGGGCCAGCGGGGATGTGTCGGCGACGGCAATCCGGACAGTGTCGTCGCCGACACGTGTGATGGCGACGCGGGTCAGGTGGCATCGCGTGTGGACGATGACATTGGCGACCAGCTCGGAAACGATCAGCTTGCCATCCTCGGCCAGGGATGCAAGTCCCCATGTATGCATGGCTGTTTGGGTCAGCATGCGAGCGCGGCGGGCGGATTCGGATGCGCATGGCAGGGTCTCGCTGTAGCCAGGTGCACCCGTCGCGTTCGGTCTGGCGCCGGTCGTCGTCATGGAGCTCTCTCCTCGGGAGGTGGGGCGCCCGGCCCTGACGGAGGTGGCAGGGTCGGGCTCTCTCCGAGCCGTCGAGCTTGGGAAGTTGCGAATCCGCCCGTCGGCCGATGTTCAGTCAACGGTCTCGGCGGGGCATAAAGGGACTCCGAGAGATGACTCCAAGACGGAGTCACCGAGAGATTGCTGCACGCAGCATCTGACCAACGTGCAGTAGGGGGGAGGGCGATGGACCGCCAGGCAACGGATCCGCGCGATGTCGTCGCAGGGATGCTCGACGACCCTCGTCTGCTTGCCGCGTTTGCCGAGCGCGACATGGGGACGCTGTTCCGCCTGCTCAATCACCGGGGTGTCAGTACCCGGCGCCTTGCCGCAGATGTTGGCATCACCCAGGGGCGGCTCTACGACTACATGAACGGCAAGAGCCGGGTCGAGAAGCTCGTCCTGTTCGAGCAGATTGCTGATGCCTTCCACATTTCCTGGTCAGCTTCTTGGGCTGGCGCGACGAGCGTGGGAGCCGGCGGAGGCGAGAGAAGTTCATCACTCTGCTCAAGTGCCGCCCGATGGCGATGACTTGGCTGCCATGGATGCCTTCCGTACCGCCGATCGGCAGACCGGTGGCGGGCGGCTGTACCAGGCCGTCGTGCGGCACCTCAGTGACCGCGTGGCCCCGCGCCTGGTCGACGCTGACAGCGGGCCGCAGATCTTTGCCGCAGCGGCGGCCCTGACGGAAATGGCCGGCTGGATGGCGCACGACTCGGGCCAGGATGCCTTGGCCGCACGGCATTTCACGCGCGCGCTTCCCTTGGCCCGTACCTCCGGTGACCTGCCCCTGGCCGCGCACGTCGCCGCGAGCAGCAGCCACCTCGCACTGCAGGCCGGAGAAGCTTCGCAGGCCGCACACTGGGCCATGACCGGCCTCGATCTTGCTTGGAGAGGCCCGCGTATCCCGGCCCTCGTAGCCCGACTGCACACCATGCACGCCCGAGCCCTCGCCGCGGCCTCCCAGCACACCCCGGCATCCCACGCCCTGGAACAGGCCCACCGCGCAGTCAGCGACTCCGCCGACACCGACCATCCCTGGCTGAGCCCCTTCGACCATGCAGCGCTGGCCAGCGAGTCCGCCCTCATCATGCGTGACCTGGAACGGCACGACCAGGCGCTGTCACACGCCGAGAACGCCGTCCGGCTCCGCGAGGACGGCCGAGCACGGTCCCTCGCGCTGGGCCGCATCACGCTCGCCGACATTCACATACGCCGGTCGGACCTTGACGCGGCGATCAGCGTCGGCAACGACCTCCTCAGCACAAGCCCTACTCTTGGCTCCGTTCGCGTTGCCCGCCAACTCGACGATCTGCGAAAGCTCTTGGAGCCCCACAAGGGATACAGGCCCGTACGGGACTACCTGGCGCGATTCGGCGAGGCGCGGCGCGCAAGAATGCTGCTGCTGGCCGACATCATCACGCCCAGGGGAGACGCCCCATGACTCCGACGCCTGCCGACCCCGACGCCTGGAACGCGTACCTCGCGGAAGGCAACGCCAAGCAGGCCCGAAAACGCGTGGCGGCGGACGTGCTCCTCCGGGACCCCGCGGGGCGGGTACTCCTGGTCAACCCCACCTACAAGCCCGGCTGGGACCTGCCGGGTGGCATGGCCGAAGCGAATGAGCCCCCCGAAGAAGCCGCCCGGCGCGAACTACGGGAGGAACTGGGCCAGGACGTTGCGTTGCGCGGGCTCCTGGTCGTGGACTGGATCGCCCCGCACGGTCCGTGGGACGACCAGATTGCCTTCATCTTCGACGGCGGCACCCTCGACGGTTCCCAGGTGCTGCGGCCTCACGACCAGGAACTGTCCGAAGCGCGGTTCGTGCCGCTGGACAAGGCACTTGAGCTGGTCAGGGACCGTATGCGGCGGCGGCTGGACGCCGCCATGACAGCACTGCACCAAGGCCGGCCGCTGTATCTGCACGATGGCGCCGCCACCTGGTGATCTGGGGTCCTCCTCAGGCGCCCTCCGCGTCTGCCCCCTCATCCAGCCAGACCCTCACATCGATGCCAGCCCTGAAGCTGCGTCCGTTTGACGTCGCGTCCATGCGGTCGTGATCAGCGCCGTCGGGTCCGGGACGGTTGTGGCTGAGCGGGTGGAGCGGCCAGTGGTGGCCGCCCTGGAGTGCTCGGGCGCCGGCTTGTGCTTCGTGCCAGTGCCGCACGGGCGCGGGCACTGGGCACCGGCCTCGCGCTGATGCGTTCGAGGCGCCAGGTCAGGACGCGTGCGGGACGCCGGGCATCGTCCAGCGCCCGCTGGTCGGCGGCCTGCAGCAGGAGCTGTTTGGGGTCGTGTCCGGTTTTCTCGGCGTCGGCGAGGACGGCTGCGAATGCGTCGAAGGCGGGATCCTTCAGGATCTGTTCTGCGTGTTCGGGCAGGGTCTGCTGGATGAGGAGGACGTGTCGCTCCACCACCTGCTGGGGTGGGCGGCGCTGGGCGAGCACGGTCAGAGGCGTGACGGCCGCCTGCTCGTAGGCGGCTTGCAGATGGATGAGGGCCTGGTGGGCTGCGGCCGTCTGTTGGTTGTGATGGCGGAGCTGGCGCCAGCGCGCGGCGGCGATGACAGCGAGGATCGCTGCGTCAAGGAACATCGCCAGCAGAGCGCCGTCCCTGGGGGCGGGCTCGTGGACCATGGCCCTTACAGCGCCGCGCAGGGCGCGGGCGTGCTGGTGCTCGGCCTGGATACGGGAGCGGGTGGCGCGCTCGAACGCCTCCGCAGCCTGATGAAGATCAGGCTGGACACCTCGGGGTGCGAGGAGCGGCAGGGCGTCGAGGGCCTCACCGAAGGCGGCCAGATGGGCCTGAGCAGATGCGTCATCACCGTGCTCAAGGCGGTGAGGGATGCGTTCCGCAGCGGCGGTGGCTTGATGCCACGGGTTGGTCTTGCGCGGGTCTTGCTGCTGTTCGGTAGCTTCGAGACGCGTTCGGATCTTGGGGAAGGACAGGTCCGGCGAGAGCCCGGAGCCTGAGTACCAGATTGGTTCCTGCTTGGCGTTGGCGTCGCCTTGGAGGGCGACGGTGTAGCCGCGTACGTCGCCGGACGGGAAGTGCTTGACGTCGAGGAGGATGCCGTTGGTGCGCTCCAGCAGGTGCAGGAAATCCTCGGTGCTGGTGGCGGCAGCCACGGCGGTGCGTACCGTGGTGCGCAGGTGTTCGCGGGCGGTGCGGGCCTGGGCTGCTGCAGCCATGCACGTTGCCGCGGAGCCCTATGCGGGTCGCCCAGGAGGATGGTCTCGATGCGATCGACGATCACGACCTCGGTTGCTCTGATCGTTGGCAGAGAGCAGCCGAAGTCTGTCCGTCGAGGTCCAGGGTGCTCCGCCCCGCGCAACTGAGACCAAAACTGAGACCACGCATGTCGAAGGGCCCCACTGTGAACAGTGGGGCCCTTCGACATCGTGCCCGGTGAGGCACTGGCGGAGGATACGAGATTCGAACTCGTGAGGGGTTGCCCCCAACACGCTTTCCAAGCGTGCGCCCTAGGCCACTAGGCGAATCCTCCGCCGCAAACAATACAAGACGTTGGAGGGTGCTCGCGAACACGATCCCCGGAGATCGTCCTGAGAGGGTCCGCGGATGTGCCGAGGGCGGCTCGCGGAGGTCTCGCGAGGTGGGGCGGCGGTCGAGGGCGGGTGGACCGGAGGGGGTGGGGATCCGCTAAGGTGGGCGTCAGCCCCTCACGTGGCGCTATCTGACTGAACTCCCCCAGGGCCGGAAGGCAGCAAGGGTAGGTTGGCTCTGGCGGGTGCGTGGGGGGTCCTTGCGTTTCCGGGGCGTCGGTCCGGGCAGCGCTCGGTGGCCCGGGGTTCCGGCGGCGCGAGCTGTGGTGGAAGCCTCCGTGTGAGCCGTGGGGGGCCGGGTGTCGGTCCGCCCCGATAACCTCGTAGGTGTGTCGTCCCTTGCGCTGTACCGCCGCTACCGCCCCGAGTCGTTCGCCGAGGTCATCGGTCAGGAGCATGTCACTGACCCGCTCCAGCAGGCCCTGCGGAACAACCGGGTCAATCACGCGTACCTGTTCAGCGGGCCGCGCGGCTGTGGAAAGACGACCAGCGCGCGCATCCTCGCGCGTTGTCTGAACTGCGAGCAGGGGCCCACGCCGACCCCGTGCGGGGAGTGCCAGTCCTGTCGGGACCTCGCGCGGAACGGGCCGGGGTCCATCGACGTCATCGAGATCGACGCCGCCTCCCACGGTGGTGTGGACGACGCCCGTGATCTGCGCGAGAAGGCGTTCTTCGGGCCCGCCTCCAGTCGTTACAAGATCTACATCATCGACGAGGCCCACATGGTCACCCCGGCGGGCTTCAACGCCCTGCTGAAGGTGGTCGAGGAGCCGCCGGAGCACCTCAAGTTCATCTTCGCGACGACCGAGCCCGAGAAGGTCATCGGGACGATCCGGTCGCGTACGCACCACTATCCGTTCCGGCTGGTGCCCCCGGGGACCCTGCGCAGCTATCTCGCCGATGTCTGCGGACGGGAGAACAGCCCGGTCGAGGACGGCGTCCTCCCGCTCGTCGTGCGTGCCGGCGCCGGGTCCGTGCGTGACTCGATGTCCGTCATGGACCAGCTGCTGGCCGGTGCGGGCGACGACGGTGTGACGTACGCCATGGCGACCGCTCTTCTCGGGTACACCGACGGCTCGCTGCTCGACTCGATCGTCGACGCCTTCGCCGCCGGTGACGGAGCAGCCGCCTTCGAGGTCGTGGACCGGGTCATCGAGGGCGGCAACGATCCGCGCCGGTTCGTGGCCGACCTCCTGGAGCGGCTGCGGGATCTGGTGATCCTGGCCGCCGTGCCGGACGCCGGGGACAAGGGGCTCATCGACGCCCCCGCCGATGTCGTCGAGCGGATGCAGGCCCAGGCGTCCGTCTTCGGCGCCGCCGAGCTCAGCCGCGCCGCCGACCTCGTCAACGACGGGCTCACGGAGATGCGCGGCGCGACCTCGCCGCGCCTCCAGGTGGAGCTGATCTGCGCCCGGGTCCTGCTGCCCGCCGCCTACGACGACGAGCGGTCGCTGCAGGCCCGGCTCGACCGGCTGGAGCGCGGGGCGTCGGCCGCCAATGCCGCCGCCTTCGCCGCGCCGCCCGCCGGTGCCGCCCCCCTGGGGTACGTACCGGGCCCGGACGCCCACGCGCCGCAGGCCCAGGCGCGTGCACCCCAGGGCCCCGCGCCGGTGGCTCCCGCTGGTCCGGACGCCGCCCGTGCCGTCGTACGGGGCGAGGCACCGCCCGCCGCCCCGGCCGCCTACGCACCGCCCGTCGCCGAGCCCGCCCCGCAGGCCCTCCGGCGCCCGCACCCGAGCCCGGCCAGCGGCCCGGTTCCTGGCCGACCGCCGCGGGCCCCGGATCCGGGCGGGGTCCGCACCCGGGGAGCAGGCCCGTCGTCCCGGTGGCTGGCCCACCGCGTCGGCCCCCGGCAGCGGACCGGCCCCCCCCCACACCCACACCCCCGCCGCAGCCCCTGTCGCCCCCGCCGCACCGGCCGCGCCCGAGGGCGGACAGAACATGGCCCAGGGCGCCGCCCAGGTGCGGAACATGTGGCCCGACATCCTGGAGGCGGTCAAGAACCGCCGCCGTTTCACCTGGATCCTGCTCAGCCAGAACGCCCAGGTCGCCGGATTCGACGGGACGACGCTCCAGCTCGGCTTCCTCAACGCGGGCGCCCGCGACAACTTCGCGAGCAGCGGCAGCGAGGAGGTCCTCAAGCAGGCCCTCGCCGAGCGTTTCAACGCCCAGTGGCGCATCGAAGCGGTCGTCGACGCCTCCGGTGGCGGCGGCATGCCCGGGCCGTCCGGTGGCGGTGGCGGACGTCCCGCTCCGCAGTACCAGCCCGCCCCGGCGGCCCCCGCCGCCCCGGTCGCGTACGAGCCCCGGCCCCAGCACACCCCGCCGCCGCAGTCCGCGCCCACGCCGCAGGGGCAGTCCGGCCCGTCGGCCCAGCAGCCGCCTCCCGCCGCGCCGCCGCAGGGCCGGGACTCCGGGCCGGCACCGGAGGCGCTCTCCTCCTCGTACGGGGCCGAGCCGCCGCGCTCCGTCTCGCTGGAGGACGACGTCCCGGAGGACGACGATCCGGATCTCGTCGACTCCGCGCTCTCCGGCCACGACCTGATCGTCCGCGAGCTCGGCGCCACGGTGATCGACGAGTTCGCCAACGAGCAGTGAGGCGCCCGGCCGGGTAGCGACGGCCCGGCCCCCGGTTACCGGGCGTCTACCGGGCGTCTTCGTGTCGGTCCTGCCGTCCACCGCGTCCCGCCCGCCGGACAGCGGCTGCTCGGCCCCGGCTGCCGGGCGTCCCCGGGCCGGTGAGCCCCCCTCGCGTGCCGCCAGCGGCGCCCCGGCCTCGCCACCTCTCGTGGGCGCCCCGTACCCGTCCGCCACCCACCGCGGCCCGCCCCGCCGGACAGCGGCCTCCGGCGCCCCGTACCCGCCCGCCGGCCACCCACCGCGTTCCGCCCCGCCGGGCCGGTACGGGCCCCGGCTACCAGGCGCCCCGGTACCTGCCCTGCGGCCCACCCCGTACCGGCCCTGCGGCCCACCCGGGACCGGCCCTGCGGCCCACCCCGCACCCGTCAGGCCGTCCCCCCACCCGTACCGGCCAGGCCAGCCACGGGTACCGGCGGGGCCGTCCACCCACCGGCGCCCGTCGGGGCTCCCCGCGCCCGGGGGCTAGGCTGCATCCCGTGAAGGTCCTCGTCATCGGCGGCGGCGCCCGCGAACACGCCCTGTGCCGCTCTCTGTCCCTCGACCCCGATGTCACCGCTCTGTACTGCGCCCCCGGTAACGCCGGCATCGCAGAGGTGGCCGAACTGCACCCGGTCGACGCGCTCGACGGTGACGCCGTCGCGCGCCTCGCGACCGAGCTGGGCGCCGGGCTGGTGGTCGTCGGCCCGGAGGCGCCGCTCGTCGCCGGGGTCGCCGACGCCGTGCGGTCGGCCGGCATCCCCTGCTTCGGCCCCTCCGGTGAAGCCGCGCGGCTGGAAGGCTCCAAGGCGTTCGCCAAGGACGTCATGGCCGGCGCCGGGGTCCCCACCGCCCGCAGCTACGTCTGCACGACCCCCGCCGAGGTCGACGAGGCCCTCGACGCCTTCGGTGCCCCGTACGTCGTCAAGGACGACGGCCTCGCGGCCGGCAAGGGCGTCGTCGTCACCGAGGACGTGGACGTGGCCCGCGCCCACGCCCTCTCCTGCGACCGCGTGGTCATCGAGGAGTTCCTCGACGGCCCCGAGGTCAGCCTCTTCGCGATCACCGACGGCACCACCGTGGTGCCGCTCCAGCCCGCCCAGGACTTCAAGCGCGCCCTGGACGGCGACGAGGGCCCGAACACCGGCGGCATGGGCGCCTACTCCCCGCTTCCCTGGGCCGACCCCAAGCTGGTCGACGAGGTCCTCGAAACGGTCCTGCAGCCCACCGTCGACGAGCTGCGCCGCCGCGGCACCCCCTTCTCCGGGCTGCTCTACGCGGGCCTCGCGATCACCTCGCGCGGTGTCCGGGTCATCGAGTTCAACGCCCGCTTCGGCGACCCCGAGACCCAGGTCGTCCTGGCCCGGCTGAAGACCCCGCTGGCCGGGGTCCTGCTCGCCTCCGCCAACGGCACCCTCGACGCCCTCCCGCCGCTGAACTGGCGCGACGACGCCGCCGTCACCGTGGTCATCGCCTCGCACAACTACCCCGACACCCCGCGGACCGGCGACCCGATCGACGGGCTCGCGGACGTCGCGGCGCAGGATGCGCCCGACGCGTACGTCCTGCACGCCGGGACCCGTGCCGAGGGCGACGCGGTGCTCAGCGCGGGTGGCCGGGTTCTCTCGGTGACCGCGACCGGCAAGGACCTCACGGCGGCCCGGGAGCGCGCCTACACCGCGCTCGGCCGGATCCGCCTCGACGGCTCCCAGCACCGTACGGACATCGCCCTGAAGGCCGCCCGGGGCTGACCCGCGCCCGGGAACGCCGCCCCGGGCCCCGGGGCGGCACCCCTTCGCCTCGGCCACGCCGTCCTCGCCCGGCGCCCAGGCTGATCCGTGCCCCGGGCGGCCCCCACCCGGGGCGGCCCTGGGCCCTGGGTCGGGCCCCGGGGCGTTACCCCCGCCCCGGTACCCCCGCCCCGGGTCACGGCACCCCGCCCGGCCCTCACCAGCACCCCCTCGCCTCTTGTAGCTGCGTCCGCGCGCCTCCGCAGCCCCTCGCGCCCGCCCGGGTACGCCACCGGCGTGCCCGCCCCCGTACGCCACCGGCTTACGCGGCGGGCGCGAGGGGCTGTCCCGTACCACCAGCCCGTTCCCTGGCCTGCCCCATGGGTGCGAACACGTCAGCAGCTTTGCCCAAAGCCATTCCATCGGGTGACGGCTGGGCTATCCGGATGACGGCCGCCGGACCCCCAACTAGGGTGCGGCGCAAGCGGTCCGGCACTTGGCCCACCGGCATTGCGATGTCGGTGACGGGTGCCACAGTGGGGGAGTGAGCAACACCGCCGCGAGGGCCCAGAGGGCCGTGATGAGGGCAGAGGGGGTGACGTCCGGCCGTGTCCGGTACCGACGTGGGTGAGGAGCTGGGTGCGCGGGCCGCGCAGGCCCGGGCGCTCGCCCTGCTGCGGATCCGCAGCAGGGCCCTGGCCGTGGCGATCCTGCCCGCGGCCGTCGCCGTCGTGCTGTTCGCGGCGGACGCGCAGGGGCATCTGGCCGGTCCCGCCTGGGACGCCGTGCGGTGGACGGTCCTCGGCGTGGCGGTCCTCGTGCTGCTGGTGTCCGTCCTGGTCGCCGTCGCCGTGGCCCGCGCGCGGCCCGCCATGAGCCCGACCGTGCCCGTGGCGGAGGAAGGCGCCCCCGACCTCTACCGCCTGGTCCGCGACCTGGCGGACCGGCTCGACGTGCCCGCGCCCTCGGCCATAGCGCTCACCCCGGACTGCGATAGCTGGCTGGAGGACCGGACGCACCGCGCGCTCCGGAAGGGCCCGGGAGCCGCGCTCCGGAAGGGGCCGGGAGCGTCGTCGGAGAAGGGCCTGGGAGCCTCGTCGGAGGGCGCGGACACCGCTCCCGTGCTCGTCATCGGCTCGCCGTTCCTGTGGTGGATGCGGGTCGCCGAGCTCCGCGCGGTCCTCGCCCCCGTCGTGGCGGGCACGGGCCCGTCCGCGCATCCCGACATAGCCGCCGCCCGCCGTTTCGTCCGCGGTCTGGACGCCGTGATCGCCGACGCCGCCGCCCCCGGCCGCGGGCCGGTGCGCGGGGCGCCGCTCGCCTTCGCCGGCTGGGTCGCCCGGCTGCTGCTGCGGGCCTGCCGGGACCATGCCGCCGAGATGGAGCGCTGTGTGGCGGCCGCCGCGTCCCTGCGGGCCCAGACGGTCGACTACGGGCTGCGCATCGCCGCCCAGGAGCAGGTCGGTCTCGCCTACGCCGGCTGGGACCGGCTGCTCACCCGGGTGGCGCTGCCCGCCTGGCGGATGGGCCGCTGGCCCTCCCGGCTGGACGCCGGGGTCGTCTCCGCGCTCACCGAGCTCTCCCGTCGGGACCGGCTCGCGGACGGCTTCGCCCTGCGCCTGGGCGAGCGGCCCGCCTGCGACCTGCTGGAGCAGCCCGGGGCGGCCGACGAGGCCGCGTCCCTGCTCGCCGCCCGGCTCTTCCACGGCGGCCCCGCCGAGAGCGGTCCGGGCTGGGCGCCGGTGGACTGGCAGCAGTATCCCGACGAGGTCGTCGACCGGAAGTGGCGCAGCGAGGCGGCCCGGCTGCACCGCGTCCTGGACACCCTGGGCGTTCCCCGCGCATCCGCCGCCGACCCGGCCGTCCCCACGCTGGCCCGCGTCATGGAGCACCTGTCGGGGCCGGGCGGACCCGAGGGGCCGGGCGAGGCGCTCGCCGCGGGCATCGGCGCCGCGGTCGCCCGCGAGGAGGCCGGGGCCCCGGCGCCCGGCGGCGGGCAGGGAGCCGGTGGTCAGGGCCAGGCGTTCGGCGGCCCGGCCGACGACCCCCTCGACGCCTGGGGGCCCGGCCCGCTGCCCCTCTTCCCGCTCCAGCCGCCGCGTACGGGCACCGAACTGCTCGTCGACCACGTCGCCGCCATGGTGTGCTGCGCGGCCGTGGACACGGCGGGCGCGGCCCCCGGCCTGGACTGGCTGGACGGTCCCGCGCTGCTCGTCGGCGGTACGCGCCGGGCGGACCTCGCGGACCCCGTCCTCAGCCTCGTCGAGGACGGCGATCCGGACCCGCTGCTGGCCTGGCTCGCCGAGGTGGGGGTGCGATCCGACAAACCGGTCCGGCTGGTGTGACCCCGTACGCCGGCCGGTTCGTGCGGTCCCGTTCGTGCGGTCCCGGTACACCGGTCCGGCCGCTGTGATCCTGTGTGCGGGTGCACGGCACAGCGGCACCCCTGCCGGTACAGCGCTACGGGCGTGCTGCTACCCCGTACGCCCCGTACGCGGGTGCTACGCCCCGTACGCGGCCGCACGGCACCCCGCCCGAACACGCGGACGGCGCCGTACGGACCCGACGCCGGCGTTCGCACCCCCGCGCCGGAGAGCGGAGCCCCGAAGCCGCCGTACAGGGCCGATGCCACCGCTCGTACCGCCCTGTCCGGAGTGCGGAGCCCGCTGTTCGGAAGGAGTGGTTCCGTTCCCGTCAATTCGCGACGAAGGGTGACGGGCTGCGTGCGTTATGTGATGTGCTGGGGATCGGCGCTGACATCCGGCGCACCAGAGTTGTCCGGAGGGTCACCCGAGTCGTCCGGGAGATCCCAGGGAGGGGCGCGGCATGGGGGCGGAGCAGATTCGCCGGTGGGAGTCGGGTGCTCTCGCGCACGCGGTGAGCGATCCCTTCGGCCAGGGCCCGCTGCCCTGGCTGCGCGGCAGTGAGAACTACTTCGACGACACCGGCCAGGTCGTCCCCTGGTACGCCGACCTCGCCCGCTCCACCGGCGGCGGCACCCGTACCGCCGACGACGTGCACCGCCAGATCAAGGGCTTCGTCTCGCCCGGTGCGGCGGCCCCCGGCGAGGCCATCGACTTCCACATCACGGTCGACCCGCCCCAGCAGTTCTCCGTCGACGTCTACCGCATCGGGCATTACGGCGGCGACGGCGCGGCCAAGATCACCACGAGTCCGCGGCTCTCCGGCATCGTCCAGCCCCCGCCGCTCGCCGCCGACCGGACGGTCTCCTGCCACCACTGGTGGATGTCCTGGCGGCTCCAGATCCCGAGCTACTGGTCGGTCGGCGCGTACGTGGCCGTCCTGACCACCGCCGACGGCTACCGCTCCCACATCCCCTTCACGGTCCGCCACGACCACCCGGCCGATCTGCTGCTCCTGCTGCCCGACATCACCTGGCAGGCGTACAACCTCTACCCGGAGGACGGCCGCACCGGCGCGAGCCTCTACCACGCGTGGGACGAGCGGGGGCGGCTGCTCGGCGAGGAGGACGCCGCGGTCACGATCTCCTTCGACCGCCCGTACGCCGGATCGGGTCTGCCGCTGCACGTGGGGCACGCGTACGACTTCATCCGCTGGGCCGAGCGGTACGGCTACGACCTCGCCTACGCCGACGCCCGCGACCTGCACGCGGGCCGCGTCGACCCCAGCCGCTACCGGGGCCTGGTCTTCCCCGGCCACGACGAGTACTGGTCGCTGCCGATGCGCCGGGCCGCCGAGCGCGCCCGCGACTCCGGCACCTCGCTCGTCTTCCTCTCCGCCAACACCATGTACTGGCAGGTGGGCCTCGCCCCCTCCGCGTCCGGTGCGCCCGACCGGCTGCTGACCTGCCGCAAGCGCCGGGGGCCCGGGAAGTCTGCCCTGTGGCGCGAGGTGGACCGGCCCGAGCAGCAGCTCCTGGGCATCCAGTACGCGGGCCGGGTCCCCGACCCCCGCCCGCTCGTCGTGCGCAACGCCGAGCACTGGCTCTGGGACGCCACGGGCGCGGTCGAGGGGGACGAGGTCCCGGGCCTGGTCGCCGGGGAGGCCGACCGCTACTTCCCGCGCACCAGCCTGCCCGAGCACGACACCAGGATCCTGCTCGCCCACTCTCCGTACGAGGACTCCGAGGGCGCCACCCGTCACCAGGAGACCTCGCTCTACCAGGCCCCCTCCGGCGCCCTCGTCTTCGCCTCCGGCACCTTCGCCTGGTCCCCGGCCCTGGACCGCCCCGGACACACCGACCCCCGGATCCAGCAGGCCACCGCCAACCTCCTCGACCGGATCTGCAAGCGCGACTGACGGGCGCGACTGACGGGCGCAACTGACGGACGGGTGCGGCTGACGGGGTTCCTGTGACGGGCGCGACGGGCGAGTGCGACGCGCGGCACGCAGCGCGCGAGGGCCCGGCGCGCGCTCCGCGCCCCGCGTACGGGACAATCGGAACCGCTCCTGGATCAATCTACGCGGAGGCACCGTGTCCGGTTTTGTAGAAAAGCCCGAGCCCGTACAGGTTCCGGGCCTCACCCACCTGCACACCGGCAAGGTGCGTGACCTGTACCGGAACGAGGCGGGCGACCTCGTGATGGTCGCCAGCGACCGCATCTCCGCGTACGACTGGGTGCTGCCGACCGAGATCCCCGACAAGGGCCGCGTCCTCACCCGGCTCTCGCTCTGGTGGTTCGACCAGCTCGCCGACCTCGTCCCCAACCACGTCATCTCCACCGAGCTGCCGCCGGGCGCACCGGCCGACTGGGCGGGGCGCACGCTCATCTGCACGTCCCTGCGGATGGTCGAGGTCGAGTGCGTGGCCCGCGGCTATCTGACCGGCTCCGGGCTCGTCGAGTACGACGCCACCCGTACGGTCTGTGGCATCGGCCTGCCCGAGGGCCTGGTCAACGGGTCCGAGCTGCCCGGCGCGATCTTCACCCCGGCCACCAAGGCGGCCGTCGGCGACCACGACGAGAACGTCAGCTACGAGGACGTCGCCCGCGAGGTCGGTGTGGAGACCGCCGCCGAGCTGCGGCGCACCACGCTCGACGTCTACCGCCGGGCCCGGGACATCGCCCACGAGCGCGGGATCATCCTGGCCGACACCAAGTTCGAGTTCGGCTTCGAGACCACCGAGGACGGGACCGAGCGGCTGATCATCGCCGACGAGGTGCTGACCCCGGACTCCTCCCGCTTCTGGCCCGCCGCCACCTGGGAGCCCGGCCGCGCGCAGCCCAGTTACGACAAGCAGTTCGTGCGCGACTGGCTGACCTCGCCGGCCTCCGGCTGGGACCGCGGCAGCGAGCAGCCGCCCCCGGCGCTGCCGCAGGAGATCGTGGACGCGACCCGCGCCAAGTACATCGAGGCGTTCGAGGTGCTGACCGGCACCAGCTGGGCGTGACGACCGGCTGACACGGAGAAGGCCCCGGACCGAAAGGTCCGGGGCCTTCATCTCGTGGAGCGGACGACCAGGTTCGAACTGGCGACCTCAACCTTGGCAAGGTTGCGCTCTACCAACTGAGCTACGTCCGCAGTGCGCCGAAGCGCGATGCCTACTATACCCATCCTCGCTCGCGGGCGAGACGCACTGCCGTGTGCCGGTTCTCCGCACCGATCTTGGAGGCGGCCGAGGAGAGGTAGTTGCGCACGGTCCCCTGGGAGAGCGAGGCCCGCTCGGCGATCTCCGCGACCGGCGCCCCGTCCGCCGCGAGTTCGAGCACCTCGGCCTCCCGAGCGGTCAGCGGGGAGTCCCCGGCGGAGATTGCGTCTGCGGCCAACTCCGGGTCCACATAGCGGTTTCCGGCGTGGACGGTACGGATGATCTCGGCGAGCCGCCGGGCGCTGACGGTCTTCGGCACGAAGCCGCGCACGCCGGCGGCCAGCGCCCGCTTGAGGTGCCCGGGGCGGCCGTGGCTGGTCACGATCATGGTGCGGCAGGCGGGCAGTTCGGCCCGCAGCGATGTGGCGACCTTCACACCGTCCGCGCCCGGCATCTGGAGATCCAGGACGGCGACGTCGGGCCGGTGCGCCAGAGCCATCGCCAGGGCCTCGGGGCCGCTCGCCGCCTCCGCCACCACGACGAGGTCCTCCTCCAGGGCGAGCAGGGCGGCCAGCGCGCCCCGGATCAGGTGCTCGTCGTCGGCCAGCAGGACGCGCAGGGGCCGCGCGGCGGTCATCGTTGTTCCTCCGGAAGGTCGGAAGGGGCGGGGGAGGGGGCGGAGGGAGCCGCGCGTCCGGCCGAGGCCGGGGCGGTGCTTCCGCTTGGGGCGGTGGTCCCGCCTGGGGTGGTGCTTCCGCCTGGGGCGGTGGTCCCGCTCGGGGTGGTGGTCCCGCCTGGGGCAGTGTTCCCGCCTGGGGTGGTGCTCTCGCTCGGGGTGGTGCTTCCGCCGGGGTTGGTGTTCCCGCCCGCTGCCGCGTTCCGGCCCGGGGCGGGGTGTTCGCCCGGGGCGGTGGGGCCGGCCGGCGTGGTCGGCCCGCCCGGAGCCGGGCCCGAGGCCGTGAGCGGCACCGTCGCCGTCACCCGGAAGAGGTCGTCCCCGGCGGGTGCGGCGGTGAGGGTGCCGCCGAGCGCCCCGAGCCGTTCGCGGAGCCCCGCCAGGCCCGAACCGCCGCCGTCGCCCCCGCTGTCGCCCCCGCCGTCGAGCGGGTCCGCAGTGCCGGCCCCGTCGTTCTCGACCTCCAGGACCACCGCGTCCCGCGTCCGGGCGAGCCGGATCGAGCAGTGGCGCGGGTCTCCGTGGCGCAGGACGTTCGTCGCGGTCTCGCGCACCACCCAGCCCAGCGCCGCCTGGACGGCGGCCGGAGCTCCGATCCCGGCGGGGCCGTCCGCGCCCTCGACGGTGACGGAGATCCCGGCGGCCTGCAACACGCCCCGCGCTCCCATGAGTTCGGTGGGCAGATCGGCCTCCCGGTAGCCGCGTACGACATCGCGGACCTCCTGCTGCGAGGCCCGTGCGATCCGCTGCACCTCGACCATCTGGTCCACCGCCGCCGGGTTCCCGCGCTGGGCCAGCTCCACCGCCAGCTCGCTCTTCAGGGCGATCACCGACAGATTCCGGCCCAGCACGTCGTGCATGTCCCGGCCGAACCGCAGCCGCTCCTCCGCCACCGCGAGGCGGGCCTGCATGTCGCGCGCCTCCTCCGCCTGCCACATCACCGACAGGCTCCAGCCGCTGGGGCGTACCGAACCGAGCACCAGCACGGCGGCGAGGGCCATGGTCAGGGCGGTGCCCAGCAGCGGGGTCCCCGCTCGCCCGAAAGCGGCCAGCAGGGCCACGAGGGCCGCGATGTAGGCCGCCGCGTGCAGCAGGAACCGGCGTGCGGGGACGAGCAGGGCGTACGGGATCGCGAACGCGACCGGCACGTCCATCGCCAGCACCGGCAGCGCCCGGTCGTCCAGGCCGTCCACCGCCACGAGGGCGATCAGCAGCCCGGACAGCGCCACCAGCAGCACCGCCGGGAGCCGCAGCCGCCGCCGGGGGAAGGGCTCGGCCCCCCGGTAGTGGTCGAACGCCGGCCGCACGTTGACCGTGCTCAGCACGGACTGGGCGACGTTCACGGCGAACAGGGCCGCACCGATGGCCACCGCCCAGGCGCCCCGGTCGAGGGCCGTGCCCAGCGGCAGGAATCCCCAGGTCAGCAGGAACAGCCAGACCAACGAGCAGAGCGTCGCCCGGGTGTAGAGGTCGATGCGCTGGAGCTTGCTGCGCTCGTGCCAGCCGCGCCGCCAGCCCCGTACCCGACCGATCACGCCCCTCAGCCCCTTCATCTCAGCCGCGCGGGTCCCAGCGGAACCACCGTCGCACAGCAAACACCGCGAACCCGGTCCAGGCCAGCGCCGCCACGACGGCCGTGACCAGGTCGCCGCCCTCCACCCCGCCGAGCCAGCCGTGCCGTACGAGGGTCATCACGCCGGTCAGCGGCAGCAGCTCGAAGACGGCGGCGAGCCGGTCCGGGAAGACGTCCAGCGGGACGAAGATGCCGGAGGCGAAGAGCGAGACGAAGAACAGCGGCAGTGTGGTGAGCTGCGAGGTCTGGACCGTCCGGGTCACCGCGGAGGTCGCGGCGGCGAGCGCGGACATCATCACGAAGCCGACGAGCAGGCCCAGCAGGAACAGCTCCGGCCGCTTCGGCGTACTCAGGTCGAAGGCGATCGCGCCCGCCACGACGAGCAGCACGCTCTGGAGGACCGCCAGCGCCACGGAGGGCAGCGCCGTGGAGACCAGGATCTCCTGGTCGGTGACCTCGCCGGTGCGCAGCCGCTTGAGGACGAGTTCCTCGCGCCGGGTGACGTAGCCGGTGACGAGGTTCATGTAGACGACCTGGACCAGCACGATGCCGATACCGCCGGTGAGGGCGGCGCCCGCGACGGAGAGTCCGGTGCCCGCGAGGTCGACCTGTTCGAGCGAGGCCCGGATCGAGAAGATCATCACGATCGGCAGCACCAGGGCCACGAAGATCGCGGACCGGTTGCGGATCAGCAGGATCAGTTCGGCGCGGGCGAGGGCGTTCAACCGCCGGAAGGAGGCGGACCGGCCGGAGGGGGAAGGGGGCCGCTCGGGGGACGTGCGGCCGTCCGCGAGGGCGGTGGGCGTGGTCATGCCGTCACCTTCTTCGTCTCGTTGGGGGTGCCGCCGTCCACGACCCCGGCGGATCCGTGCCGGGGCCCTGCCCTGCGCGGATCGTCGGCCCGTGAGCGGAGCTGGGTGTTCGCGATCTGCAGGAACGCCTCCTCCAGGGAGGCGGAGCGGGCGTCGAGCCCGAGCAGTTCCACGCCCGACTCCCGTGCCCAGCCGATGAGTTCGTACAGGGATTCCTGGAGCGTGGGGGTGCGGATCTCCACCCGCTGCCCTTCCGCCCCGGCCTGGAGCGAGAGCGGAAGGTGTGCGGCCGGTACGCCGTCGGGCAGGGTGAAGCGGATCCGGGCCGGATGCGCGGCGGTGACCTCGGCGGTCGTCCCGGCCGTCACGACCCGTCCCTGGTGCATGATCGCCAGCCGGTCCGCGAGGGACTCGGCCTCCTCCAGGTAGTGGGTGGTCAGCAGGACGGTCGTGCCGGACTCCCTCAGCGCCCGGATCAGGTCCCACGTGTCGCGCCGCCCCTCGGCGTCCAGTCCGGTGGTCGGTTCGTCCAGGAAGAGCACCTCGGGCCGGGAGGTGAGGGCCAGCGCCAGGTCCAGGCGCCGCTTCTCGCCGCCGGACAGCTGCTTGACCCGCACCGTGGCCCGGCCGGTGAGGCCGACCGTCTCCAGGGCCTCGGCGGCGGGGCGGGCGCCGGTGGTGCACGCCGACCACATGCGGGCGGTCTCCAGGACGGTGAGGTCGGAGGGGAAGCCGCCTTCCTGGAGCATGACGCCGGTACGGGGGCGGACGGCGGCGCGCTCGCGGTACGGGTCGTGGCCGAGGACCCGTACCGTGCCGTCGGACGGCGCCGCCAGACCCTCCAGGAGTTCCACGGTGGAGGTCTTGCCCGCGCCGTTCGTCCCGAGCAGGGCGAACAGTTCGCCGCGGGCCACGGAGAAGGAGATCCCGGACACGGCCTCGAAGCCGTCGGCGTAGCGGCGCCGGACCCCGTTCGCCTCGATCACGGGACCGTTCGCGCGGTCGCTGAGCATGTCGTCGCTGGTCATGCTTCCAGGCTTCCGCCGGACCGGGCCCGCGGGCAGTGCGCGCTGTCACCAGTGCCCATGACAAACGTCATGAGGTGGTGGGGGAACGCCAAAGGCCCCGATCGAAAACGATCGGGGCCTTTGCCTCTGAGCGGACGACCAGGTTCGAACTGGCGACCTCAACCTTGGCAAGGTTGCGCTCTACCAACTGAGCTACGTCCGCAGTGCGACCACTCGGCTTTCACCGGTGGAGCGAGCACCACTCTACCTGATCCCACGAAGTGGTCAGAAGAGTCGTGCAGAGCGGGTGACAGGAATTGCACACTGCGCCTTCCCCCTGGAAGGGGGCTGTTCTACTACTGAACTACACCCGCACGCTGCGTGGGATTCGGCTTTGCGGCCTCGCCCCTCGGCGTGTTCCAGACTCTATCCGACCTGCGGGGGTGTCGCGCAAGTCGGCTCCCCGCGGAGCTCGTCGGGCGGACCCGCGAGCCCGCCCGGTGGGGCGTCCTGCGGGGCGTCCGGGGCCGCCTGACGGACCGTCCGCGCCGGGTGGCCGGGCGGTGTCCGCCGGGCCGGGCGGTCTCCGTCGGACGGGCGGCGCCGGACGGGCCGGGGAGCCGGGCGGGCCGGGAGGACGGGGCGGTCAGTCGCCCCACCCCGGTCCGGCCGCCCCCGGTCGGAGCCGCGCACCCGGTCCGGCCGCCTTCGCGGTCCGCCCCTCACGGTCCGCCCCCTCGGTCCGCCCGCCTCCGTGACCGGCCCGGCCGGACTCCGTGCGCCGCCCCGGCTCAGCCCGCCGCCGCGAACGCCTCGTAGACCTTCTTCGGGATGCGGCCGCGGGCCGGCACGTCCATCCGGTGCGAGCGTGCCCAGGCGCGCACGGCCGCCGGGTCCGGGGCCAGGGAGGTGTGGCGGTAGGACACGGGCGTCCTGCCGCGCCTGCCGGCCTGTGTCTGCTTTCGCCCGGCGGCCACGTAGGGCGCCAGGGTCTTCCGCAGTTTCTTCGCGTTGGCGGGGTTGAGGTCGATCTCGTACGTCTTCCCGTCCAGGGCGAAGGTCACCGTTTCCGCCGCCGCTCCCCCGTCGATGTCGTCGGAGAGTGTCACCACTACGCGCTGAGCCACGGATATCGGTCCTTTCCTACGGCATCGGCGCATAATGCGTGCGCGGATGCCTGCCTTCCGGCTGCCAGGCGGGCGGATGGGGGTCGACGTGTATGTCGACTGGTCCGTTGTTCCCGGTGTTCCGTTGTTCCGGGGCAATGGTGCTTTCCCCGGTAATCATTTGTACAGCGGTCGGCACCCCATTGTGAAGCCCGTCCAATTACGTGCGCGTGTCCGTGTGTAATCCGTGTGCAATCCGGGAGGGTTTTTCCCGGAGCTTTTCCGTTCGGTGTCGCGGCCGATATGCGGACGTGATCTGCGCGACGTCCCCGCCGGGCCCGCCCCGTCCGATATCTACCCGCGTAGAAATTTTGGCCAGGTACGCTGAGTGGACCAGCGGGGGTCTGGGGAGCCCCCCGGAGAGACAGCCGCACCACACCACCACACCGGGAGTGCCAGTGGCACGCGTCGTAGTCGACGTCATGCTCAAGCCCGAGATCCTCGACCCGCAGGGACAGGCGGTGCAGCGCGCACTGCCCCGTCTCGGCTTCGAGGGAATCGCGGACGTTCGTCAGGGAAAGCGTTTCGAGCTGGAGGTCGAGGGGCCGGTCGACGACGCCGCCCTCACCCGCATTAACGAGATGGCCGAGACGTTCCTCGCCAACACCGTCATCGAGGACTTCGTCGTGAAGGTGGAGGAGGAGAAGTGACCACCCGTATCGGCGTCGTCACTTTTCCCGGCACCCTCGACGATCAGGACGCCCTGCGCGCCGTCCGTATCGCGGGCGCCGAGCCCGTGTCCCTGTGGCACCGCGACAAGGACCTCCACCAGGTCGACGCGGTCGTCCTGGCCGGCGGTTTCTCCTACGGGGACTACCTCCGCGCCGGTGCCATCTCCCGCTTCTCGCCGGTGATGGAGACCCTCATCGAGCAGGCGAAGGCCGGGATGCCGGTCCTCGGCATCTGCAACGGTTTCCAGATCCTGACCGAGGCGCACCTGCTGCCCGGCGCGATGCTGCGCAACAACCACCTCCACTTCATCTGCCGCGACCAGAAGCTGCGGGTGGAGAACGCGGAGACCGCCTGGACCTCGGACTACAGCGCCGGCCAGGAGATCAGCGTCCCGCTCAAGAACATGGACGGCCGCTACACCGCCGACGAGCGCACGCTCGACGCACTGGAGGCCGAGGGCCGCGTCGCCTTCCGCTACCTCGACGGCAACCCCAACGGCTCGCTCCGCGACATCGCGGGCATCACCAACGCGGCGGGCAACATCGTCGGCCTGATGCCGCACCCGGAGCACGCCGTGGAGCCGCTGATCGGCACCGGCCGCACCGACGGCCTCGGTTTCTTCACCTCGATCATCAAGAAGCTGGTCAACGCATGAGCCTGGATACGGTCAAGCACGCGGCCGAGACCCCGGACGCCGCGCAGCCCTGGAAGGAACTCGGCCTCAAGGAGGACGAGTACGCCCGGATCCGCGAGATCCTGGGCCGTCGCCCCACCGGCGCCGAGCTCGCCATGTACTCCGTGATGTGGTCCGAGCACTGCTCGTACAAGAGCAGCAAGGTCCACCTCAAGCAGTTCGGCGAGAAGGTCCCCGTCAACGACGCGATGCTCGTCGGCATCGGCGAGAACGCCGGCGTCGTCGACGTCGGCCAGGGGTACGCGGTCACCTTCAAGGTCGAGTCGCACAACCACCCCTCGTACATCGAGCCCTACCAGGGCGCGGCCACCGGCATCGGCGGCATCGTCCGCGACATCCTCGCGATGGGCGCCCGCCCGGTCGCGGTCGTGGACCCGCTGCGCTTCGGCGCCGCCGACCACCCCGACACCAAGCGCGTCCTGCCGGGCGTCGTCGCGGGCATCGGCGGCTACGGCAACTGCCTGGGCCTGCCCAACATCGGCGGCGAGGTCGTCTTCGACGCCTGCTACCAGGGCAACCCGCTGGTCAACGCCGGATGCATCGGCGTGATGAAGCACGAGGACATCCACCTCGCGCAGGCCTCGGGCCCCGGCAACAAGGTCATCCTGTACGGCGCCCGCACCGGCGGCGACGGCATCGGCGGCGTCTCCGTGCTGGCGAGCGAGACCTTCGAGTCGACCGGCCCCGCCAAGCGGCCCGCCGTCCAGGTCGGCGACCCCTTCCAGGAGAAGCTCCTCATCGAGTGCACCCTGGAGATCTTCCAGGAGAAGCTCGTCGCGGGCATCCAGGACCTCGGCGGCGCCGGGCTGTCCTGCGCCACCAGCGAGCTGGCCTCGGCCGGCTCCGGCGGCATGCGCGTCGAGCTGGACACCGTGCCGCTGCGCGACTCCTCCCTCTCGCCCGAGGAAATCCTCATGAGCGAGTCGCAGGAGCGCATGTGCGCGATCGTCGAACCGCAGCACGTGGACCGCTTCCTGGAGATCTGCGAGAAGTGGGACGTCATCGCCACCGTCATCGGTGAGGTGACCGACGGCTCCCAGCTGGAGATCTTCTGGCACGGCGAGCAGATCGTGGACGTCCCCCCGCGTTCGGTCGCCCACGACGGCCCGGTCTACCAGCGCCCGTTCGCCCGCCCGTCCTGGCAGGACGCGCTCCAGGCGGACGACGCGGGCAAGCTTCCCCGCCCGGCCGACGCGGCCGAGCTGCGCGAGCAGGTCCTCCAGCTGGTCGCGTCCCCGAACCAGGCCTCCAAGGCGTGGATCACCGACCAGTACGACCGCTTCGTGCAGGGCAACACCGTCCTCGCGACGCCCGAGGACGCGGGCATGGTCCGCATCGACGCCGAGTCGAACCTGGGCGTGGCGCTGGCGACCGACGGCAACGGCCGGTACGCCAAGCTCGACCCGTACACCGGTGCGCAGCTCGCTCTGGCCGAGTCGTACCGCAACGTCGCCGCCTCCGGCGCCAAGCCGCTGGCCATCTCGGACTGCCTGAACTTCGGCTCCCCCGAGGACCCGGACGTCATGTGGCAGTTCGCCGAGGCCACCCGCGGTCTCGCGGACGGCTGCCTGGAGCTGGGCACCCCGGTCACCGGCGGCAACGTCTCGCTGTACAACCAGACCGGTGAGACGGCGATCCACCCGACGCCGGTCGTGGCCGTGCTCGGTGTGATCGACGATGTGAACCGTCGTACGCCGGTCGCCTTCGCGGAAGAGGGCCAGCTCCTCTACCTGCTGGGGGACACGGCCGAGGAGTTCGGCGGCTCGGCCTGGTCCGAGGTCGTCCACCACCACCTCGGCGGCCTGCCGCCCAAGGTGGACCTGGCGCGCGAGAAGCTGCTCGCGGAGATCCTCATCTCGGCCTCGCGCGACGGCATGATCGACGCCGCGCACGACCTGTCCGACGGCGGTCTGGTCCAGGCGGTCACCGAGTCCTGCCTGCGCGGCGGGAGGGGCGCCCGGCTGGTCGTGCCGGACGGCCTGGACGCGTTCACGTTCCTCTTCTCCGAGTCCGCCGGCCGCGCGGTCGTCGCGGTCCCGCGCAGCGAGGAGCTGCGTTTCACCGACATGTGCGGGGCGCGCGGTCTGCCCGTCACCCGCATCGGTGTCGTGGACGGCGAGGAGATCGAGGTCCAGGGCGAGTTCAGCATTCCGCTGAGCGAGCTCCGAACCGCGCACGAGGCGACGATCCCCGCGCTGCTCGCCTGAGCCGCGCGCCGAACGGCGTTGCAGAAGCCCCCGCCCGGGTCGTCCGGGCGGGGGCTTCGGCCTTGCCCCGCAGCCCCTTGATGGAAATTACGTCCTTACGTAAGTTTGGGGCATGGAGCTGGAGCAGCGGGTCGCCGAGCTGGAGCGGCGGCTCACGGCGCTGGAACGGCAGGACCCCGAATCCCCCCGACTGGGCGACGGCGGCTTCTGGGCGCTGGACGGGCTGAAGCAGCAGCTCGCCGGTGTCGGGGAGGCCGCCGCCGACGGGGGCGTGCTCTACACGGGTGCCGTGCGGTCGCCCACCGGTGAGAGTTACGAGTGGCAGTACGGCGCCCTCACCGAGGCCCTGCTCGACGGGGACTGGGCGGATACCGCCGAGTCGTTCGCCGCGCTGGGCCATCCGGTGCGGCTGCGCCTGCTCCGCGAGATCCTCGGCGGTCTCAGGACGGCCGCCGAGCTGGCCGCGCTCGACGGGGCGGGCACCACCGGCCAGATCTACCACCACCTGCGCCAGCTGACCGGCGCGGGCTGGCTGCACGCGGCGGGGCGCGGCAGATACGAGGTGCCGCCCGCCCGGGTCGTACCGCTGCTGGTGATGCTGACGGCGGCCCGGCCGTAGCACCGCAACCACACAGGGGCAGTCACACAGGGGGAGTCGACCATGTCCGTCCGCAGAGCCGTGCCCGTCGCCATGCGGCTGTCCTGGCTGGTCCTGTTCGCGCTGATGATCGCGGAGTTCGTCACGGATCTGCCGGGGCCCGGCTGGGCGACCACCGTCCTGCCCGCCATGGTCGTGCTCGCCCTCATGGCGGCCACGACGACGCTCCAGGCCCGCGCCGCCGCGCCCCGGGGCGAGCCGAGGCCCCCCGTCGAGGTCGACCCGCCGGTCACCGGTCGCTGGACGGCGCTGAACAGCCCGGCCGACAAGGTGCCGAGCCACGGGACGCACGTGTACGGGCAGACGTACGCGATCGACATCGTGGCCGACCCGGAGGCCGGAGAGGGCGAGCCCCCGGCCCGGCCGGAGTTCCGGTGGCTCTGGCCGCTCTTCCGCCGCAACCGCTCCTTTCCGGCCTTCGGCGCCCCGCTGCTCGCGGTGGCCGATGCCACGGTCGTGGCCGCGAGCGACGGCCGGCGTGACCACCTGAGCCGCAACTCGCTCGCGGGTTTCGTCTACCTGCTGCTCGTCGAGGGCAACGTCCGCTCGATCGCCGGGGTGCACCAGGTCATCGGCAACCACGTCATCCTCGACATCGGCGACGGCACGTACGCCGTCTACGCCCACGTCCGGCGCGGCTCCCTCCGGGTGAGGGCCGGGGACACCGTGCGGGCCGGACAGCGGATCGCGCAGTGCGGCAACTCCGGCAACAGCACCGAACCGCACCTCCACCTCCACCTGATGGACGGCCCGGACCCCGACGACGCCCGGGGCGTCCCGTTCACCTGGCGGGGCGTCGGGGTCCCGGCGAACGGCGAGACGTTCACCGTGGCCGGCGCTTCCGGCACTTCCGCCGCTTCCGCCGCCTCCGCCGCTTCCGCCGCTTCCGCCGCTTCCGACGCCTCCGACGCCTCCGCGGCCGGGGACGGTGGCGGAGGCGCCGGGGACAGGGCCGGACCGGCCCGGCCGCGGAATGCCGGTGGGGCCGGTTAGTCTCGGGCCCATGCCCCCGGCCAAGAAGCGCCCGCGCGCCTACGACCACCTCAGGACCCGGACGGCGGTCCTCGCCCAGTACGGCCATGTGCGCGACGCCGTCGCCGCGCTGACGCCGCAGCAGCTCGCCCGGCCGACCCGGCTCGGCGACTGGACGGTGCGTGATCTGGCCGCGCACATCGCTCTGGGGCTCGGCTCGGTCAGCCGGGACCTGGCCCTGCCGCAGCCGCCGGGCCCCGGGCCCGCGACCACCCTCCTGGAGTGGCCGCCGGCCGTCGCGGCAGTCGTGAGGGACCCCGCGGCCCCGGCCCCGGCGGCCGACCGTCCCGACCTCCTCGCGCTCTACGGGGAGGTGGAGGCGGCCTTCCGCGCGGACGTCCCCGCCTCCGGCACGGGGGACCGGCTGCTGCCCACCCGGGTCGGCTCCATGCGGCTGGCCGACTACCTGGTCACCCGGACCGTCGAGCTGGTCGTCCACACGGACGACCTGAACGATGCGCTCGGACTGGAGATCCCCTACGACCGGCAGGCCCTGGCCGCCTGCACCCGGCTGCTGGCGGACACCCTCGCGGACCGGGCGCCGGGCGGCTCGGTCGAGGTGCGCGTCCCGCCGTTCGCGGTGGTCCAGTGCATCGGCGGCCCCAAGCACACCCGGGGCACCCCGCCCAACGTCGTGGAGACCTCCCCGCTGACCTGGATCCGGCTCGCCACCGGGCGTACGGAGTGGGCGCACGCCCTGGAGGAGGCCGAGGCCGTCGCCAGCGGCGAGCGCGCGGACCTGGCCGCGCTGCTCCCGCTGCTGCGCTGAGCCGGACGGCCGGCGGCGCGGCGGGATGACCCGCTGCCGTACGCCCCGCAGCGGAGCGGGCGGAACCGGATCGGGCCCTCGGCCCGTCACATCGCCATGCACACACAACGGATGACCCTCAGCGTCAGTGCCCTGGCCCTCCTCGCCCTCGCCGCCTGCGGTACGGAGTCGGGTTCCGGCTCAGGCCGGGGATCCGGCGACGGCGGTGACACCGTGCAGAGCGATGTCCCCGTCACCGGCGTGGCGTGGAGCGTCGACTCGGTGACCGTCGGCGGGAAGAGGACCGAGGCCCCGGAGGGGGCCCGCCTGGAGATCGACCCGAGCGGCCGGGCCACGGCCCACTTCGGCTGCAACCACATCAGTGCAGACGCCCGGGTGGAGGGCGACCGGATCACCCTGGGCAAGCCCGTCACCACCCAGATGGCGTGCGACGAGGACATCGAGAAGTTCGAGAAGGCCGCCATCGACGCGATGGGCGGCGAGCACACCGCGAAGCTGTCCGGGGACCGGCTGACCCTCACCACGGAGAAGGGGGACACCATGGCCCTCAGCGAGGAGAAGCCCGCCGATCTGGTGGGCACCCGGTGGACGGTCGGCACGCTGCTCGACGGCGAGACGGCCACGACCGTGCCGGCCGATCTCCCGAAGGAGCGGACACCGCATCTGACCTTCACCGAGGACGGCACCGTGAACGGCAACGCCGGCTGCAACTCCTTCAGCGGCAAGGCCACGGTCGAGGGGTCCACGATCGTCTTCGGACCGATGGCGAGCACCCGCAAGATGTGCCCGGAGGCCGAGATGGGGACCGAGCGTGCCGTGCTCGCCGCCCTCAAGGGCACGAAGGCGTACACGATCAAGGGCGGCACGCTCACCGTCGGCGCCGACGACGGCAGGGGGATCGGCGCCACCGCCGCACCCGCCGGGGCCGAGAACAGCTCGGAGCACGGCTGAACCCGGCCCCTCGGTGTGAGGCTCGCCACGAAACGAGCGTTCGGCCAGCAGCTGCGGCGAAGATCGGCCGCGTTCACCGAGCGCCACGGCCGTCCGCCTGCCGCCCAGCGTGGCTACCCGTCGGTAACCAGCCGCTCGGCCCGGAAGGGAGCGCCGCGTCCGCCCCGGACGCTCCGCGCCCGCCGGGCGGGCGTCACGCAGGGTCACCGGCCGAAGTCCCGCGAATCGCCCGCCCCGGGCGGCGGGCGGGCCCGTTTCCCGCGCTCCACCGCGCGTTTGCTTCCCGGTCCCCAATTCGGACCAGTGGTCGATCTCGCCTACACTCGGTGCCGTGCCCCGTGGTGATGGACGACTCAACCACGACCTGCTCCCCGGAGAGAAAGGCCCCCAGGACGCTTGCGGCGTCTTCGGTGTCTGGGCTCCGGGCGAAGAGGTCGCCAAGCTCACCTATTTCGGACTGTATGCCCTGCAGCACCGCGGACAGGAATCCGCGGGCATCGCAGTGAGCAACGGGTCCCAGATCCTGGTCTTCAAGGACATGGGACTGGTCTCGCAGGTCTTCGACGAAACGTCTCTGGGTTCCCTCCAGGGCCATATCGCGGTCGGTCATGCCCGCTACTCCACCACCGGTGCCTCGGTGTGGGAGAACGCGCAGCCGACGTTCCGTGCCACCGCGCACGGCTCGATCGCCCTCGGCCACAACGGGAACCTGGTCAACACCGCCCAGCTCGCGGAGATGGTCGCCGACCTCCCGCGCAAGGACGGCCGCGCCACCCAGGTCGCCGCGACCAACGACACCGACCTGGTGACCGCGCTGCTCGCCGGGCAGCGCGACGAGAACGACAAACCGCTCACCATCGAGGAAGCCGCCGCCCAGGTGCTCCCCGACGTGAAGGGCGCGTTCTCCCTCGTCTTCATGGACGAGCACACGCTCTACGCCGCCCGCGACCCGCAGGGCATCCGCCCGCTGGTCCTGGGCCGCCTGGAGCGCGGCTGGGTCGTCGCGTCGGAGTCCGCCGCGCTCGACATCTGCGGCGCCAGCTACGTACGCGAGATCGAGCCGGGCGAGCTCGTCGCCATCGACGAGAACGGTCTGCGCTCCTCGCGATTCGCAGAAGCGAAGCCCAAGGGCTGCGTCTTCGAGTACGTCTACCTGGCCCGCCCCGACACCGACATCGCCGGCCGGAACGTCTACCTCTCCCGGGTGGAGATGGGCCGCAAACTGGCCGCCGAGGCCCCCGTCGAGGCGGATCTCGTCATAGCGACCCCGGAATCCGGCACCCCCGCCGCGATCGGGTACGCGGAGGCCAGCGGCATCCCCTTCGGCAACGGACTGGTCAAGAACGCCTACGTCGGCCGGACCTTCATCCAGCCCTCGCAGACCATCCGCCAGCTCGGTATCCGGCTCAAGCTGAACCCGCTGAAGGAAGTCATCAAGGGCAAGCGCCTGGTGGTCGTCGACGACTCGATCGTCCGCGGCAACACCCAGCGCGCCCTGGTCCGGATGCTCCGCGAGGCCGGTGCGGCCGAGATCCACATCCGGATCTCCTCGCCTCCGGTGAAGTGGCCCTGCTTCTTCGGGATCGACTTCGCCACCCGCGCCGAGCTGATCGCCAACGGCATGACCGTCGACGAGATCTGCACCTCCATGGGCGCGGACTCGCTCGCGTACATCTCGATCGACTCGATGATCGAGGCGACGACGATCGACAAGCCGAACCTCTGCCGCGCCTGCTTCGACGGTGAGTACCCCATGGACCTCCCGGACCCGGAGCTGCTCGGCAAGCAGCTGCTGGAGACCGAGCTGGCGGCGGGCCCCGCGGCGACCGCCGCGGCCGACGCGCTGCGCCGTCCGTGACCCGGACGCGCCGCGCCCCCTCCCACCAGCCCCGTATCTCCACACGAAAGATCCCAGGCCATGTCTGAGACAACAGGTGCTTCCTACGCGGCGGCCGGCGTCGACATCGAAGCCGGTGACCGCGCCGTCGAGCTGATGAAGGAGTGGGTGAAGAAGACCCAGCGCCCCGAGGTCGCCGGTCTCGGCGGACTCGGCGGTTTCGCCGGACTCTTCGACGCCTCGGCGCTGAAGCGCTACGAGCGCCCGCTGCTGGCCTCCGCCACCGACGGTGTGGGCACCAAGGTGGACCTGGCCCGCCAGATGGGCGTGTACGACACCATCGGCCGCGACCTCGTCGGCATGGTCGTGGACGACCTCGTCGTCTGCGGTGCCGAGCCGCTGTTCATGACCGACTACATCTGCGTCGGCAAGGTGCACCCCGAGCGTGTCGCGGCCATCGTGAAGGGCATCGCCGAAGGCTGCGTCCTCGCCGGCTGCGCCCTGGTCGGCGGCGAGACGGCAGAGCACCCGGGCCTGCTGGGCCCGGACGACTTCGACGTCGCCGGCGCCGGTACGGGCGTGGTCGAGGCCGACCGCCTGCTCGGCCCGGACCGTATCCGCACGGGTGACGCGGTCATCGCCATGGCCTCCTCCGGTCTTCACTCCAACGGGTACTCGCTCGTCCGCCACGTGGTCTTCGACCGGGCCGGCTGGTCCCTGGACCGCGAGGTCGAGGAGTTCGGCCGCACGCTCGGCGAGGAGCTCCTGGAGCCCACCCGGATCTACTCCCTGGACTGCCTGGCCCTCACCCGCACGACCGAGGTGCACGGCTTCAGCCACGTCACCGGCGGTGGTCTCGCCAACAACCTGGCCCGGGTCATCCCGGACGGTCTGCACGCCACCGTGGACCGCTCCACGTGGACGCCCGGCGCGGTCTTCGACGTGGTCGGCACGGCCGGGAACGTGGAGCAGCTGGAGCTGGAGAAGACGCTGAACATGGGCGTCGGCATGATCGCGATCGTCCCGGCCGACTCCGTGGACGCCGCCCTGACGACGCTGGCCGACCGCGGGGTCGACTCCTGGGTCGCCGGTGAGATCACCGACCGCGGTGACCGCACGACGGGCGCGGAGCTGACCGGGTCCTACGCGCGGTAGTCACGTCGCACGCGGGTGCGCCGGGCGGTCCGTCCGGCGCACCGGCCACGGAACGGAAAGCGTGCCGCCCGCCGGGTCGGCCGCGGAGGAACGGAAGCCGGGCCGCTCGCCTGGGTCGGCCGCGAAACGCGGCCCGTACCCAGGGAGCGCCCGGACCGGGACACACAGAACCCGGCCCGGGGCAAGCCCGGACCGGGTCGAAGTGTCAGCGCGAGGTCAAGCGCCGCGGCGCTGTGACGACGGACCGGACTGATCGTCCTGATCGTCGTCATCGTCCTGATTGTAGCGATCCGCGTACTGTGCGTACGGGTCATCTTCCTCGTCGTCGTCCTCGAACGGCTCCGCGTTCGGTGGCTGACTCGAAGGCGATGCGCCCAGCTCATTGGCCAGACGCGACAGGTCCGTCCCGCCGGTGCTGTACTTCAGCTGGCGGGCGACCTTGGTCTGCTTGGCCTTTGCCCGGCCGCGCCCCATGGCTCGACCCCCTCGGTGACGGGGCTCGACGGCCCCAGAGTCTTGACACGCGTTCATGTTTCAGGACGGACTCTCGGCAGAGAGACCGCGCCCGTAGAGCTTTAACGGTACCTGCTTCCGTGGCCATACGGTACGCCGCCCGCATTCCGGTCCCCGGCACAGGGCCAGTGAGGAGCCCCGTCCTCGCTGGTCAACTGCGATTTTAACCTCTTGTGGAGGTACGACCCGCCGACCGGCGTGAGTCTTGTCTCGCCGGCCGGCGGTCGTGGGCGGCCGGGCGGTCAGCGGGAGCGCGCCTCCGCCATCCGCTGCTCGGCGAGCCGGTCGGCCGCCGCGGCCGGCGGAATCCCGTCCGCCTTCGCACGTGCGAATATTTCCAGCGTGGTGTCGAAGATCTTCGTGGCCTTCGCCTTGCACCGCTCGAAGTCGAACCCGTGCAGTTCGTCGGCCACCTGGATCACCCCGCCGGCGTTGACCACGTAGTCGGGTGCGTAGAGAACCGACCGGTCGGCCAGGTCCTTCTCCACACCGGGGTGCGCCAGCTGGTTGTTGGCCGCGCCGCACACCACCTTCGCGGTGAGCAGGGGGACGGTGTCGTCGTCGAGCGCGCCGCCGAGCGCGCACGGCGCGTAGACGTCCAGGCCCTCGGTACGGATCAGGGCGTCGGTGTCCGCCGCCACGGTGACCTCGGGGTGCAGGTCGGTGATCGCGCGCAGCGACTCCGCACGGACGTCGGTGATCACGACCTCGGCCCCGTCGGAGAGCAGGTGCTCGACGAGGTGGCGGCCCACCTTGCCGACCCCGGCGACGCCGACCTTGCGGCCGCGCAGCGTCGGGTCGCCCCAGAGGTGCTGGGCCGAGGCGCGCATGCCCTGGAAGACGCCGAACGCGGTGAGCACCGAGGAGTCGCCCGCGCCGCCGTTCTCGGGGGAGCGGCCCGTCGTCCAGCGGCACTCCCGGGCGACGACGTCCATGTCGGCGACATAGGTGCCGACGTCGCAGGCGGTGACGTAGCGGCCGCCGAGCGAGGCGACGAACCGGCCGTAGGCGAGGAGGAGTTCCTCGCTCTTGATCTTCTCCGGGTCACCGATGATGACGGCCTTGCCGCCGCCGTGGTCGAGGCCGGCCAGCGCGTTCTTGTACGACATCCCGCGCGACAGGTTGAGCGCGTCGGCGACGGCGTCCGCCTCGGAGGCGTACGGGTAGAAGCGGGTGCCGCCGAGGGCCGGGCCCAGGGCGGTGGAGTGGAGGGCGATGACGGCCTTGAGGCCGCTGGCGCGGTCCTGGCAGATCACGACTTGCTCGTGGCCTCCCTGATCCGAGTGGAACAGGGTGTGCAGGACGCCGTTAGTCACATCGGTCACTGTGGTGACTCCCAAGTACGAAGCGGCGGGGAGGCCCTCCTGGGGGTGGGGAGAGCCCCGGACCGACCGGCACGGCCGGTCCGATGGGCAAGAGCGTAAGTCCTCCGGCGCCGTGGATCTGCCCCCGTGCGGAGGATCACCCCCTGCGGGTGACCGGCCGTGACACGATGCGCTCCATGTCGGTGGTGTCTTCGGTGCGCGTCCCTTACACGTCCTACCTCCGGATCTACGAGCCGCTCGCCGCCTTCGCGGAGCCCGAGCGCAGTCACTGGGCGCGGTACGCGCAACGCGGGGAGCTCCCCACGGCCCAGGACGAACTGCGCCGCTCGCTGGCCGACTTGGTGTCGACGCCGCCGGTCGGGGTGCCCGTGCACGAGAGCGGCGACGCGTTCGTGGCGGAGCTGGACGGGGCGGTGTGCGTCTGCCCGTGGCGGACCCGGCTGCGGGGCTGGCTGGCCCTGGAGGAACTGGGGGACATGTTTCCGGCCAACGTGCTCGATGCCGTGCTGCCCGCGGTGGTGCGCGGCCAGGCGGCGGCGGACCACGAGCGCTGGCGGCGGCTCCACCCGGACGCGCGGCCGTGGATCCGCACCACGGTGTGGCAGGTCCCGGTGCGCTGGTTCGTCCTCTTCCACGACGAGGAGCGTGAGTACGCGGCGGCGGACGACGAGGGGGCGGCGCCCGTCCTGCGGTACCGCACGCGGATGGTCGAGGCCCGGCGCCGGCTGGCGCGGGCACTGCGGACGCTCCGGGAGAGCGTTCCCGAGGGGCCGCTGACCGAGGGGCTGGTGGACGTGGGGCGTTGGCTGGAGGAGTTCCATCCGCGCTCGCTGGTCGAGCTGGACTACGGGGGCCTGGTCCACGCGCTGCCGGCGGAACGGCTCGCCGGGGACCGGTCGGCGGCGGACGTGGCGGAGGGGCTCGCCGCGCTGCGGGACGGTGACAGCGAGGGCGCGGGGGAGGCGTACGCGCGGCTCGCGGAGCGCTGGCGGGCGGTCCGGGACCTCCAGTTCACCAATTGACGTGAAAAGGCCCACAGCGGCATCAAGGTGACGGAACCGGGGCATCCTTCATCCAGGACGCAGGGCCGGGACGCGAAGAGGAGGGAGGAGACGGGGCGGACGGACCGTGAACCGGCGGACGGACCGTGAACCGTGGTTCTGTGAACCGGCGTTCCGTGTGACCCGTGATGTCTCATGGGGCGTGCGGGGCAGGGGCGTACATCACTGGGTCCGGGACCTACGTCCCGAACCGGGCCTTTACCCCAAGCGTGATGGACAGCACTAACGGGGCTCTTGCGCCTATCCCTAACCCTCATGCCAAAATAGGACAAGGAGTCCGGGGAGGGCTCCTTCTGTCCACGTAAGGGCAGAATGATCGACCTTGCGCTCTATGGGGGGTCTGACGACTCCTGATCGCTCTGTGACTGATCGTCACCGGGGCGTGACTGTCCGCTATGGCATGGTCCATCGGCTTCCGTCGCTGATGAACACCTGGGAGGGCAATTCCATCGGTTTGGCCGACGTGGCTGGACGGATGGTGTAGTTGTAGTGCCGAGGACAAGCCGTTCGTCCTATAACCGACTCGGCCCGCGTCCGCCATTTCGGGCAACGCGGGTCAAGGTGCAGAATTTAGAGGAAAGAACCGAGAAGGTTCGGTTCTCCCGAGGAGGCCGCTCATGACCGCTCGCACCCCTGATGCCGAGCCGCTGCTGACCCCGGCTGAGGTTGCCACGATGTTCCGCGTGGACCCGAAGACGGTCACTCGCTGGGCCAAGGCTGGCAAGCTCACGTCCATCCGCACGCTCGGTGGACATCGCCGGTACCGCGAGGCAGAGGTCCGCGCACTGCTCGCGGGTATTCCGCAGCAGCGCAGCGAGGCCTGACACACCCCTGCCGACCAGCAACAACAGCAGCACAGCAGTACCGCAGCACAGCACAACACCCGGGCAGCCGCCAGGTCCCCCAACCTCGGTCGCCCGCCCATAGCTCCACTCGACGGACGCCTGCCCCAACGGGCGTCACACCTGTGTTCACGGGTTTTCGTCGTATCGATCGCGCTGGACTCCGCCGGGTCCAGCGCGATCTTTTTTGTGCCCGGACGGGCCTCTCCGGCCGCCTCCCGGGGCCCGTGGTGATCCCTGTACGGCGCTCTCCGCGCCGCTCCCGCGCCCGGACCGGCCCGCGGTCAGAACCGGGCGGTCGGTCGGCTTCACGGGGCCGGCGGGGGCGTTCGTGGGTCTGTGCGCGGGTCTGTGCGGGAGTGTGGGTGAGCGTCCTGGACGCGGTGGGACAGCCCCGGACGGAACGGTCCGGGCGACTCCACGGGCTCCGTGCAATTGCACATATTAAATTCACCAGTTGTAGGGGAGGCGTAAAATCCCCCGGTCTGAAAACTCTTTCAGTGACTACCGTCACATCGCCCGAAGCTTGCCAACTACGAGCCTGCCACTGCCCGAACGCGGAGTCACCCGGCCGATGGTCGTGTCGCCGGGGGCCTTTGGTCCTCGTGCCCGCCCGGCCGCCCGCGGACACCCGCACGGGCTGCGGAGGCGCCGGCGGGGTCCGGAGCGGCCCCGGTGGCGTCCGGGGCGGGCTCGGTGGCGTCCGGGGCGGCTTCGGTGGCGTCCGGAGCGGGCTCGGACGCCCCTCCGGACTCCGCGGCCGCCCCGGGCTCCATGGCGAGGCGCAGGAGGCGATGGCAGACCGCGCAGTGCCGGGTGAGATGGCCGTAGGCGGAAGCGGCCGCCAGATGGGCGCGCAACAGCGCGCGGGTCTCGTGTCGTGCTGCGGACGCGGACATACGAGCCACCTCCCGGTGGGCCCGGCCGTCCCCCGCCGTGAGAAGCGCCGAGGGTACGGACACGGCCTCTGCTTCTTCGGGGTACCCGCGACGGGTGGGGCCCGTCAAGACGCGAGAAAGCCCGGATCGAAACGATCCGGGCTTTCTCCTACTGCGGTCCTGACGGGATTTGAACCCGCGGCCTCCACCTTGACAGGGTGGCGAGCACTCCAAACTGCTCCACAGGACCAGGTTTTCGCCGCTTGCCTTGCGGCTTGCTGCGAAACCAGACTGTACAGGAGGTGGGAGGCCCAGGTCGACTTCACTCCTGGTGGTGACTCCGTCACCCGCCTCCCGGCCCCCTCCGCAGGGCCCCGCGTCAGGGCGCGAGGGCGTCGACCGCCTTCACGATCCGCTTGTCCGAGACGGGGAACGCGGTGCCCAGCGCGTGGGCGAAGTAGCTGACCCGCAGCTCCTCGATCATCCAGCGGACGTCCAGCGCCTCCTGCGGGACCGGCCTGCCCTGCGGGAACTGTTCGAGCAGCCAGGCGTACTCGTCCTGCATCTCGTGGACCTTCTCCATCCGCGTGGTGTCCCGCTGGACGGCCGTCGGCATCTGCTGGAGCCGCCGGTCGGCCGCCACGAGGTAGCGCATCAGGTCCGGCAGCCGGCGCAGCCCGGTGGCCGTAACGAAACCGGGCGGTACGAGACGGGCCAGCTGGTCCCGTACGTCCGTGACGTTGGCCACCAGCGCCAGGCTGTTCGTCGACTTCAGCCGGCGCTCGCAGGCCTGCCACGCGGCGAGGATCTGCTGCACCTGGTCGATGGTGCGGACGGTCAGGTCCACCAGGTCCGCGCGCACCTTGTCGTACAGCGTCCGGAACGCCTTCTCGTCCCACGCGGGCCCGCCGTGCGCGGCGATGAGCCGGTCGGCCGCGGCGGTCGCGCAGTCCTCGAAGAGGGCCTGCACCGAACCGTGCGGATTGCGGGACAGCGCCAGCTTCTGCTGGTTGCCCAGCCGGTCGGACGCGAACTTCGCCGGGTTCACCGGGATGTTCAGCATGATCAGCCGCCGGGTGCCGCGCCACATCGCCTGCTGCTGCTCGGCCTCGGTGTCGAAGAGCCGTACGGCCACGGTCTCGCCCTGGTCGACGAGGGCCGGATACGCCTTCACCGGCTGCCCGGCACGACGGGTCTCGAAGACCTTGCTCAGCGAACCGATCGTCCAGTCCGTGAGGCCCGAGCGCTCGATGGACTCGCCGGAGGGCCCCGCGGTCGCCGCAGCGGCCTGGGAGAGCGCCTGGCGGGCCTTCGGGCGCAGCGTGAGCCTCAGCGCCTCCAGGTCCTTGTCCTCGGCCACCTTCCGCCGCCGCTCGTCGACGATCCGGAACGTGATCTTGAGGTGCTCCGGGACCCGCGAGAGGTCGAAGTCGTCCGCCGTGACGGGCACACCGACCATCCGCTGGAGCTCACGCGCCAGGGTCACCGGCAGCGGCTCCTGGAGCGGGACCGCCCGGTCCAGGAACTTCTCCGCGTAGTTCGGCGCGGGGACGTAGTGCCGGCGGACCGGCTTCGGCAGCGAGCGGATCAGCTCGGTGACGACCTCCTCGCGCAGCCCCGGGATCTGCCAGTCGAAGCCCTCGGCGGTGACCTGGTTCAGCACCTGGAGCGGTACGTGCACGGTCACACCGTCCGCGTCCGCGCCGGGCTCGAACTGGTACGTCACCCTGAACTTGAGCTTCCCCTGCCGCCAGGAGTCCGGGTAGTCGTCCTTCGTGACGGCCCCGGCCTTCTCGTTGATGAGCATGGAGCGCTCGAAGTCCAGCGCGTCGGGCTCCTCGCGCCGCTTGTGCTTCCACCAGGAGTCGAAGTGCGCCCCGGACACGATGTGTTCGGGAATCCGCTGGTCGTAGAAGTCGAACAGGGTCTCGTCGTCCACGAGGATGTCGCGGCGACGGGCCCGGTGCTCCAACTCCTCGACCTCGCCCAGCAGTTTGCGATTGTCGTGGAAGAACTGGTGGTGGGTCCGCCAGTCGCCCTCGACCAGGGCGTTGCGGATGAACAGGTCCCGCGAGGCCTCCTGGTCGATCCGTCCGAAATTGACCTTGCGCTGGGCGACGATCGGCACGCCGTAGAGGGTGACCCGCTCGTACGCCATCACCGCCGCCCGGTCCTTCTCCCAGTGCGGCTCGCTGTACGTGCGCTTCACCAGATGCTGGGCCAGCGGCTCGATCCAATCGGGCTCGACCTTGGCGTTGACCCGCGCCCAGAGCCGGGAGGTCTCCACCAGCTCCGCCGACATCAGGAACCGGGGCTGCTTCTTGAACAGCGCGGAGCCGGGGAAGATCGCGAACTTGGCGCTGCGCGCGCCCAGGTACTCGTTCTTCTCGGTGTCCTTGAGCCCGATGTGCGACAGCAGCCCGGCCAGCAGCGAGGTGTGCACCGCCTGCTCGGGAACGGACGCCTCCGCCTTGGGCTCCTCGACGGTGATGCCCATCTGCTTGGCGACCGTCCGCAGCTGCGCGTAGATGTCCTGCCATTCGCGGATGCGCAGGAAGTTCAGGTACTCCTGCTTGCACATCCGGCGGAACGAGGACGAACCGCGCTCCCTCTGCTGCTCGCGGATGTACGCCCAGAGGTTCAGATACGCCAGGAAGTCGGACGTCTCGTCCTTGAACCGGGCGTGGTTCTGATCCGCCTGCGTCTGCTTCTCCGCGGGCCGCTCCCTCGGGTCCTGGATGGAGAGCGCGGCGGCGATGACCATGACCTCGCGGGCGCAGCCGTTCCTGTCGGCCTCGATGACCATACGGGCCAGGCGCGGGTCGACGGGCAGCTGGGAGAGCTTCCGGCCGAGCGGGGTGAGCCGCTTCTTCGGATCCTTCTCGGCGGGATCGAGCGCCCCCAGCTCCTGGAGGAGCTGGATGCCGTCGCGGATGTTGCGGTGGTCCGGCGGGTCGATGAAGGGGAACTTCTCGATGTCGCCGAGCCCGGCGGCGGTCATCTGGAGGATGACGGAGGCCAGGTTGGTCCGCAGGATCTCGGGGTCGGTGAACTCCGGCCGGGTGAGGAAGTCGTCCTCGGAGTAGAGCCGGATGCAGATGCCGTCCGACGTACGGCCGCAGCGGCCCTTGCGCTGGTTGGCGCTGGCCTGGGAGATCCGCTCGATCGGCAGCCGCTGGACCTTGGTGCGGTGGCTGTAGCGGGAGATCCGGGCGCTGCCCGGGTCGATCACGTACTTGATGCCGGGGACGGTCAGCGAGGTCTCGGCGACGTTGGTCGCCAGCACGATGCGGCGTCCGGTGTGGCGCTGGAACACACGGTGCTGCTCGGCGTGCGAGAGGCGCGCGTAGAGCGGGAGCACTTCCGTGTGTCTGAGGTTGCGCTTGTTCAGCGCGTCGGCCGTGTCCCGGATCTCGCGTTCGCCGGAGAGGAAGACCAGCACGTCGCCGGGTGCCTCGTGGCCCAGCTCGTCGACGGCGTCGCAGATCGCGGTGATCTGGTCCCGGTCGGAGTCATCGCTGTCCTCCTCCAGGAGGGGGCGGTACCTGACCTCCACCGGATACGTCCGCCCGCTGACCTCCACGATCGGGGCGTCCCCGAAGTGGCGCGCGAACCGCTCCGGGTCGATCGTCGCCGAGGTGATGACAACCTTCAGGTCCGGGCGCCGCGGCAGCAGCCGGGCCAGATAGCCGAGCAGGAAGTCGATGTTGAGGGACCGCTCGTGGGCCTCGTCGATGATGATCGTGTCGTACGCCAGCAGCTCGCGGTCCGTCTGGATCTCGGCGAGCAGGATGCCGTCCGTCATCAGCTTCAGATACGTCGACTCCGGATTCACCTGGTCGGTGAAGCGGACCTTCCAGCCGACCGTCTCGCCCAGGGGCGTCTTCAGCTCGTCCGCGACACGCTCCGCGACCGTACGGGCGGCGATCCGCCGGGGCTGGGTGTGCCCGATCATGCCCCGGACGCCGCGCCCCAGCTCCATGCAGATCTTCGGGAGCTGCGTGGTCTTGCCGGACCCGGTCTCGCCGGCGACGATCACGACCTGGTGGTCGCGTATCGCCTCCAGGATCTCGTCCTTCTTCTGGCTGACCGGCAGCTCTTCGGGGTACGACAGGGCCGGCAGCCGGGCCGCTCGCGTCGCGAGCCGGTCGGCCGCCTTGCCCGCCTCGGCCGCGATCTCGTCCAGCACGGACTGGCGGGCCTCGGGCTTGCGGATGCGGCGCGCTCCTTCGAGGCGCCGGCCGAGCCGGTTCGCATCGCGGAGCGAGAGCTGACCGAGCTGGGACTGGAGATCGGCGAAGGAAGTAGACATACGGATCCCAGGATCTCACCCGGGCCCGGCCGGTGGCGACCTCATTTCGCGCGGGCTGCGTCACGCGGCACGTACCATTTCCGGCAGTCGAACACCCCGCGATCGCCGCTCACGCGAGAAAGGCCCGGCCCCGTGTCCCGTACGCACTGGTGGAGCCTGACGGCGCTGCTCGCGGTGGTGCTGGGGCTGCTGTGCGGGCCGGGGGCGTCCGCCGCCGGCCCGGGGACGTCCGCGCCGGTGACGCAGGTGGCGCGGGGCCCAGCCCAGGCGCAGGACGCCGGGGCCCGAGGC